>CAUSCY010000126.1:0-2900 GCA_963529995.1 uncultured Massilia sp. | reverse complement strand
CGAAACCGGCGGAGTCCCACCCGCTGGGCCAGAGGCTCGCCGGCCTCAAGGCACCGTCCGAGAAGCCCGCCGCTCCCGCGGCCGCCCGTACCGCGGCCCCGCGCGCGCCGTCGGCGCCGCCCGCACCGGCCACCGCCACGGCAGCCGCGCCTGCGCCGGCCGCCGCCACGGGCGACTACATCTATTACCTGCAAGCCGGCGCGTTCCGCGAAATCTCGGACGCCGAGGCGACCCGCGCCAAGCTGGCCCTGCTCGGTTTCGAGGCCTCGATCAGCGACCGCACTAGCGGCGACAACGTGCTGCACCGCGTGCGCCTCGGTCCGTACAACCAGGTCGAAGCGATGAACAAGGCGCGCGCCAAGCTGCTCGACAGCGGCGTCGATGTCGCCATCGTGCGCAACCAGCGCTGACCCGACACCGTCCGCACATCATCAAGGAGAAGCCATGCGCGCATTGCGCCGTCTGTTCTGCACCGCCCTCGCCGGCCTGGCCGTCGCCGCCGTCCTCCCCGCCGGCGCGGCCGAACCGCAAGCCGGCAAGGATTACGTGACCCTGGCCAACGCCCAGCCCACCGACACGGGCAAGAAGGTCGAGGTCATCGAGTTCTTCGCGTATTACTGCCCGCATTGCTACGCCTTCGACCCGATGCTGACGGAGTGGGTCAGGAAACAGGGCGACAATATCGTGTTCAAGCGCGTGCACGTATCGGCCGGCCCTTCCGCGGTGCCGCAGCAGCGCCTGTTCTACACGCTCGAGGCGATGGGCCTGACGGAGCAGTACCAGGCCAAGGCCTTCGAGGCGATGCACGTGCAGCGCATCCGCTTCTCCAGCGACGAGCAGGTGTTCGACTGGGCCGCGAAGAACGGCATCGACCGCGCCAGGTTCGTCGCCACCTACAATTCCTTCGGCATCGGGGCGCGCCTGCGCCGCGCGTCGGCCATGATGGAATCCTACGACGTGCAGTACTGGCCGATGATCGTGATCGACGGCCACTACGTGACCTCGCCATCGCAGGCCGGCAAGGGTGCGGGCCCGGGCCTGTCCGAGACCCAGCAGCAGCAACTGTCGCTGCAGGTGATGGATGCGCTGGTCGCCAAGGCGAAGGCGGAGAAGGACAAACAGTGACTGCGGCAGTGGATTCGGCAAAAAGCGCGGCAATGAGCGCAAGCGGCATCATGGCGCGCTCGACGAGCGGCGTCGCCGTCGAGGTGGTCCGCGAGACCGGCTCGACCAACGCCGACCTGCTGGCGCGCGCGCCGGCGCTGGCGGCGCCGCTGCTGCTGATCGCCGAACACCAGACCGCCGGCCGCGGCCGGGCCGGCCGCAGCTGGCTGTCGGCGCCGGGCCACTCCCTCACCTTTTCGCTGGCCTGGCGCCTGGAAGGCGGCCTGCAGCGCCTGACCGGCCTGCCGCTCGCGATCGGCACGGCGCTGGCCGAGACGCTGGGCCGCCTGGGCCAGCCGGTCAAACTGAAATGGCCGAACGACATCCTCAAGGACGGCGACAAGCTGGCCGGCATCCTGGTCGAGACGCAAGGCATGCCGGACGGTTCGACCTGGGCCGTGATCGGCATCGGATTGAACCTGGCGCTGCCGGACGAACTCGAAGCACAGATCGGGCGCGCAGTCGCCTCGATGCCGTGGCTGGCACGCATGGACCGCGACGCGCTGATGGCCGCCCTGCTGGACGGCCTGGCCGGCGCGCTGGATGCATTCGCGCAGCAGGGCTTCGCCGCGTTCAGCGCGCGCTGGAACCTGCTGCACGCCTACCAGGGCGAACCGGTGGTCATCCTCGACCGCGGCGAGGTGCTGCACGAAGGCCTGGCCGCCGGTGTCGACGATGCCGGCCGCCTGCTGCTGGACACGGCCGCGGGACGCGTCGCCATCGTCGCCGGCGACGTCTCGCTGCGCCCCAAAATCTGAGGACACTGCGATGCTGCTGCTCGTCGACGCCGGCAATACCCGCATCAAATGGGCGCTCGCGGCCGTCGATGCGGCGCCGGGCGACTGGCTCGCGCACGGCGCCGTGCCGCACGCGGAACTGGAGCGCCTGGTGCCCGCCTGGGCGGGACATGGGGTGACCCGTGCGATCGTGTCGAACGTCGCCGGCGCCGCCATGGCCGCACAGCTGCAGGCCGTGCTGCCGGTGGCGCCGACGTGGTTCACGGCGCGCGCCGAGCTGGCGGGCCTCGTCAACCGCTACCGCGATCCCGCGCAGCTCGGCAGCGACCGCTTTGCCGCCGCCCTCGGCGCGCGCACGCTGGCACCGGGCAAGGCCCTCGTCGTCGCCACCTGCGGCACGGCGACCACGGTCGATGCCGTCAGCGCCGGCGGCGAATTCCTGGGCGGGATGATCCTGCCCGGCCTGGGCCTGATGCTCGGATCGCTCGCGCGCGGCACCGCGCAACTGCCGCAAGTGGTTCCGGGCGCCACCCCGCCGACCTTCGCCGACCACACGAGCGACGCCATCCTGTCCGGCTGCCTGGCCGCGCAGGCCGGCGCGATCGAACGCGCCTGCGCCCAGTTGCCGGCCGAGCTGTGCATCGTTTCCGGCGGCGCCGCCCCGGGTATCGCGCCGCTGCTGACGGTGGCACACTGGATGCTGGAAAACATCGTGCTGGTCGGCCTGCATGCCGCCGCCCCGCACCTGGACTGAGGAGGAATTCCCGTGCTGCGACTCGCCTTCTGGTCCCTGCTAGCCTTGAACGTGATCCTGTTCGCCTATGCCCAGGGCTTCCTCGGCGCGTCGCGCGGCGCCGACCACGAACCGGCGCGCCTGAAGCGCCAGTTCAATACCGCCAAGCTGACGCTGCTGACGCGCGAGCAGGCCGAGGCGGCCGCCAGCGCCGCGCCGGCACCGACGGCGCCGGGCGACGGCGCACCGGCCACGCCCCCTGCCGC
>CAUSCY010000125.1:0-2940 GCA_963529995.1 uncultured Massilia sp. | reverse complement strand
GTCTGCGCGCCCAGGCGCATGGTGCCGCCCAGGTCGGAATTGACGTCGCGCTTCTCGACCTTGCCGTCGTGGTTCTGCCATTCATTGATCAGGGCGACGACCGGCTGGTCGGTTTCCGGATCGAACTCGGTGGAGTTGGCGTTCGGCAGGCCGGCCATGTGGCGCGCGTATTCGATCAGCGCGACCTGCATGCCCAGGCAGATGCCCAGGTAGGGGATCTTGTTTTCGCGGGCGTGGCGGGCGGCCATGATCTTGCCTTCCACGCCGCGCTTGCCGAAGCCGCCCGGCACCAGGATGGCGTCGTACTTGGACAGGTTGGCGCAGCCGGTCGATTCGATCTCTTCCGAGTCGATGTACTCGATGTTGACGCGGCTTTCCGTGTGGATGCCGGCGTGGCGCAGCGCCTCGGTCAGCGACTTGTACGATTCGATCAGGTCGACGTACTTGCCGACCATGCCGATGGTCACTTCGTGCTTCGGGTTTTCCAGGGTGTGGATCAGCTTGGTCCACATCGACAGGTCGGCCGGCGGGGCCTGGATGTCGAGGGCTTCCAGGATGATGTCGTCCAGGCCCTGGTCGCACAGCACCTGCGGCACCTTGTAGATGGTGTCCACATCCCACACGGAAATGACGGCCTGCTCTTCGACGTTGGCGAACAGCGAGATCTTGGCGCGTTCGTCGTCCGGAATGCGGCGGTCGGCGCGGCACAGCAGCGCGTTCGGCGAAATGCCGATCTCGCGCAGCTTCTGCACCGAGTGCTGGGTCGGCTTGGTCTTCAGTTCGCCGGCCGACGAGATGTACGGCACCAGGGTCAGGTGCACGAAGGCGGCGCCCTTGCGGCCCGAACGCAGCGACAGCTGGCGCGCCGCTTCCAGGAACGGCAGCGACTCGATGTCGCCGACGGTGCCGCCGATCTCGACCAGCGCCACGTCCACGCCTTCGGCGCCGCGGCGGATGTAGTCCTGGATCTCGTTGGTGATGTGCGGGATCACCTGCACGGTCTTGCCGAGGTACTCGCCACGGCGCTCCTTGCGGATCACCGATTCATAGATCTGGCCCGTGGTGAAGTTGTTCACCTTCTTCATGCGGGTGCTGATGAAGCGCTCGTAGTGGCCCAGGTCCAGGTCGGTCTCGGCGCCGTCGTCGGTGACGAACACTTCGCCGTGCTGGGTCGGGCTCATGGTGCCCGGGTCCACGTTGATGTACGGGTCGAGCTTGAGCATGGTGACTTTGAGGCCGCGCGATTCGAGGATCGCGGCGAGGGAAGCGGCCGCGATTCCCTTGCCCAGGGAAGACACGACGCCGCCAGTGACGAATACGAATTTGGTCATTGTGCTGATGGTGCCGAACGGCACGCGCGGGAAATTGAAATTATACCTTAAACCTGCAAATACTTCCTCATTGCAATTATGCAATAGTCCGACACCAAGCCTGTATCGCCATGTTTACCGCAAGGCGTCCAGCCCCGGCGCAAGGTATCCCGCTAGCAAAAACACAAGGAAAAATGCCCCATCCAGGCGCATCTGCACCCAAGTGTTGGAAAAGTGCACTATGGATGCATGTATTTGTAGCGCTGATTCATTACGCGGAAACAAAAACTACTAAACTGGAGATATTTCCGTCAGGAATTTATTTTATAAGGGCAGTGATGGGTATCTTCAGCAGCTTCAATATCGGCAAGCGCCTGGCGCTGGGTTTCGCACTGACGCTGGCGATGGCCGTCGTGATCGCCGGCTTCGCCATGTCGCGCCTGCAACAGGCATCCGACCATACCAGCTCCGTGCTCGCCGAGCCGCTGGCCAAGGAACGCCTGATCACCGAGTGGTATATGCAGATCTTCGGCGCCGTGCGCCGCACTGCCGCCATTGCCAAGAGCAGCGATCCGTCGCTGAACGCCTATTTCAAGGAAGATTCCGCCGCCACCGGCAAGCGCTCGGCCGACCTGGTCAAGCAAATCGAACCCCTGATCGCGGCCGGCGAGGAAAAAGTGCTGTGGGACCGCATCGCGGAACTGCGCAAAGCGTATTCGAGCGCGCGCGACGCCGTCACCAAGGCCAAGGCCGACGGGGACGTCGAACAGGCGAACAAGATCCTCGACGAGAAATTCACGCCGACCGCCAAGGCCTACCAGGAAGCCGTGCAGCAGCTGGTCGCCATGCAGCAAGCCCACATCGCGGCCGACGCCGAGATGCTCAAGGGCGACGTGGCGTTCAGCCGCACCCTCATCATGGCCATGACCGCCTGTGTCGTCGCGCTCGGCGCCATCAGCGCGATCCTGCTCACGCGCGGTATCGTGAAGCCGATCCGCGAAGCCGTCAGCCTGGCCGAGACCGTCGCGTCCGGGGACCTCACCCGCCACATCGACGCCGGCAAGGCGCACGACGAGACCGGCGCGCTGCTGCGCGCGCTGGGCCACATGAACGACAGCCTCGTGCGCATCGTCACCGAAGTGCGCGGCGGCACCGACGCCATCCATGGCGCGGCCGGCGAGATCGCCAGCGGCAACCTCGACCTGTCGAGCCGCACGGAACAGCAGGCAGCCGCCATCGAAGAGACGGCGGCATCGATGTCGCACCTGACCGATACCGTGCGCCAGAATGCGGACAACGCGCGCCAGGCCAACCAGCTCGCGATCAGCGCATCGGAAGTGGCGGTCCAGGGCGGCGCCGTCGTGGGCCAGGTCGTCCAGACCATGGGCTCGATCAACGCGTCGTCCAGGAAGATCGTCGACATCATTTCCGTCATCGACGGCATCGCCTTCCAGACCAATATCCTGGCCTTGAACGCGGCCGTGGAAGCTGCCCGCGCCGGCGAACAGGGCCGCGGCTTCGCCGTGGTCGCGGGCGAGGTGCGCACGCTGGCCCAGCGCTCGGCCGCCGCCGCCAAGGAGATCAAGGAATTGATCGGCGACTCGGTCGCCAAGGTCGACGCGGGCTCGAA
>CAUSCY010000124.1:0-3073 GCA_963529995.1 uncultured Massilia sp. | reverse complement strand
TCATGACTCCATTCTCTCAAACAATGGAGCCTCTACAAAATCCGGGGCGGTTCAAGGCGCCGATGTCCAGGCTCTCAACTAACCGAAACAACCTCTTGCAACTTCACAACTAGCGCACCTTCAGCCCATCCAGCGTGCGCCCGACCCATGCCGTGAGCGCCTCGTCGTCGCTCATGCGGCCCGCGTACGGGTAGTCGGGCACGAAGGGCTCGCGCGTCGCCTGCGCCGTCACGTACAGCGCCGACGGGATGTAGAGCGCGCCGCGGCCGCTGGGCAGCGCGACGCGCGCGATCTCGCCCAGCGGGGAATAGCCGATCGTCGCTTCGCCCAGCAGCACGGCATCGCCCGTCGCCTGCAACTGCTGGACGAAGTTCATGCACGAGCTGAAGCAGAAGCGATCGATGACGGCGGCCAGCCGCGGACCGCGCGGGCGCTTGACGACGAACGGCATCGGCGGGGCGTCGGACGCGGGCGGCGCGCCGCTGACCTGCGCCATCTTGCGGCCGGCGCGCATGGCCTCGCGCACCTTGACCAGGTCGGCGGCGAATTCATCCCTGGAGGCGGCGAACTCCGGCGCCGACGCATAGTGTTCGAGCGTGGCGACCGTGGTGTCGCCGGCGACCAGGTACTTCTGCATGCCGCCCGCTTCCGCCAGCTGCAGGCTGTAGGCGTCGCCATACAGGACGCCCAGCGCGCGCCGGCCCCAGGACGAGTCGCCGCCGCCGTTGCCGCGCAGGTCGAACACGATCCAGTCGGCACCCTTGACGGTGGCGAGCTGCTTGTACAGGCGCTCGTAGTCCGGCCCGGAACGGGCGCCATTGAAGTCCGGCATGCCGACCCAGTAGCGGCCCTTGCCGAGCGTCGTCATGCCCACCGGTTTCGCCCGCGCGCGATAGCGCTGGCGCACCGCATCGAAACGGGCGACGGCGGCGTCGTCGGCCGCGGCCTGCAGAGGCAGGGCATAGCGGCGGCGGCTGCCGTCCGGCAGGTCGAACACGCAAGCCCCGGGTGTCCAGCCGAGGCCATTGTCGAACATGAGCTGCTGGGCCAGCGCCGAGAAGGTGCCCGCGTACTCGACGCTGACGCTCTGGAACGGCGCGACCTCTTCCTTCAGCCAGGTGCCGACCCAGGCGCCGTCGCAGCTTTGCGCGATCGCTCCCGCCGGCGGCAGCGCGTTGGGCCAGCCCGGCTCCGTCCAGATCACGCGGTAGCGGCCGTCGACCAGGTCGAGCACGATGCCGGTCCAGCCGCGCGTGCGCTGCCGCAGGTCGATGTTCGTGTGCGGATCGCCGAAGCCGGCGATGAAGCGCCGCATCAGGCGCAGGTAGTCCCGTTCCGAGCGCACGCCGTCCGCCTGCGCCAGCGCGACCGCGCTGCCCGTCGCCAGCGGCGCCGTCACGCTGGGCAAGCCGCCGACGACGCCCGCATGGCGTGCGGCGACGGCGTCGATGGCGAAGCGGATGTCCTGGCGCGCGCTGGCGGTCCAGTCGGGCGCATTGGACACATCGGGGGCGGCATGGACGGCGGCGGACAGCAGCGACAGCGACAGCAGTGCGGGGCGCAGGCGAGGGAAGGCGGTCATGGCGGACGGGCAGGGTGGAGGATGAATGAAGCGTAACAAATCATGACGCACGAAAATGCGCGCTTTGTCACGCCCATGCCCACGCCCACGCGCCGCGGACCGGACGCGAAGACGCTATACTGGCCGCCATGCGCATCCAGCTTTTTTCCGATCTTCACCTCGAACGCAATTCCGGCTTCGTCCCCTTCATCGCACCCGACACCGACGTCGTCGTGCTGGCCGGCGACATCGGCTCCTACCAGTCGAATTCGCGCCTCACGGACGAGGACTTCGGCCTGGCGCGCTTTTCGCCGCGGCGCGCCGATGCGCCGCAGGCGCGCGTGCTCTACATCCCGGGCAACCACGAATTCGACTCGCTCGAGTACGACGTCGCGTATGCGCGCCTGCGCGCGAGCTGCGAACGGCTGGGCATCGAATGGCTGGACCGCGCGACGGTGACGATCGGCGCCGTGCGCTTCGTCGGTACGACCTTGTGGGCCGACTTCGATGCGCTGGCGAGCCGGGAGTCCGACGTCGGCAAGGCGCTCAAGGCCCGCGAAAAGGCGTTCCGCGCCGCGAATTACTACCTCGCCAAGAACACCACGCTCAAGGACGGGCAGCCGGTGCTGGCCGAGCAGCAGCGCGAGATGTCGCTCGACTGCCAGTCCTGGCTGCGCGCGGCCTTGTCGACGCCGTTCGACGGCACCACGGTCGCCGTCACGCACTATGCGCCCAGCCTGAAGAGCACCGATCCGCGCTACGGCCTCACGCCGGGCACGGCGGGCTTCTGCAATGCCATGGACGACATGTTCGCGCTGGCCGACGTGTGGATGCACGGCCACCTGCACTGCGCCAACGATTACCTCGTCGAGACGGAGACGGACGGCCGCAAGCGCAGCTGCCACGTCATCGCGAATCCGCTCGGCTATGCCGGCAAGGGCGAGCAGGAGGCGTTCCGGCCGGACCTGGTCATTCAGCTGTAACTTCGCGCACTGTCGGCGCGCCGGCGTCCTGCAGGTGCGCCGCCAGCGTCGCGGCCGACAGCTCGCCGATGCGGCGGCCGACGAGGCGTCCGCGGGCGTCGAAGAACAGCGTGGTCGGCAGGCCCGGCGACTTCGTCGTCCGCCCCAGTGCGCCGCTGCGGTCCAGCAGCATGCGGTCGAGCTGCACGCCGGCCCGGCGCAGGTAGGCGTCGACGGCCGCCGCGTCCTCTCCCTGATTGACGAACACGAAGCGCACGCCCGGGTGGTCGTGCTGGGCGCTGGCCAGCAGCGGCATCTCGCGCCGGCATGGCGGGCACCACGTGGCCCACAGGTTCAGCACGACGGGCCGGCCCGCCAGCGTACGCAGGTCGACGCGGGTGCCGTCGGCCGCTTCCAGCGTCAGTGCCGGCAGCCCGCCGGCCGGTTCGCGCGCCGTCCACCACAGGTGGCTCGCTCCCCAGGCGACGAGGGCCGCGGCCAGGCCGGCGGCGACGGCGCGCCGGGCCGGGGGCTGGCGCCAGGCCAGCAC
>CAUSCY010000123.1:0-4004 GCA_963529995.1 uncultured Massilia sp. | reverse complement strand
ACCTCGCGGCACATGGACCTGAACCATGCGCGTCTACCAATTCCGCCACGTGGGCATATCAAACAACAGTACAACGAACAACTAGGTAGCTTTTGGTGCCCACGGAGGGACTCGAACCCCCACACCTCGCGGCACATGGACCTGAACCATGCGCGTCTACCAATTCCGCCACGTGGGCGCTGGACTTGCTTCTTGCTGCATTTGCTCGACGTTGCCGTCGAATTCCGCTACGATATCAGGCTTTGTCGTTTTGCGCTAGACCAACTTTCGTTTGCCCCGCAGCGTACGCCACCGAATATCGCGGCTGTCTTCGTTTCGGCTGGGCCGTATCCGAAGAGACCGAAAGTATAGCGGATGAATGAAAAATGTCAAAGGGGCACGCTACGCCACGAAGTTAGGCGAATCACGCGGTACTCCGGTACACTACGCCCGTCACTGTGTCAATCCAACATTATTTGCGCGTCCTTAAGTAACGGCGCGATCACCGAACAAGAAAACGATTTGAAGCACCCAACTCATACCATTCCAAGCCGCGAGGAAATCCTCGGCGTATTCCGCCAGGCCCAGGGACCGCTCGACAGCGGCGCCGTGGCCCGAGCCCTGCAAGTCAACCCGGAAGCGGAAGGCGTGCTGGCGCGCCGCTTGAATGCGATGGAGCGTGACGGACAGCTCCGTTCGAATCCCGCCGGCCAGTTTGCCCTGACGGACCACTCCAGCTTCATCGCGGGGCGCATCAGTGCGCACCGCGACGGCTTCGGCTTCGTGATCCCGGAAGAGGGTGGCGACGACCTGTTCTTGAACGACAAGGAAATGCAGAAGGTGCTGCATGGCGACCGCGTGATGGCGCGCGTCGTCGGCACCGACCGCCGCGGCCGCGCCGAGGGCACGATCGTCGAAGTGGTCGAGCGCGCCAACACCCATATCATCGGCCGCCTGCTGAACGAGAACGGCGTCTGGGTCGTCGCGCCGGAAGACAAGCGCATCGGCCAGGACATCCTGGTGGCCGGCTCGCCTGGCAAGGCCAAGAGCGGCCAGGTCGTCAGCGTCGAACTGATCGAGCAGCCGTCGCGCTTCCGCCAGCCGACCGGCAAGGTCGTCGAGGTGCTGGGCGAACTGGACGACCCCGGCATGGAGATCGAGATCGCCGTGCGCAAGTTCGGCGTGCCGCACATCTTCTCGCAAGCCGCCGTCAAGCAGGCGAACAAGCTGCCGAATGAGGTGCGCGACAGCGACCTGGGCGAGCGCGTCGACCTGCGCGACGTGCCGCTCGTGACGATCGATGGCGAGGACGCGCGCGACTTCGACGACGCCGTCTACTGCGAACCCGTCAAGATCGGCCGCGCCAAGGGCTACCGCCTGCTGGTGGCGATCGCCGACGTCAGCCACTACGTCAAGCCGGGCGACCCGCTCGACGACGACGCGATCGAGCGCTCGACCTCCGTCTACTTCCCGCGCCGCGTGATCCCCATGCTGCCGGAGAAGCTGTCCAACGGCCTGTGCTCGCTGAACCCGGCCGTCGACCGCCTGACCCTCGTGTGCGACATGGTCGTCAGCGCCGAAGGCGAAGTGAAGGCCTACCAGTTCTACCCGGCCGTGATGCACTCGGCCGCGCGCCTGACCTATAACGAAGTGGCCGCCATCCTCGGCAACACGAAGGGTCCGGAAGCGGCGCGCCGCCCGGCCATCGTGCCGCACCTCTTGAACCTGAACGAGGCGTTCCGCGCCTTGCTCAAGGCGCGCCAGCAGCGCGGCGCAATCGACTTCGAGACGACCGAGACCTATATCGTCTGCAATGCGATGGGCAAGATCGAGAAGATCATCCCGCGCACCCGCAACGATGCGCACCGCCTGATCGAGGAATGCATGCTGGCCGCGAACGTGTGCGCGGCCGACCTGCTGATCCGCCACAAGCAGCCGAGCACCTTCCGCATCCACGCGGTGCCGACCGAGGAAAAGCTGAACCAGCTGCGCCAGTTCCTCAAGCTGGCCGGCCTGAACCTGGGCGGCGGCACCACGCCGCAGGCGCGCGACTACGCCGACCTGATGCAGAAGATCAAGGAGCGCCCGGACGCGACGCTGCTGCAGACCATGCTGCTGCGCTCGATGCAGCAGGCCGTCTACAGCCCGGACAACGTCGGCCACTTCGGCCTCGCGTACGAGCACTACGCCCACTTCACCAGCCCGATCCGCCGCTATCCGGACCTGCTGACGCACCGCGCCATCAAGGCCGTCCTGAAGGGCAAGAAGTACGAGCCGACCGACATCGACCTGTCCAAGCTGAACACGACGATCTCGAACGCCGCGCGCAAGCAGGCCGCCAAGGACCGCGCCAACGGCAAGCAGAAGGATCCGAAGGACCTGACGATCTGGGACGCGCTGGGCGTGCACTGCTCGGCCAACGAACGCCGCGCCGACGAAGCCTCGCGCGACGTCGAGAACTGGCTCAAGTGCTTCTACATGAAGGACCGCCTGGGTGAATCGTTTACCGGCGTGATCTCGGGCGTGACCCCGTTCGGCATCTTCGTCCAGCTCGACGAGCTGTACGTCGAGGGCCTGGTGCACGTCACCGGCCTGGGCCAGGATTATTTCCAGTACGACGAGACCCGCCACGAACTGCGCGGCGAGCGTACCGGCCAGGTGTATGCCCTGACCGGCCGCGTGACCGTGCAGGTGGCGCGCGTCGACCTCGAGTCGCGCAAGATCGACCTCGTGCTGGCCGAAGAGGCGTCGGCCGAGCCGGCGCCGCTCGAGCGCGCCCGCCAGGCCGCGCTGGAAGCGCGCGAGCCGAAACCGCCGCGCCGTCGCAAGGCCAAGGGCAAGAACGGCAATGGCAATGGCAACGGCGGCGTGCCCGCCAGTGCCCAGGAAGTGCACGTGACGCCGGCCGAGCCGGCCGCCGCGCTGCCCGAGCTCCATGGCGGTGACGAGGCGGCGGAGGACGTCGTGTTCGTGCCGCCGACTTCGCGCAAGCGCCGCGGCAAGGCTGCCGCCGCGCCGGCGCCGGCGCCTGCTCCGGCCCCCGCGCCTGTCGCCGCTCCCGCAGCGAAGAAACCCACCACGAAGAAACCCGCGGCCCGCAAGGCCGCCGATAAACCGAGCGCCGCACCCAAGGCGCCGCAAGCAGCACCCAAAACCAGGAAAAAGAAGTAAGGCATGAAAAATAAAATGATATTCGGCTTCCACGCCGTGACCTCGCGCTTGCGCCACGAGGCCCAGTCGGTGGAAGAGATCTTCGTCGACGCGACGCGCCAGGACCGCCGCATGACGGACCTGATCGCGAACGCGAAATCGGCCGGCGTGCGCGTGATGCCGGTCGACGCCGAGCGCCTCGACAAGATCGTCGGCACCCGCCGCCACCAGGGCGTGATCGCGTTCGCCAGCCAGTTGACGCTGGCGCGCAACCTGGACGAACTGCTCGACGCCGTCGAGGGTCCGCCGCTGCTGCTGATCCTGGACGGCATCACCGACCCGCACAATCTGGGCGCCTGCCTGCGCGTGGCCGACGGCGTCGGCGCGCACGCCGTGATCGCGCCGAAGGACCGCTCGGTCGGCCTGAATGCGACGGCCGCCAAGGTCGCCAGCGGCGCCGCCGAGACCGTCCCCTACATCACCGTCACCAACCTGGCGCGCACCATGCGCGACCTGAAGGAACGCGGCATCTGGCTGATCGGCACCTCCGACGACGCCGACAAGGGCCTGTACCAGGGCGACTTCACGGGCCCCACGGCGCTCGTGATGGGCTCGGAAGGCGAGGGCATGCGCCGCCTGACCCGCGAGACCTGCGACATGCTGGTCTCCATCCCCATGTTCGGCTCGGTCGAGAGCCTGAACGTCTCGGTCGCATCGGGCGTCTGCCTGTACGAGGCGCGCCGCCAGCGCCTGGCCAAAGACCCGCAATAATCGACGTGGGGGCCCCCCCCGGCCCCCCCACGCGCCCGCGCACGCCGGGCCCCCCGGTAGCCCCAGGTGTGTGAACGCCCCCCCCCAAATGTGCCCCCCCCACG
>CAUSCY010000122.1:0-4458 GCA_963529995.1 uncultured Massilia sp. | reverse complement strand
GTGGACAATTTACTGTCCAACTTTCTTGTGGCAGTTCACCTGCGCCGGGGCGACGTACTTCCGCGAACGGTTCAAGCAAGCAGTAAGTCGAGCAGCGTCAGCGCCACCACCTTGGTGGCCTTGCGCAGGTCTTCCAGCGCCAGCCGCTCGTCGGCCTTCTTGGCGTTCGACTCCGGCACCGTGCGCGGACCCGCGCCGTACAGCACGGCCGGGATGCCGCGTTCGCCGTACAGGCGCGCGTCCGCATACAGCGGCGTGCCCTTGGCCTGCGGTACCTCGCCCAGGATCGCCTCGCCGTGGCGCTGCAGGCTGGCCACCAGCCGATCCGAACCGGGCAGCGGGCGCAGCGCCTGCGACAGCAGCAGGCGGCGGATATCGAGCCGGATGCCGGGCAGGCCGCGCACGGCATCCTCGATGAGCGCGCGCACCTGCGCCTCGACGGCCACCGGGTCTTCCTCGGGAATCATGCGCCGGTCCATCTTCATGACCACCTTGCCCGGCACGACGTTGGTATTGGTGCCGCCGTCGATGCGGCCCACCAGCATGGTCGGCGAATCGATGCCGGGGACCGTCGACTTGACCTTCTTCAACTCGGGCAACTGGCCGTAGATGGCATTCAGGATCTTCGTGGCGGCCTGCAGCGCATCGACGGCCGTCTCCGGCATGGCGCCGTGGCCGGCCTTGCCGTGCACGGTGATTTCCAGCTGCAGGCAGGCGTTATGGGCCGTCACGATGTCGTAGGCGAAGCCCGCGGCGATCACGAAGTCCGGCCTGGTCAACCCCTGCTCCAGCAGCCAGCCGGGACCGAGCAGGCCGCCGAATTCCTCGTCGTAGGTGAAGTGCAGCTCGAGCGCGCCCTTCAGGGGCACGCCCAGCGCTTCCAGCGCGCGCGCCGCGAAGAGGTAGGTGGCGAAGTCGCTTTTCGACACGGCCGCCGCGCGGCCATACAGATAGCCATCCTCGACCACGCCGCCATACGGCGGCTTGCTCCAGCCTTCGCCCGGCGGCACCACGTCGCCGTGCGCGTTCAGCGCGACCGTCGGACCGCCGGCGCCGTACGGCCGGCGCACGATCAGGTTCGTGATGCTCTCCATGCCGTAGTCGCGTACCTGCTGCGCCGGCACCGCGTGCTGCTCGGCCGTCCAGCCATACGCTTCGACCATGCGCGCCACCGCTTCCGCATGCGGCGCATTGTTGCCGGGCGGGGTGTCGGTGGGAATGCGGATCGCTTCCTGCAAAAAGCCGACCTGTTCGTCGAAATGCGCGTCGATCCAGGCCAGCAGTCGTTCTCGGTTCGGTTCCATCATGTCGTCAATTCGTCTTGGCGCCGGACTCGAACCAGGCCGCGACCTGGGCCCGCTCGGCATCCGTCATATTGGTGAGGTTCGCCAGCGGCATGGCCTTCAACTGGACCGCCTGCTGGTAGATGCGCGCGGCGTTCCGGCCGATGCCGTGCACGTCGTCCAGCGCCACGCCGGCCGGCGCGGTGGCGAAGCCCGGCTGGGTCGGATGGGCCGCATGGCAGGAAACGCAGCGCTGGTCGATGATGGTCTTGACGGCGGCGAACTGCGCGGCCGACGACGGCGCGGACGCCGCCGCCCGGTTGCCCGTGAAGCCCGGCGGTGCCGGCAGCAGCGCCACCATCGTCGCCAGCAGGATCGCGACGCCGATGGCCGGGTACTTCCATTCGATGCGGCCCTTGTGGCGCAGGTTGAAGAAGTGGCGGATGAACACGCCGGCCAGCATGATCGCGGCCAGCACCAGCCAGGCCTGATCGTGGCGGTAGGTCATCGCGAAGTGGTTGCTGATCATGATGAACAGCACCGGCAGCGTGAAGTAGTTGTTGTGGACGCTGCGCTGCTTGCCGCGGATGCCGTAGATGGGGTCGGGCTTCCTGCCGGCGACCATCTCGTTCACCATCGTGCGCTGGCCCGGAATGATCACCATCGCCACATTGGCCACCATGATGGTGCCGATCATCGCCCCCACGTGGATGTAGGCGGCACGCCCGCTCAGGAAATGCGTCAGCACCCAGGCGGCACCGACGAGCAGCGCGTACACGACGGCGCCGAACGCCAGGTCGTGCTTGCCCAGCTTCGAGCGGCACAGCAGGTCGTAGACGATCCAGCCGACGACGAGGCTGGCCAGTCCCAGCCCGATGGCCTGCCAGGACGACAGATCGGCCACGCCGCGGTCGACCATCATGGCCTGGGCATTGAAGTAATAGACGATGGTGAGCAGCGCGAAGCCCGACAGCCAGGTCGAATAGGCTTCCCACTTGAACCAGTGCAGTTCCTTCGGCAGCTGGGCGGGGGCCACCATATACTTCTGCGGGTTGTAGAAGCCGCCGCCGTGCACGGCCCACAATTCGCCGGACACGCCCTTCTGCGCCAGGTCGGAGCCGGGCGCCGGCGGACGCAGCGAGTTGTCGAGCCAGACGAAATAGAAGGAAGCGCCGATCCAGGCGATGCCCGTGATGACGTGCAGCCAGCGCACCAGCAGGTTCATCCACTCCAGACCGTACGGCAGGTAATATCCGAGCAACTCCATGGGCATCCTTTAGACGTCGATGAATCGAAGATACGCTGGTTTTATTTTATACAACATGAAATATGCCGTATATTCGACATACTCAACCAGATATACGTGTCCGCACGCGCCATGTCCAGCCTTCCCCAGCATCTCGACCTGCACCTGATCCGCATCCTGTACCTGCTGCTGGTCGAAAAGAACGTCTCGCGGGTCGCGCTCAAGCTGAACCAGCCGCAGCCCTCGATCTCGGCCTCGCTGCGCAAGCTGCGCGAACTGACGGGCGATCCGCTGCTGGTGCGCGGCGCGCGCGGCATGGTGCCGACCCAGCACGGCGAGAGCCTGCTCAAGCCGGCCAAGCGCATCCTCGACGAGACCGAGAGCCTGTTCATCCGCAAGTCGCCGTTCGTGCCCGAGGAGGCCGCGCGCACCTTCCACATCGCCGCGCCGGACTACCTGGACACCCAGTTCCTGCCGAACGTGGTCGCCAGCATCCGCCGCGGCTCGCCCAACAGCCGCGTCGCGCTGCACCACCTGGGGCCGGGCACCGACTACCTGCGCATGCTGTCCGACGGCGAGATGGACCTCGTCATCGCCAACTGGGACGAGCCGCCCGCGCACCTGCACATCTCGAAACTGTTCGAGGACCCGATCACCTGCGTGATGCGCGCCGACAGCGCCTATGCCAAGCGCACGGCCAGCGACGCGATGACGCTGGAAGACTACCTGACGCTGCCGCACGTGGCGCCGGCCGCCATGCTGCCCGGCTACCACGGCGTGATCGACGCCTTCCTGGAACGCCAGGGACTGCAGCGCAAGGTGGCCGTCGAATCGCCCTACTTCGGCCTGATTCCCTACATGCTGACGCAGACCGACCTGGTGCTGACCACGGGCCGCCAGTTCATCCGCTTCTACGAGAACACGCTGCCCCTGAAGACGTTCACGGTACCGCTGAAATTCCCGCCGATGCGCTTCTACCAGCTGTGGCACCAGCGCGTGCACCAGTCGGCCGAGCACAAATGGCTGCGCGACCAGGTGACGGCGGCGGCACGGGCCCTGGTCAAACGCTGACGCGCGTATAGCCGTCATCATGGGCCGCGTATGAACGGGACGGTGGCGGGACGTATCATCGGCTGCTTCGATCGGAGAATTTTGCATGACGACACTTGCGGACCTCAATCGCCTGGACCTGCCGGGCTTCGTGCAGGCGCTGCACGGCATCTACGAGCACTCGCCGTGGATACCCGAACGCGCCGCCACCCGCCGCCCCTTCGCCAGCCTGGCCGCGCTGAAGCTGGCGCTGCAGGACGCGGTGACGCAGGCCGGCCGCGACGAGCAGCTGTCCCTGCTGCGCGCCCACCCGGAACTGGCCGGCAAGGCGGCGATCGCGGGCACGCTCACGGCCGAATCGACGGGCGAGCAGGCCGCCTCGGGCCTGGACCGCTGCAGCCCGGAAGAATACGCGGCCCTGCATGCACTGAACGCCGCCTACCGCGACAAGTTCGGCTTTCCCTTCATCCTCGCCGTCAAGGGCCCGACCGGCAAGGGCCTGACGCGCCAGGCCGTCATCGCCGCCTTCCGCCGCCGCCTCGCGAGCCAGCCGCAGGCCGAGATGGACGAATGCCTGCGCCAGGTCCACCGCATCGCCGAGATCCGCCTTAACGCCCTGCTCGGCGTCGACCTGCCCTTCGGCCCCGCCATCATGGACTGGGCCGAGCAGCTCGGCGCCGTCAGCGACGACGAGCAGGGTCTGACCTGCGCCTACATGACGGAAGCCCACCAGCGCACCGCCCGGCAACTGGCCGCGTGGATGCGGGACGCCGGCATGGACGTGCACGTCGACGCCGTCGGCAACGTGGTCGGCCGCTATGCGGCGGCGGCATCCGATGCGAAGACGCTGCTCACCGGCTCGCACTACGACACGGTGAG
>CAUSCY010000121.1:0-5111 GCA_963529995.1 uncultured Massilia sp. | reverse complement strand
TGGGCGATAGGGGCGCGGTGTCACGGCGCCGGTCCGCAGCGGCATCGAAGCCGGAGATTGCGTGCCCTTCCCCTCCACTTTCGCGCGCGAAAGTAGCCACACGTGCAGCCTCCATCTAGCCGTGCGGCTTTGCCGCGCGGCCGCGTCCCGGGTGGCCTGGAGAGTGACGGCCGCAGGCCGGCAGTCCCGCAGGGACCAAGCGCGGGAGCGCGCGCTCGGAATGGGCATCCCGGGTCCCGCACAGCGGGAAGCCCAACCCTTGCCTTTCCTTGTTTTTCTTGTCCAGCCCGGTAGAATCCTTCCCTTTCACCCAGAACATATTCCGATGGGGCTTAACATCATTGGCGACCTGGTCGACGTCGACCACAGCCATAACCAGCTGCTCAACACTGGTCGTCACGGCAACCCGGTAGTCCAGCAGGTAGCGCTGGGCCAACAAGAGCTCACCGTGTATTCGACCTTTCAGAGGCACAAGGCCCCGCGGAGCATGGGTCGTGACCGCAAAGGCGACAACTGCCACCTGCTGTACGCTTTGAAGGGCAAGGATGGTTTGCGGACCTCGTTTGGTGCGATCCGGCGGCTGATGCTGCATTTCGACGCCATTCTCGAGGACATGGTCGACCAGTCGGGCGAATACGATCTGGTCGTGCCCATGCCTTCCGGACACGCGATCAGTCGGCAATTCGGCCAGCGCCTGGCAGACCGGTACAGGTGTCCCGTGCAGGGAGGGTTGTTCAGCAAGATCTCGAAAACACGCGCCAGGGAGCTGCTCGAGCAGAGCGATTTGCCATCGCCCGATAAGCGCAGCGTCGCAAAACGGCTGGGAAAGGAAGACGGGGACTTTTCGCTGAAAGACATCCCGACCGGGTATCGCGAGCACTTTCCGCCGATCACGATACGAGCGGAGTTGCTGCCTGCCGGCTGCACCCGCTTTCTGCTCGCCGATGATCTGCTGTCGACCGGAACCACGCTGCTCGCGGCGCAGCGGCAGATTCAGGCCGCAGTGCCGGGCGCCCAAGTCGACGCCGCCTGCTTGTTTTCTCGGGTTTGACTGTTGTCACGACTTGGTGTACCATTTTCAGTACAGAGTGTGAGTGAGTCTCCCCGCTCTTTAAATCCAGATGAGACCCGCGTACGCACCCGTCATGGTCGGCTCGTAAAGGGCAGGTAGTGGCAGATTAGGCAGCGGCTAATCCCTCAATCCTCGGATTGTTGATGTTTCACCGGAGGAGCGATCCTCCACCCCTATTCCAAACCCCTGGTCGCGAGACCGGGGGTTTTTCATTTGTGGCAACGAAACTGGTAGTGACAGCCAAGCGGCCCAAGCCGCGCGGACGGTCGACCTGGTCGGCCGGGAGGGCAAGCGCAGCGCGCAGCGCCGCCAGGCGCGGAGGCGTCAGGGATGGAAGCCCGAAGGGGCGAGACCGCGCAGCGGGCTCGATGCGCAGCACGAGAGCCCGGTCCCGCAGGGAGACGCCCGGGAGAAACGTCGAGGTGACGCTGGCGATCGCCGCGCAGCGCCGACAACCCGCGCGCAGCTGCTGCAGGACGTCGCCACGCGAAACCTCGCGCTGCCGCTCGCGGCAGAGGGGCCGTGCGGCTTGTGGCGGGTCGGCTCGGAGAGCGGGCGGCGCAGCCGCCGCTTTCTCGGGATGCCTCCGCGGCGGGCAAAGCCCAAGAGCGGGTGCCGGCGCTCCGCCCCGCCGGCGGAGATCACGGCGATCAGCACACCCGGGCAATGTGACCTGCCCAGGTGCGGCCAGGTCAGGTGTCACGTAATTCAAACCTCGGTGCTGCCGATGAATTGTTCGCCCAGGTAGAAGTCCGCGCCGCCGGCGTCCTCGATCAGGCGCCGCCTCGCGCCTACCGCGGCGAGCAGGGTGGAATGGGTCCAGCGCGCCGCAGCGGGAACGGTGTCCAAGACCCGTCCGTCGAGACTGCATACTTCGAGCGGTTTGGTATCGTGTCCCAGCAGAAGATCGGCTTCCCCGGGGCGTACGTCGGTAACGAGCATGATGTTCTCCTCTGTTCAAAACGCGTAGAAAAATACGATCAGGCGATCGGCCAGCGCCTGGCGGGCCACCGCGACAAAGGCGATGGCTTCCGCGTCCTGCTGCACGGCGTCATGGGGTTCGCAAAAGGTCACGCCCGGGAGCCCGGTCAAATTGTCGGTCCGCACGGCCTCTTCCAGGGCGTCCAGATCCTCGGCCGTGAGGCGAACGCTCCATGCGTTGAATACGCTATCGGTCCCTCCCTTCTTCAGGTACAGCGTCTCCATCCAGGCGTAAACGTCACTCGGCGTCTTCCAGCTTTTCAGCAACAATGGTGCGTCGCCGCGACCAGGCAAGCGGTCGTAAAAATCCACCAGCAGATCATCCGGTATGGCGCCTTCAGAGTAAGTAAGCACGTTCATTTCGACTCCGAACTGGTCACGGTACAGAGATAGCTTAACATATAATCTATTGAGACTCAATAGTTAAACGGCTTTTCTTGCGGACATGTGAAGGCGTATCCGCGACGCGCCCCGGGCACGTCGATATCCGGGAACGCGTCACGGGCGCAGACACTCGACCTGGTCGACCACGGCGCCGGCCGGCACATGTTGCAACGACCCCCACGCGAACGAGCGGCCCAAGCCCGCGACGCTGCTTAGTCCGTGCTTCCCGTCACGGGCGTTCCTCTCGATGCGCAGCGCACGTCGAAACAGAACGGGATGGGTATCCCGCAGCCATACCACCTCGGACTTACGAGACGCCGGACAAAAGAAGCAGGCACTCTTGACGGGGACGGGCAGCCCGGCCAGGGCTATCAAGCGCAGACATTCGACGCGGTCGATGCCCCATTCCTGGAGCGGGTACCAGTAGGCGTAGCGTGTCGCGTCGACGTGCCCCTCCCGCACCTTCTTCGCGCTGGCGGTGTCGGCCTTCCGCCGCCGGCGGCAGTCCTGCTCCCCGCTGTCATAGCCGATGGCCTTGACGACGCGCAGCCCAGCGTCCCATGCCAGGCGCGCCGGCTCCCAGGCTTGCACGAAACGGTTTTGCGGTTCGACCTTGAAAACGAGACTGCACGAGTGCTTGCCGAAGGCCAGCGATGGCAGGGTCTCATTCGCCAAGCACTTCCCTTCCAGGTTCCGGTATGGGGCGCGTTTCGGGCGGTAACGCACGACGGTGACGGGCGGGAAGCCAACCGCGGCCAGCCAAGCGTTGATGATGGGCAGATAGGCATAGGTTTCGGGCTTCTCGGCGCCGGTGTCGGCGAACAGGATGAGGTCGGGCCGGATCCCGCGCCGCCACATGGCGACCAGCATGGCGGTGCTGTCCACGCCGGCGCCATACGAGACCACGAGGGGCGGCCGCGCTGGGTGTTCCAGCGGCGGCGCCGGGAGATGCGGCGCGCATAGTTCGGCGCGACCTCGCGCTGGCAAAATCGCACTCATGACCGCGCCGCTCCGGTTACTGCTGCAGGGCTGGCTGCGCGATCGTCGCCGGCGGCGGATCCTTGCGCTTGTCGTCCGTGATGAATACGAGGTAGCTCTGGTGGGCCGGCCCGTTACGGCGCTGAGCCGCCGTCAGGAAAGAACCGAAGACGTACTTCACGCGGTGCGCCCCGTGGATGTCGTTGGCGGGAACGGCCTTGAAGCCCCTGTAGTCGCTCGGCATATTCGCGTATTCGGCCTTGGTGAGCTGCACGAAGTCCTCCCGCGGGTAGTTTGCGGCCGGAGGGATGGCCGTCGCCGCGGCAGCTGCTGCTGCGGCCTCGGCAGTCGGCGCCTGGTATTCCTTGATTTCGTCGAGCGTGCGCACGGAGACATAACGGCAATTCGTGGTCACGCTGGTGGTCTTGCCGTCGCGCTTGTTGACGCGCATGATCGTCAGCCACTCGCCGCGCACCAGGACGCGCCCACCCGGCTGCAAGTCCACCTGCTCGGCCACCAGGCCGCCCTGAGCATCCAGCATGGCGCGCTCGTACGCGAGGCGGTTTTCGTAATGGTCGATCCAGCGCGTCGCCCACGCGACCACCCGGGGATAATGTTTATGGGCGGCCTCGATCACCTCGGCCAGGGTGCGTTCGGCGTACAGCGTTGGGGATGCCTTCGTGAGGGCGATATAGGCACTTGGTCCGGTGGTCACGTCTTCACGATCGCCGTTTTTGCGCGGCAGGTACAGCTGGCAGTGGCTTGCTATCGCGATCGCCTCCTTCTCGGTGAGCCCTTCCTTGCACCAGTAGCCGAGCCACTGGATCGCCTCGTCCAGCGTACGCTGCTGCTTGCGCCGGTCCGCTTCGATCGTCTTGATGCGACGCGCGCGTACATCCGGGCGCTCCTTGTACTTGGCGTTTGCGAGCGCGCCGGCGGCACGTTCGCGCCAATACTGCGAGCTCTCCCACATATTCACCCATTTGCGGAAACCGTTCTGGATGCGCTCGACATCCTTGCGCGCACGACGTTCGCTGTGGTGGCCGACGAGGATGGGTTGACCGAACGGGATATTGTCGGCGATAGCCTTGGCTGCATCGTGCGCGCGCTGAGCTCCGGCCGCGTGATTTTCGCTGCGGTCTTCGAACCGCTCCGCGCGCTGCTCAGCACGATCGACCAGGCTCGTGTCCTCGTCGCCGACCTCGCCGCACAACTCGACCAACAGATCATGGCGGGCGGGCGTCCACATCGGTGCGACGAACAGTTTCTGTTGCGGCGCCCACTTGAAGCCTGCGGCTTTCACACGCGCATAGGTGTCGTCGTCCAGCTTGGCACTGGCGTACAGGCGCAGTTTGTTGTCCTCGGGTGAATAGGTGGCGGTGAGATCATGCATGATATCGGCTCCTGGTGATGATGGTGGTTTTACAGGTGTGCTGGTCGCCGGCGTCTGCTCACGCCAGCGGGCGAAAAAGGCGAGCGGCGCAGCTCGCCAGGGAAAGTTTTATCCGCCGCATCCGGCGGGCAGTTCAGGCGTCTTTGCCATACGGGCATCCTCCATGTGGTGAGCTCCTTTCGAATAAGATCATTATACCTCACAAACTATTGATGTTCAATAGTTTAATGTTGCGCGCGTGGTCTTGGGCGAAGCGCTGCGATACCGGAACCTGGAGACCTCGGGCCGGGTGTCGGGGCCGGA
>CAUSCY010000120.1:0-5418 GCA_963529995.1 uncultured Massilia sp. | reverse complement strand
CGCCCCCTGCCGCGCCGGCGCCGGCGCCGGCGCCTGCTGCCACGGCCGCGGCCGCTCCCGCGACGCCCGCCGAAGCCCCCGGGCCCGTCTTTGCTTGCACACAGATCGGCCCGTTCGACGAGACCGATGCGCGCCGCTTCGAGACGCGCCTGGCCGCGCTCGACCTGGGCCAGCGCCAGTCGCGCCAGAGCGTACAGGCGCAGGACGTGAACAGCTGGCTCGTGAACATCCCGCCCCAGGGCGGCAAGGAAGGCGCCGACCGCAAGTCCGCCGAACTGCGCGAACTGGGCGTGACCAATTTCTACGTGCTGCAGGGCGACTCGCCGATGAAGTACGCGATCTCGCTGGGCGTGTTCAAGACGGAGAAAGGTGCCCAGGCACTGCTGGCGCAACTGAACAAGCAGGGCGTGCACAGCGCCCGCGTCACGCCGCGCGGGCCGCAGACCACCCACTACGTCTACCGCGTGCGCGCGCTGGACGCGGCGACCAGGAAGCGTATCGAGGGGTATGCGCAGCGCTACGATGTGGAAGTGAAGAGCTGCACCTGATCGACATCAAATGCGCGTCGCCCCTGCGAAGGCAGGGGCCTAATTTTTACGCGTTACCGCAACGCCCGCAACATTGGGCCCCTGCCTTCGCAGGGGTGACGTAGCTTGATGTTGCGCTTGCGCTAGCGCCGCACGACGATCGGCTTCAGCCCCAGCGACGCCGGCAGCGAACGCGCCGCCTCCTGCGCCATCGCGCGCGTCTCGTAAGGACCGCAATACAGGCGGTTGATGCTGCCCGAGGTGACCACTTCGAGCGCCTGCGAGACGCCCGACTTCTTGATCAGTTCTCCCATTTCCTCCGCCTTGCCGGCACGGCCGAAGGCGCCCAGCTGCAGGTAATAGCCCGAGGCGGACGAAGCGACTTGCGCCGGCTGCGCACTCGCCACGGCAGCGTTGTCCATCTCGATGCGGTCTTCCAGCATGAGCGCGGCGATACCGGCCGGCGGCAGCGCCTGCGCTTCGGACGTAGCGGCGCGGCGCGCCGTGGCGATGCGCGTGCCGTCTTCGGGGAACAGGCGCTCGACCCGGACTTCGTGGCTGCCCTTCCCCAACAGGCCGAGCTTGAGCGCGGCCGTGTACGACACGTCGATCAGGCGGTCCGAGTGGAACGGGCCGCGGTCATTGATGCGCACGACGACGGACTGGCCGCTGTCGATGCTGGTGACGCGCGCATACGAAGGGATCGGCAGCGTGGGATGCGCGGCCGTCATCTTGTACATGTCGTAGGGTTCGCCCGAGGACGTGCGCTGGCCGTGGAACTTGACGCCGTACCAGCTGGCGATGCCGCGCTGGTTGTACGGCTCCTCGTTCAGGATGGGCGTATAGGTGGTGCCGAAGACCGTGTATGGACGGTTGGCGAACTTGACGTAGGGCTCGTACTTGACGACGGCATCGGGCACCTCGCGCAGGCCCGACGGCGGATTCGCGCCGGGACCATCGTCCTGGTAATAGCCGCCGCGCCCCGAACCCGCCGAAGGCAGCTTGGGCAGGTCGTTGCCGACGGCCGGATGGTTGGCCGTGACCTTGTGTTTCCAGGGGAGCGGGATCAGGCTTTTGTGTTCGCCGTTTTCCGTGGTACTGCAACCGCTGATCATTGCCAATGACGCAATGACCGCTGGCAGGTACCTAGGAACGGCCATTGCGTTCTTTTTCATATCAGGTGTCTGCATCAGGTCTGCACCAGCTTGCGGTGCCGTTGAATGCTCATCAATATACCACTGCCGAGGCCCAAAGTAATCAACGCAGTTCCGCCATAGCTCATGAAAGGCAAGGGAACTCCGACGACCGGCAAGATGCCGCTGACCATGCCCATATTGACGAAGGCATACATGAAGAACATCATCGAGATCGCGCCGGCGAGCAGGCGGGTGAACAAATTCGGCGCATTCGCCGCGATCATCAGGCCGCGTCCGATCAACAGCAGGTAGAGGAACAGCAGCACCAGGTTGCCGACCAGGCCGAACTCCTCGGAATAGACGGAGAAGATGAAGTCGGTGGTGCGCTCTGGAATGAATTCCAGGTAGGCCTGCGTGCCCTTCATATAGCCCTTGCCGGAAACGCCGCCGGAACCGATCGCGATCACCGACTGGATGATGTGGAAGCCCTTGCCCAGCGGGTCGGAGGTCGGGTCGATCAGCGTCATCACGCGCTCGCGCTGGTAATCGTGCAACATCGACCAGGCCACGGGCAGGCTGGCCGCGCCCAGCGTGCCCAGCGCCGCCAGCGCCTTCCACGACAGGCCTGCCAGGAAGATCACCCAGAAGCCGGAACCGCCGACCAGCAATGCCGTGCCCAGGTCCGGCTGCTTGGCGATCAGGGCGAACGGAACCAGCAGCAGCAGCGCCGCCACCACGAACGACTGCCATTTCAGCATGCCCGCGCGGGTCTGGAAGTACCAGGCCAGCATCAGCGGCGTGGCGATCTTCATGATCTCGGACGGCTGGATGTCGACGCCCACGTGCAGCCAGCGCCGCGCGCCCTTCTTGATGATGCCGAACAGCGCCACCGCGATCAGCAGCGACACCCCGAACGTATAGATCGGCACGGCCAGGCGCAACAGCGTCTGCGGCGGAATGTTGGCGGCCACCCACATGACGATGAAGGACAGCAGGATGTTGCGCATCTGCCCTTCCATGCGACCGGGGAAGTCGTGGCCGGCCGAGCTCAGGGTCAGCGTGCCGGCCGAGAACAGCAGGAACAGGATCATCGCCAGGGGGCCGTCGAAGACCGTGAAATACGGCTTCATGCGGCGCCACAGGGAGCGCCGTTCGGGAATGTGTGCCATCGCTTACTCCACGTTGCCGGCCGGCGCGACGGGCGCGGCGGGCGTCGCCGCCGCTTCCTTCGGCGCCGCCGGCTTGTCCTTGTCGCCCGGGCGTTTGCCGAGCAGGTAATAGTCGAGCGCCTTGCGCGCGATCGGCGCCGCGTAGGTAGAGCCGAAGCCGGCGTTCTCGACCACCATCGCGATCGCGATGCGCGGCTTGTCGGCCGGGGCGAAGGCGGTGAACAGCGCGTTGTCGCGCAGGCGCTCGGGCGTCATGTTGTGGTTGTACTTGGCGCCTCGCAGGCCCACCACCTGGGCGGTACCCGTCTTGCCGCCGGCGACGTAGCCGGCGTTGCGGAACGGGATGAAGCCGGTGCCGCTCTGGTCGTTGATCACGCCCACCATCGCGCGCTTGATGATGTCGATGTTTTCCTGCTTGAGCGGGATGCGGCCCGATTCCTTCGGCACCGTCAGCGTGCGCTGGCGCGTGGACGCGTCCTCGAGCATCTTGACCAGGTGCGGCTTCATCACGACGCCGTTGTTGGCCAGCGTCGCCACCGCGTGCGACAGCTGCAGCATCGTGTAGTTGTTGAAGCCCTGGCCGATCGACACCGAGATCGTGTCGCCGCCGACCCACTTCTGCGCCGCGCGGTTGCGCTTGAAGCGCTCGCGCTTCCATTCCTGCGACGGCAGCACGCCGACTTTCTCGTGCTCGAGGTCGATGCCGGTCGGCTGGCCGAAGCCGAACTGCTTCATGAAGCCGCTGATGGCGTCGATGCCCATCTCGTTGCCGAGCTGGTAGTAATAGGTATCGCAGGACATCACGATCGAGCGGTACATGTCGACGTAGCCGTGGCCGCCCGGCTTGTCGTCGTTGAAGCGGTGCCCGCCCAGCATGAAGAAGCCGGCATCGCTGATGCCCTGCTCCGGCCGGCGCTTGCCCATTTCCAGCGCCGCCAGCGCCATGAAGGGCTTGAAGGTCGAGCCAGGCGGATAGGTGCCGGACAGCGGCCGGTTCATCAGCGGCTTGTCGAGCGAGGTATTCAGCTCGTTCCAGCTCTGGCTGTCGATGCCGTCGACGAACAGGTTGGGGTCGAAGCCGGGGCGCGACACGTAGGCGAGCACGTCGCCCGTCTCCGGCTCGATCGCGACCAGCGCGCCGCGGAAGTCGCCGAACGCTTCCTCGACCACCTTCTGCAGCTCGATGTCGATCGACAGGATCAGGTTGCTGCCCGGGACCGGGGCGCGGCGCGACAACGTGCGGATGGCCCTTCCGCCCGCCGAGCGCTCGACTTCCTCGTAGCCGGTCTGGCCATGCAGCTGGCGTTCGTAGCTCTTTTCCAGGCCTTCCTTGCCGATATGGTCGGTGCCGTTGTAGTTGGCGGCCACCGCGGCGTCCTCGTCTTCCTCGATCGCCTTGGCTTCGCGCTGGTTGATGCGGCCGATATAGCCGATCACGTGCGAGGCGATCTCGCCCAGCGGGTACTGGCGGAACAGGCGCGCCTGCACTTCCACGCCGGGAAAGCGGAAGCGCTGGGCGGTGAAGCGCGCGACCTCGTCGTCGGTCAGGCGGTTGCGGATCGGGACACTGGAAAAATTCTTCGACTCTTCCATCAGGCGCTTGAAGCGCTTGCGGTCGCGCGGCTCGATCAAGACCAGCTTGGACAATTCGTCGATGACGGAATCGAGGCTCGCCTCCAGCTTCGACGGCGTGATCTCGAGCGTGTAGGCCGAGTAGTTGCTGGCCAGGACCACGCCGTTGCGGTCCAGGATCAGGCCCCGGTTGGGGACGATCGGCACCAGCGCGATGCGGTTGTCCTCGGCCTGGGCCATGTACTGGTCGTGCTTGAGCACCTGCAGCCATACCCAGCGCGTCACCAGCAGGCCGAAGCAGATGAAGATGAAGACGACCAGCGCCGTCAGCCGCATGCGGAACAGGTGGATCTCGCGATCGCTGTCTTTAATCTCGGTCATTGGCTAGGCGTTCAGATCGGACGCGTATGGTCCTTGTCCACGGCACGGCGCTGCGGCGCCAGCAGCAGCCAGGTAATCACCGGCCACAGCGCCACGGCGATGAGGCTTTCGATGAAGTGCAGCCAGCCGGGGAAGCGGCCGGTCACGAAGAAGCGCACCAGCACCTGGATCGCCTGCGTCAGCAGCAGCAGCGGGAACACGTGCATCGCCTGCGTCATCAGGGGGAACCACAGCACGCGCCGGTGGATCATGATCGCCAGGTAGGACAGCAGCGTGTAGGCAAGCGCATTCTCGCCCAGCAGCGTGGCGTCGTGCACGTCCATCAGGAGGCCCATGCAGAAGGCGATGCCGATGCCGACCTTGCGCGGCTGGTGGATGCCCCAGAACACCAGCACCAGCGCGACGAAGTCGGGCGCGCCGATCCAGCGCCCCCAGGGCAGCAGGTTGAGCATGAAGGCGCAGACCAGGCTGAAGGCGATGAACAGCGGGCTGACGGGCAGCAGGATGTAGTGCGGACGGTTCGTCGTCGCCATCAGCCGCCCTCCCTCGGCTGGCTGGCCGGCTGGCGCGCGGCCGGGGCGGCCGGCGCCGTGGCAGCGGGCGCGGTGGCAGCGGGCGCGGTGACGGCAGGGG
>CAUSCY010000119.1:0-5480 GCA_963529995.1 uncultured Massilia sp. | reverse complement strand
TTGCGCGCCAGCCGCGTTCGGCTGGGCCGCCGGCGCGCCGGCGGCGGCCGGGGCTTGCGGGGCGGCGGCCGGGGTCCAGGCGACCGGCTGGACCGGCGTGCCTGGCGGCATCATCTGCAGTTTCTGGAAGCCGTCGACCATCACCTTCTCGCCTTCCTTCAGACCATCGACGACGACCCAGTTCTCGCCTTGCTGCGACGCGATCTTGACGGTGCGGCTGACCGGCTTGTTATCCGCGCCGATCACCATCACGGTATCGCCATTCTGGCCGCCGCGGGTGACAGCTTGCTGCGGCACCAGGATGCCCGACGGCAGTTCGGCCTGGGACAGGCGCACGCGCACGTACTGGCCCGGCAGCAGCGCGTTGTCCGGGTTGGCGACCTGGGCGCGCAGGGTCACCTGGCCGCTGCTCTCGTCGACGGTGACGTCCGAGAACAGCAGGGTGCCCTTGCGGTTGAGGGTGCTGCCGTCTTCCATCACGACGGTGACGGGCAGGGCCGCATCGATGCCCTTGCCGCCGGCCTTCTTGCGCAGGTTCTGCAGTTCCAGCGCCGACTGGGTGATGTTCAGGTACATCGAATCGGTCTGCTGGATCAGCGCCATCTGGGTCGCCTCGGTAGCCGAGACCAGTGCGCCTTCGGTGACCAGCGCGCGACCGATGCGGCCCGTGATCGGGGCATAGACGTTCGAGTAGTCGAGGTTGATCTGGGCGATCTTGAGCTGGGCCTTGGCGGAGTTCACCTCGGCTTCTGCCTGCTTGGCGGCGGCGACGGCGTTCGTGTATTCCTGCTTGCTGACGGCATTCGCCTCGACCAGCGGCTTGTAGCGCTCGACGATCGCGGACGTGGAGGTGTAATTGGCTTCGGCGCTGCCCACGGCCGCCTTGGCGGCGTTGACCTGGGCCTGATACGGGCCCGGATCGATCTGGAACAGGGACTGGCCCTGCTTGACGACACTGCCCTCGGTGAACAGGCGCTTCAGCACGACCCCGTTGACGCGGGCGCGCACCTCGGCCGTACGGATCGCCTGGACGCGTGCCGGCAGTTCGGTTTCCAGCGCCACCGGCTGGAGCTTGGTGGTGATCACGCCGACCTGCGGCGGCGGCATCTTGGCGCCGGCGCCGGGACCGGCCTTGGCGTCATCCTTGGAACCGCAAGCGGATAGCAGGGCAACGGCAACCAGGGTGCCGGCGGCAATCCGGGTGAGTGACAGGGAAGAGGATGGGGCAGAGCGCATTAATGCTTCCTTTTGTTAAAAAAAGGATAAAACCGTCCTGCAGTACTTCTCTGGTACGGCATACGGTTTTATCGCTGGCTTCATGAAAACCCGGCTATACTATCACGAGTGTATGTTTAAATGTTTCTGTCTACTAAATCTGGAGAACGTGGCTGATGGCCCGCAGAACGAAAGAAGAGGCGGCTGCCACCCGTGACAGCATCCTGGATGCCGCCGAAAAATTGTTCGTGGAACAGGGCGTTTCGCGCACCACGCTACAGCATATCGCAAGCGAAGCCAGCGTGACGCGTGGCGCCATTTATTGGCATTTCGACGACAAAAGCGCGCTGTTCAATGCAATGATGGACCGCGTGAGGTTGCCGCTCGAGGCCGAACTGCAGGTGCTCGACGAGTCCGAGTCCGCCGATCCGCTGGACGACTTGCGCAACTACGTGATGGCCGTGCTGCGCCGCACGGTGAACGACCCGCAGGCGCGGCGCGTGTTCGAGATCGCCACGCTGAAAGTGGAATTCGTCGACGAGATGGATGCCGTACGCCAACGGCGCCAGCACAATATCAACGACTGGATGAGCCGCGCCGAGCGCCGCGTCGCGCGCGCCGTGGAAACGGGCCAGATCGACGTCAAGGGCGACGTGCGCACGGTGGCGCGGTCGATGTGGATCATGCTCGACGGCCTGATCCGCACCTGGATGTTCGATCCGCAGGGCTTCGACCTGATCAAGCAGGGCGAGTGCATGCTCGATCCCTATCTGAATGGGCTGCGGGCGGGATGCAACAAGCTGGCGAGCCAGGACGCCGACGCCGTCCAGGAATAAAAGAAAGCCGTAAAAAAGTCGTCCCCGCGAAGGCGGGGACCCAAGTTCTGCATGCGTTGTCGAGACGCCTAGGAATTGGGTCCCCGCCTGCGCGAGGACGACGAGTTTTAATGATCGATGATTACGCGATCAACGCATTTCTTCGATCATCTTCTTCAGCTTGGCCGAATCCGCGCAGAACGCACGGATGCCTTCGGCCAGCTTCTCGGTGCCCATCGCGTCTTCGTTCAGCATGAAGCGGAAGGTCTTTTCGTCCATCGCGATCTTCTCGATGTCGGACGAGGCAGCATCGGCCACCAGCTTGCGCTCGACGGTGCCGTCGGCGTCGGCCAGCTTTTGCAGCAGGTCCGGCGAGATGGTCAGCAGGTCGCAGCCGGCCAGTTCCAGGATCTGCGAGGTGTTGCGGAAGCTCGCGCCCATGACTTCGGTCTTGTAGCCGAACTTGCGGTAGTACTGGTAGATGCGCTTGACCGACTGCACGCCCGGATCGTCGGAACCCTTGTACTCGGTACCGGTCGACTTCTTGTACCAGTCGTAGATGCGACCGACGAACGGCGAGATCAGCTGCACGTTCGCTTCGGCGCAGGCGATCGCCTGGCACAGCGAGAACAGCAGGGTCAGGTTGCAGCGGATGCCTTCCTTCTCCAGGATCTCGGCGGCGCGGATGCCTTCCCAGGTCGAGGCGATCTTGATCAGCACGCGTTCGCGCGAGATGCTGGCGGCTTCGTACAGGGCGATCAGTTCGCGGCCCTTGGCGACGGTCGCTTCGGTATCGAACGACAGGGCGGCGTCGATCTCGGTGGAGACGCGGCCCGGCACGTACTTCAGGATCTCGACGCCGAACGCGATCAGCAGGCGGTCGACGACGTCCTCGATCGAGCCGTCCGGCGAATCGGCGACGGCTTTTTCCAGCAGCGGACGGTATTCCGGCTTCTGGACGGCCTTCAGGATCAGCGACGGATTGGTGGTCGCATCCTGCGGCGCGTAGGCCTTGATCGACTGGAAGTCGCCGGTATCGGCCACCACGGTGGTGAATTGCTTGAGCTGTTCGAGTTGATTCATGGTGCTGGGAAGGGATGGGTGGAAATTAGCGCGGTATTGTACTCGCTTGCGCGCGGCCGCAGCCGCTTTTGGCGGCCGGGCAAAGGTGGGCATGTGATGCCCATCCTACATTTCCCTGGCGTAGGGTGGGCACCACGTGCCCACCTTGCGCGTCAAGGAATCAGCAATCGGTTGCGTCCAGGAACGCCTGCACCATCGCTTCCAGGCCGGCCTTGTCGTCGTCCGAGAAACGGTCCGGGGTCGGGCTGTCGATGTCGAACACGCCGATCAGCTTGTCGTTCTTGATCAGGGGAATCACGATTTCCGAGGCCGATGCCGAATCGCAGGCGATGTGGCCCGGGAAGGCGTGCACGTCCGGCACGACGATGGTCTTGCGCTCGACCGCCGTGGTGCCGCACACGCCGCGGCCGAACGGGATGCGGGCGCAGGCCGGCTTGCCCTGGAACGGGCCGACCAGCAGGTCCTGGCCTTCGCCCTTCTTGCTCGCCACGGTGAGGTAGAAACCGGCCCAGTTCAGGTCGGCGAGGGTGTCGTAGACCAGCGCCGAGAACTGCGCGGCGTTCGCGGTCAGGTCGCGCTCGCCTTCGAGGACGCTGACGACCTGGCGTACCAGCAGGTCGTAGTCGGGGCGGGTGCTGCGTTCGGGATTGATGTGCATGGCAGATGGCTGAGCTGGTCTAAATGCCATATTTTACGGCAGCCCGGTTTTTGGCGCAGGCCGACAGACGATGTCGTATTGATGACTTGATGATGACTTAGAATGTTGGTTTCGACGTCCGCCACTACGGATCAGGATCAGCATGAAAATCAAGCAGCTTCGTCTAGAAAATGTCGGGCCATTCAGTTCGCTTGCGGTCGAGCTTGATGCAGCCGTGACCGTATTAATCGGAAATAACGGTGCCGGCAAGACGACGATCCTCAAATCGTTGGCTACCTCGCTGAGCTGGTTCGTTGCACGCTTTCGCAGCGAAAAAGGGAGCGGTAGCGCGATCGACGAGGAACAGATACTCAACGGCGCCAACTCTGCTTCCGTTGCCATGGCGGTCGTGAACGGGGGCGAGCTGTATGAATGGACACTTTCCAAGACGCGCACCGGTCGCAAGAATGGTCATCCGTCCCAGTTGAACAATGCGACGCGGCTTGCCGACGTCTATCGCACTTCCTTGTCTTCAAATGAAAAGGCGAATGTCCCACTCATCGCGTTTTACCCGGTCGAGCGTGTCGTGCTTGATATTCCGCTGAAAATCAGGGAAAAGCACACGTTTCAACAGCTGGATGGCTATGACAACTCCCTGAGCCAAGGCGTCGATTTTCGTCGTTTCTTCGAGTGGTTTCGAGAACGTGAGGATTCGGAAAATGAAAGCAGCGTTCCTGAGGAAATATTAAGAGCAATTGAAAGTACGCTCGATGCGCATACTTGGAACACACTGGTCAAAGGAGGCATCATCTCGCCGAAGGACCGTCAGTTGACCGCTGTGCGTGCAGCGATCGCTCACTTCATGCCCGGATTCGGCAACCTGCGAGTGCGGCGCAAGCCGCGGCTGTACATGTCGATCGACAAGGGTGCGGAAACCCTGAACGTATCTCAACTATCCCAGGGCGAGAAATCCTTGATGGCATTGGTTGGGGATATCGCGCGTCGATTGGCCATGATGAATCCCGGCCTGGCGAATCCACTGGAGGGCGAAGGTATTGTGCTGATCGACGAAGTCGACATGCACCTGCATCCGAAATGGGCACGCAGCATCGTTCAGCGATTGACGAATACGTTCCCGAACTGCCAGTTCGTGCTGACGACCCATTCTCCACTCGTCATCAGCGACAGCAAGGAAATATTGGTCTATGCGCTGGAAAACGGTGAACTGGTCAAGCTGCCACCGCTCTACGGGCAGGATGTGAATACCGTCTTGCTCGAAGCAATGGATACGCACGTGCGGAATGCCTTGGTAGCGCAGCGCCTGAACGACCTTCTGGATGCAATCCATGACCGCAAGTTGGACGACGCCAGGAGGATGGTACGGGATTTGGAAGCGGAGCTTCCGGCTCAGCATGTCGAGCTCGCGAAAGCAAGGCTGCTTTTACGCAAGGAGGAATTGCGTCTTGCGAAGAATTGACAAGGGGGCGGAGCCGCGGAGCCTCACGGCATGGAAGCGTGCGCACCAGCACGGCACCTATGCCGATCTCCCTCCGGAGGAACGGCAAGCCATTCGACAAGCCTGTGCGCTGGAGCAGTACTACCTGTGTGGATATTGTTGTGATGCGATATCAGGAGAGGCGAGCGATACCACCAACGAGCATGTAGAAGCACAGAAGTGAACCGCCCCGGATTTTGTAGAGGCTCCATTGTTTGAGAGAATGGAGTCATGA
>CAUSCY010000118.1:0-5501 GCA_963529995.1 uncultured Massilia sp. | reverse complement strand
GGAACTGGTTTTCCGCCAGTTCGCCGACGCAACGCACGCGACGGTTGCCCAGGTGGTCGATGTCGTCGACTTCGCCGCGGCCGTTACGCAGTTCGACCAGGATCTTGATCACTGCCAGGATGTCGTCGTTCGACAGGGTCATGTCGCCGATCAGTTCATCGCGGCCGATGCGGCGGTTGAACTTCATGCGGCCGACAGCCGACAGGTCGTAGCGTTCCGGCATGTAGAACAGGCCGTTGAACAGCGCTTCCACCGACTCTTCGGTCGGCGGTTCGCCCGGACGCATCATGCGGTAGATCGCCACGCGCGCGGCGGTCTGGTCGGCGGTGTCGTCGGTGCGCAGGGTCTGCGAGATGTAGGCACCCTGGTCCAGGTCGTTGGTGTACAGGGTCTGGATGCCTTCGATATTGGCATCGCGCAGCTTGCCCAGCAGCTCGTCGGTCAGCTCGTCGTTGGCGTTGGCGATGATCTCGCCGGTGTCCGGATCGACGACGTTGGTGGCCAGCACGCGGCCGACCAGGTAGTCTTCCGGCACCGAGATGTGCTTGATGCCAGCGTTCTCGACGTCACGCACGTTCTTGGCGTTGATGCGCTTGTCCTTGGTGACCAGGGTCTTGCCCGACTTCGGATCGACGATGTCGAAGCGCGCGACTTCGCCGCGCAGGCGCTCGGCCACGAATTCCAGTTCCGCGCCTTCCGAGCGCAGGTTGAAGTTGTCGAACACGAAGAAGTTCGCCAGGATCTGCTCCGGCGTCATGCCGATGGCCTTCAGCAGGATCGTCACCGGCATCTTGCGGCGGCGGTCGACGCGGAAGAACAGGATGTCCTTCGGGTCGAACTCGAAGTCCAGCCACGAGCCGCGGTAAGGAATGATACGTGCCGAGAACAGCAGCTTGCCCGACGAGTGCGTCTTGCCGCGGTCGTGTTCGAAGAACACGCCCGGCGAACGGTGCAGCTGCGAGACGATCACGCGCTCGGTACCGTTGATGACGAACGAGCCGTTGGCGGTCATGAGCGGCAGTTCGCCCATGTACACTTCCTGCTCTTTCATTTCCTTGACGACCGGCTTGGTCGGCGATTCCTTGTCCAGGATCACCAGGCGAACCTTGGCGCGCAGCGGCGACGCGAAGGTCAGGCCGCGCTGTTGGCATTCCTTGACGTCGAAAGCGGGGTCACCCAGTACATAGGAGAGGAATTCCAGGCGCGCGAAGCCGTTGTGCGACACGATCGGGAAGATGGAGCTGAAGGCCGATTGCAGGCCTTCGTTCTTGCGGGCGACAGGACCGGCGTCTGCCTGCAGGAAGTTCTCGTAGGACTCGAGTTGGGTCGCCAGGAGATAGGGAACGTTGTGAACGTTGGCGCGCTTCGCGAACGACTTGCGAATGCGTTTCTTCTCAGTAAATGAGTAGTGCATGGACACTCCGTGAGTGACAGAAAGGATGAGAATTCAGGGATTGCCAGTGGTGACGCCACCACATGCAAGGCCTCAATGCTCGTCGCCGTCCGTCGGGTGAAAAGGAACCGGTACTGCTGTGTTACGATTATTGCGTGCTGCGGTGCTTCTAAAGCAGGGGTAGCGCTTGTTTGTCGTAGGGACGACAAAAGAGCCAAAGCCGCATACCCCACCTTCCAGCGGGGATCTGCGCGCTTTGACTCCGGCGCGGAGCGCTGTTGCCAGCGCCCTTTGCATATGTATTACTTGAGCTCGGCCTTGGCGCCAGCTTCTTCCAGCTTCTTCTTAGCGGCTTCAGCGTCAGCTTTCGGCAGGGCTTCCTTGACGGTCTTCGGTGCGCCGTCGACCAGGTCCTTGGCTTCTTTCAGGCCCAGACCGGTGATTTCACGGACGGCCTTGATGACGCCGACCTTGTTCGCGCCGACTTCAGCCAGCACGACGTTGAATTCGGTCTGCTCTTCAGCAGCAGCTGCGCCGCCGCCGGCTGCGCCGCCAGCTGCCGGTGCTGCCATTGCAGCTGCCGACACGCCGAACTTCTCTTCGAAAGCCTTGACCAGGTCGTTCAGTTCCATGACCGACATTGCGCCAACTGCGTCCAGGAACTCTTCTTTGCTAATTGCCATTTGAAACTCCAAATATTTAGTATGAGGTTAATGCTTGACCAAAAAGGCGTGGCTTATTCAGCCGCTGCCGGCTCTGCTGCGGCTTCTGCCGGAGCGGCGCCTTCGCCTTTTTGTGCTGCAACTGCAGCCAGAACACGTGCAAAGCCGGAAACCGGAGCCTGCATGACGCCCAGCAGCTGGGCGATGAGGACTTCGCGGCTCGGGATGCTTGCCAGAGCGGTAACGCCGGCGACATCCAGGTTCTTGCCAGCGTAGTTACCGCCCTTCACCACCAACTTGTCGTTGGTCTTGGAGAAGTCAGCGAGAACCTTGGCGGCTGCGACGGCGTCGTCCGAGATCGAGTAGATCAGCGGGCCAACCATCGAGTCTGCCAGCGAGGCGAACTGGGTGCCTTCCACAGCGCGACGTGCCAGCGTGTTCTTCAGAACACGCAGGTACACACCCTGCGAACGAGCATTTGCACGGAGTTTCGTCAGAGCACTAACCTGGATGCCACGGTATTCGGCGACGACGATGGTTTGCGCAGTTGCTACTTTTGCGGAAACTTCTTCGACGACGACCTTTTTGTCATTCAGATTAAGACCCACGGTCAATCTCCTTAAATGATGCGAGGAACATTCCCCACACCGGTTCGAACACGGCGTCCGAAGTTAAGAAGTACGACATAGCATCGACTACAAAACTTGTTCGGGTTCGCCATCTGCGTTGGGTGTTGTATTAACCTCCTGCCTGCCTGCTGCATTCGGCCCAACGGTCTTTGATTGCCTGGCGGGTTGCCCCGCCAGCCCAAAGATCTGCCCTGCGATGAACTGCAGGGGCTTAATTCTTTACGCACGCAATGGTGGGCACGTGGTGCCCACCCTACGATTATTTCTTAAGCAGCCAGGGTGCCGTGGTCGACGCGGACGCCAGCGCCCATGGTCGACGAGATGGCGACCTTGCGCAGGTAGATACCCTTCGACGAAGCCGGCTTGGCTTTGTTCAGGGCGTCGATCAGCGCGACCAGGTTGCTCTTCAGCTGTTCGTCCGAGAACGATTTACGGCCGATGGTGGCGTGGATGATACCTGCCTTGTCGGTACGGTACTGGACCTGACCGGCCTTGGCGTTCTTGACGGCGCCAGCCACGTCCGGGGTCACGGTGCCGACCTTCGGGTTCGGCATCAGGCCGCGCGGGCCCAGGATCTGACCCAGGGTACCGACGATACGCATGGTGTCCGGCGAAGCGATCACGATGTCGAACGGCATGTCGCCGGCCTTGACGCGCTCTGCCAGGTCTTCCATACCGACGATGTCGGCGCCGGCGGCTTTAGCCTGCTCGGCCTTTTCGCCCTGGGCGAAGACGGCGACGCGCACTTCTTTACCGGTACCGGCCGGCAGAACCACGGAACCGCGAACGACCTGGTCCGACTTCTTCGGGTCCACGCCCAGTTGAACGGCGACGTCGATCGACTCGTTGAACTTGGCGGTGGCGAATTCCTTGACGATTGCGACGGCGTTATCGAAAGCGTAGACCTTGTTGCGGTCGACCTTCGCTTTGATTTCCTTGACGCGTTTGGACAGCTTAGCCATTAGATACCCTCCACCGTGATGCCCATCGAACGAGCCGAGCCGGCGATGACGCGCACAGCGGCGTCCAGGTCGGCAGCGGTCAGGTCCGGCTGTTTGGTTTTTGCGATTTCTTCAGCCTGGGCGCGGGTCAGCGTGCCGACCTTGTCGGTATGCGGCTTGGCCGAGCCTTTGGTGACGCCCGAGTACTTCTTGATCAGGTAGGTTGCCGGCGGGGTCTTCATCTCGAAGGTGAAGGACTTGTCCGCGAAGGCGGTGATCACCACCGGAATCGGCATACCCGGCTCCATGCCTTGGGTCTTGGCGTTGAACGCCTTGCAGAATTCCATGATGTTCAGACCGCGCTGACCCAGGGCCGGGCCGATCGGAGGGGACGGGTTTGCTTTACCAGCCGGCACTTGCAGCTTGATAAAACCGACGATTTTCTTTGCCATGTTGTGGCTCCTTGTCGATTGTTGAGTAGTAGCGCCCCGCGCTTGCTACTCTGCGGCGGGGCTCCTCTTACCGGATTCCGCCTAGCTGCTGCGACGCTCCGATTCGGCGTTTTAGACTTTCTCTACCTGCCCGAACTCCAGTTCCACCGGAGTTGCGCGGCCGAAGATGGTGACAGTGACACGCACCTTCGATTTTTCGTAGTTGACTTCCTCGACGTTGCCGTTGAAGTCGGTGAACGGGCCTTCCTTGATCCGGACTTGCTCGCCCACTTCGTACAGCACTTTCGGACGGGGCTTTTCGACGCCTTCCTGGACCTGCTGCATGATCTTGTCGATCTCGCGCGCCGGGATCGGCGTCGGCTTGTTGCTCTTGCCGCCAATGAAGCCGGTGACTTTCGGCGTGTTCTTCACGAGGTGCCAGGTCTCGTCGGTCATTTCCATCTCGACCAGCACATAACCCGGGAAGAAGCGACGCTCGGTGACCGATTTGCTGCCGTTCTTGACTTCGACCACTTCTTCGGTCGGCACCAGGATGCGGCCGAATTGTTCTTGCATGCCGCCGCGCTCGATGCGGTCGGTCAGGCCGCGCATCACGCTCTTTTCCATGCCCGAATAGACATGCACGACGTACCAGCGCTTGTTGCTGACCGGGACGCTCAGCGGTGCACCAGCGTCTTGTGCCGGAGCATCGCCCGGCACGTTGTCTTGCTGCACGTTGTCGCTCATTATTGTTTCCACCCCAGGATCACGTCGTACATCAGGAATTCGAGAATCTTGTCCGTGCCCCACAGGAAAATCGCCATCACCAGCACGAAGCCGAAGACCACGAGGGTGATCTGGGTCGCTTCTTTACGGGTGGGCCAAACAACCTTCTTCGTTTCGCGCACCGACTCTTTGGCGAAGTTCAGGAAGTCGCGACCGGTAGTCGAAGTCCACAACAGCAGCACGGCAATAGCCAAACCAGCCACGAGTGCGCCTGCGCACATGAGGGCTGGTTTATTCTGGCCTTTCAGGTAAAAGAACCCGACCACGCCTGCAATCGTAGCAACCACTGCCAGTGCAACCTTGAACTTGTCGTTCGAGGTGCTGACGGTCTGCACGGATTGATTAGACATACTTATTTTACTTTCGGGTGCCTGTGGCACCGAATTCGGTGGCAGGGGAGGAGGGAATCGAACCCGCGACCTTCGGTTTTGGAGACCGACGCTCTGCCAATTGAGCTACTCCCCTACGAAAACTTCTCGTTGAATCGAGCATTATACACGACTTGAATACGTCGTGCAACACTCTGGGTTGGGCGGAACAGAAACGTTCCGCCCGGTGTGCTGCTAATTACTACTGATCAGGCGATTAGGCCAGGATCTTGGCGACCACGCCGGCGCCGACGGTACGGCCGCCTTCGCGGATTGCGAAGCGCAGACCTT
>CAUSCY010000117.1:0-5681 GCA_963529995.1 uncultured Massilia sp. | reverse complement strand
TTCCAGTTTCTCAAATCCAATCCGAATGAACAACCTATTGAAACATCACAGCTAGTCCAATAAAGATCCTTCGAGCTCGGCGTGAGCAACACCCCCCTCACTCAACATACCAAGTGCAAGAATGAAGTTATCGAGCAGCGCCGCCTCCGAAATTAAATACAGAGTGGCCTTGCTTGCTAGCTCCCGATCTTCGAAGCGACTAAATCTGGACTCTGCTGCGACTCTCACCAGCAGTTTCGCGCCTGCGCGGAAATGCATACGCACGTCAAGCGCGCCAGATGCGTACTCCAGCCCGAATTCACCAAACCGCAGATTGAAAAGCCCTCCATGGATCTGATCCTTAAATTTATGGAGTTCGGAAACGGTGTCAGCGAGTTTGTTATGGCCGACGTAGACATCAGTCGTAAAGAGAGAATTTCCGTCGCGGATCTCTACTTTGAGATCAAGCATGTCCTCATCGGACCAGAGCTTAGTCAACCTGATCCCAGGCGTCATGCCATTACCTTCATAAAAGCGTTTCATTTCGGCTTTCAGTGTCTGGTCCTGCGATACAAATTTTGTTTTGTCGTGACATGACGGTGCAGTTTACCGTCTGGCAACCAGGAAAAAATGCGCGCATTCTCACCGCCTCGTTCGTTGCGAATGCGGCAACCTCAGCCAATGCACTTACGCCGCTGGAATACATCCTCCACAGTCGTTTTTGATGCACGTCAAGGATTTTGCTGAGTCCGCTCAATAAACTTGTCCCATAGATTGCCACGTTGCCCCTGCCGCGTGGCCCGGCAAGGAGCGTTTTCAATGAAGTTGTTCGATGTAATTCCTGCAATTCCCGCACCCACGGCTGCTGCGGCGCTGCCCGCCGTCGAATTCGATGCGGAGCTCATCTCGCGCCTGTCCAGGTCCGGCCCGCGCTATACCTCGTACCCGACGGCCGACCGCTTCACCGAGTCGTTCGGTTACCGCGATTTCCTGCATGCCGTCGCCGACCTGCGCACCCGCGCCAGCGCCAAGCCCCTGTCGCTGTACCTGCACATCCCGTTCTGCGACACCGTGTGCTACTACTGCGCCTGCAACAAGATCGTCACCAAGAACCGCGAGAAGGCGGCGACCTACCTGAGTTACCTGAAGCGCGAGGTCGAAATGCAGGGCCGCCTGTTCGCCGGCATGAACGAGGTCGAGCAACTGCACTTCGGCGGCGGGACACCCACGTACCTGTCGGATGCGCAGATGGGCGAGCTGATGGATCACCTGCGCCGCTGCTTCCGCTTCGCACCCGACGAAGCGGGCGAGTACTCGATCGAGATCGATCCGCGCACGGTGTCCGAGATGCGCGTGCACAGCCTGCGGCGGCAGGGCTTCAACCGCCTGAGCCTGGGCGTGCAGGACTTCGACGCGGACGTGCAGAAGGCCGTCAACCGCATCCAGCCGGAGGCGCAGACGGTGGACATCATCAGGGCCGCGCGCGCCGCCGGCTTCCGCTCCGTCAGCATCGACCTGATCTACGGCCTGCCGAAGCAGACGCCGGACACGATGCGCGCCACGCTGGACAAGGTGATCGCGGCGGATCCGGACCGCATCGCCGTCTACCACTACGCGCACATGCCGCACCTGTTCAAGCCGCAGCGCCGCATCCTCGATGGCGACATGCCGGACAGCGACACCAAGCTCGCCATGCTCCAGCTGTGCATCGAGAAGCTGACGGCCGCCGGCTACGTGTACATCGGCATGGACCATTTCGCCAAGCCGGACGACGACCTCGCCGTCGCCCAGATGCAGGGCCGCCTGCACCGCAACTTCCAGGGCTATTCGACCCATGCGGACACGGACCTGGTGTCCTGCGGCGTCTCGGCCATCAGCGCCGTCGGCGCGACCTACAGCCAGAACGTCAAGACGCTCGATGCCTATTACGATGCGCTCGACCGCAACGAGCTGCCGGTGGCGCGCGGCGCGCGCCTGTCGATGGACGATGCGTTGCGCCGCACCTTGATCCAGAAGCTGATGTGCCAGTTCGAGCTGTCCATCGCCGCCATCGAGCAGGCCTTCCCCGTCGTGTTCGCGAAATACTTCGAGCCGGAGATGGCCCAGCTCGCGCAGCTGGAGCGCGACGGCCTGGTGACCGTGAGTCCCGAATGGATCACCGTCACGATGAAGGGACGCCTGCTGATCCGCAACGTGTGCATGGTGTTCGACCGCTACCTGGCCCGGCGCGGGGAACAGCCGCGTCACTCGCGCACCGTCTGAGCGCATGCCCATCGCGCCGCTTCCGATCTTCCTCGTCGGCCTGCTCGGCAGCGTGCATTGCGCGGGCATGTGCGGTGGGATCGTGGGCGCGCTGTCGTTGGCGCCGGGTCTGCGCATCCATGCCCGTCCGGCGCATCCTGCGTTCGTCAACGTGCTCGCCTATAACGCCGGCCGCATCGCCAGCTATATGGCGGCAGGTGCGTTGGCGGGTGCGCTGGCCCAAGGCGCCGCCGCCGGCGCCCAGGCCTTGGCCCGCTTGCCGGCGCTGCAGGCCGGCGCCTACTGGCTCGCGAACCTGATGCTGGCGGCGCTGGGCCTGTACCTGATGGATGCCTGGCGCGGCCTGGCCCATCTGGAGCGGGGCGGGCAGCTCGTGTGGCGACGTGTCCAGCCGTTGCTGCGCCGCGTGGGGCCGCTCGACGGCCCGGGGCGCATGCTTGCCGCCGGCGCCCTGTGGGGCTGGCTGCCGTGCGGCATGGTCTACAGTGTGCTCGTCACGGCCATGCTGAGCGGTTCCGCGCTGTCGGGCGCCCTCGTCATGCTGGCCTTCGGTCTCGGCACGCTGCCCATGCTGCTCGGCCTGGGCGTGCTCGGTGCGCGCCTGCGCGCGCTGCTGCGCCGGCGCGGGGTGCGCATCGCCAGCGGCGTGCTGGTACTGGGCTTCGGCGTGCTGGGCCTCGTGCGCGCGGGCGCCGGACTGCAGCCGGATGCGATGGGCTGGCTCGAACATCTGTGCACGAGCGCCGGAGGTCCGTCATGAACGCACGCGTCGATGCACTCGACACCGCCGCCTGTTACCACTGCGGCCTGCCGGTTCCTGCCGGCAGCGCCTGGAGTTCCCGTATCGGCGGGCTGCCGCGCGCCATGTGCTGTCCCGGCTGCGCGGCGGCGGCGGCCACGATCGCCGATGCCGGGCTGGATGCCTATTACGACAGCCGCACGGCCTACGCCCCGGCCGGCCGGGAGCCGGGCGACGAGGACGCGCTGCGCCTGGCCGACGAAGCCATCGCCGGCGGCGACGCCGTATTCACCGTGGAAGGCATCCGCTGCGCAGCCTGCGTGTGGCTGATCGAGCGCCGCGTGGCGGCGCTGCCGGGCGTCCAGGAAGTCCTGCTGAACGTGGCGACCGAACGCCTGCGGGTGCGCTGGGACCCGGCCGCGTGCCGTCCCAGCGACATCGTGAAGGCGCTCGGCACGGTCGGCTACGTCGCCTATCCGTTCGACGCCGCGCGCCATGGCGCCCAGCTGGAGCGCGCCCGCAAATCGCTGTTCCGGCGCCTGTTCGTGGCCGGCCTGTCGATGATGCAGGTGATGATGTACGCGGTGCCCGTCTACCTGGCCGACGGCGAGGACATGGACGCGTCGATGCGCGCCCTGATGGGCTCGGCCTCGTTCTTCCTGACCGTACCCGCGGTGACGTATGCGGCCTGGCCGTTCCTGCGCGGCGCCTGGCTCGACCTGCGGCGCGGCCTGCCTGGCATGGACGTGCCGGTGGCGCTGGGCATCCTGGCGGCGTTCGCCGGCAGCACGCTCTCCCTCGTGCGCGGACACGGCGACCTGTGGTTCGACTCGATCACCATGTTCGTGTTCCTGCTGCTAGGCAGCCGCTACCTGGAACTGAATGCGCGGCGCAAGGCGGCGCGCGCGCTGGAGGGACTGCAACGGGCAGCGCTGGCAGTGGCGCAGCGGCTCGGCGGCTACCCGGCTTCGCGCGCCACCGTCGCCGTCGATGCGAACCAGCTGCGTCCCGGCGACCTCGTGCTGGTGGCGCCGGGCCAGGCCGCACCGGCCGACGGCACCATCGTCGATGGGGAGACCGAGGTCGACCTCGCCCTGCTGACGGGAGAAAGCCGCACGCGCCCGATGGGGCCGGGCAGCCAGCTTCCCGGCGGCGCCGTCAACGTATCCCAGGCGATCGTGCTGCGCGTCGCCGGCAGCGCGCGCGACAGCACGCTGGCGCTGCTGGTGCGCCTGGTGGAACGTGCCGGCCAGGCCAAGCCGCAGCTGGCGCTGTGGGCGGACCGGGTCGGCGCCTGGTTCGTGCTGGCGCTGCTGGTGCTGACCATCGTCGTGTTCTGCGTCTGGCGCACAGTCGATCCGGCCCATGCATGGCCGGCGGCCATCGCCGTGCTGGTCGTGTCCTGCCCGTGCGCGCTGTCGCTGGCCACGCCGACGGCGCTGGCGGCCGCGCTGGAACGCCTGCTGCGACGCGGTGTCCTCGCCGTCAAGCCGCACGTGCTGGAGACGCTGGAGCGCTCCACCCACGTCGTGTTCGACAAGACGGGCACGCTGACGCACGGCCGCCCGCGCCTGCGCCGGACGCTGACCTTTGCCAGCGCCGGCAGTCACACGCACACCTGCCTGGAGATCGCGGCCGCGCTGGAAGCGGACAGCGTGCATCCGCTGGCGCAGGCGTTGCGCGCGGCCGCCAAACCGCAGGTGCCGCTGGCCGATGCCCTGCGCAGCGTGGTCGGCCAGGGCATCGAGGGCGAGATCGACGGGCGCCGCTACCGCATCGGCAATCTGTCGTTCGTTGCGGCGCTGGCCGGCAGCCTGCCCGAGGCGGGCGTGCCGGCCGGCGTCACGCCCGTGTGGCTGGGCAGCGCGGCCGGCTGGATGGCGCGCTTCGATCTCGTCGACGAAGTGCGCAGCGAGGCGAAGGACATCGTGCAGCGCCTGCGCGAGCGCGGCAAGACGGTCATGCTGCTGTCCGGCGACGACGACGAGGCAGCGCAGGACGTCGCCATGCAGCTCGGCATCGCCCATGCGCTGGGCGGCCAGCTGCCGCAGGACAAGCTCGACGTCGTGCGCGCGCTGCAGCGCGAAGGCGCGGTGGTGGCGATGGTCGGCGACGGCATCAACGATGCGGCCGTGCTGAGCGGCGCCGACGTCTCGTTCGCGATGGGGCAGGGCGCGCAACTGGCGCAACTGCACGCCGACTGTGTGCTGCTGGGCGAGGGCCTGGCGCCGCTGGGCGAGGCGGTCGACACGGCGGCGGCGACGCTGCGCGTGATCCGCCAGAACCTGGGCTGGGCCATGTTCTACAACCTGGCGGCGATCCCGGCGGCGGCGCTGGGATGGATCGACCCTTGGATGTCCGGTATCGGCATGGCGGCCAGTTCGGCCATCGTCGTGCTGAACGCCTCGCGCCTGCGGGGGAGGCAGGGGGTCAGAGCCCGGTGTTGATGTCAAAGGGGCTCTGACCCCGGTGTTCAGCCGCAACGTTGGCCATTGAGGTAATCGAGAATGGAAGCCCTGTACCTGCTGATTCCGCTGAGCCTGATGCTGGTCGCGTTCGCGCTGTGGATCTTCTTCGGCGCGGCGGACAGCGGGCAGTTCGACGATCTCGATGGGCCGGCGTTGCGGATCCTGAATGACGATGACACCTAGCTGTGATGTTTCAATAGGTTGTTCATTCGGATTGGATTTGAGAAACTGGA
>CAUSCY010000116.1:0-5729 GCA_963529995.1 uncultured Massilia sp. | reverse complement strand
CCGCTGGCCGCCGGCCACGACGCGATGCGCTGCCACGGCGCCCAGCCCTGCGGCAGACGCGCGAACAGGCGCGCCCCGGCTGCCGGCATGTCGTCGGCCAGCGGCACCGGCATGGATTCGCGGCGCGCGCCATCGGCCGGGGAGCCGACCCACGCCTCGGCGCGGGCAACGAGCGGTCGGCCGGCACCCGTCCGCCACGCCAGCAGGCGGCGCTCGCTGTTGAAGATGCGGACCTGTTCGCGCACGAAGGCGCCGTCGGCGCGGCGGTACAGCTGCTCTAGCAGGCGCCGCGCCTCGTCGTCGACGGCCACGCCGTCCCACGCCTTGGGGTCCAGCGTGCGCCAGGCCGCCAGGTCCGGCGGCGCCAGCTCGGCCAGTCCACCGGCATCGAGCCGCACGAGGCCGCGCGCACTCAAGCGCTCGAACAGTTGCTGGTCTTCGCGTGCCGCCGGCGCGGCGGCCGGTACGCGCCAGTCGCCCGGCGCCAGCCGGGTTTCGACGGCCGGGCCGGCGGCGGGCACTGCGGCGACCAGGGCCGGTGCCGGCGCGCTGTCCGGCGGCGCCGGGAGATACAACTGGAACGTCAGTTCGCCGGCCGTGGCGCAGGTGCGGCTGGCATGGCGGGCGATGCGCAAGGCGCGGTCGCCCCACAACAGCCAGCCGCCCGTTCCCAACACGGCCTCGCCGCCGGCCGCCGCCGCCGCCGGAGCGCCGGCGCCGAGCCACTGGGCCGGCTTCCCTTCCCACGCCAAGGTCAGGCCGCGCGCGCCCGGCTGGCGGAAGTCGGGCGCCGCCCAGCCGGAAACGACGATGCGCGGCATGGCCTCGTCGGCCAGTACGATGTTGCGCAGCGCGACGGGATTGGCGGCAGCCGCATTGCGTGCCGCCAGCGCGGCGACGTCGTCGAAGCGCCAGCCGGCGCGCAGGGCCAGCAGCCGGCCTGGACGCGACGGATCGAGCATCTGGCTGCACAGGTCGATGCGTTGCGCCGGCTCGGCGCGCATGCCGGACAGGATCAACAGGCTCGTGGCGCCATGCGCCTGTACCTGGACGCCCGCGTGCTCGGGCACCGTGAACGCCACGCCCGGCAACAGCGGCTGGAAGGCGGCGAGCCGGGCATCGCCCTCGGCCGCGGCACCGGCCGCGCCGGCGAGCCAGCGCGCATGCAGGGCGATGACGACGGCGCCGGCGACGGCCAGCAAGGCGCAGCCGATGGTCAGCCAACCGAGGGACGAGGGCATCGTCAAGCGCCAGCCCAGGCGCAGGCCGGGGACGGCGGGCTTGCCCGCGCCCGCACGCAGGTTGCGTGCGCGCCGCCGGCGCGTGCGGTTGGCCGCCAGGGCCTCGACTACCGTTCCGATCATCCGTCCTCTCCCTCTTGCCTTGTTTGCAGCACCTAGCCGGGGGGGCTTGAAAGCGGCGCTTGCGAGGATCTGTTTCAGATGTAAGTAGTTGCTTCATCAGGCTTTTTTCCTGGCGGGCCGCGCTATATTGGAGCCATACGGAATCCCCGTTTGGAGACAGACATGAAACCCTTCGCACTTGCCGCCGCAATCGCCCTTGGCGCCGCCGCCTTCGCTCCGCTGCCTTCGATGGCAGCCCGCACCGACGTCAGCCTGTTCGTATCGACCGCGCCGCCGGCGCCCATCTACGAAGTCGTGCCGGCCCCGCGCCGCGGCTACGTCTGGGCGCCCGGCCATTGGGAGTGGAACGGCCATCGCCACATCTGGTCGCGTGGCGTGTGGGTCGTTGAGCGCCCCGGCTATGCCTACAGCGCGCCGGTCTGGTACCAGTCGCGTGGTGGGTGGGCCATGCGCCCCGCGGCCTGGACGCCCTACGGGCCGGACCGCGACCGCGACGGCGTGCCGGACCGCTTCGAACGCCGCTACGACGGTCCCCGCTACGGCTACGACCGGCCGGGCTACCGCGATCGCGATCGCGACGGCGTCCCCGACCGCTACGAGCGCCCGCGCAGTGGCCGCCACGACGAGGACCACGACGGCATCCCGAACCGCTATGACCGCGATCGCGACGGCGACGGCGTGCCGAACCGCTACGACAGCCGCCCTGACAATGGCTGGCGCCGCTGATCCCGCACCTGTCCACACGAAAGCGCCTTCGGGCGCTTTTTTGCTGCCTGGCGGGAGAACGGCGAAATCGGGTATCCTCCCGCCATGAACGACCTCGTCGACGAGCAGGATCTCGCACAAGCCGCCTATAAAAGCGAACGCACGGCCAGCCGCCGGCTTGCGCGCACGCTCGGCCTTACCGAAGGCGAAGCGCTCAAGCGCACGCTGGAGACGAGCGCCGGCAAGGCGGGCCTCGCCACCCTGCTGGCCGAACGCGCCTCGCTGCGCGCGCGCGACGCCGAACGCGCGGCGGCGCGAGTCGCATTGCGCGCCGCCGCCAAGGCAAGGCGCGACGCCAGGCATGCCGGCCGCCCGACGACCTGGCGCGCGTGGTTCGACGGCTCCGCGCGCCCGAACCCGGGCCGCTGCGGCATCGGCGCCCTGTTGACGGGGCCGGACGGCTTCTGCTGCGAGATCGCGCGCGACGTTGGGGACGGCAACAGCAGCGAGGCGGAATATGCGGCGCTGGTCGCCGTGCTCGAAGCGGCGCTGGAACACGGCGCGACCGACCTGACCATCTACGGCGACAGCCGCGTCGTGCTCGACGACGTGGCGGCGCCCGCCGCCCTGTCCGCCCCCGCGCTGGCCGCCTGGCGCGCGCGGGCGCAGGCGCTGCTCGCGCGCCTGCCGCAAGCGACGCTGCGCTGGGTGCCGCGCCACAAGAACCACGAGGCCGACGCGCTGTCCCAACGTGCGCTGGCACGCACACCACATACACGATCCGATGCAGACTGAACTCGATACCTGGCAGCCGCGCCTGGCCGCCATCGCCAGGAGCGCCGCCGGCGACGACGGCGCCCACGACGCCAACCACCTGGAGCGCGTGCGCCGCAATGCGGAAGCGATCATGGACGACTACCCCGAGGCCGACCGCCTCGTCGTACTGGCCGCCTGCTACCTGCACGACCTCGTGAACCTGGAAAAGAACGACCCGCGCCGCGCCGAGGCCTCGCGCCTGTCGGCCGACCTGGCGCAGCGCCTGCTGGCCGAACAGGGCTTCCCGCACGATAAACTCGATGGCGTCGCCCATGCGATCGCGGCGCACAGTTTTTCGGCCGCGATCCCGGCCGAGACGCTGGAGGCGAAGATCGTGCAGGATGCCGACCGCCTCGACGGCCTGGGCGCCGTGGGCCTGGCGCGCATGTTCTATATCGCCGGGCGCATGGGGAGCAGCCTGGCGCACGGCAGCGACCCGCTGGCGCAGGACCGGCCGCTCGACGACAAGCGCTACGCGCTCGACCACATCCCCGTCAAGCTGGCGCTGTTGCCGGGCATGATGCAAACGCAGGCCGGACGCAAGCTGGCCGAGGCGCGCCTGGCGCTGCTGGAGGACTTTCGCACCGCGTTTGCGGCCGAGTGGAACGGCGGCTGAACAGCCCGTCGCCTCGTGGATGTCTTTGTAGCAATCGGTGCTACCATGGGAATCCGTCTCCAGCGAGAAGCGTCCCATGACCAGCAGCGCGACCTTGGCCAAGCCCCCGGCCGGCAACCTGAACTTCGTCCTGATCTGCGTATTCATCGACATGCTCGGCATCGGCCTGATCGTTCCGGTGCTGCCGGCCCTCGTCGGCGAGTACGTGCAGGGACGCGAACAGCAGGCGCTCTGGTACGGCGTCATGGGCGCCGTATTCGGGCTGATGCAATTCCTGTGCATGCCGATGGTCGGGGCGCTGAGCGACCGCATCGGACGCCGTCCCGTGCTGCTGTATTCGATGGCCGGCATGTGCATCAACTTCCTCAGCACGGCCTGGGCGCCGAGCCTGGCCTGGCTGTTCATCGGCCGCGTGATCGGCGGCGCCTCGTCGGCCAGCATGTCGGTGGCATCCGCCTACGCGTCCGACGTCTCGACGCCGGAAAACCGCGCGAAAAGCTTCGGCAAGATCGGCGCCGCCTTCGGCCTCGGCTTCGTGTGCGGCCCCGTGCTAGGCGGCCTGCTGGGCAACCAGGACCTGCACCTGCCGTTCTACGTCGCCGCCGCGCTGTCGGCCGCAAATTTCATCTACGGCTGGGTGGCGGTGCCGGAATCGCTGCCGCCTGAGCGCCGCTCGGCCTTCGCCTGGCAGCGCATCAATCCGTTCTCCGCGCTGCTGCGCCTCGCGCTTCGCCCCGACATCCGCGCCCTGCTCGTCTGCTACACGCTGCTGCAGTTCGCCCAGATGATGCTGCAGTCGACCTGGGTGCTGTACACGACGTTCCGCTTCGGCTGGGGACCGCGCGAGAACGGCTTGTCGCTGTTCTGCGTGGGCGTATGCTCGATCGCCGTGCAGGCCGGCCTGCTGTCGCTGCTGATCCGGCGCTTCGGCGAAGTGCGCCTGACACTGATCGGCCTGGCGTCCGGCGCCATCACTTATCTGCTGTACGGCCTCGCGACGCACGGCTGGATGATGTACGTGTTCATCCTCTGTAACGTGCTCGCCTTCGCGGCCGGCCCGGCGCTGCAGAGCATCCTGTCGAAGACGACCGAGGCGCGCGCGCAGGGCGAGTTGATGGGCTCCCTGCAATCGATCGCCAGCCTGGGCCTGGTGCTGATGCCCCTGCTGGGCAGCACCATCCTCGGCGCCGCCAGCCACCTGCCGCCGCAGGACTGGCGCGTCGGCGGCACCTTCTTCCTGTGCGCCGCCATGCAGGCTGCCGCCCTGCTGGCGGCGCGCCATCACTTCCGCGCTGCACGATGAGTGCTGCGGCGATTCCGCTGCCGGTGCTGGGCGCCGTGCTCGGCGCGGCGCTGCTGCACGCGGGGTGGAACGCCCTGCTCAAGCGCCGCGGCGGGGGTGCGGCCGGCGATCCGCTCGTCGCGACGCTGCTCGTCGTCGCCGGTGCCGCCGGCTGCGCGGCCATCCTGCTGCCCTTCCTGCCCGCGCCGGCGCCGGCGAGCTGGCCGTTCATCGCCGCATCGAGCGTCCTGCAGACCGTGTACTACCTGCTGCTCGCCGCGACCTATCGCGTGGGCGACGTCAGCCACGCGTACCCGCTGATGCGCGGCAGCGCCCCGCTGCTGGTGGCGCTGGCGGCCGGCCCGCTGACGGGGGAGCGGCTGGGCGCTGCGCAATGGCTCGCGACCCTCCTGATCTGCGGCGGCGTGCTGGCGATGTGGCTGGGCGCGCGCGGGCGCACCCGTGCGACCGGCCTCGCGCTGGCGACGGCCTGCGTCATCGCGGCCTATACGCTGGTGGACGGCGCCGGCGTGCGCCGCTCGGGCGCATCGGCCGCCTATACGCTGTGGATCTTCCTGTTCACGGGGCTGGCCGTGTGGCTGCTCGCCGCGCGCGGGCGGCTGCCCGTGCTGCTGGCCCAGGCACGTACCAATCCGCTGGTGGGACCGCTGGGCGGCCTGGCGTCGCTGGCCTCGTACGGCATCGCACTGTGGGCGATGACGCGCGCGCCGGTAGCGGCCGTGGCCGCGCTGCGCGAAACGTCGATCCTGTTCGCCACCGCGATCGCCGCCTTCGTGCTGGGCGAACGAGTCGGCCGCACGCGCGTGGCGGCGGCCTGCCTGATCGCCTGCGGGGCCGTGGCGATGCGGCTCGCTTGATATCTGACGTAGGGTGGGGGGGGGGGGGGGGGCCCCCCCCCCCCCCCCCCCCCCCCCCCCCCCCCCCC
>CAUSCY010000115.1:0-6068 GCA_963529995.1 uncultured Massilia sp. | reverse complement strand
TTCCAGTTTCTCAAATCCAATCCGAATGAACAACCTATTGAAACATCACATCTAGGGGTCAGAGTCCGGTGTTGCTTTTCAAAGGGCTCTGACCCCGGTGTTCAGCCGCGACGCCAGCAGCAAAAAGAAAAAGGCCGGGACCCGCGAGGGTCCCGGCCTTTTTGAGAACCGGGGTCAGAGTCCCAAAAGAAACACCGGACTCTGACCCCTGCGATTACGCAGCCAGCAGCTGACGCAGCACGAACGGCAGGATGCCGCCATGCTTGTAGTAGTCGACTTCGATCGGGGTGTCGATGCGTAGCAGGACCGAGGTGGCCTTGGTGGTGCCGTCGGCGCGGTGGATCACCAGGGTCGCCTGCATCTGCGGGCGGATCTCGCCGTCCAGGCCTTGCAGGTCGTAGGTCTCGTTGCCGGTGATGCCCAGCGACTCGACGCTGTCGTCGCCCAGGAACTGCAGCGGCAGCACGCCCATGCCGACCAGGTTCGAACGGTGGATACGCTCGAACGAACGGGCGATCACGGCCTTCACGCCCAGCAGCTGGGTGCCCTTGGCGGCCCAGTCGCGCGAGGAGCCGGTGCCGTACTCTTCGCCCGCGAAGATCATCGTCGGGGTGCCTTCCGCGATGTACTTCATGGCCGCGTCGTAGATCGACAGCTGTTCGCCGCTCGGCTGGTGGATGGTGATGCCGCCTTCGACCGCGGAACCGTCGGCCTTCGGCGGGATCATCTTGTTCTTGATGCGCACGTTGGCGAAGGTGCCGCGCATCATGATCTCGTGGTTGCCGCGGCGCGAGCCGTAGGAGTTGAAGTCGGCCTTGATGACGCCGTGGTCCTTCAGCCATTTACCGGCAGGACCGTCTTCCTTGATCGAACCGGCCGGCGAGATGTGGTCGGTGGTGATCGAGTCGCCGAACACGCCCAGTGCGCGGGCGTTGGCGATGCCGGCCGACGCGACCTTCGGGGTCATCTCGAAGTCGCTGAAGAACGGCGGCTCGGCGATGTAGGTCGATTCCGGCCAGTCGTAGACCTGGCCCGACACCGACGACACGGCTTCCCACAGTGCGCCCGGGTTGCCCTTGACGTCCGCGTAGTTGTTCTTGAAGACGTCCGAGTTCATCGCGTACTGCATCAGCGCCTGGACTTCGTCCGAGGTCGGCCAGATGTCGCCCAGGTAGACGTCGACGCCGTCCGCGCCCTTGCCGACCGGTTCGGTCATCAGGTCCTTGTTGACGTTGCCGGCGATCGCGTAGGCGACGACCAGCGGCGGCGAGGCCAGGAAGTTCGAACGGATGTTCGGGTGGATACGCGCTTCGAAGTTACGGTTGCCCGACAGGACGGCCGCGGCGATGATGTCGTTCTGGGTGATCGTCGCGTTCAGTTCCGGGGTCAGGTCGCCGGCGTTGCCGATGCAGGTGGTGCAGCCGTAGGCGGTCACGCCGAAGCCCAGCTTTTCCAGGTAGGGCAGCAGGCCGGTGGCGGTCAGGTAGTTGGTGACCACGCGCGATCCCGGCGCCAGCGAGGACTTGATGTGCGGGGCGACGGTCAGGCCCTTCTCGGCGGCCTTCTTGGCCAGCAGGCCGGCGGCGATCATCACGCTCGGGTTCGAGGTGTTGGTGCACGAGGTGATCGCGGCGATCAGCACGTCGCCGTTCTTCACGCGCACGCCGTTGGTGGTCTCGTAGACTTTCGACAGGTCTTCGGCATGCTTGTTGAAGCCGTTGTCCTTGGTCGGCTTGGAGAACAGGTCGGCGAAGGTCGACTTCACGTTGCCCAGTTCGATACGGTCCTGCGGACGCTTCGGACCGGCCAGCGACGGGGTCACGGTCGACAGGTCCAGGTGCAGCACGCGGGTGTAGTCGATCTCGCCTTCCTTCGGCACGCCGAACAGGTTCTGGGCCTTGAAGTAGTTCTCGAATGCGGCCAGTTCCTCGTCGGTGCGGCCGGTGCCGCGGAAGTAGTCGACGGTCTTGTCGTCGACCGGGAAGAAGCCCATGGTCGCGCCGTATTCCGGCGCCATGTTGCCGATGGTCGCGCGGTCGGTGGTCGACAGCGAGGCGGTGCCTTCGCCGAAGAATTCCACGAACTTGCCGACGACTTTTTCACGGCGCAGCATTTCGGTGATGGTCAGGACCAGGTCGGTCGCGGTGCAGCCTTCGCGCAGGGCGCCGGTCAGGTTCACGCCGATGACGTCCGGGGTCAGGAAGTAGACCGGCTGGCCCAGCATGCCCGCCTCGGCTTCGATGCCGCCCACGCCCCAGCCCACGACGCCGACGCCGTTGATCATGGTGGTGTGCGAGTCGGTGCCGACCAGGGTGTCCGGGTAGTAGCTGTCGCCCTGTTTCATGACGCCGCGCGCCAGGTATTCCAGGTTGACCTGGTGGACGATGCCGAAGCCCGGCGGCACGACGCCGAAGGTGTCAAACGCCTGCATGCCCCACTTCATGAACTGGTAGCGCTCGTTATTGCGCTGGAACTCGATCTTCATGTTCAGGTCGAGCGAATCCGGGGTGCGGAAGTGGTCGATGGTGACCGAGTGGTCGACGACCAGGTCCACCGGCACCAGCGGCTCGATCTTCTTCGGATCGGCGCCGGTCTTGGCGGCGACGTTACGCATGGCGGCCAGGTCGGCCAGCAGCGGCACGCCGGTGAAGTCCTGCAGCACCACGCGGGCGACGACGAACGGGATTTCGTCGACGCGCTGGGCGGTCGGGCCCCAGTTGGCCAGTTGCTTGACGTGTTCTTCGGTGACCTTCTTGCCGTCGCAGTTGCGCAGCACGGATTCCAGGACGATACGGATCGACACCGGCAGGCGCGACAGGTTCACGCCCAGGGCTTCGCCCAGTGCCGGCAGCGAGTAGAACTTGCCGGATTGGCCCGCGAGAAGGGGGAATTCCTTCAGCGTGTTAAAAGTGTTATGAGACATACAAATCTGCTCCTTCAGTGGGGATTTTGTTGTTACAACAACTCGCTCGGCGATACTGTCCGACCGGTATCAGCCTTCTTTCTTTTCGACGGGCGCCGTGGCCATCTGCGGCGCCGGCTCGGGTTTCTTGCATTCGTTGGCCAGCTGGCGGTTCAGCTTCGAATCGAGCAGGATGCCTTTCGACGGGATGCCGATCCAGATCAGGCCGAACTTCGGATTCTCGAAACGCTGGGCGCCGGTGGTGGTGCCGACGCGGTCCAGGCGGTGCAGCCGGTTCTTCCAGCGCAGCGCGATGTGGCCCTCGTCCTTGTCGTTCGTGTAGATCGTGACCTTGTTGTTCAGTTCACAGGAATATTCGGCCACGACGGTATCGGTGATGTCCGGTTCCGGCTCGTCGGCGACGACGGGGGCCGCTTCTTCCTTCTTTTTCTTGCTCTTCTTGTGGGTGTCGGCCTTGGCCTTTTCTTTCAGGACCTTGGTCGCTTTCGGGTGGTCTTCGTGCACGGTGGCAGCGGATGCCGGCGCACAAAAGCCGGCGGCCGCGAGCGCAACGGCGGCGCAGGCGGCGGCGAGGTGTTGGAGGGTGATGGCCATCAGGTGGATTCCGGTTGATTGACGAGTGCCGCGGCGGCATCGGGCAGCGCCAGGCCGGCCAGTTTCGCGCGCTGCAACACCGTCCAATAATATCGGTAGCTGGCGCGGTCGTGCAAGCGGCCATGCTGGGCAATCGGCCCCCAATCCGCGGCCATCGCCTCGACCAGGATATTCGTGGCTTCGTTCACCTCCGACATGCGCGGCGTGAACGCCTTCACGATCGGCTTGATCTGGTCCGGATGGATGCTCCACATGCGCGTGAAACCGAACTCGCCGGCCGCGCGGGTGGCGTCGTTGGCGACCACCGCGCTGTCCTTGATGTCCGTCGTCACATTATGCGAGGCGACTTTGTCATACGCGTGACACGCGGCCACCATCTCCAGCTTGGCGCGCACCACCAGCGGATGCGTGAACTGGCCCGGGGTGCGCATGGCGGCCGCGGGAATCGCGCCGTAGTGGCTCGAGACGAAATCCATGATGCCGAAGGACAGGCATTCGACCTGGGGCAGGGCGGCGATCTGGAAGGCTTCGTGCAGCGCGCCGTGGGTCTCGATGAGGACGTGCAGCGGGAGGAAGGGGCGGCCCGCCTTGGCGGCAACCCGGTTCACGACTTCCTGGGCGCGCAGCACGTCTTCCAGGCCGTTCGGCTTGGGCAGCACGACGTAGGCCAGCTGCTGGGCGGCGGCGGCGACGATGATCTCGACGTCCTGCTTGAAGTGCGGGCTGGCGGCATCGTGCAGGCGCACGCCGATGCGCTTGAAGCGGTTGCCTTCGTCATTGACGAGCGTCGCGACGAGTTCCGCGTGGGCGCGCTCGTTGCCGGCGCTGGCGCCGTCCTCGCAGTCGAAGGTGATGTCGAAGACGGGGCCAAGTTCTTGTTGCAAGACCATCGATTTGCGCATCAGCTTCTCGCTGCCGGCGTAGTGGTCGCAGGCGGGGAGTAGCAGCGGCTGGCGTTGGCCCTGGAATAAAACCTCGGAAGGATGCATGGTTAGTCTGGTGAAAATGGGTTTGGTGGGCACGTGGTGCCCACCCTACGGTAACGCCGACGAATCTTACCGGGATCGCGTGCCGGGATCGGCGTAGGGTGGGCACCACGTGCCCACCATCACCGCAATCAGCCCAGCAGGTGAGCGACGCCCGCGCGCTCTTCGTTCAGTTCGTTCAGGGTGTTATTGATGCGGTCTTGCGAGAATGCATCGATTTCCAGGCCTTGCACGATCTTGTACTCGCCGTTCTCGGTGGTCACCGGGAAGCCGAACACGACACCTTCCGGAATGCCGTACGAACCGTCCGACGGGATGCCCATCGTGGTCCACTTGCCGTTGGTGCCCAGCACCCAGTCGCGCACGTGGTCGATGGCGGCGTTGGCTGCCGATGCTGCCGACGATGCGCCGCGCGCTTCGATGATGGCGGCGCCGCGCTTGCCGACGGTCGGCAGGAAGGTGTTGGCGTTCCATTCCTGGTCGTTGATCAGGTCCTTGACCGACTGGCCGTCGACGGTCGCGAAGCGGTAGTCGGCGTACATGGTCGGCGAGTGGTTGCCCCAGACGACCATCTTCTCGATGGCGCCGACCGGCTTGCCGGCCTTGGCTGCCACTTGCGACAGGGCGCGGTTGTGGTCCAGGCGCAGCATGGCGGTGAAGTTCTTGGCCGGCAGGTTCGGGGCCGACTTCATGGCGATGTAGGCGTTGGTGTTGGCCGGATTGCCGACCACCAGCACTTTCACGTTGCGCGAAGCGACGGCGTCCAGCGCCTTGCCCTGCACGGTGAAGATCTGGGCGTTGGCTTCCAGCAGGTCCTTGCGTTCCATGCCCGGGCCGCGCGGACGGGCGCCGACCAGCAGGGCGACGTCGGCATCCTTGAAGGCGGTCATCGGATCGCTATGGGCGGTCATGCCGGCCAGCAGCGGGAATGCGCAGTCGTCGATTTCCATCATGACGCCCTTGAGTGCCTTCTGGGCCTTCTCGTTGTCGATTTCCAGCAGTTGCAGGATGACGGGCTGGTCCTTGCCGAGCATGTCGCCGTTGGCGATGCGGAACAGCAGGGAATAGCCGATCTGGCCGGCCGCGCCGGTGACGGCAACGCGCATTGGGGTTTTAGCCATGATGAATCTCCAAATAGTTGGGATAGAAAACGGGGCGACGCCGAGGATACGCCAGTTTGGCGAAACTGACATCATACCAAAAGGGCAGTCTTGTGGAACGGGGTGTGACGCAGTCTTCAGGAGTACATCCACGCCCGATCGACCGCGAGTGTAGTCCTGTACAATTCCATCTGTCAATTGATATCATATGTCTTATATAAGACACATAATCTTGCCGAGTTCGCACTGGACGGGGCAGGGGATTTATGAAAAAATCGCGGTCTATGAACCAAGCTCCGTCCAACCCGAACAATAACGGCACCGCTCCCGGCGGAGCCACCGGCGCCGGCAGCGCCCCGGGTGGAGCAGCTCCTTCCCCGACGGGCATGTCGCCGACCTTCTCGCCGCTGTACCAGCAGATCAAGGCCCTGATCACCCAGAGCCTGCAGTCGGGCGAGTGGAAGC
>CAUSCY010000114.1:0-6106 GCA_963529995.1 uncultured Massilia sp. | reverse complement strand
GGGGGGCGCCCCGCCCCCCCCCGACCGCCCGCGTCTTGAACGGGTCAGGCCCCCGGCCGGGGTGGGCGCGGCCCCCCCACCCTACGAGTACGTTCCTTAGAACCGCATCTCCAGGGTCGCGCGCACCATGCGGTGCCCCGGCGTCACGCTGCGCAGCGACTGCGAGCCGACATCGGGCGTCACATAGCTGCTCGCGCCGATCCAGTCCTGGGCCAGCAGGTTGGCCCCGGCCACGCGCAGTTGCAGCTTCGGATCGAACTTCCACAGCGCGTACAGGTCGAGGTCGCGCCGCACCGACTGGTAGCTGTACTGGTTGAGCGACACGCGCACCGGGCCGCCGTTCTTGAAGACATAGGTGCCGCCCACGGTCAGGGGACCTTTCTTGTAGTCGGCGCCCAGCGTGGCGGACAGCGGGGTCTGGGCATTCAGGCGGTTGTCGGGCCCCGGCACGGAATCGACCGTCGACCAGTTGCGCGACAGGCTGGCGCGCAGGTCCAGCGCCTCCTTCGTGTCCATCACCGCCTTCAGCGGGAACTTCGCCTCCAGTTCGAGGCCGTAGGTGCGCGCATCGCCCGCGTTCGACGGTGTGGACACCCAGCGCTCGCCGTCGAAGATCGTCAGGTTGCGCGTATAGTCCTCGATGCGGCGGGTCGAGGCGCTGGCCGACAGCAGCGCGCCTTCGGCCCAGTAGTGCTCGTAGGCGGCATCGAAGCCCAGCGCCAGCTCCGGCTTGAGGTTCGGATTGCCGATCGAGTCGGGTTCGGTCTGGCTGTTGTTGACGGAGATGTTGCGGCTCGGGATCAGGCTTTGCAGGCCGGGCGCCTTGTAGGTGCGGGTGACGGCAAAGCGGACCTGGTCGCCCTTCGTGTCCGGCAGCTTGTACAGGGTCTGCAGCAGCGGGCTCAGTACCGACGAACGCGAGTGGCCGACGCCGAACGATTCGCCCGCGGTGCGGATGCGGATGCCTTCCCAGCGCGCGCCCACGTACACGGACCAGCGCGGCGTGACGTTCCACTCGTCCTGGGCATAGACGGCCAGGCGCGCCAACGAGGAATCGTAGTCCTCGATGCCTTCCGGGAGCAGGACCTCGGGGCGCAGGTAGTCGCTTTCGCGGCGCGCATCGCCGCGCGTCGAGTAGCCGCCGTCCCAGCCGAAGGACAGCGCGTGGCCTTCCCAGCGCGCACTCGTGTACTTGCCCTGGCTGGAGGCCCCGCGTTCGACGCCGTTGGTCCCGATCCGGTCGTGCAGGTCGCCGACGGCCGGGTTGCCGTCGCCGTAGCGCCAGCTGTCGCTGGCCGTGTTCGAGAAGAAGGCGCTGGCCTTGGCATCCAGCTTGCCGCCCGACGCGAACTTGTGGACCCAGTTCAGCTCCTCGCGGAAGAAGCGGTTGTCGTTGGCGATGGATTGCGCGGTGACGGGATACGCGGGCAATTGGCCGGAAACGGTATCGTAGGATTTGTCGCTGTGCTGGCTGAAATGCAGGATGTTCACGAAGGTCTGCGATGTCAGCGTGTCGCCGTTCGCGAACGTCCAGTTCAGGCGCGGCCCCAGGTTGATGGCCGTGAACGTTCCCGGGCCGCTCTCTTCGGCGAGACGCAGCCCCGTGCGCTTGCCGGCGACATCGAAGAACGCCTCCGTCGACGTGCTCTCGTTCAGGAAGTGGCCGCGGAACAGGTTCAGGTTGACCGAATACGACAACTGCCCGGCCTTGTCCGACAGTAGCGCATTGACGCCGCGGTTCTGCCCCGTCGACGCGTAGCCGTAGTGGGTCTTCACCTCGCGCTGCGCCGTCTTGACCGTCTTCTTGAGGATGATGTTGATGGTGCCGGCGATCGACTGCGTCGAATACTCGGCGCTGGCCGCGCGCAGTACTTCGATGCGTTCGATCGAATCCGGCGCCAGCGAATCGAGCGAAAAGCCGGCCGGCGCGCGCTCGCCGTTGAGCAGGATCTGCGTGTAGCCGGCGCCGAGGCCGCGCATGCGGATCTCGCTGCCGCGCCCGCCGCTGCCGCTGACGGTCACGCCGGGCACGCGCTTGAGCACATCGAACACGCTGGTGTCGCCGTATTTCGTGATCTCGTCGTGGTTGACGACGATCTTGCTGGCCGTATCGTCGCGGCGCGGATCGTAGGATTCGGCGGCGCCCTTGACCTCGACCGTCTGCATCTTCTGCGGCGCGAGGCGCGTCATCGGCGCCGGAGCGGCGGCCTTTTCCTTGTCGGGGACGGCCTGCTCGGCGTGCGCGGAGAATGTGAAGAACAGCGCCGCGGCGAGCAGCGTCAAGCGAAACGGAGGCACGGCGGTAGGTATGGCGGTATGCACGGCGGTAGGCATGGCGACATCGTCATCGTGGAGGGCGCCGATATTGTGCTCGATATTGCAATATTTTTGTTGCCTGTACGAAATTAATTTGATATGCATGTCCGATCAGGCAAGCTTGCCGGCAAAACCATTCCCCCTGCCGGCCGTGCGGCTATAATGGGCCGTCTTCAATCCGAGGTTTGCCGTGTCCGATCGCCTGAAAGTCCTGCCCCAATACCTGCTGCCCAAGCAGCGTCTGACCACCTTCGCCGGCCGCGTCGCGGGCGCCAAGGGCGGCACGATGACGACCCGCCTGATCCGCTGGTTCGTCGGCAAGTACGGCGTCGACATGAACGAGGCCGAGAACCCCGACATCGCCAGCTACAAGAGCTTCAACGAATTCTTCACCCGTCCGCTGAAGGCCGGCGTGCGCCCGCTGGCGCAGGCCGACTTCGTGTGCCCGGTCGACGGCGCGATCAGCCAGTTCGGCAGCATCGACGACCACCACATCCTGCAGGCCAAGGGCCACCGCTTCACGACGACGGAACTGGTGGGCGGCGATGCCACGCTGGCGGCGCAGTTCCGCCACGGCAGCTTCGCCAACCTGTACCTGTCGCCGAAGGATTACCACCGCCTGCACATGCCGTGCGACGGCAAGCTGACGCGCATGATCTACGTGCCGGGCGCCCTGTTCTCCGTGAACCCGACCACGGCGCGTGGCGTGCCGAACCTGTTCGCCCGCAACGAGCGCGTGGTGTGCGTCTTCGATTCGCCGGAATACGGCCCGTTCGTGATGGTGCTGGTCGGCGCGACCATCGTCGGCAGCATGGCCACCGTGTGGCATGGCGTCGTCAATCCGAAGCGCACCAACAAGGTGTCCGAGTGGACGTATGCGGACCAGGACATCGTGCTGAAAAAAGGCGAGGAAATGGGCCGCTTCCTGCTCGGGTCGACCATCGTCATGCTGTTCCAGCAGGACACCATCGCCTTCAACGGCGACTGGGCGCCGGAGCGCTCGGTAAGGTTGGGTGAGTTGATGGGGAACCGGCCGGCCTGATCCCGATACGCGGGAACACCGTCGCCCCTGCGCAGGCAGGGGCCCAATTTTTCAGCGCAATCGAAACGCGTACAAGATTGGGCCCCTGCCTTCGCAGGGGAGACGGTGGTTATTGCAGCGGCGGCAGTCTTCAGGCCGTCTTGTCCCGATCCTTGCAGAACATCTCTTCCAGCATATCCAGGAATACGCGCGTCTTGGCCGGCATCAGACGCCGTCCCGGGAACACGGCCCAGCCGGTGGCCGGCGGCAGTTCCCATTCCGGCAGCACCCGCACCAGTTCTCCCCGCTTGACGTAGTCGCCGACGAACAGATCGGAACTCGCCGCGATGCCCGCGCCGCCGCGCGCCAGGCGCGCCAGCAGTTCGGGGGAATTGGCCGTCAGGCGGGCGCGCAGCTCGCGTTCCCATTTCACCTTGCCGCGCGTGAGCACCCAGGGCGCGGGGCCGCCGCTGCGGCTCAGGATGCACAGCAGGTCGTGCGCCAGCAGGTCGTCCGGCTGTTCCGGCAGGCCGCGCTGGGCGATGTATTTCGGTGCCGCGTACAGGCCGAAGCGCTCGACGGCGATGCGGCGCGCGGCCAGCGTCGAATCCTCGGGCAGGTCGCCCATGCGGATCGCCACGTCGAAGTTTTCCGCGACCAGGTCCACGCGGCGCGGCGACAAGTCCAGTTCCAGCGACACGGCCGGATAGCGCTCGCAGAAGCGCGGAATCAGTTCCGTCATCCCGATATTGGCGAAGTCGTTCGGCACCGACACGCGCAGCTTGCCGCTCGGTTCGGCCTGACGGTGCAGCGCCAGCGCGCCCGCCGCCTCGACCTCTTCCGCGACCTTGCGCGCATGCTCCAGCAGGCTCGCGCCGAATTCCGTCAGCACCAGCCGGCGCGTGGTCCGCTGCAGCAGGCGCTCGCCCACGCTGGCCTCCAGCAGCGCGATGCGGCGCGAGACGGTCGACTTCGGCAGGTCCAGGCGCTGCGCCGCCATGCTGAAGCTGCCCGCCTCGACAATGCGCGCGAACAGCAGCAGATCGTTCGGTTCGACGTCCATGATTGTTCCATCGGTTGAATAATGTTATCCATTCTACCGTCTTCCGTTCGTTATTTGGAACCGTTAAAGTGGATACATAGCAAGTCCCACCCCACCAACGACGAAGGGAAGAACACATGAACATCCTGCAGATCAACTCGAGCCAGCGCGCCACCGATTCCGAATCGACCCGCGTCGCCAAGCAGATCGTGGCCAAGCTGACCGCCGCCAACGCCGGCGCGAACGTCACCGTGCGCGACCTGGGCGCCAATCCGCTGCCGCAACTGGACGGCGCCGCCCTGGGCGCCCTGTTCACCCCGGCCGAGAACCGCAACGCCGTGCAGGCAGCGCGCGTGGCGCAGGATGATGCACTGATCGCCGAGATCCAGGCCGCCGACGTCGTCGTCATCGGCGCCCCGATGTACAACTTCGGCATGCCGAGCCAGCTGAAGTCGTGGTTCGACGCCATCTGCCGCGCCGGCACCACCTTCCGCTACACCGAGACCGGCCCGGAAGGCCTGCTGAAGGGCAAGAAAGTCTACGTCACGATCGCCCGCGGCGGCGTGTACCCGGCCGACGCCGATCCGCAAGTGCCGCACATCCGCATGCTGCTGAACTTCCTGGGCATGACCGACAGCACCTTCATCTACTCGGAAGGCCTGGCGATGGGTCCGGAAGCCGCGGCCAAGGGCCAGGCGACCGCCGACGCGGCCGTCGCAGCCATCTAAGCAACTGTCACACCGCCGTCCCGGAATCGTCCGGGCGGCGTTTTCCGAAGGAGACCGACATCATGACCCAGCAAGTGGCAACCCAGACCGTGACCAGGACGCGCGGCGTCGAGCGCGTGCTCGGCGGCCAGTTCGTGATGGACGGTGCCGGCGTCAAGATCAACCGCGTGCTGACGCAAACGCTGCAGCGCCGCCTGGACCCGTTCCTGATGCTGGACGCCTTCGGCAGCGACAAGGCCGGCGACTATATCGCCGGCTTCCCCGAACACCCGCACCGCGGTTTCGAAACCGTCACCTACATGCTGACGGGACGCATGCGCCACCGCGACAGCGCCGGCAACGAAGGCCTCGTCACCAACGGCGGCGTGCAATGGATGACGGCCGGCCGCGGCGTGATCCACTCCGAGATGCCGGAGCAGGAAGAAGGCCTGATGGAAGGCTTCCAACTGTGGCTCAACCTGCCGGCCAAGGACAAGATGAGCGCGCCGTGGTACCGCGACATCCCGACCGAGGAGGTGCCTCGCTTCACGCTGCCCTCCGGCGCGACCGTGCAGGTCATCGCGGGCAGCAGCCACGGCATAGCCGGTGCCGTGCAGCGCGACGGTACCCAGCCGCTGTATCTCGACATCGACCTGCCGGAAGGCGCGACCTTCGAGCAGCCGCTGCCGGCGGGCCACAACGCCTTCCTGTACGTGTTCCGCGGCGAAGCCGTCGTCGAGGGCAAGGGCGTGCCGCAGGCGCGCATGGCGATCCTCGACAATGCCCAGGGCAGCGACGGCGTGCGCATCAAGGCCGCGTCCCCGACCCGCCTGCTGCTGATCGCCGGCCAGCCGCTGAACGAGCCGATCGCGCAATACGGCCCGTTCGTGATGAATACCCAGGCCGAGGTATTCCAGGCCGTGGAAGACTTCCGCGCCGGCCGCTTCGCCGCCGCCTGAACACCGGCTAGATGTGAAGTTGCAAGAGGTTGTTTCGGTTAGTTGAGAGCCTGGACATCGG
>CAUSCY010000113.1:0-6115 GCA_963529995.1 uncultured Massilia sp. | reverse complement strand
GCTGCCGGCCGGGGCGCCCGGGGTGCGCACGCCGCCGAAATCGTCGCCTGCGGGCGGCCCCTGGCGTGCCGCTTCCTGGCGCGCCAGGCGCGCGTTTTCCTCGGCCTGCCGGCGCGCCTGCTCGGCGGCCTGGGCGCGTTGCCGATCCTGTTCGGCCTGCTGGCGCTGCGCTTCCTCGGCGCGCCGCTGCTGCGCCTGCTGCTGGGCCACCTGCTCGGCACGCTCCCGTTCGAGCTGCTGCGCACGCTCGCGTTCGACCTGTTGACGCGCGCGCTCTGCCTCCTCGCGCCGCGCCAGTTGCTGCTGCTCGGCCAGTTGTTGCCGTTCGATCTGCTGCCGTGCGATCTGCTGCGCGCGCTCCTGCTCCACGCGCTCGCGTTCCAGTTGTGCGCTGCGCTGCTGCTCGGCCAATTGCTGGCGCGCCAGCGCCTCGGCCTGGCGCTGCTGCTCCGCCAACCGCTGGGCCTGCTCCTGTTCTGTCTGCTGCTGGGCGAGCCGCTCGGCCACCCTGCGTTGCTCCTCCTCGCGGGCGCGCTGCAGGGCGTCGGCGGCGGCGCGGCGCTCGTCGTCGGCCTGGCGCTGCGCCAGTTCCTGCTGGTAGCGCGCGTCATCCTGCGCCAGGCGCCGCTCCTGCTCGTCGCGCTGGCGCCGTGCGGCCGCTTCGGTCTCGGCCAGCAAGGCGGCCTCCTCGGCCTCGCGCCGCGCCGCGCGTTCCTGTTCGCGCCGTTCGGCCAGGCGCTCACGTTGTTCTTCCGCCGCCGCTTCTTCCCGTGCCAGCGCCTCGGCCTTGGCGGTCTCGTCTTCCGCGTCGGGTAGTGGCTCGGGCGCCGCCGCGACTTCGGGCAGCGGCACCTTGAAGTCGCTGTCCGCCTGCGTGTCCTGGGCGATGACGCGTTCGTGCAGCGTGTCCGCGAGCGGCTTGCGGCGCGGCTTGGGACGGCGCCGCGCCAGCCGCTGGGTGACGGCCGGCCGCGACGGTGCCGGCGCCGGCGCGGGCGGCGCCGGCTTGACCGGATCGCGCAGCGTGAACCCATGCCACGCGACGGCGGGTGCGGGAGGAACCGGCGCCGTGGCGACGGGTGCCGGCGGAGGCTGGACCGGCACCGCCGCTGCCGCCGGCGTGGGCACGGGCGGCGTGGACACGGGCGGCGTTGGCGCAGGCACGGCCGGGATCGGAGGTGTGGGCGTCGTCACCGGTGCCGGCGGCGCCAGCCGCACCGACAGCGGCGCGCCGGACCCGGGCCGCAATCCCGGCACGCCGAACTGCAGCGCCAGCAACAGGCAATGCAACAGGATGGAAACCAGCAATCCCCACGCCAGGCGGCGCTGGGAGGGGTCGAGAGAGTGGCCCAAGGAGCGGGCGGCCGGAGCCGTGGCGGCGGTGGACATGCTGGTGTCGTCGAAAGGATGTGGCAGACGGGAAATATTGCCCAATTGATAGCATAGCTTACACGCGGCAGTAAAGCATGTGCGCACGCTTGGGCTGCACGATCCTGGACGCCGCTGGGCTTCCCGCTACAATGCACCGGACGACCGGCAGGGGGCGCCATGCACTCTCCAGGATTCATCTTTGCCACGGGTATCGAAAACAGCATCCCGACGATCCAGGGCGGACGTGTCCGCATGGACGAGATGGAGAAATGCGGCCATTACCGGCACTGGCGCACCGACTTCGACCTGGTCGAGGAACTGGGCCTGAAGGTGCTGCGCTACGGCGCCCCGCTGCACCGCACCTGGCTGGGCCCCGACCGCCACGACTGGGAGTTCGCCGACCTCGCCTTCAACGACCTGGCACGCCGCAACATCGCCTGCATCGTCGACCTGTGCCATTTCGGCGTGCCCGACTGGATCGGCAATTTCCAGAATCCCGATTTTCCCGAACTTTTCGCCGCCTACGCGGGCACGTTTGCCCGCCGCTATCCGTGGCTGCAGCTCTATACGCCGATCAACGAGATGTCGATCTGCGCGCTGTTCTCTGCCCTGTACGGCTGGTGGAACGAACAGACGACGGACGACCGCAGCTTCATCACGGCACTCAAGCACATCGTCAAGGCCAATGTGCTGGCCATGCATGCGATCCTGCAAGTGCGTCCCGATGCCCTGTTCGTGCAGAGCGAGTCGAGCGAATATTTTCACGCCGAAAGCCCGGCCGCGATCGGTCCGGCCGAGCTGCGCAATGCACGCCGCTTCCTGTCGCTCGACCTGAACTTCGGGCGCCGCGTCGATTCCGAGATGTACGAGTACATGCTCGACAACGGCATGACGCGCGAGGAGTACCACTTCTTCCTGAAGAACAACCTGAAGCACCACTGCATCATGGGCAACGATTACTACCAGACCAACGAGCATTACGTGTCGCCCGATGGCCTGACGCGCGCGGCCGGCGAGATCTTCGGCTACGCCGTGATCACGCACCAGTACTACAACCGCTACCGCCTGCCCGTGATGCACACGGAAACCAACCTGTCCGAGGGGCCGCGCGGCGACGAGGCCGTCTACTGGCTGCGCAAGGAATGGGCCAATGTGCTGAGGGTGCGCAACAACGGCGTGCCGCTGGTCGGCTTCACCTGGTATTCGCTCACCGACCAGGTCGACTGGGACACGGCGCTGCGCGAGGACAACGGCAACGTGAACGCGCTGGGCCTGTTCGACCTGGACCGCAAGATCCGTCCTGTCGGCATCGCCTACAAGGAACTGGTACGCGACTGGATGGCCGTGCTGCCGACGCAGAGCGTGTGCCTGCAACTGCCCCTCGTGATGCCGCACGACTTCCAGCGCAAGGTGGACCCGCCGACAGGCTGGCCGTTCGACGACGACGCCACCCCCGCCCCGCGCACCGCGCATCGAACAACGGGAATGCGCTAGCGCTTGCCGGGAACGAAGGTGTAGGTCTCGCCATGGGCGAGGTAGATCACCTGCTGGCCCAGCCCCGCGGCCTGCACCTCGCGCGCGAAGTCGGCGAGGGGCGACTTGAACACGTCGTAGTCGTTGTAGTGGATGGGGATCGCCTTCCTGGGCTGCACGATCTGCATCAGCTGGACGCCGTCCGCGCCGTCCATCGTGACCTTGAACACGCCCAGGATGCGCGTGCCGCCCAGGTGCAGCAGCGCGAGGTCGATGCCGGGAAAGCGCTGCGGGATGGTCTTGAGGTCGTCGTAGACGAGCGTGTCGCCGCTGATGTACATGCGGTACGAGGGCGTGGCCGGGTTCGGGCCGAAGTCCAGCACCGACCCCATCACGCTCGGCAGCAGCGCCTGCATCCCGGCCTTGCCGTGGCGGCCTGGCGCCGCCGTGATGCGCAGCCTGGCTTCGCCCTTCTCGACCTCGAGCGCATCCCAGGTCTCCAGCCCCATCGTGCGCGTGAAGCCCAGGTCCTTCAGCTTCGCCGCCGCGCTCGCCGTCGTGACGATGGGCGTGTTGCGCGCCAGCTTTTCCTGCACCAGCTTGTCGAAATGGTCTTCATGGAAGTGCGACAGCACTACCAGGTCGATGGGCGGCAACTGGTCCAGCGCGATCGCCGGATTGGTCAGGCGCTCCGACGTGAGGCCGTAACCGAGGTGCACATGGTCGCCACGGTGCAGGAAGTTCGGGTCGGTGAGGATGGTGAAGCCCTGGTAGCGAATCAGGACCGTCGCGGTACCGATGAATTGCACGCTGCCGCTCGCGCTCGCGTCCGCTGGCACCGCCGTTGCGGGCAGTCGCAGGGAAAGTACCTGGCCAGCTGCCGGCTTGGCCGCATCCTGCGCCTGCGCGGGAGCCCCGGCCAGTGCAAGGACGATGGCGGGAATAGCGTAACACCAGGTGCGCATGCGAAACCGTGACATTGACTGCTCCTCGATGGATGGTGCCGGCGAGCGAACGTTAGCACGTGCACAAGAACCGGGGCGTCGCATTGAGTTTAAACATGCCTCCGTTACGTTTTTCATCTAATAAAAACATATATGACGTAAGTACAACAGACTGGTGTTTAACTGAATTTACTAAACAAGTTAGTTGCCGCAAACCAAACCTTTTCTTGTAGACTTGTCTGTCTTGCATTCACGCTTGTGGAGAAGTCGTTGATTCGAAACGGAGATGCGGCCGTGGTGCCCGAAGAGATCGGCACCGGCCATACGGACAGGGTCGCGACACTGCGCCATCGGCGCCGCTCCATCATTCCCGTGACGATCGCCTTCGTCGTGCTGGCCAATATCGCGCTCGTGGCAATGCTGCTCTGGAGCAGCCTGAACGCGCGCCGCCTGCAACTGGAAAACGCGTCGATCTCTACCGTCAACACGGCCCAGGCGCTGGCCGACCAGGCCCACTCGGCCATCAAGATGGCGGACACGATCCTGGTAGGCATCATCGACCGCATCGAAAACGAAGGCTTGTCCACACCGCAGGCGACGCGCCTGCGCCGCGTAATGGCCGAGCACCTGGCCGACGGTCCCGGCCTGCAGGGCCTGTTCATCTACGACGCGGCCGGCAACTGGGTCGTGAATTCCGCCGACCGTGCCTTCGAAGGCAGGAACAACGCCGACCGCGCCTACTTCCGCTACCACCGCGACCACCCGGGCCGCGGCGCTCACGTCGGCGCCCCGATCCTCGGGCGCACGAGCAACGCCTGGGTGATCCCGATCTCGCGCCGCATCGAGCGCCCGGACGGCAGCTTCGCCGGCGTCGCACTGGTGACCATCAAGATCGACTTCTTCCGTCGCGTCTATCGCCGCATCGACCTGGGAACGGATGGCGACATCGCCCTGGCGCTGAACGACGGGACACTGCTGCTGGGTACACCCTTCATGGATGCGGACCTCGGCAAGCGCATCGCCGACACGCCCGCCTTCCGTCGATTGCCGGCGCGCGAAGCGAAAGGCATATTCGAGGTGACGGAACACGGCAACGTGCGTCTGTATGCCTTTGCGCGCTCGAGCGACTATCCGCTGGTACTGCTCGTCTCGCGCTCGAAGGACGCGCTGATGGCCGGCTGGCGCAACACGACGATAGCCGTCAGCATCGCCCTGCTCGTGCTGATCGGCGGGCTGGCCGCTTTGGGCTGGCGCGTGGTCGGCCAGATCGGCCTGCGCGACCGCCTGGAGCGCGAACTGCTCGCCACCAAGACGGCCCTCGAGACGACCAACGCCACGCTGGCCTCGTTCGCCTACGTCGACGGTCTGACGGGCCTGTTCAACCGCCGCTACTACGAACAGGCGCTGCAGCGCGAACTGCAACGCGCCCGCCGCCTCGGCTCGCCGCTGGCGCTGCTGATGCTCGACGTCGACTACTTCAAGAAATACAACGACCACTACGGCCACCCGGCGGGCGACGCCTGCCTCGCGCAAGTGGGCGAAGCGATCCAGCGCGGATTGCGTCGGCCGGGCGACCTGGCGGCGCGCTACGGCGGCGAGGAATTCGTCGTGTTGTTGCCGTCGACGGATTGCCAGGGTGCGAATGCCGTGGCGGAAGCGATCCGGGCGGGAGTCGAGGAGCAGGCGCTCGTGCATGCGCAGGCGCCGAGCGGGATCGTGACGATCAGCGTTGGGGTGTGCGTGCTGGTGCCGGGGGACGGGGAAGATGCGGCGGAGCTCGTTAATCGGGCGGATGCGGCTTTGTATCGGGCGAAGCAGGCGGGGAGGAATCGGGTGGGGTTCGGGTAGATTCCTCCATTTCACTAGTCTCGCCTTGTTGATTTTACAACGTAATTCATCTTCACCGTTTCAGTGTCGAATCTTACGACGCCGGATAGTTGCCAGCATAAGGAGACCAGATCCGAAAACAATGGCGCTAGCGGGCTCGGGTACTGCATGAACCGGCTCACCGTTCAGCGTAAAAGTAGTTGGTCCAGTTGTATAAAGAGTTGTGTAGGTTGAACCGGATCCGAACTCAAACTCAACACGTGTATTACTATAGGACATCAACTGAAGATACTGTGTCAATGAGTTAGAACGGATACCGAACGTGGTAAGACTCTGTCGAAGAAGGAGATGTCGCCCTTGCGCATCGTATCCCTCTGCACCAGACGAGAGGCTATCGGAAGTCCCATTATTCGTTGAATATGCGTTTTCAACAAAGATGGTCGAGTTGAACCGCCCCGGCTTCCGTGGAGGCCGGTTAGTGTGAGTCAGGCCGGGATGGC
>CAUSCY010000112.1:0-6135 GCA_963529995.1 uncultured Massilia sp. | reverse complement strand
ATGTCCAGGCTCTCAACTAACCGAAACAACCTCTTGCAACTTCACAGCTAGTCCAAGGCAGCGACATGCAGATGACGAACCTGTTCCACCTCGGCGACCTGGGTCTCACGATCCCGGCCGCCGGCGCCATTGCCGCCTGGCTGCTCGCGGCCCGCGCCTGGCGCGCCGCCGCCGGCTGGCTGCTCGTGTTCGGCCTTGCCATCGGCGTCGTGGCGGCTACCAAGATCGCCTTTATCGGCTGGGCGACGGGCTTGCCGGCATTGCAGTTCAAGGCCGTCAGCGGCCATGCGACGGGGTTCACGGCGGCCTTCCCGACGCTGTGCTGGCTGCTCGCCCAGCGCTGCTCCGCACGGGTGCGCGCGGCCGTCGCGCTGGCGGCGCTGGCACTGGCCGCGGGCGTGGCGGCCGCGCTGGTGCAGGCGGGCGAGCACACATGGACGGAGGCGGCGGCCGGATGGCTGATCGGCGCCGCCGTGTTCGCATGCGCGCTACGCCTGGCGACCGATGTCCCCGCGACCCCGCTGCCGGCTGGCGTCGGCGCAGCACTGCTCGCCTTCGGCCTGACGGCCTGGGTGGTGGAACACGCACCGCTGAACCACTGGATGATTGCCGTCGCACTAGTCCTGTCCGGCAATTCTTCACCCTACCCCTGGAGTCATTGCGGGTAGCGCTTTTTCATGACGTTCATCAGGAGACACATCATGCGCAGCATCCGGTTTCCCTCGATCCGCTGTCAACGCCACAGTCAACTCGACAGCGGCTCCGCCCATTCGATGCTGATCTCGCTGCTGCGGGGACTGGCGGCGCTGCAGGTCGCGGCGGCCCACCTGCGCGCCGAGGTCTTCCCGGGCCTGCGCGAACTGGCCGATCCGCCGCTGGCCTACCAGTTGCTGGCCTTCTGCACGGCCTTCTCGCACCAGGCCGTCGTCGTGTTCTTCCTGATCAGCGGCTGGCTCGTCGGCGGCAGCCTGCTCGACAAGTTCGGCCAGCCGGCCGCCCTGCGCAACTACGCGATCGACCGCGCCACGCGCCTGTGGACCGTGCTGCTGCCGGCCCTGTTCCTGATGCTGGCGATCGGCATCGTCGTCGGCACCGTCGATCCGGCGCGTGCCAGCTTCTCCGCCGCCAACGACTACTCGGCGACCAGCTTCGCCGGCAACCTGCTCGGCCTGCAGACGGTGCTGGTGGACCCATATGCCGACAATTACGCGCTGTGGAGCCTGGCGAACGAGACCTGGTACTACGTCCAGTTCCCCCTGCTGCTGCTGGTCTTCGCCGCCCGCACCCGCGCCGGCCAGCTGGGTGCGGCCCTGGCACTCGTCGCGGTCGCGGCGGCGCTGCCCTTCCCCATCACCCTGTACTTCGCACTGTGGCTGCTGGGCGCCGCCTTCGCGCGCATCCGCATCGAGTGCGGCATCGCCGCACGCCGCGTGCTGTTCGTGCTGGCCGTGGGCATCGCCGTCTACTTCCGCGTGCGCGGCGGCAGCGACGATCTGGCGCCCGCCTCCTTCTTCCAGCACCTGGCCTACAGCCTCCCGCTGCTGGCCCTGCTGTCCTCGCTGCAGATGCCGTTCGCACCGCGCAGCACGGGGTCGCGCCTGCTGGCGCGCGGCGCCCACTTCCTGGCCGAATTCTCGTTCACGCTATACGTGCTGCACATCCCGCTGATCCGCCTGCTGCGCTACCTGGGCCAGCAAGCCTTCGGCCGCGACCGCCTGTCACCGGCCGTCGCATCCGACTATGCCGTGTACGCCGGCATGCTGGCAACGATCGTGGCGCTGTCCTGGCTGTGCTACCTGCTGTTCGAGTCGCGCACCTTCCGCATCCGGCGCGCGATCAAGGGCTTGCTCCGGCAGGCGCCGCAACGGGGGACGGGCGTGCCGCTCACGTCGAAGTAGGCGTTTCACGCGTAGAAGCACAATGCAGGAGCGGGACGGGCGCCACGCCACGTCCCGCTGTTTTGCGCCGCCTGGCGACGGGCGGCGGCCGCGTCAACCGTTCGAGAAACCGATCTGGCTCGCCATCCCGAAGCGTTCGTAGGCACCATACGCCCCCAGGCGCGGCGCCATATCGTTGAACAGCACGCCCTGGGGCGAGACGCCGGCATGGTTCAGGCGCTTGATCGACTCGTTGATCTCCGTCTCGCTGGTACGTCCCGAGCGCGCCACGATGAAGACGGCGCCGGCGTGGGCGCCGATGATCAGCGCGTCCGCGACCTCCAGCAGCGGCGGCGGATCGACGAGCACCAGGTCGTAGCCGGACGCCACCTGCTGCAGCAAGCCGCCCAGGTTCAGGTGCAGCAGGAATTCCGAGCGGTTCGGTGGCAACTCGCCGGTCGGGATGAAGTCGAGGTTCTCGATGACGTCGTGGTGGATCACGTCGTCCGCCGGCGAGCCCTTGACGATGGCGCTCGACAGGCCACGCTCGCGCTGCACCCCGAAGTAGCGGTGCAATTGCCCGTTGCGCAGGTCGGCATCGATCAGCAGCACGCGCTTGCCGCTGGCCGCCATCACGGCCGCGAAGTTGGCGGAGACGAAGGATTTGCCCAGGCCCCGCGTCGGTCCGGCGAACATCACGATATTGTTGCGGAAATGGGGCATCGAGAACTGCAGCGCGGCGCGGAAGCTGCGCAGGCTCTCGACGGCCGGGTCTTCCGGCATGATCTGTGCCAGCAGCGGCAGGATGCCGTCGCCGCGCGACTTGCGCATCAGCTTGTCCTGGTTGCTGCTGTGCGGGATGGTGGCGTACACGACGCGGGCACGCAGCAGGCGCTCGATCCGGTGCGGGTCGTCGATGCCGCCGGCCAGGGCCTTGCGCGCGAACGCGAGCAGCGTGCCCAGGAACAGGCCGGTGACGACGGCCAGCGCGACGATCAGGGGCCGGTTCGGCCTGAGCGGCTTTTCCGGCGGAATCGGCGCATCGACCATGCGCACGTTGCTGACGCGCCCGACGGAAATCAGGCGCAACTGCTGGGCCGTGTTCGACAGCGCCGTGTACAGGTCGGTATTGACCTTGATGTCGCGCGTCAGGCGGGCCTCGTCCTGCTCCAGCGCGGGCAGCGACCTGATGCGCGCATTGACCTCGGCGATTTCCGCATCGACTTCGCGGCGCTGGCGGTTGATGGCGGCCACGATCGGGTGGTCTTCCGTGAAGCGCGCCAGCAACTCCGTCTTCTTCTGGATCAGCTCGATCCTGCGGGTCCGCGCCGCGGCCGCCTGCGCCAGGCTCATGCGTGCCTCTTCCTGCAGGTCCACGGTGCCGTGCTGGTTGCGGAACTGGTTGTAGCGGTCCTCGGCCTGCTCCAGCTGGCGCTTGAGCACGGGCAGCTGCTGGTTCAGGAAGGCCAGCGATTTCTCCGCCTCCTCGGTCTTGCGCGCCAGGTTCTGGCGCATGTATTCGCGGCCGATCTCGCTCAGCACGCCATGGGTGCGCAGCGCGTTCTCTCCCTGCAGCTTGACCTCGATGATGCCGGACTGCTTGCCTTGCTCCGTGATCATCAGCGCGTTCTGGATCCCCTGGATCATGGCCACGCGCGACATGCGCCGCAATGTGAAGCGCGCACCGGGGTTCGCCGCCATGCGCTCGACCTTCAGCTCGATCGTGCCTTCCGGCACTGGCACGCGGTAACGCAGGCCCACGTCGCCGTCGAACACGATGCGCTGGCCGCCGCCGGAAAAGCGGAAGCGCCGGCCGCCCAACGCCGTCAGCGTGAATTCGCGGCCCAGCCAGGCTTCCGGCACGTCGAACAGCGGCACCTCGGCCTTTTCTCCGCCCCACACGTAGCCGCCATAGCCGAACAGCCCCGGTTCCGACAGCGCGCCGCCGTTCTGATTGGCGAACCAGAAGCCGGCCACGGGAAAGTATCTCGGCCGCACGTCGATGTACAGCTGCAGGTTGTCGACGGCGCGCGAGACCACCATGCGCGAGCGCAACAGCTCCATCTCGGCGATGGCGGCCTTCTTGGTCTCGAACAGCGACGACGCCTCGCTCAGGATGTTCTTCGAGGCGTTCGGGCTCTCCTCCTCGACGTGGATCATCAGGTTGGCTTCGTACACGGGCTTGGCGACGAGGGCATACAGCACGGCCAGCAGCGTGATCAGGGCCGTGACGCCGCCGATCAGCCAGCGGCTGTCGAACAGCGTGTTCAAGTAGCCCTTGAGGTCGAACGCAGGCTCTTCCTGCGGCGCGTCGACCACACGCGGGTCGAACGGCACGGACAGGAGCGGCGGACGGGGAACGACGGGCGTCAATTGCGGTTCTCCAGGGGTTGTCATGTCTGGCTCCGGTAATGCGCGGCGATGGGCTTGCGGATGCGATGTGCAGCGTGCGGCCTGGATGCGCACCAGGTGCGCAGCCGGCGGCTGCTCACGGACGGTTGGTCGCGTTCACGGCCGAACTCAGCGCGCCCGGGAACAGCAGGCTCAGGTTGCGGTTCCAGTTAGCCAGCGGCGTCGCCGCCACGTAGACGATGTCCTTGGGCCGCAGCTCGAACGCCTCGGCCATCGCCAGCGAGCCGGCAACGCGTGCGTCGAGCTGGAACACGCGGGTGCGCTCCGTTTCCTTGCGCACGACGTAGACCTGGCGCGCATCGCCGGACAGCGGGCTGATGCCGCCGCTCTCGCCCAGCGCCTCGTTGAGGGTCAGGCGGCCGTCGTGCATGGTCAGCGCCTTGGGCGTGACGACCTCGCCGGACACGAATACCTTGCTCTCGTCGCGCGAGCGGACGCGCACCACGTCGCCCGGCGCCAGCATCACGAGGCCGGGATTGATGTTGCGCTGGACGAGGTCGCGCAGGTTGATCAGGTGGCGCTCGCGGCCCCGTTCGATCAGGATGCGGCTCTGGTCGGCCGTGGGCAGCAGGCCGCCGGCGCGGTTCAGCGCTTCGACCAGCGTCATCGGGATGTCGTTGATCGCCTGCAGCCCGGGCGACTTGACCTCGCCGTCGATGTACACGCGCTTGCTGCGGTAGGCCTGCACGCGCAGCGTGACGTTGGGATGGGCGATGTACTTCGCCAGCTTGCCGGTCAGCAGCGTGCGCGCGCCCTCCTCGGTCAGGCCCTGAACGGCCAGCAGCCCGGCCAGCGGGAACTGGATGCGGCCCTGGTGGTCGACGACGTAGCCCTGCGGAGCCGCGGTGGCGGTGGCCGCGGCGGCCGCCACGGGATCGGGTGCGGCCGACGTGACGAGGCTGCCCGTCAGCTCGGGATGGTCCCAGACGACGATGGACAGGATGTCGCCGACGCCGATGACGTAGGGCGGCGGGTCCGGCACCAGCAGGCGGTCGAGGTCCTCGTTGGCCTGTTCCCGGTACTGCTGTTTTTCCGTTACGATCAATTGTTCCGTGATCATTTCGGTGGGCGGCGCAGGCGTATCTGCGGCCCCGTCCTGGGACCGGAACTGGATGCCGGATGTGCAAGCGGCCAGCAGTGTGCCGACCACCGTAAGGAACGCCAAAGCGAGCGCCAGCGATCGCCCGCGCGCCGAAAATTGCGTCGTGGAAGCATGCATGGTTGCCTGTCGATGTGTGCTGCCAGTCTCTGGCAATCAGAGTCAGGGTAAGCCGCTTACCCATATTGGCTTTAACGCACGTCAAACGGCAGGCTCAGGTCAGCCATGGACAGGGCGGGCCATGGCGCCGGTCGGTGCAGCGCTCTTTCAGCGCACCTCTTCCTGCAGGCGCAGCACGCCGGCAAAACTCCACACGCGGCGCAACTCGATCACGTCGTACTGGGCGGCCACGTTGGGCGGAAAGGCCGCGTAGCGCGCATTCAGGCGCACGATGCGGCGCACCACCTCGTCGATGTCCGGACGGCCGCTGGAACGCACGATGACGACGTCCTCGACGCTGCCGTCGCTGCGGATCGCCACGCTGACCACCGGGTCGATGCGCACGCCGCCGCCTTCGAGCTGGGCGACGCTCAGGATGGCGTTGCGCTCGATCTTCTGGCGCACGCCATCGATGTACATGCGCAGCGGCACGTCGCGACGCGCCGCATCGGCCAGCGCACGGCGCAGCGCGCGTGCCGCCTCCTCGGCCGGACGCATCGCCTGCGGCACCGACGTGCCGATGTCGATGCCGCGCACCAGGTCGCGCGCGCGCGAGGCCAGGCCGCTTCCCGCCGCGCCGCGCGGCAC
>CAUSCY010000111.1:0-6369 GCA_963529995.1 uncultured Massilia sp. | reverse complement strand
TCCTGGCCCACCGCGGCGACGGCCGGGGCATCGGCGCCGGCATCGGCATCCCTGGTGCCGGCCTGGCCGCCCTGGGCGGCCTGCAGCGCCTGCGCGACCTGGGCGGCCGGCAGCGGCATCAGCGGCATCGCCATGGCGGCCAGCAGCGTATTGTCGGGCGTGGCCGCGCCGGCGGCATCGGCGCTGCCGTCGTCGGCCGCGGCCTGGTCGTCCGCTGCCTTGGGAGCGGTATCCGCGTCATCGAGGACGGGCGCGGCAGCCGCGAGCGATGCCTGCAGCGCCTGCGCGCCGGCCTGCTGGCCGAGCCATTGGGCGAACGGCTGCGGCGCCGGCGCATTGCCGGCAGCCGCCGCCGTGCCGGCGTTTGCCGTGGCGGTAGCGGTCGACTCGGCCGGGGCGGCGCCGGCGGCAGCCGGCTGGCTTGCCGCTGCCGTCTGGGACGCGGCAGGCGCGGACGAGGTGAGGGTAGAGAGCATCATGGTCATTCCTGGCTTGCGCCTTGTTCTGTGTCGCTGTGCATCGCGTAGGCGAGCCAGCCTTCCTTGTTGGCGCGCATGGTTTCCAGACGCGCCGCGAGTTCCTGGGCCGCCGCCGCCGCTGCTGCAGCGGCGTCGTCATGCTGGCTGCGCAGCCGCGTCAGGGCGGTGCGTTCGGCGGCGTTCCAGGGGCCGCGCGCGGCCAGCGCCTGCAGCGCGGGACCGAGGGCGCGCGCATGCGTGCCGAGCCGGTCCCAGTCGCTGCCGGCGGCGGCGGCCTGCAGGGCGTCGCCCATGGCCAGCAGCCGCGCGCGGCGGTCGCCCTGGACGCGCGTCGTGTCCTTATCCATTGCGCGCCTGGACGCCGGCCCAGCCCGCGCGGATCGTGGTCATGATCTTCACGACTTCGTCGATCATGGTCGGGTCCTGCTTGATGCCGGCGCCGTGCAGATGCTGGACGCAGAACTCGTACAGGTTGGACAGGTTCGACACCACCTGGCCGCCGCTGTCGAAGTCGAGCGAGCTGGACAGGCCATTGATGATGTCGATGCACTTGTTGAGGCTGGCGGCGCGCTGTTCGTAGCGCTTGGCCACCATGTGGGCGCGCGCCCGGGCCAGCTCGTCGAGCAGGCCGTCGGTGAGCAGCAGCACCAGCTCGACCGGCGAGGCGCGCGAGGTCTGCGCGTCCAGGCTGGTGGCATGGTAGCTGCCGTAGGCTTCTTGGTAGGACATCGGTGTTCTCTCAGGATTATTTCTTGTCGTCGCCGAACAGGGCGTCGAGCATCGTCAGGTTGGTCTGCATCGTCGACTGCAGGGTCTGCAGGTCGGTGAACTGCTTCAGGTAGCGGTCGTAGGACGAGTTGTACTGGTTGTCGCGCTTGGTCTGCAGGTCCGTGATCGCGGCCTGCAACTTGGAATTGGCTTCGGTGCGGCTCTTGAGCTGGCCATTGGCGCTGTTGCTCCACTGGTTCAGGTAGGTGTTCAGCGCGCCGGCGGCGCCGCTCGGCGCGGTGGCGCTGCTCGATCCGATCAGTTTGTCCAGCCCGTTCGGGTCGACCAGCAGCTGCTTGTTCAGGCGCGTCGTATCCAGCGACAGCGTGCCGTCGCGGTTGGCGATGATGCCGTAGGCCGCCAGCGAGCTCGAACCGGTCGGGCGCAGGATCGACACCAGCTGGCTTTGCAGCGACTGCACGCCCGAGTCGTGGGCGAAGCCGCCGGCCGCCGTGCCGGCCGTCGCATCGCCCGGCGCCAGCAGGGCGTCGATGGAGGACTTGAGCTTGTTGTAGGCATCGACGAAGGCTTGCACGTTCTTGGCGGTACCGCTGCTGTCGCTGTCCACGGTCAGCGTGATCGGGTTCTCCGTGCTGGACTGGGCGCGCGTCACGGTCAGCGACACGCCGTCGATGTTGGTAAAGGTGTTCGACGACTGCTTGATCGGGGTGCCGGTCTTGCCGCCCAGGAGGACGACCGCATCCTGCGCCGCCGTGACGATGGTGCGGTTGCCCAGGCCTGACTTCAGCGTCGCGTCGCTCACGCCGGAAGCGTTCAGCGAGATCGTGTTGGCCACGCCCGTGTTCTTCGAGGTCATGACCAGGCGCGTCTCGTTGCCGATCGTGACGACGCCGGCCGAGACCTGGCCGTTGTTGCCGGACGCCTTGTTGATCGCGGCCGCCAGCTCGCGCACGCTGAGCTTGCCGTCGCTGTCGGTATCCGCCGCCGCCGACAGGTCGACGTCGAAGGTGACGGGGGTGCCGGTGGCGCCGGCGGTTTCGTCGGACAGCTTGACGGTCAGCTTGCCGCCCGGCGTGGCCGCATTGGTGATGTTGTTGTACGAGACCTGGCCCGCGGTGGCGATCTGCTGGACGAACAGGCTGTAGGTGCCGGCGGCCGCCTGCGGCTTGGCGGTAGCGCTGCCGATGGTGGTGTCGGACACGGTGGCGCTCGACGCCAGCACCGACTTGCCCAGGCCGGTGAGCGAGGCGAGCGAGGTCTGGAACGTCGAGATGGCCGAGCTCAGGGTCGTCAGGGCCTTGGCCGTGGCCGAGGTCGACGCGGTCTGCGACGTGATCTTGCTGTCCAGGGCGGACACGGCCTTTTCCGCCAGCGCTGCGGCGGTCGAAGTCGGTTCGTAGGTCGGTGCGGTGATCGTGCTTGCCATGCTGGCTCCTTGTCCTTGTCGTTGTCGTTGCGTTGCTTGCGTGTCGATCAGCCGGTGCGGCCGGCCAGCCACGACTGGGTCGCGATATCGTCTTCGCGCTTGCGCTGGCCGCGCTCCTGCGCGTGCGCGAACGCCGTCTCGTGTTTCTCGAGTACCTTGCCGAGCAGTTCGCGGCGGGTCCAGGCCTGGGCCAGGTTGCGCTGCGAGACCGCCATGTTCGCCTCGTGCAGGTGCAGGTCGGTGCGGTGCACGTCGGCCAGCGCGAACACGGCCTGCTTGTAGTCGCCGCAGTTCATCGCCAGCAGCGGCGACAGCGGACGGCTGCCCGCGCTCGTGCCCACCTGGGCGCCGGACGCGCCGCTGCCCTCGGCCAGCGCGGTCAGCTTGTCGACGCTCGACTGGTAGCGCGCGCGTACCGCTTCCTGCTTCGCCATGTCGGCCTGCAGGCGCTCGACTTCCGTGCTGCGCAGGCGCACCAGGGTGTCCAGGCTCTCGATCGTGTTTTTCTTCGTCATGCCATCAACGCCTGCAGTTGTTCGATCGCGGGCGCGAACGGCGCGTCTTCGCGCGTGCCCTGGCACAGGAAGGCCTCGATGTGCGGATGCAGCTTCACCGCGCGGTCGGTTTCCGGATCGGCGCCCGGCTGGTAGGCGCCGAGCGGGATCAGGTCGCGCACGCGCGCATGCTTGGCCATCGTTGCCTTGAGCTTGCGCGCGGCCTGCGCGTGTTCCGGCGCAACCACCTGGGCCATGCAGCGGCTGATCGATTGGGCCACGTCGATGGCGGGGTAGTGGCCGCGCTCCGCGAGCTCGCGCGACAGCACGATGTGGCCGTCGAGGATCGCGCGCGCGCTGTCCACGACCGGGTCCTGCTGGTCGTCGCCTTCGGCCAGCACCGTGTAGATGGCGCTCATGCTGCCGCTCGCGCCTTCGCCGTTGCCGGCCGATTCGACCAGCTGCGGCATGTGCGAGAACACCGACGGCGGGTAGCCGCGCGTGGCCGGCGGCTCGCCCAGCGACAGCGCCACTTCGCGCAGGGCCATCGCGTAGCGGGTCAGCGAATCGCACAGCAGCAGCACGTTCTGGCCGCGGTCGCGGAAGTGCGCGGCGACCGCATGGCACAGCTCCGTCGCCATCACCCGCATCAGCGGCGATTCGTCGGCCGGTGCCACCACCACCACGGCGCGTTTCAGGCCTTCGGGCCCCAGCGACTTCTCGACGAACTCGCGCACCTCGCGGTTACGCTCGCCGATCAGGCCGACGACGATCACGTCGGCCACGGTCTGGCGCGTGATCAGGCCGAGCAGCACCGACTTGCCGACGCCGGAACCGGCCATCAGGCCCACGCGCTGGCCCTTGCCGAGCGTGAGCATGGCATTGATCGCGCGCACGCCGACGTCCAGCGGCTCCTCGACCGGTGCCTTCTTGAGCGGATTGACGCGCGGCGGCACGGTCGACAGCACCTGGTCGCCGCCCAGGCGTCCGAGGCCGTCGATGGGTTCGCCCAGGCCGTTCACCATGCGGCCCATCCAGGACGGGCCGATCGAAATGCTGGACGGACCGGCGGCCGGCACCACGCGGGCGCCGGTGGCCAGGCCGTCGGCCTTCTTGAACGGCATCAGGTAGGTCACCTTGTCGCGGAAGCCGACCACCTGCGCGTCGAGCCAGTCGCCGTCGACGGTCTCGATGCGGCAGCGCTGGCCCGTGTGCAGCTTGCAGCCCACGCTTTCGAGCAGCAGGCCCTGCACGGCGACCAGGCGCCCGGTGGGCGTGGCCACCGGCACCGCGCCAATCTCGAGCGAGCGCAGGGTGTCGGCGAGCGCACTCATGCGGCTTCCTTCTCGTCGTCGGCGGCGAGCAGCGCGTCGTGGACCTGCTCCATGCACGCGGCCAGGCGGCCCTGGCAGCCGGCGTCGACTTCATGGTCGCCCGACCGGACGCGGCACTCGCCCGGCTCGAGGCTCGGGTCGGGCAGCAGATTCCATTTCCTGGCGCGCTTCGGATCCAGTTCCTGGATGCGCTTGAGCTCTTCCGGATTGAGCAGCACCTCGACCTCGTCGCGCGACGGCGGCATCGCGGCCAGCGCTTCGTCGACCAGGTTCAGCATCTGCACCGGTTGCAGCGCGAGTTCGGCGCGGATGACCTGGCGCGCGATCTTGCCGACCAGGTCCACGACTTCCTTGCGCTGCGCATTGCGGTATTCGGTGGCCAGCGTCTTCAGGCTGTCCAGCATGGCGTCGACCGGCTGGGCCAGCGACTCCAGGTGCGCCAGCGCGCGCTGCATGCCTTCTTCGTGCCCACGCGCCGCGCCTTCGGCATGGCCGGCAGCGTAGCCGTCGGCATGGCCCTGCTCGAGGCCGCGCGCATGCCCGGCCTCGTAGCCGTCCTGCTGGCCCTGGGCAAAGCCGTCGGCGACCGCGCCCTGCCAGTCCGCTTGCGAGGACGGGGAGGAGGCGTCGCCGTCCGCACCGTGCTTCTGGGGCGTGAGCTGGGCCAGCGGCGGGAAGTGGAAGGGCCGGAACTGCTTCATTCGGCGGTCGCCTCGGCAAACAGCTGCACTTCGATCTCACCGTTGTCGACCAGCTCCTTGACCTGGGCCATGATCTCGCGACGGGTCTGCTCGATGCGCGACATCGGCACCGGGCCGGAACGGCGCATCAGGTCCTCGAAGCTTTGCGCCTGGCGCTTCGGCATGGCGCCCAGCAGCGCGTCGCGCAGGGCCGGCTCGGCGCCCTTGAGCGCGACCGCCCACTGCTCCAGCGGGATCTCGTCGAGCAGGCGCGTGATCGTCTGTTCGGTCTGGCGCGACAGGATGAAGAAGTCGTACATCGACATCTCGATCTGCGACACGACGTCCGGGTCGTGGGCGCGCAGCAGCTCGACCATGCCGGCACGGTTGTTCGGCAGGCGGTTGAGGATCTCGGCGGCCTGGCGCACGCCTTCCACCGCGGTGCTCTGGGTGTCGAGCGCGGCCAGGCAGCGCGCCACCAGCTCTTCCAGCTCGCGCAGCAGGTCGCGATCGATCTCTTCCAGGCGGGCGAGATTCAGCAGCACCAGTTCGCGGCCGTCTTCCGGCAGCGCGTCGATGATCTGGCCGGCCAGCGCGGGCGGCAGGAAGGCCAGGAACACGGCCTGCATCTGCACGTGCTCGGCGGCGATGTACTCGGCCAGCCATTTCGGCGAGGCGTACTGCAGGCGCGCCATCATCGGGCGGATCGCGTCGCCATAGATCGTGTTCAGTACGCTGTTGGCGATGTCGCTGCCCAGCGCCAGGTCGAGCGAGCGCTTCAGGTAGCTGCGCGAGGCGCCGTGCAGGCCGCTCTGCTGGCGGTAGTCGTCGAAGAATTTCGAGACCGCGTTCTTGACGGCGTCGACCTTGATGCCGCTCATCCGGCTCATCACCTGGGTCAGCTCGATCAGTTCCTCGCGCTCGAGGCAGCGCAGGACGGCAGCCGCCGGCTCCTCGCCGATGGACAGCAGCACGATTGCAGCCTGCTCGACCGGGCTCAGTACCACTTCCTGCTCGTCGTTATTGTTCAGATCCGGCATTTTTCTTCTGCACCCATTGTTTGACCACTTCCGCCACCCGTTCCGGCTCCTTGCCGGCCAGGACCTTCAGGTGATCCACCATCACGTCCACGGCCGAACCGGCCGGGGGCAGATCATAGTTTTCCAGCAGCGGCTGGACCGGCAGCGCGCCGGCCAGCGCCGGGGCCGCACCCGGCAGGGCCGGTGC
>CAUSCY010000110.1:0-7040 GCA_963529995.1 uncultured Massilia sp. | reverse complement strand
GGGTAAGACCGCAGCGGCGGCGTCCGGTTCACATAACTAACGCGAACAGCGCCAAAAAAAATCCGCCGACCGGGAGGAAGGCGGATGAACGAAGTATCCGATAAGGAAACTCACGAAGAGAGTGAGGCCATCTTAGTGCGCGGCGATGTCAGGAACATGACACGGATGAGCTTGACGAATATTTCTTCATTTGACATTGCCGTTTCATCAAGTCCGTTGTCTTCCGGTTTATCCCCGTTTTCTCGTTAATAACAATTCGTCGACGATGACATGAGTTTGTCTCGAATTGTCTGAAATTGTCCTCCCTTATTACTAAAGATAGTTCCGTGCTGCAATAAAATGCTGTGTCAATATGTTAGAGTTTCCGCCGTTCAATATTCTACGTTTGACACGAACCGCGCTGCCGGTGCGCGCTTTCTCCCATGAGGACCTTGATGACCCATCGAACCAAACCGGTACTGTTGCGCTCGCTGCGCACGAACAAGCCCGCGCTGCGCCTGGCAGGAATGGCACTGGCGTTGCAATTGGCGTGGCCCGCCGCCCAGGCGCAGGACCAGCTCATTTCAGCGGACCGTCCCGTGTACGCATCGTCGGCGCGCGACAACAATTTGCCGGACCTCGCCGTCGACGGCTCGCTGCAGTCGCGCTGGGAGAGCGCATGGGGCAAGGACCCGCAGTGGCTGTACGTGGACCTGGGCGCGAACGCGCACGTGTCGCGCGTCGAGATCAACTGGGAAGGCGCGTTCGCCAAGACCTTCGAGATCCAGTGGTCCAACGACGAAGTGCACTGGGAGCGCGCCTGGGTCACGCCGAAGCCGAACGATTCCCTGGTCAACAAGATCCCGCTGGACCTGAACGCGCGCTACCTGCGCGTGCTGGGCACGGAGCGCAACAACCAGGCCTACGGCTACTCCATCCTCGAATTCAACGTCTACGGCAGCGGCGTCGGCGCGGGCCAGGCGCCGGCGCCGAACATCGCCGCCGGTCGTCCGGTCGTGGCCTCGTCGCAGGAAATCGACCAGCCCGGCGCGCCGAAGGAACTGACGCCGCGCGACTACCTGGCGACCAATGTCACCGATGGCGACATGGGGTCGCGCTGGTCGTCGGTCTACGGCGACGCGCAGTGGATCTACGTGGACCTGGGCCAGAGCACCGTCATCGGCGCCGTCGAATTCGACTGGCAGAACGCCTTCGGCCGCGCCTACGAGATCCAGGTCTCGGACGATGCGTCCAACTGGACCACCGTCTACCGCACGCTGGCCAGCCCGGGCGGCAACGACCGCGTGCCGCTGTACGCGACCGACCGCTACGTGCGCATGCAGGGCCTCGCGCGCGCCACCGCGTTCGGCTACTCGATGCTGGAGTTCAAGGTGTTCCCGTGGCGCGACGGCGATGCGAAGCCTGTCTACACGTTGCCGGCCGTGCCGGCGGCGCCCAAGCGCGTCGCCGTGGGCAAGGGCAGCTACGAGCAGGACGACATCACCCAGCTGGAACCGCCGCCGCCGACCTTCAAGACCGATGCCATCAAGGGACCGATCCCGTCGAACGACTGGTGGCAGCACCTGCTGATCGCGAACTTCGGCAACGGCAACAGCCTCGTCACGCATCCGCTGCGCTCCAGCTACAGCCGCAACGGCCTCGGGATCACGACCCTCGATGCCGGCTACCTGAGCCCGAACGGCGCGTCGGCCGACACGGGCCGCGACACCGACCTGTACATCCGCCCCGTGAACATGCTGCCGTCCAAGGCCGTCACCAAGGTGGCGGGCTACGGCGACTACCACGTCGACGTCGTGATGAGCGACGACGCCACGCCGAAGATGACCAGCACGCTGGTGCAGGGCTCGCCCTACGTCTTCAATACCTTCGCCAATCCGGACAAGGTGCAGCTCACCGCCTACAATCTCGTGCGCCTGTTCGACCGCGACGGCAACACGATCCTGGCCAACGACTTCGAGACGGTGCAGGGCGACGTGATCGGCCTCGAGGTGCTGAGCACCGACAAGGGCCAACCGCCGAAGACCTCGACGCACTATTATGGCGTGTTCGCGCCGGCCGGCTCGACCTTCATGCGGGTCGGGAACGCGATCAAGGTGACGCTGCCGAGCGGCCAGGAATACCTGTCGGTGGCGACGATGCCGCAGGCGGCCGACCTGAACGACTTCCAGCAGCACGCGTATGCCTTCGTCACCGGCACCAAGTCCACCTACAAGGTCGACCTGGCCACGTCGCAGGTGAGCACCGACTTCGCCACGACCACCACCGTCAAGCGCAGCGGGTTCTCGAACGAGACCATGATGGGCCTGTTCCCGCACCAGTGGAAGTTGTCCGGCGCGCGCCTGGACGGCCGCCTGTTCCCGACCGTGCGCGGCGACCTGAAGCTCATGACGGGCAACGGCTTCCAGACCGTGGACCGCTTCCACGGGCTGGTCCCGCAGTTCGTCGAGCCGACCAATCCGGAATATTCGCGCGCCAAGCTGGCCGGCTACCTGGACCAGCTCGACCAGAGCACGGCCACGGGCCTGATGAACAACGACCCGTACTGGCAGGGCAAGGCGCTGCACCCGCTGGCGATGGGCATCATCGTGGCCGACCAGATCGGCGACGTGAACCGGCGCGACCGCTACGTCGCGCGCCTGCGCGCGATCTTCGCCGACTGGCTCGACTACAACGAGAACGAAGCGAAGCACGGCACCTATTTCCACTACGTGAAGTCGTGGGGCTCGCTGGTCAGCTACAACACGGGCTTCGGCCTGAATACGGGCCTGACCGACCACCATTTCACCTACGGCTACTTCACCTTTGCCGCGGGCGTGCTGGCCAACTACGACAAGGGCTTCGTGGCGGACTACGGGCCGATGGTCGACATGCTGATCCGCGACTACGCGAATCCGTCGCGCACGGACACGCTGTTCCCCTACCTGCGCAACTTCAACGCCTATTCGGGCCACTCCTGGGCCGGCGGCTTTGGCGACAACCCGAGCGGCAACAACCAGGAGGCGGCGGGCGAGGCGCTGGTCAGCTGGCTGGGCCAGTATCTGTGGGGCCTGGCGACCGGCAACGACGCCTTCCGCGACGCCGGCATTTACGGCTTCACCACCGAGGAAAAGGCGATCGAGCAGTACTGGTTCAACTACGACCAGGACAACTGGCTGCCGAACTACACCCATACCTCGGTGGGCCAGGTCTACGATGCGGCGAATGCCTTCCTCACCTATTTCGGCGACGCGCCGGCCTTCGTCTACGGCATCCACTGGTGCCCCACCGCCGAGTGGCTGACCTACTACGCGCGCGACCCCGCCAAGGTGGCGCGCCTGTACCAGGGCTTCGTTGCCGACAGCGGCGGCGACGAGAAGGACTGGCAGAACATCGTGTGGCCGATGCAGGCGCTGAGCGACGCCAAGGGCGTAATCGCCAAGTGGGACGGCAAGCTGGTCAAGGCGTCGGAAGCGTTCAACACCTACTGGTTCGTGCACGCCATGGCCAGCCTGGGAGAACGCAGCAACGACATCTTCGCCGTCGGCTGGCCGGCCGCCACCGTCTACAAGGGCCCGAACGGCTACAAGGCCCAGGTGTGGAACCCGACCGACGTCGAACGGACCGTCAAATTCAGCGACGGCAGCGGCATCACCGGTTCGGCCGTTGTACCGGCCCATGCGTCCATCGCGGTCGATCCGATGAAGACGGTGACCACGGCGCCCGTGCTGCCGACCCCGAGCGACCCGTACCTGGCCACGAGCGGCTGGACCGCCGAGACCTCGTTCCCAAACGGCGAACCGGTCAAGAACATGCTGGACGGCGACCCGGACACGCGCTGGAGCTCGGGCCAGACCCAGGTGCCGGGCCAGGCCGTCGTGCTCGACCTGAAGGAAGCGCAGACCTTCGACACGCTGTTCGTCAGTGCCGGCACTACGGGCGACTACATGCGCGGCTACGAGATCTACGTGTCCGGCGACGGCAAGGCCTGGGGCGACAAGGTGGCGTCGGGCGCAGGCGAAAGCAGCCTGGCGCTGAGCCTGGGCAAGCAGACGGCGCGCTTCATCAAGATCGTCAACACCGCCACCTCGGACCGCTGGTGGTCGATCACCGAAGTCAAGGTGGCCAACTTCGGCAGCCCGGCCACGCCCGCGCAGCCGGCCGAACCGGCGCTGCCGCCGGCGACCGGCACGTTCGAGCGCAGCGCCTGGACCGTGTACGCGTCCTCGAGCTTCGAGCGCGACCCGGCCGTGCACGCGATCGACGGCAGCCGCGACACGATCTGGAGCAGCGGCGTGCCGCAGCAGCCGGGCCAGTACTTCCGCATCGACCTGGGCAGCAGCCGCACCTTCGACAGCATCGTCGTCGACGCGGCGGGCCGCACGGGCGACTATCCGCGCGGCCTGAAGGTCTATGTGTCCGAGACGGGGGAGCAGGGCGCCTGGGGCAAGCCGGTGTTCACCGCCGATGCGCTGGCGACCCAGCGCGTGGCCGCCACCTTCGCGCCGGCGCAGGGCCGCTACCTGCACATCGAGCAGACCGGTAGTGCCGGCAACTGGTGGTCGCTGGCGGAGGTGAACGTCGCCTGGAACGGCATCGGCGCCATCCGCGAGATCGCGCACGACGGCTGGACCGCCAGCGCGTCGGCCAACGGCGACGCCCCGGCCAATGCGATCGACGGCCAGGCCGCCACCCGCTGGACGTCCGGCGCGGTACAGCAGCCGGGCCAGTGGTTCCAGATCGACCTGGGCACGAGCCGCACCGTGAAGCAGATCGACCTGGACGCCAATTCGAACGACTGGCCGCGCGCGTGGGAAGTGCGCCTGTCCGACGACGGCAGCACCTGGAGCGATCCGGTCGCCAGCGGCACGGGCAAGGACGCCTACCTGTCGATCCCGCTCGGCAAGCGCACGGCGCGCTTCATCCGCGTGATGCAGACGGGCAGCGGAGATGCGTGGTGGTCGGTGGCGGAGGCGAAGGTGTTCGAGTAGGTGTTCGAGTAAGCGGACGCCGCCTCAGGCATGGTCGCGGTGCAGCGTCGACAGCACCAGCAGCCCGCCGACCATGCACACGTGCTCCATGAAGGTGATCAGTTCGCCGTGGCGGGCGGCGCCGCTCGCCTGCCAGAACCCGTGGTACAGCACCGTGGCCAGCGCCGTGAAGGCGGCCAGCGCCCAGCAGCTAGGGCGCAGCCAGCGTCCCAGCATGATGGCGGCGCCTGCCGCGATCTGCAGGACGATGGTGGCTGCCAGCGTCAGGGCCGGGAATGGCAGGCCGCCGCCGGCCACTTCGGCCAGCGCGTCCGGCCAGCCCTGGATCTTGTCGATGCCGGCCCAGACGAACAGCAGGCCGACCATCAGCCTGCCGGCGGCGCGGACGGTGCGGTCGAGGGGATGGGGGCGCAGCAGCGTGGATTCGGATGGTTTCATGCGTGCAATCTACACCGAGCCCGACAAGCGCGCCTCCGACTTTCGTAGGACCGTCAGGCTCAGGTCCGGGGGGCCGTGCGCCACACGACGCGGTTGCGGCCCTCCTGCTTGGCACGGTACAGATGGGCGTCGGCCGCCTCGAACAGCTCGGCCGCGCTTTCCGGACCGATGTCGCCGTGGCTGCCGAGGGTGGCGCCGCCGATGCTGACGGTGACCACCGGCGCCACCTGCGACGCCGCGTGCGCGAGCTGCAGCGCGACGACGGCGTCGCGCAGTTCTTCCACCAGGGCCTGCGCCTGCGCGGCGTCCGTGTCCGGCAACAGCAGCACCAGTTCCTCGCCGCCGTAGCGCGCGGCCAGGTCGGCGGGGCGGCGCATCCAGGCCGATGCGGTACGCGCCACCGCGCGCAGCGCGCGGTCGCCGGCCGGGTGGCCGTAATGGTCGTTGTACTGCTTGAAGGCGTCGATGTCGAGCAGGGCGACCGACAGCGGCCAGCCGTTGCGCTGGGCGCGTTGCCATTCCATCGCATACAGTTCGTCGAAGCGGCGCCGGTTGGCCAGTTCCGTCAGACCGTCGACGTTCGCCAGCCGTTCCAGCATGCGGCGCTGGCGCACCAGCTGCAGGTGCAGCGCCACCCGCGCCATCACGACGGTGGCGTTGAAGGGCTTGGCGATGTAGTCGGACGCGCCCATCTTGAGGCCGTTGGCCTCGTCCTCGGGCCGGTCCAGGCCGGAAATGAAGATCACCGTGACGTGCTCCGTGTGCGGATCGGCGCGCAGGCGCCGCAGCACTTCGTAGCCGTCCAGGTCCGGCATCATGACGTCCAGCAGCACCAGGTCGGGCGCGTGGCGCGCGGCGCGCTCCAGCGCCTGTTCGCCGTTCTTGGCCAGCAGCACCGTGTATTCGGGCTTGAGCAGTTCGGCCAGCACTTGCCGGTTGATCGGGTCGTCGTCGGCGACCAGTACCTTTTGCGGTTCCACCGGGCTCATCGCGTGCCTTCCGTCTGCGCCCGTGACGCAGCCTCATGGGCCAGCGCCTCTTCCAGCGCGGCCAGCAGGCGCAACGCCGTTTCGTACTCGATCTCGTCCACGGCCGTGCGCACGGAGGCCACGGCGCCCGCGTGGTCGGTGCCGACCAGCGCCGCCTGCAGCTCGGCCAGCGCATCCTCGGCGCGCGCGTCGTCGCTGCGCAGGAAGCCGCGCAGGCGCTCGATGAGCACGGACACGTCGGCGCCGGCCGGTGCCGGATGGGCGGCGGCGGCCTGCGCGCGGGCGCGTGCCAGGCCGTCCAGCACGCCGTCCAGTTCCACGATCAGGTCCGGCGCCAGCAGCGGCACGCGCTCGTGGCGGCCGGTGCGCAGCTCGTGCTCGAGCGTGCCCGCCAGCGCCGCCAGTGCCGCCGCGCCGATGTAGGAGGCGCCAGACTTCAGGTTGTGCGCCAGTGCCTGCAAGGGCGCGTAGTCGCCGCCGGCCAGCGCGTCGCGCATCGCGAGCGGCGCCGCTTCGTATTCCTGCTGGAAGCTGGCGATGCGGCGGACCAGGCGCGCCTGCTGGCCGCCGGCATTGGCCAGCGCCCGCTCCCAGTCGATGCCGCGCACGGGCGGCAAGCCGCGGGTGTCGACGGGGCCGGCCGGCG
>CAUSCY010000109.1:0-7533 GCA_963529995.1 uncultured Massilia sp. | reverse complement strand
CGCCCCGCCCGGCCGCGAGACCGCGCCCCCGCCGGCGAACGGCTTCCCCCCCGGGGCCGTGTGGCAGGCGCCCCAGTCGCCCGCGGGCGCCCGGTAGGCGCCGCGCGCGACCAGCGCGGCCGACGGCGGCGCCCCGCGCAGGACGGGCGCGCTGCCCGGCGACGGATCGGAGCGGTTGAGGAAGGCATAGGCGGCGGTGGCGCACGCGGCCAGCGCCAGCGCGGCCAGCGGAACGAGAAGGGCAGCGCGCTTCATGCCTTATGTCCCTTCAGCGCCAGCAGGTCTCGGCGTACCGGGAGTTCGCGCAGGCGCACGCCGGTGGCCGCATGGATGGCGTTGCACAGGGCCGGCGCGGCGATCGCCGTACCGAGTTCGCCGATGCCGCCCGGCGCCTCGCTGCTGTCGACGATGTGGACTTCCACGTTCGGGGTTTCGTTCATGCGTATCATGCGGTAATCGTTGAAATTGCTTTGCTGGATGGCGCCGCGTTCGATCGTGATCTCGTTGAACAGGGCCGCGCTCAGTCCGAACAGCAGGCCGCCCTGGACCTGCGATTCGATCGAGCCGACATTGACGGGGATGCCGCAGTCGACGGCCACGACGGCGCGCCGCACGCGCACGTCGCCGTCCGGGCTCACTTCGACCTCGACCATCGCGCAGACCCTGCTGCCGAACGGCTCGCCCACGGCGACGCCGCGGCCCGTGCGTGCGGGCAGGGGACGCCCCCAGCCGATCTTCGCCGCCGCCAGGTCCAGCAGGGCCAGCGTGCGCGGATTGTCGCGCAGCAGGGCGCGGCGCCATGCGACCGGGTCGGCCTTCGCGCGGTGCGCCAGCTCATCGAAGAAACTCTCGACGATGAACAGGTTGTGCAGCGCGCCGACGCCGCGCCACCAGCCCACCAGCAGGCCGGGCGGCATGTCGTGACGCACCCACTCGACCTTCATGCGCGGCACGGCATAGGGGATCTCGGCGACGGATTCCACCACGTCGTGGTCGAGGCCGTTCTTGAACAGGCTGCCGGGGCGCCAGCGGCCCAGCACCGTGGCGCTGCAGATGCGGTCGCCGTACCAGACGGGATAACCATGCCCGTCGACCACGGCGGAAATGACGTCGTGGTACATGGGCCGGACGATGTCGTGGCGGATGTCTTCCTCGCGCGTCCACACGACTTTCAGCGGATACGACACCAGCTTGGCGAAGGCCACCGCCTGGTCCACGTAGTCGGTTTCCAGGCGCCGTCCGAAGCCGCCGCCCAGGTATTGCGGATGCAGCACGATGGCCTCGACCGGCAGGCCCGTGATCTTGGCCGCATTGGCCACCACGTGCGTCGGCACCTGGGTGCCGGCCCAGATCTCGCAGCGGCTCGCCGTCACGTGGACGGTCGCGTTCAGCGGTTCCATCGTCGCATGGGCCAGCATCGGCATCTTGTAGGTCGCGCTGACCAGGTCGCCGGCGGGGCGGCTGCCTTCCTCGCGCGCGACGATGGCCTTGCCGTTCGCCTGGCTGGCGGCCAGGCCGTCGCGCAACTGCTGCGTCGTGAGCCCGGCGTTCGGCCCGTGGTGCCAGGTGATGTCGAGCAGGTCCAGGGCGCGCTTCGCCGCCCAGAAATGCGTCGCCACGACGGCCACCGCATTGTCGATGCGCAGGACGTCGACGACGCCGGGCACGGCGCGCGCCGCGCGGTCGTCCAGCCTGGCCAGCGTGCCGCCGAAGGTGGGGCAGGCTCTGACGGTGGCCGTGCGCATGCCGGGCACCTGCACGTCGATGCCGAACTGCGTGCTGCCGTTCACCTTGCCGGCGGCGTCGAGCCGCGCCATCGGCTTGCCGATCAGGCGGAACGCGCTGCGGGGCTTGAGGGCGACCGCGCCCGGATCCGGCAGCTTGCCGGCGGCCACCGCGACATCCGCATAGCGCAGCGTGCGTCCGGAGGCGCCGTGGCGGATGACGCCGCGCTCGACCGTGCAGGCGGCGGGATCCGTCTTCCAGCGCGCCGCGGCCGCGCCGACGAGCAGCGCGCGCGCCACCGCGCCGGCCTGGCGCAGTTCCGTGAACGTGCTGCGCGTGCCGGTCGAGCCGCCCGTGATCTGCCCCTTGAGCAGCTTCATGCCGTACAGCGCATCGCTGGGCGGCGCGTGTTCGAGCCGGATCTGGTCCAGGCCGACGTCGAGTTCTTCCGCCAGCAGCATGCAGGATCCCGTGTAGATCGCCTGGCCCATCTCGACCATCGGCATCACCAGGCGGATCGTGCCGTCGGCGTCGATGCGCACGAACGCGTTCGGAGCGAACGGCGGGGCGCCGTCCGCGGCCGCGGCGGCCGCATCGCCGGGCTGGCGGTGCGGATTGACGAGGGCCATGGCCGACTTGCCCGCACCGAGCCACAGGAAGGCGACGGCGAGACCGCCGGCCTTGAGCATGCCGCGCCGGCGCGTCGATACGGCACCGTCGTGCGTGTTCCCGTCCTGGACGCTCATCCGCGCACCTCCGCCGCGGCGGGAATGGCCTGCGCCACTTCGACCTTGCCGCTGGCCGCCTGCTTGATGGCGGCGCGGATGCGCACATAGGTGGCGCATCGGCACAGGTTGCCGGACATGGCGGCGTCGATGTCGGCGTCCGTGGGAGAAGGGGTGTGATTCAGCAGCGCGGTCGCCGCCATGATCTGGCCCGACTGGCAATAGCCGCACTGGACGACGTCGACGGCCAGCCAGGCCGCCTGCACGCGCTTGCCGTTCGCGGTCTCGCCGATCGCCTCGATCGTCGTAACCTCGCGTGCGCCCACGGCCGACAGGGGCAGGACGCAGGACCGCACCGGCATGCCGTCGACGTGGACGGTGCAGGCGCCGCACTGGGCGATGCCGCAGCCGAACTTGGTGCCGGTCATGCCGATGACGTCGCGCAGCACCCACAGCAGCGGCGTGTCGCCGGTGACGTCGACGGCGTGGGGCTGGCCGTTGACCTTGATCGTGTATGACATGGATTTGTGCCTGGAGTGGAGTCGTAAGGTGGGCCCGCAGGAATCACGCTTGTGCGAACGCCAGGAAATCGGCGTTGAATTGCTCGCGGTGGGTATCTGGCAGCGGCCAGCCGTGGCTCAGGACGACCGGCTGCCCGTTGCGCGGGCCCCAGTCCTTGTAGCAGATCTCGACGTTGTCGCGCGTCGTCAGGACGCCGGCCGTCCGGTGCAGCTTGTCTGCCGGCGCGGTGGCGATTGTGCTGCCCACCAGTACGGTGCGACGCGCGTTGTCGATCGTGTTCTTGTCCATGGTGACATCCTTGCTTGGTGGGGTAGAAAATGGCGATGCTCGGCACCGCAGCCGGGCGGCGTCGCGTGACTCGGGCCGGCGCGGCATGCAGTACGTTGCGGATCGCGGGTGTTCTCGTCCATGTCGTCGCGTCTGCGAGGCAGTGGTGGAATGCGACGAGTCTAGGAGGGCGCGGCCTGGCCCAGCACCGACTAAAGTAGGAGTTTTCCCCGTTTTCTGCGGACCCTAACTTCCTGCAGGTACGGGCGCGGCCATACTGTGTCCTGATACGCGTTTCACGTCGCCGGGTGCCATGCGCATCCGGACCGGGCAGGCCGCCCGTCGAGCCGGCGCCAATGCTGCGCCGCTGACGGTGCATGAGGTCGGCATTCGCAAGCACGGCGATTCAAGTAGGGGATGCGGCAAGTCGAACGGATCCGGCGCGCTCGGAAGCATGTTCCGGCTCGCTCTGCAGATACAGGGAGGTCAGCATGACGGACGAGGCGGCGACCTTCCCGCCTGCTTCACGCCGGTTGCAGCGTCAACTCGCCGGGCTTCCGGCGGCGCTCAGGCTCGCGATGAGGTCCGCCAGCTGCGCCGACGTGAACGGCTTCATGAGCACGCCGTCGGCGGCATGCCGGGTCTGGGCGCTGCCGGTGACCAGCGCCACCTTGATCGCGGGCCAGCGCTGCTTGATGCGCGCCACCAGTTCGTCGCCCTGCATGCCCGTCAGCCCCATGTCCGTCAGGACCACGTCGGGCTGCCGCTGTTCGAGCAGCTGCAGCGCCGCCTCGCTGGACGCGGCTTCGATCACCTCGTAGCCCAGGATGCGCATCAGCTCCGCCGTATTGTTGCGGATATCGTCGTCGTCTTCCACCAGCAGGATGCGGGCCGGTTGCTGTTGCTCCGGCTGCGGCGCGGCGCCGGGCGAAGCGCTTGCCGGCGCCGGGGCGGCAGGCGTGCCATGCGCGATCGCCTTCTTCTGCTGCTGGTTGTGCAGCACGTGGCGGATCTTCTTCGCCAGGCTCTCGCGCGTATAGGGCTTGCCGAGCAGTTCGACGCCGGCATCGAGGCGGCCGCCGTGGACGATGGCATTCTCCGTATAGCCGGACGTGAACAGCACGGCGATGTCGGGCAGCCGCTCGCGCGCCTTGCGGGCCAGGTCCGGGCTGCGCAGCGGGCCGGGCATGACGACGTCCGTGAACAGCAGGTCGATCGGGATGCCGCTGTCGATCACGTTCAGCGCGGATGCCGCGTCGCTCGCCTTGAGCACGCGGTAGCCGAGGTCGGTGAGCATGTCGACCACGGTCAGGCGCACCTGCTCGTCGTCCTCCGCGACGAGGACCGTTTCCGTACCGCCGACGGCCGGGATGCCGCCCGGTTCGAGCAGGCTGTCTTCCGTCTGGTGCGAACGGGGCAGGTAGATCTTGATCGTCGTGCCTTCGCCGGGCTCGCTGTAGATCTTGATATGGCCGCCGGATTGCTTGACGAGGCCATAGACCATCGACAGCCCGAGGCCCGTTCCCTTGCCTTCCGGCTTGGTCGAGAAAAAGGGTTCGAACGCCTGGGCCATGACTTCCGGCGTCATGCCGCTGCCGGTGTCGCTGACCGCCAGCATCACGTATTGTCCCGGCACCACTTCCGGGTGCGTCCGGGCATAGGCGGCGTCGAGGGAGGCGTTGTTCAATTCGATCGTCAGCTTGCCGTGGCCGTCCATCGCGTCGCGCGCATTGATCGCCAGGTTCAGGATCGCGTTCTCCAGCTGGGCGACGTCGACCTCGGTCGTCCACAGGCCGCCCGAGATCACGGTCTCGATCTCGACTTCTTCTCCCAGCGAGCGCCGCATCATGTCTTCCATGCCGGCCAGCAGGCGGTTGACCTTGACGACCTTGGGCGCGAGCGGCTGGCGGCGCGCGAACGACAGCAGCGAGCTGGCCAGCTTGGCGCCCCGTTCGACGCCGGACATGGCGTTGGCGAGCCGCCGCTGTACGTCGGGCAGGTCGGCGACGAGGGGACCGATCAGCTGCAGGTTGCCGGCGATGACCTGCAGCAGGTTGTTGAAGTCGTGGGCCACGCCGCCGGTCAGCTTGCCGATGGTTTCCATCTTCTGCGCCTGCTGCAGCGCGGCCTCGGTGCGGCGCATGGCGTCCGCCTGCAGCAGGTCGGTGCTGATGTCGCGCCCCACCGCATGGATGTACTGCTTGTCCGGCGATGCCGTCCACGACAGCGTGCAATACGTGCCGTTCTTGCGGCGGTAGCGGTTTTCGAAGCGGTAGATGAAGGCGCCGGAACTGAGGCTGGAGATCTGCTTGACCGTCAGTTCCATGTCTTCCGGGTGGATCAGGTCCAGGAACGATGTGCCGACCACGTCGGCTTCGGTCCAGCCGAGGATATTGGTGAAGGCGGGATTCACCGCCGTCAGCATCGCATCGAAACCGGCCACCAGCATGATGTCCTTCGACAGCTTCCACATACGGTCGCGGTCGGCCGTGCGCTGGGCCACGCGGTCTTCCAGCGTCGCGTTGATGGCGGCGAGCTGCTGCGCCGCGTTCTTCTGGTCGTCGATGTCGATGCTGGTGCCGATCCAGCGCATGTCGCCGCTGTCGCCCACCGGCGACGGGCGCGCGCGCGACAGGTGCCAGCGGTACTGGCCGTCGGCGCGGCGCAGGCGCATCTCGATGTCGAAAGCGTCGCCGGAGTCGACGCAGGCCTGCCACAGCCGCAGCGCCGCGCCGGCGTCGTCGGGATGCACGAACGCCGTCCATCCGGCGCCGAGCAGCGCGCCGTTGTCCAGGCCCGTGTAGTCGTGGACCTGCTTGTTGAACCAATCCAGTTCGCCGTTCGGCAGCGCCGACCAGACGTGGGTCGGCATCGCTTCGGCGAAGGTGCGGAAGCGCGCTTCGCTGTCGCGCAGCGCCTGGATCGCATGCACGCGTTCCGTCACGTCCGAGCCTTCGACGAAGATGCCGGAAACGATGCCGGCGCTGTCCCGGATCGGCTGCAGCACGAAATCGACGAAGGTCAGATCGCCTTCGGCGTCCGCGTTGCGCAAGGCCAGCGGCACGGCTTCGCCGCGCAGGGTGACGCCGTCTTCGAACGCGCAGTCCAGCTGGTCGAGGATGCCCGGTTGCGCCAGTTCCGGCACCGCTTCGCGCACCGTGAGGCCGAGCAGCGAGCGCCCGCCCGTCAGCGCGCGATAGGCGCGGTTCGCCAGCACGTAGCGGTGGTCGCGCCCCGAGAGCAGGGCCATGAAGCCCGGCGCCTGCTCGAACATCGACTGCAGGCGCTCGCGTTCGGCCAGCACGCCGCGCTCGGCGCGCACCTTCGCGGTGGTTTCCACCACGATCGACATCACGCCCGCGATCTCGCCCCGGTCGTCGCGGATCGGGGAATAGTCGAGATTCATCCACACCTGCTCGGGCTTGCCGCTGCGGTGCAGCGTCAGCTCCTGGTCGACGTACGACAGCGTCTCGCCGCGCAGCCCGACCTTCATCACGTTGTCGTTGAATTCGGCCACCTCGGGCCAGCCCTCGCGCACCTTCGACCCGAGCAACACTGGATGGCGGCCGCCGGCGAAGAAGGAGTACGCGTGGTTGTAGATCATGTAGCCGTCGGCGCCCCACAGCGTGACGATGGGGACGGGCGAGCTCATGATCAGTGCGACGGTCGTCTTCAGCACGGAGGGCCAGCCGTCGATGGGGCCGAGTGTCGTGCTTTCCCAGGGGTAGTTGAGAACGAGGCGGGAGGTAGGGTCGGTCTTGGCGAGAAAAGGGAGTGCAGGGCGGGTCATGGTTTGGGACCGAAATGCTGTCCGGACATTCTACACGTGGCTCAGCAACCGGCCCTGCTAAATCTTGCCAAATATAAAGAACATTCTCACCGTGTTGTGTTATCAGTCCTGCAACCCCACAGAACGTCGGATCAGTCGTACGGGAGCACGAGACCTCGTGGCGATTCGGCAGCTTTTATATTCGCTCCGAAAATCGCGAGGAAAGCATGAGTAATATCGTGGCAAATGCATTGAGATGCGGAAAAACTTCTCTAGGCACCACCGACGAAACCCATTGGTACGTGACGTTCGTGAACAACGAGGTAAAGCTGGGAAAGATCGTCGAAGTGGAGCCGGGTTTTTTTGTTCTCGTAAACAAACGCTGGACCTACTTCTTCGATGAACGCTACGTCATCCACATGAGTCCCCATCTGCGGCCCATGTAAGCGGTCGAACCGCGTTCGTTCCGCTTGGCGCTGTTCGCGTTAGTTATGTGAACCGGACGCCGCCGCTGCGGTCTTACCC
>CAUSCY010000108.1:0-7755 GCA_963529995.1 uncultured Massilia sp. | reverse complement strand
ACCACGTCGAGGGGCTTGTAATTATGCGCGCCGAGGCGGCTCTCGATCTCGATGAAATCCGGCCGGTCCAACATCGCGGGCCTCCTCGGCGGCGCGCGTCGCGGCGGGGGAGGGCGCGCCGGCCACGGCATCAACCGGCGCCCATCATAGCAGTCCCGGGCCGGCACGGCAGGCCCGCCCGCCTGTCTTTCCCGGACTTTGCGCGACTTCGTGCCCAGAGCTCCGGAAGCGGGACGGGCACTCATCTTGCTTGTACTGTCCGATTCGCAGATCCGACGCGGCGGCATTCCGGGAGAGCCTCATGACGAGCGTGGCAGCGGCGATCCCGGCCCGGCGCGCAGGACTGCACCGGTCCCTGTTCGCCCAGGTCCTGGCGGGGCTCGCCTCGGCATCCTGCTCGGGATCCTGGCACCGGAATTCGCGCAGGGGCTGAAGTTCTTCAGCGACGCCTTCCTGCGCCTCATCGGGATGATCGTGGCGCCGATCGTATTCTGCGTCGTGGTCCACGGCATCGCCGGGGCGGGCGACCTCGGCAAGGTCGGGCGCGTCGGGGTCAAGGCGCTGGTCTATTTCGAGGTCATGACGACGCTGGCCCTGCTGATCGGCCTCGTCCTCGCCTACGCGGCCGGGCCCGGCCACGGCATGAACATCGACCCCGCGAGCCTCGACCCCAAGGCCATGGCGGCGGCCTCCGAGAATGCCCGCAAGCTCCAGGGCAGCGGCTTCGGCGCCTTCATCCTCAACATCCTGCCGCTCACGATCTTCGACGCCTTCGCGCGCAACGACGTGCTGCAGGTCCTCGTCTTCGCGATCCTGTTCGGCGTCAGCCTCGCCCTCGTGGGGGGCGAGACGGCGCGCAGCGTCAGCGCCTTCATCGAGAAGCTCTCCACGGTGCTGTTCAAGGCCATGGGGCTGATCGTGCGGCTCGCGCCCCTCGGCGTCCTCGGGGCGGTGGGCGACACGGGGGGGGGCGGCGGGGGCGGCGGCCGCCCCCCGCGCGCCGCGGCCACTGCCAGCACCAGCAGCACGGTCATGATGGCGCCGAGGAAGGCGGAGGTGTGCAAGGGGACGCGGCGCAGCTCGGCCTGGGGGATCGTGACCATGACGCGCCAGCCGGCGTCCGGCACGGTGTTGAAGAAACCGCGCATCGGAATGCCGGCCAGGTTGGTGGCGGACACGGCGCCCTCCGACACGGCGGCGAAGCTGCGCAGCACCTCGTCGCGCACCAGGTGGCCGCGGAACCGATCGGCTTCCTGCAGGCGCGCCACGATGCGGCCCTGGCGATCGGTGATTGCGGCCTGCCATTGCTCGGGGAAGCGTTGGCGCGTCAGCAGTCGCTGTAGGCCGCCAGCGGTCGAGCTCATGCTCAAAAAATAGGCGATGCGGCCACCGATGTGCACGGGGACCTGGACCACGAAGCGGTGCCCGCCTTCCGGCGACGCGAATACGTCGGAGACCAGCGTGCGATCGGCGCCGTAGCGGCGCGCCAGCGCATCGATATTGGCCAGGCGCCGCTCCGGCAACGCGCTCCCCGGCTGGATGCGCGTGTCGAGCAGCCTGCGCCCGGCCGGGTCGTACAGCGCGATGGCGCCCTCGCGCAGCGGCGCGATCGCCTTGGCGTGGCGGTAGAACTCGTCCATGTCGCCTTCGGCCAGCGCGGGAGAATTGGCCAGCGCATGCAGGATGCCCTCGCTGGTCTGGAGCTCGTTATCGACCAGCAGGGAAAAGGCGCGCACGGTTTCCGTGACGCTGTTTTCCTGCGCGCGCCGCTCCTCGACATAGACGTAGCCGACCGCCAGCGCGACCGCCAGGAAGGCGGGCACCAGGACGGCGAGGATCATGATCAGCAGGCGGGTACGGATGCGCATCGGGTAGCAAGCCGGATCGGAGGCCGGCAGTGGGATTCGACAGGGACGATCTGGAACCCCCGCATACTACCCGACAACGTGGCCGACCGCGGAATCAGTCCGGCCAGGTACGGTTGATCTCGTCCGCCTTGTCGAGGTTCTGGATGAGCAGGTCGACGTAATACGGGTCGAGGTGCTTGCCCGCCACTTCGCGCAGGTAGTCGCGCACCTGTTCGATCGGCCAGGCTTCCTTGTAGCAGCGCTCGTGGGTCAGCGCGTCGAACACGTCGGCCACGGCCACGATGCGCGCATACGGGTGGATGTCCTCGCCCTTCAGGCCCTGCGGGTAGCCGCTGCCGTCGTACTTCTCGTGGTGCTGGTGGGCGATCACGGCGGCGGCCTTCAGGATCGGGCGCTGCGAGCCGTCGAGGATCTGCAGGCCGACGGTCGGGTGCTGCTTCATGATTTCCCATTCCTCGGGCGTCAGGCGGCCCGGCTTGAGCAGCACGGCGTCCGGCGTGGCGATCTTGCCGATGTCGTGCATCGGTGCGGCGTGCATCAGCACCGCGGTTTCGTCTTCCGGCATGCCGGATTCCAGCGCGAGCATGTGGCATACCTGGGCCATGCGGCGTACGTGGTTGCCGGCTTCGTTGGAGCGCGATTCGACCACGTCGCCCAGGCGCAGGATCAGCTCGGCCTGCGTATCCGTGATTTCCTGGTTCAGCAGGATGTTGTCGAAAGCGACCGCCACGCCGGAGCAGAACACGTCGAGCAGCTGGACGTCGATCTCGGAGATCTCCTCGACGCCCTTCAGGACCAGCAGCGAGGCCTTGCCGCTGTTGTTCGGGAAGTAGCCGACGTAGGTGTCGCCGTGCAGCTTGGAGATGCGGTTGTGGCGCGCCTCGTCGAGCTGGGCCACGAGTTCGGGCCCGATGTCGTCCTCGCCCAGGTCGCCGATGCGGGCCAGCACCTCGTACCTGGTTTCGCCCGCGATGACGCTGGCGCCGGCCAGGCGCAGCAGCATGCTCTGCTCCAGGCGCAGCAGGGCCACGACCTGCTGCAGCAGTCCGCTGGCGAAATCCTTCAGGTTGCGCTGGCGGAACAAGTGGGTCGAGGCGGCGATCACGCGCTCCAGGCCTTCGCGGTAGTTCTGCTGCGAACGGCGCGCTTCCTCGACCTTCATGATGTCGCGGTAGGCGCGCAGCGCGGCGAAGGTCGTGGTGAACAGCTTGGTGCGATCGAGCTCGGTCTTTTCCTTGTAGTCGTTGATGTCGTAGTCGACGATCACGCGTTCTTCCGGCGCCTGGCCCGGCTGGCCCGTGCGCAGCACGATGCGGGTGAACTGGTTGTCCAGGTCGCGGCGCATCCAGCGCGCCACTTCCAGGCCGCTGTCTTCCTGTTCCATCACCACGTCGAGGAATACCAGCGCGATGTCCTTTTCGCGTGCCAGCACTTCCTTCGCTTCGGCGCCGCTGTAGGCGTGCACGAAGGTCAGGGCGCGGCCGTCCAGGCGGAAACGGGACAGGGTCAGCTTGGTGACGTCATGAATGTCCGGTTCGTCGTCGACCAGCAAGACCTTCCAGGGGGCGAGTTTAGGGGCGGCAGCAGAAAGGAATGACATAAACGATGTCCGTATCGTGAATGTGTCTGGGAAAAGAGCGGATATTGCGTTAAGGCAGTACTACGGCAATTTGATTGTAGTATGGGCAGTAACCATTAACAACAAGAAATATTGAACCCACGGGGAAAAAAGTCACAATGTCGCAACAGGTGGTATGCGGGACTTTGCGCCAGGCTGGCGCATGCGCCCGGATGGACCATCCGCGGCGCCGGACTGGTGCGAACGCACCACCGCGGCCCGGCCCTGGCGCTCAGCCGTAGCGCTTCTGGCAACGCTCGCACCAGAAGCTGCGGCGCTTGGTCTTGCCGAGATTGGCCTTGTGGAAGGGGATGTGGCAGCGCGGGCAGGTCTTCTGGTTGTGCGCCAGCCAATGCCGTTTCAGGACGCCTTCCTTCTTCCAGCCGAGGAAGTCGAAACTGTACTGGCGCGCCTCCTGCACCAGCGCGCGCAGCTTGGCCGGCGGCAGGCTGCCCACCGTCGACAGCGGATGCAGGCGGATGCGGAACAGCACTTCGTTCTTGATGATGTTGCCGACGCCGGAAAAGATGTCCTGGTCGAGCAGGGCGTCGCAAGCCAATGTCTCGGGCGCGGCACGCAGCTTCTTGCGGGCCTTCGCTGGGTCCCAGTCGTCCGACATGACGTCGGCGGCCCAGTCGTAATCGGCGTCGAGGTCGCCGTCGATTTCCTTCACCGAACATGCATAGAAATTGATTTCGCCACCATCGGCGAAGCCGAGCGACAGGCGTGGCGTCTTGTCGCGCCGCTCGTCGATGCGGTAGGTGCCGAACAGCAGGAAGTGGATGCGCACCGTCATGGCCGGCGTCTGGATCAGGAAATGCTTGCCCCAGGTGCGCAGCGCGAGCACGGGCTGGCCCACCAGGCGCGCCGTGTCGATGGTCCAGGTATTGCCGTCGGCGCGCACGATGTCCTGGCCCACGAAACGGACCGTCTGTTCCTTCAGCATGACCAGCGATGGACCTTCGGGCATGGCGTTCTCCTCCTGGCCATATTCTGCAAGCGAGCTCTTGAATTGCCCGTGCGGGGCCTAACATTCGATACAAAGTTTGACGTTCCAGCGACGGACACCGCTGTGCGAACAGGCGTATATTCGTGTCCAGTACCCTTGCGAAAAAGGACATGACCATGAAATCGTTCATGAAGAGGGCGGCCCTGGCGGGCCTGCTGGCGCTCGGCGCCGGCAGCGCGTTCGCCGAAGTGACCGTGACCTATGTAAAACCCGAGACGTTCCACGACCTGCCGTTCGCCACCTGGGAGCGCGACGAGATGCTGCAGCAGGTGACCGATCACTTCGTCAAGCTGGGCAAGTCGCTGCCGCAGGGCCAGGACCTGCGCATCGAAGTGACCGACTTCGATCCGGCCGGACGGCTGTACCCGAATGCGCGTTCCGGCCGCGACATCCGCGTGGTGAAAGGCATGGCGGACTGGCCGCGCATGGACCTGCACTATACGCTGGAGCAGGGCGGGCAGGTGATCAAGAGCGGCGACGCCAAGCTGTCGGATATGAACTACCAGCAGAACTTCAACCGCTACTTCGACACGGAACCGCTGCGCTACGAGAAGCGCATGATCGACGTCTGGTTCGACAAGGAAATCGCTCCGCTCGAGGACCGGCGCGGCCTGGCGCGTCGATGATGACGCCCATATAATAAAAAGCTATCGCAATGATAGAAATGATTCAATGCTGACATCAACGCTACGTTAGCGAGCTAACGTAGTGTGCGGTCTTCCTGAGCTAACTTGGTTGTTGGACAAAAGCCAACAACCAACTAGTGAGGACAGGATGACTTCCAGCAGCAAGACTCCCGCAAAAGGCACGCCCGACGGCGCCGGCTCCGTACTGAGCACCATGGCAGGACCGTCGGACCCGACCCCGCCCGCAGTCACCCCCCACAACCCGGTCGAGGACCGCCTGTTCGACAAGATCGCCGCCGAGAAGGACCTGGCCGCCGGCATGCCGTTCAACCCGAACAAGCCGGCCGAGTACGGCGATGCATCGCGCGTCCCGCAGGAAGGCGCCCACGCCAAGCCGGCCACCCATGCCGCCACCGGCAGCACCAGCACCGAGATCGCCAGCTCGTCCAAGGTCGGCAGCGGCCAGCCGCCGGAAGGCGAGAACGCCACCGTGCTGCCGTTGGACCGCGTGCGCGTCGACCCGGCCGACCGCCACCTGACCACGAACCAGGGCGTGCCGGTCGCCGACAACCAGCACTCGCTGAAGATCGGCCTGCGCGGCCCGACCGCGATGGAAGACTTCATCCTGCGCGAGAAGATCACCCATTTCGACCACGAACGCATTCCCGAGCGCGTGGTGCACGCACGCGGTTCGGGTGCGCACGGCTTCTTCGAAGCCTATGACGACTTCTCCAGCCTGACGCGCGCCGCGCCGTTCGCCGCCAAGGGCAAGCGTACCCCGGTATTCGTGCGCTTTTCCACCGTGGCCGGCGAGCGCGGCTCGACCGACGTCGCGCGCGACGTGCGCGGCTTTGCCGTCAAGTTCTATACGGACGACGGCAACTGGGACCTGGTCGGCAACAACATCCCCGTCTTCTTCATCCAGGATGCGATGAAGTTCCCGGACCTGGTGCACGCGGCCAAGCCGGAACCGCACCATGCGATGCCGCAGGCGGCGACCGCCCACGACACGTTCTGGGACTTCGCCGGCCTGTCGCCGGAAATCGCGCACATGCTGATGTGGGTAATGTCCGACCGCGCGATCCCGCGCAGCTACCGCACCATGCAGGGCTTCGGCGTGCACACCTTCCGCCTGGTCAACGCCCAGGGCGAGTCGCGCTACGTGAAGTTCCACTGGACCCCGCTGCAGGGCACGCACTCGCTGGTGTGGGACGAGGCGGTCAAGATTTCCGGCGCCGACCCTGACTTCCACCGCCGTGACCTGTGGGAAGCGATCGAATCGGGCAACTTCCCCGAGTGGGAACTGGGCCTGCAGATCTTCACCGAAGAGCAGGCGCAATCCTTCCCCTTCGACATCCTCGACGCCACCAAGATCGTGCCGGAAGAACTGGTGCCGCTGACGCCGGTCGGCCGCCTGGTGCTGAACCGCAACCCGGACAACTTCTTCGCCGAGACCGAGCAGGTGGCGTTCTGCACGGCGCACATCGTGCCGGGCATCGATTTCACCAACGACCCGTTGCTGCAGGGCCGCAACCACTCGTATCTCGACACGCAGCTGACCCGCCTGGGCGGCCCGAACTTCCACGAGATCCCGATCAACTCCCCGGTCGTGCAGATCCAGAACAACCAGCGCGACGGCTTCCACCGCCAGGCCATCAACCGCGGCCGCGTCAACTACGAGCCGAACTCGCTGGGCGGCGGCTGTCCGTTCCAGGCCGGCCGCATGGGCTTCACGAGCTTCCCGGAGCGCTTCACGACCGAAGACAAGGTGCGCGGCAATCCCGAGCTGTTCTCCGAACACTACGGCCAGGCACGCCTGTTCTACCAGAGCCAGACCCCGGTGGAGCAGGCCCACATCGCCAACGCCTTCCGCTTCGAGCTGACCCGCGTGCAGACGCCGGCCGTGCGCCAGCGCATCCTGGCCCTGCTGGCCAACATCGACGCGGACCTGGTGGCCAAGGTCGCCGAAGGCATCGGCATGGACGTGCCGGCGCCGCTGCCGCGCGCCAGCGATGCGCCGGTGCCGAGCTACCCGCCGTCGCCGGCGCTGTCGCTGATGGCGCGTCCGGGCCAGACCGGCATCCGCACCCGCCGCGTTGCCATCCTCGTCGGCCGCGACAGCGACGCCACGCAAGTGCGCGCCCTGTACCAGTCGCTGCTGGACGACGGCGCCGTGCCGCGCCTGGTCGGCAATATGCTGGGCAAGCTGCCGGCGACCAATGGCGACGCGCTGAACGTCGAGGTCACGCTGGAAGCCGCGCCGTCGGTGCTGTTCGACGCGATGATCGTGCCGGACGGCGCGCAAGCCGTGGAAGCGCTGGCGCGCAACGCTCAGGCAATCGACTTCGTGCGCGAGCAGTACCGCCACTGCAAGACCATCCTGGTGCTGGGCGCCGGCGCCCAGCTGCTGACCAAGGCGATGGTCCCGTCGACGCTGCCGGACGGCTCGGCCGACCCGGCCCTGCTGATCGACGCCTCGGTCGACGCGTTCAAGACGGCGCTGGCCAGCCACCGCGCCTTCGTGCGCGAGACGGATCCGCCGATGGTGTAAGCGGTTCGCTACCACGTCGTCCCCGCGCAGGCGCACTGGTGTCCGGAATATTATTCGCGAAAAAAGCATCGTCATTCCCGCGA
>CAUSCY010000107.1:0-8115 GCA_963529995.1 uncultured Massilia sp. | reverse complement strand
CCATCCCGGCCTGACTCACACTAACCGGCCTCCACGGAAGCCGGGGCGGTTCAAACTTGCGCTTTGCAATGTCAATTCCAACGAAGTCCATAATGCCCCCTGACAGTCAAGTTCACCTGGATTTATCGCGTGCATCCTTAAGAACACAGGCTCAGGGCCTCTGATACTGTTCGCACTCGATCGATAAAGGGAGCACATGCGGTCTGTCTGCGTAGCAGGCTCGAGACCTCAGGGACGACACAGCCTGCATGTGCTCCGTTTTCCAAGCGTCCTCGGAAATCATAACGTCTACATGACGTATAAGGGACGACGTTTTTAAGCTGGCAATACGCTTGACTGAACGGTATTACAGGTGCGGCCGCACTGCGTCAGGACCTCAGAACTCTTCCCAATCGCCCGCGGCCGCAGTCGCCTTCTGCTCCTCGGCTTTTTTCGGCGCCGCCGCCGGCTTGGCACGCGCGACGACGGCACGGCCCGCCGGCTTGGCCGCAATGGCGGTCCTGGCAGGAGCCTTCGGCGCCGCCGCGATGCTGTGCGCTCGATCCAGCCTGAACACGCTGACCACGTCCGCCAGCTTGCCGGCCTGGTCTTCCATCGACGCCGCGGCCGCTGCCGCTTCCTCGACGAGGGCCGCGTTCTGCTGCGTCACCTGGTCCATCTGGCCGATCGCGCCATTCACCTGCTCGATGCCGGTGGTCTGCTCCTGGCTGGCGCTGGTGATGTCGCCCATGATGTCGGTCACGCGGCGGATCGACGTCACCACCTGCTCCATCGTGGCGCCGGCCTGGTCGACCAGCTTGGCGCCCGCGTCCACGTTCGCTACCGAGGCCGTGATCAATTCCTTGATTTCCTTGGCCGCCGCCGCCGAGCGCTGGGCCAGCGTGCGCACTTCGCCCGCCACGACCGCGAAGCCGCGGCCTTGTTCGCCCGCGCGCGCCGCTTCCACGGCCGCGTTCAGCGCGAGGATATTCGTCTGGAAGGCGATGCCGTCGATGACGGTGATGATGTCGACGATCTTCTTCGACGAGTCGTTGATGGCGCTCATCGTGGTGACGACTTCGCCGACCACGGTGCCACCCTGGGTCGCCACCTGCGAGGCGGCGATGGCCAGCTGGTTGGCCTGGCGCGCATTGTCGGCATTCTGGCGCACGGTGTCGGTCAGGTGCGCCATCGAGGCGGCGGTCTGCTCGAGGGCGCTGGCCTGTTCTTCGGTGCGGCTCGACAGGTCCAGGTTGCCGGCGCTGATCTCGCGCGAGGCGGTGGCGATGGTGTCGGTGCCGCCGCGCACCTGGCTCACGATGCCGACCAGGCTGTCGTTCATGTGACGCAGCGCGCGCAGCAGGGCGCCGGTTTCGTCGCTCGTGCGCGATTCGATGGTGTGGGTCAGGTCGCCCGCGGCGACCGTTTCGGCGACGGTGACGGCATCCTGGATCGGACGCACGATGCCGCGCGTGAGGGTCCACGACAGGATGGCGCCCGCCACGACGGCGCAGGCGCTCAGGATCACGATCAGGCGCGTGCTGACGCCGGCCTTGGCGTCGATTTCCTTGGCCGTGGCGTCGATGCTGGCACGCTGTTCCGTCACCAGTTCCTGCAGCAGGTCCTGGTACAGCTTGGCGGCCGGGGTGAACTGCTGGTCGAGGATGCGCGCGGCTTCCTCGGCGTTGCCTTCGGACTTGGCCTTGACGGCGCCGTCGCGCGTCGCGCTATAGGTCTTGCGCTGCTCCAGGATCTTGGCGAACAGGTCGTGCTCCGGGCCGCTCGCGGCGATCAGCGGCTCGATGCCCTTCAGCAGTTCGGCGGCCTTCTTGACCGAGGCGGCCGAGTCTTCCTTGAAGTAGGCGCCCAGCGACGGGTCCGAGCTCTTGACGATCGCGGCGGTGCGGCGGATCGACGCGAAGTTCAGGCTGTACCAGTCCGTGATCATGCGTTCCTTGGCCAGCGGCGCATCCATCATGGAGCGGGTGGCGCCAGCCACTTCGGCCAGGCGCCAGACGCCGACGGTGGCGATGACGACGGTCATCGCGAGGATCAGGAAGAAACCCAGGCCGAGCCGTTTACCGATCTTGATATTTGCAAATAAACCCATGAAGACAGTCCTTGTATGCAGATGAATGGCGAGCCGCGCGTGCAGGAACCTGCTCGGTGCTGGGAGCATGGGACACGGGCGAGGGGGCTGGCCGGAGAGGCGACCATTTTACGCTCGGCTATACAGACTGGAAATAAGAAGTTCCTTTAAGAAATTTTTATGAGACAATTTTGTAGGTATTTTCTGACACTGTCCTACGATGATTGTTAAATACCGCCAGCCCTGCTAGGCTGAAAGCGAGGCACCCCGACATTCGTGCCTCGCACCGTGTTTTTCTCTTCCCCATTCCGAAGTGAGTTCAATGAAGCCATCCCACATCCTCCGTCACACCCTGCGCCATACCTTGTTCCTTGCGGGCCTGGTCGGCAGCGCCGCCCACGCCGCCTCGCTGCCGGCACCGTTCGCCGCGCAGCTGAACGCCGACTATCCGAAGCTCGAAACCTTCTACCAGGACCTGCACGCCAATCCGGAACTGGGCTTCAACGAGAAGCAGACGGCCGCCAAGCTGGCCGAACGTGCCAAGGCGCTCGGCTTCGAGGTGACGACCGGCGTCGGCGGCACCGGCGTGGTGGCGATCCTGCGCAACGGTCCCGGTCCGACCGTGATGCTGCGCACCGAGATGGATGCGCTGCCGGTGCTGGAAAAGACCGGGCTGCCGTTCGCCAGCAAGGTGACGACGAAGAATGCGGCCGGCGATACCGTGCCGGTGGCGCATGCCTGCGGCCACGACCTGCACATGTCGGCGTGGTACGGCACCGCGAAACTGATGGCGGAGAACCGCAAGGCCTGGAGCGGCACGCTGATGCTGGTCGGCCAGCCGTCCGAGGAACCGCTGACCGGCGCCGCGGCCATGCTCAAGGACGGCTTGTTCACGCGCTTCCCGAAGCCGGACTATGCGCTGTCGATGCATGACGACGCCAGCATGGCGTCCGGCACGATCATGTGGCATGCCGGTCCGTTCCGCGCATCCGCCGACACCGTCACCATCACCATGTTCGGCCAGGGTGGCCACGGCGCCGTGCCGCACGAGACGCGCGATCCGGTCGTGATGGCGGCGCGCCTCGTGCTGGCGCTGCAGACGCTGGTGTCGCGCGAAAACAATCCGCTCGACCCCGTCGTCATCACCGTCGGCAGCATCCAGGGCGGCACCCAGGCCAACATCGTGCCGGACCAGGTCAAGCTGGCGCTGACGGTGCGGACCTTCCGTCCGGAAGTGCGCCAGCGCGTGCTGGCCAGCATCGCGCGCGAAGCGAAAGGGGAGGCGATCGCCGCCGGCGCGCCGAAGGAGCCGCTCGTCGACATCAAGCCGGGAACGGATTCGGTCTACAACGATCCGGAACTGATGGCGCGCGCCGTCAAGGCGGTGACGGCGGCCGTCGGCCCGGAATTCGTCAAGGAGATGCCGGCCAAGATGACGTCCGAAGACTTCGCCATGTACGGCCAGCAGCCGGGCGTGAAGGCCTTGCTGATCCACGTCGGCGCCGTCGACGCGGCACGCCTGGACGCGGCGAAGAAGGCTGGCCAGCCGCTGCCGGGCACGCACTCGCCGCAGTGGGCCCCGGACCTGAAGCCGACGCTGACCAATACGATCAAGGCCGAGACGGCGATCCTGCTCGACCTGATGGCGCCGAAGCGCTGAGGCAGCGCCTAGGAACGCTCACGCGGCCCGCGTGGTGCCGTAGTGGGCGTGCACGGCGTCCATCCAGCCCTGGTCGGCCATGTTCGGCCAGTGGTCGGTATCGAAGCCGGGCGCTTCGTCGATGCGGTCCTTCGACACGTCCATCGTGAAGCGCTTGTTCTTGGCGTCGAGCGTGAGCGCCTGCCAGGGCACGGCGAACAGTTTTTCGCCGATGCCCAGGAAGCGGCTGGCCGACATCACGGCATAGGCGATGCTGCCGGTGCGCATGTCGACCATGAATTCCTTGATGACGCCCAGGTGTTCGTTCTGCAGGTTATGGACATGGTCGCCGATCAGGGTGTGCGCCCCCATCAGTTCCGGGCCCGGCCCCTTGCCGTGCTTGTTCCTGTACATGCCATAGTCGTCGCGTTCCTCGTAGGACATTTTCCGCCTCCTGTGTTGGGATGGGAAGGATAACCCGAGCAAGGAAAAGTTCGGTTCGGGCGCACACAGAGCAGGAAGCAACGGCCGTCGCCCCTGCGCAGGCAGGGGCCTAATTGTCCTCGCGTTCACGTAACATTGGGCCCCTGCCTTCGCAGGGGTGACGTTCATGCGGCGATGGCCAGGGTGCGGCCGGGCTGCACTACCTGCTGCCCATTCAGCTTGAACACATCCACCGCCTGCGCCAGCCTGGACGCTTGTTCCTGCAGCGATGCCGCCGCCGCGGCCGCCTCCTCGACGAGGGCCGCGTTCTGCTGCGTGGTCTGGTCCATCTGGGCGATCGCCTGGTTGACCTGTTCGATGCCCGTCGTCTGTTCCTGGCTGGCCGACGAGATCTCGGCCATGATGTCCGTTACGCGGCGGATGCTGCCGACTACCTGTTCCATCGTGCTGCCCGCCTGGTCGACCAGCTTGGAGCCGGCATCGACCTTGGCGACCGAATTGCCGATCAATTCCTTGATCTCCTTGGCGGCGGCGGCCGAGCGCTGGGCCAGCGTGCGCACCTCGCCCGCCACGACGGCGAAGCCGCGGCCCTGTTCGCCGGCACGCGCCGCTTCCACGGCCGCATTCAGGGCCAGGATATTGGTCTGGAAGGCGATACCGTCGATGACGGTGATGATGTCGACGATCTTCTTCGACGATTCATTGATCGCATTCATCGTGGTGACGACTTCACCGACCACGGCGCCGCCCTGGGTCGCCACCTGCGAGGCGGCAATGGCCAGCTGGTTGGCCTGGCGCGCATTGTCCGCGTTCTGGCGCACGGTGGTCGTCAGTTCTTCCATCGACGCGGCCGTCTGCTCGAGCGCGCTGGCCTGTTCTTCGGTGCGGCTGGACAGGTCCAGGTTGCCGGCGCCGATCTGGCTCGATGCGGTGGCGATGGTGTCGGTGCCGCCGCGCACCTGGCTCACGATGCCTACCAGGCTGTCGTTCATGTGGCGCAGCGCGCGCAGCAGGGCAGCCGTCTCGTCCTTGCCTTGCGGGTCGATGCGGCAGGTGAGGTTGCCGCCGGCGACGTCCTCGGCCACGCCCACCGCTTCGCGGATCGGCACCACGATGCCGCGCGTCAGCTGCCACGAGGAGAAGGCGCCGATGGCGACCGCGCAGGCGGTGAGGATGGCGATCAGTTCGACGGTCGTCGTCTGGTTGCGCAGGATCGCTTCGCTGTGGGCATCCATCTTGCTGTGCTGCAGTTCGATCAACTGGTCGAGCAGGGCCTGGAAGCGCTTCGCCGTCGGCGTGAACGATTCGTCGAGGATCTTGACCGCCTGCGCTTCGTCGCCGCCGGCCTTGGCCTTCATCGCGGAGTTGGTATAGGTGCGGTACAGCGTGCGTTGTTCGGCGATCTGCTTCAGGAGCGCCTGCTCGTCGGCGTCGGTCAGCAGCGGTTCGATCTGTTTCAGCAGCTCGGCCGATTTGCCGGTGGTGGCGCTGGCGTCATCCTTGAAATAGGCGATCAAGGAGGGATCGCTGCTCTTGACGATGGCCGCGGTGCGGCGGATGGCGCCGAAGATCTGGGTGTTCCAGTCGGTGATCAGGCGCTCTTTTTTGAGGGGGAGGGCCATGGCGCGGGTCGATTCCGCTACCTGATGCGTGCGCCACATGCCGAACGAGGCGATCGCCACCGTGATGGCGAGGATCAGGGTGAATCCCATGCCGAGGCGCTTACCGATACTAAGATTTCTCACAGTACATCCCTTTCTGCAGGCTGGTGTTGTTTGCCGCCCATTCTAAGGATGTTTACCCGCAAGAAACATTACCAAAAGGAATTTTTGTGATTAGTGGTGTTTAAAGACAACGCTATTTGTCGTTAAACGAGGGATGCGGGAAGAGAGGCCGGGCACCGCGGTGCCCGGCGAGGAAGCGATCAGAAGGTTTCCCACTCGTCGCCGGCAGCGACGGGCTCCTTGCGGGCGACCTGGCTGGCCGCCTTGGGCGAAGCGCTCTTGCGGGAAGGCGCGACACGCAACGGCGCACGCGCCGGCGCCGGACGGCTCGCCGCCGGCACGACAGCGGTCCGTGCCGGTGCCGCCCCGGAAACCAGGCCGGCCTCGACCTTGAACACGCCCACGGCCTGGGCCAGGCGCGATGCCTGGTCCTGCAGCGAGCCGGCCGCCGCCGCCGCTTCCTCGACGAGCGCCGCGTTCTGCTGCGTGCTTTCGTCCATCTGGCCGATGGCGCCGTTCACCTGCTGGATGCCGTCGTTCTGTTCCTGGCTGGCCGACGAGATCTCGGCCATGATGTCCGTCACGCGCTGGATCGACGCGACGACTTGCTCCATCGTACTGCCCGCCTGGTCGACGAGCTTCGAGCCCGCGTCGACCTTGGCGACCGAATTGCCGATCAATTCCTTGATCTCCTTGGCGGCGGCGGCCGAGCGCTGGGCCAGCGTGCGCACTTCGCCCGCCACGACGGCGAAGCCGCGGCCCTGTTCGCCGGCGCGGGCCGCTTCCACGGCTGCGTTCAGGGCGAGGATATTGGTCTGGAACGCGATGCCGTCGATGACGGTGATGATGTCGACGATCTTCTTCGACGAATCGTTGATCGCGTTCATCGTGGTGACCACTTCGCTGACCACCGTGCCGCCTTGCACCGCCACTTGCGATGCGCTGATCGCGAGCTGGTTGGCCTGGCGCGCATTGTCCGCATTCTGGCGCACGGTATCGGTCAGGTGCGACATCGACGCCGCCGTCTCTTCGATGGCGGCGGCCTGCTGTTCGGTCCGGCTCGACAGGTCGAGGTTGCCGCTGGCGATCTCGCCGGCCGCGCCGTGGATGGCGCCGGTACCGCCACGCACTTCGGTGACGATGCGCACGAGGCTGTCGTTCATGTGGTGCAGGGCGCGCAGCAGGGCGCCGGTCTCGTCGCGGTGATCATTGGTGGCGATGCGGCGGGTCAGGTCGCCGCCCGCGACGGCTTCTGCCAGTTCGACCGCTTCGCGGATCGGACGCACGATGCCGCGCGTGAGGAACCAGGCGCAAACGACGCCGATCAGGAGGGCGCCGGCGCTGAGCATGGCGATGGTGCCGGCGCTCCTGGTGATGGTCGCTTCGATGGCGACGGCGCTGGCGGCGATCTGGTCGCGCTGCATGTCGACGAGCACGCCGACGGCGCCTTCGTAGGCCTTGGCGGCCGGCAGGAATTCCTTCTCGAGGAGGCGGGTGGCTTCGTCGGCATCGCCGCTCGCCTTGGCTTTCACGGCGCCTTCCTTGGCGGCCGCGTAGACCTTGCGCAGGTCGTTGATCTTGTAGAACTGCGCCTTTTCCTTGTCGTTCGACAGCAGCGGCTCGATCTTCTTCATCAGCTCGGTAGCGCGATTGGCCGTCATCTCGGCATCCTGCTTGAAGAAGCCGGCCAGACTGGCGTCGGAACTCTTGACGACGGCGATCGTGCGGCGCACGGCGCCGAAGGTCTGGGTGCGCCACTCGGCGATCATCTGCTGTTTCGCCATCGGCACGTCCATCATCGCGCGCGTGTCGGCGGCCATCGCGCGCAGGTGCCAGATGCCGGCGGCGGCGATCGCCAGCGTCATTGCCAGTACGAGCGCGAAGCCCGCCGCCAGCCGTTTTCCGATACTCAGATGTGCAAGTGAAGCCATGAATGAATCCCTGTCTTGGTGTAAATATCCAGAGTCATTCTATGATTCTTTACGACAATAAATCTCTCCAATTGTATTTATCGATGCTTTGACGCAACACAATATGACAGAAATAATTGTATGGCTGGCGAGATAGGTGCGATCGCGGCAACAACGGCCGCGAGGAGGGGCGGACGGCTATAAAAAGCGCCCGGCGGGAGCCGGGCGCCGTCGTTCAGGAAACGACGAGGGCCGTGCGCGGGGCCGCTGCTGCAGCCTCGACCTTGAACACGCCCACGGCCTGGGCCAGGCGCGATGCCTGGTCCTGCA
>CAUSCY010000106.1:0-8142 GCA_963529995.1 uncultured Massilia sp. | reverse complement strand
TGTGGGGACGCGGGGTGCCCCGCCCCCTACACCCCGCCCCCCGGGCGGGGGGGGGGCCCATTTTTGCGGCCGCCACCCCAAAATGGGGCCCCCGCCCCCGCCGGGGGCGACGATGGGAGGCGCACTGCACCTCCCATCGTCGTCTTGTACAATGTCGGCATGTACATCGACTCCCACTGCCACATCAATTTCCCCGAGCTTGCCGCGCGCATGCCGGAGATTCTCGCCAAGATGGCGGACAACAAGGTCACGCACGCGCTGTGCGTGTCCGTCGACCTGCCGGACTTTCCCGGCGTGCTCGCACTGGCCGAGCAATATCCGCATATCTATGCCTCGGTCGGCGTCCATCCCGACTACGAAGACACGCCCGAACCCACCGTCGAGCAGCTGGTCACGCTGGCCGACCACCCGAAGGTCATCGCCATCGGCGAGACGGGCCTCGATTACTATCGCCTCCAAGGCGACCTCGAATGGCAGCGCAAGCGCTTCCGTACGCACATCCGCGCCTCGCGCGAAACGGGCAAGCCACTGATCATCCATACGCGCTCGGCGAGCGCCGACACGATCCGCATCCTGCAGGAAGAGGGCGCCGGCGTCGACCAGGGCGGCGTGGCCGGCGTGATGCACTGCTTCACGGAGTCGCTCGAGGTCGCGCAGGCGGCCATCGAGATGGGTTTCTATATCTCGTTCTCCGGCATCGTCACGTTCAAGAGCGCCAAGGAATTGCAGGCGGTGGCGCAGGCGCTGCCGCTCGAGCGCATCCTGATCGAGACCGATTCCCCCTACCTGGCGCCCGTGCCCTACCGCGGCAAGGTCAACGAGCCGGGCTTCGTGCCGCACGTGGCCGAGTTCCTGGCCACGCTGAAGGACGTGCCGCTGCGCGAAGTGGCGGATCGCACCACGGAGAATTTCTTCACGCTGTTCAAGGCTGCCAGGAGCTGACGACATGACGACCCGCCGCACCTTTCTCGCTGCTTCGCTCGTTGCCTTCGCCACCGTCGCCTTCGACGGCCTGGACCGCCTGGCGCAGGCTGCCACCGCCGACCAGGTGACCGCGTTCCTGCGCGCCGTCGAGATGGACGATGGACGGGGCGTGAAATCCCAGCTCGACCGCGGCGTCGATCCGAACGAACTCAGCCGCGCCGGCGAACCTGCGCTGGTGCTGGCCGTGCGCGAGGGCTCGATGGGTGCGCTGCGCGTGCTGCTGGCGCACCCGGCCATCCGCATCGAAGCGACGGCGCCCAACGGCAACACGGCACTGATGATGGCGGCCTACAAACGCAACGCCGCGGCCGTGGACATGCTGCTGGCCAAGGGCGCGGCCGTCAACCGCGAAGGCTGGACCCCGCTGCATTACGCGGCGGCGGCCGGCGACGACGGCATCGCGGCCACGCTGCTCGAACGGGGCGCCCGCATCGATGCGCGTTCGCCGGCGGCCAGCGGCAGCTTCACGCCCCTGATGATGGCCGTGCGCGAAGGGCACGAGGACAGCGCGCTGTTCCTCGTCGACCGCGGCGCCGACGTGCGCCTGAAGAATGGGGAAGGGCTGACGGCCGCCCAGATCGCCGAACGCGCCGGCCACGGCTCCATCGCCCAGGCGCTGGCCACGCGCGCCGCCGAGCGGCCCAAGGGCGAACAGGCGAATTGACGGCTTTTTCCCCGTCACCTCCACGCTTCGAAACAACTGTTTCCTGTAGATAATTCACCGGTCAAATCAACACCGGTGCCGGCCCGATGCGCGGCTCACTACAAGGAACGATATGCTGAACGAACGCGAAATCGAGAGCTGCTACCTCGGCCAATTTATTCCGGTCCACTACCATCACAATATGCTGATGGACCAGAACCGCATGCACAGCTTCAAGGCGGCCATCAGCCATGCCGTCAAGCCTGGCATGAAGGTGCTGGAACTGGGCGGCGGCACCGGCGTGCTCTCGTTCTTCGCGGCGCAGCAGGCGTCGAAAGTGTATTGCGTCGAATTCAATCCGGACATGGTGCGCGAGGCGCGCCGCTTCCTGGCGATGAACAAGAACGGCGAGCGCGTCGAGGTGATCCACGCCGACGCCTTCGAGTACCTGCCGCCGGAACCGGTCGACATCGTGATCTGCGAGATGATCCACGTCGGCATGCTGCGCGAAAAGCAGGTCGAGGTGATCGAATCGTTCAAGCGCCGCTACCAGGCACGCTTCGGCGGCCCGCTGCCGATCTTCCTGCCGGAAGCCATCATCATGGCCGTCCAGCCGCTGCAGCAGGAGTACGACTTCGAAGGCTTCCACGCGCCGATCGTGCAGTTCCAGCCGACCAATGTGATCTCGCCGGGCACGACCGAACTGGCCCAGCCGGCCGTGTACAGCATCATGGACTTCAACCAGCCGGTCGACAGCGCGATCGCCTGGGAAGGCCGCTTCATGGTCGAGAGCGCCGGCCGCCTGAACGCGCTGCGCTTCATCACCAAGAACGTGCTGTCGATCATCGAGGAATACGGCACCACCATCGACTGGCTGAACCACTACATGATGCTGCCGCTGGCCCAGCCCATCGACGTGCAGCCGGGCGACGTCGTGCAGGTCTCGTTCTCCTACCGCGCCGGCGGCTCGCTGCCCTCACTGGAAGCCACGATGCGCGTCGACCTCGTCGCCCGCTTCGAGGAGCGCGACCAGGCCGAAGCCCCGGGCGCTGCCATCTACGCCTGACACCGCCGAAACGCCGACGCGTCGCCCCTGCGCAGACAGGGGCTGAATTTCCGCGGGGATGCGCCGCTCATCCCCCATTTTCCCCCGCTCATCCCCCGCTGCGACCCTCCATCGCATCCGCATTGCCCCATTCCCAGATAGCACCTACAGTACGACCACCTGCTGATTTTCCCCGCGAAGGAGCGTACGATGCTTGGATTCCTGGCCTGGTTGCTGCTGCTGTTCCTGTGCTGGCCGCTGGCACTGCTGGCGCTGGTGCTGTATCCGCTGTTCTGGTTGCTGTTGCTGCCGTTCCGGCTCGTCGGCATCGGCGTCGAGGCCGTCTTCGAGCTGCTGCGCGCCATCGTCATGCTGCCGGCCCGGGTGCTCGGCGGCCGATGATGGCGGATGGCAAGGCAGTGTGCGTGGATTAACAGACGCTGGTCAAGCATTCGCCTATCTTGGTCCCACCGATGGCTATCATTCGACAGCCATGCTTTGAAAGGAAATGATATGCGCCTGGACATCTACCGCAGAGCTGAAACCGACGGCAAGTTCTCGTATCTCGCTGTCCCCGAGACCCGCAATATCCCCGAGGAAGCGACCAACACGGACTGGGAAGTCGAAGCCCGTGCCGTCGAAGTCGAAGACGACGCCGAACGGATCGAGGATTACGATATCGACAATCTGTCCGGCCAGTTGTCCGAAAAAGGCTATGCGGTCACCTCGGTGCTGCATTAAGCCAGCGTCCGGTCATGGTGGGCATATGATGCCCACCCTAGGCCGGCGATGATATGTAGGGTGGGCATCACATGCCCACCATGCCTTGTCGCCAGCACGCGACAAGTCGCCAACCGTGCGCTGGCCGCTCTGCGAAGGGGGCGGCCGGCCCACGTCCGTCCCGTCCATATGCTATCCTAGCGGCCTTCGATCATGATCTCCCGCCGCACGACGCGGCGGGGCGCTGGGGGCACAATGAAGTGGGCAATCGTCGGTTTTCTTATCCTTTCCATTCTGCATATTCATTTCCGGGGTAAGGTCCGCCTGCCGATCGGCCGCCAGCTGTTCGACCATTCGTCGTTCATGGCGCCGATCAATGTCTTCATGCACTTCTTTTCGCGCGTGCCGAGCACGCCGTACATCCCCGTGCGCGAGTTCCCGGAACTGGCAGTGCTGCAGGAAAACTGGCCCGTGATCCGCGAGGAAGCCCTGAAGCTCATCGAGCTCAAGAAGATCAAGGCGTCCGAGGAGAACAACGACGCCGGTTTCAATTCCTTCTTCAAGACGGGCTGGAAGCGTTTCTACCTGAAATGGTATGACGCGAGCCACCCGTCCGCCGAACGCCTGTGCCCGAAGACGCACGCGCTGCTGGCCGGCATCCCGTCGGTGAAGGCGGCGATGTTCGCCGAACTGCCGCCGGGCGCGAAGCTGAACCTGCACCGCGACCCGTTTGCCGGTTCGATCCGCTACCACCTGGGCCTGGCCACGCCGAACGACGACCGTTGCTTCATCGAAGTGGACGGCGAACGCCACAGCTGGCGCGACGGCCAGCCCGTCATCTTCGACGAGACCTATCTGCACTGGGCCGAGAATACGAGCTCGAGCGACCGCGTGATCCTGTTCTGCGACGTCGAGCGCCCGATGCGCTACCGCTGGACCCAGGCCGTCAACCGCTGGCTGGGCCGCACGATGATGACGGCGGCCGCCTCGCCCAACGAGACGGGCGACCAGATCGGCCTCGTCAGCAAGCTGTTCCGCATCTCGCACGTGATGGGGCAGTACCGCCGTAGCTACAAGGCGTGGAACAAGACTGCCTACAAGGTCACGAAGGTCGGCCTGATCGTGGGCCTGGCTGCTGCGATCTACTACATTTAAGCGGGAGCACAAGCACGTCGTCCCTGCGCAGGCAGGGACCTAATTTTGCAAGCGTTTAAGTGACGCGAACAGAAATTGGGTCCCTGCCTGCGCAGGGACGACGGTTTTTTGGGTAGCCGTTCTCAGAACGAGAACGGCATCCTCAACATCAGCGTCACATCCGGCGTATCCCGCGTCATGCCCGCGCCCACTGACACGTTCAGCGTGCGCTTGTTGTTGATGCGGTAGGAGCCGCCCAGCAGCAGGGTGCCGAGCTGGATGCGCACCGAGCCCGGGATTACCTGGCCGTTCTGCTTCATGCGCGAGACCGAGCTGTGGTCGTAGCCGATGCTGAACGACGCGCGCTCGTTCAGCGCGAGGCCCATGCCGATGTTGAAGCCGAACACGTCGCCTGGCTTGATCTCGCCGAGCAGCTCGCGGCCGCCTTCGCGCACGGTGCGGTAGACGTCGTCGCGCTTGAAGTTGTGGGTGTAGCTGAAGGTGCCGAAGAAGATCGCCGGATCCGACGGCAGCAGCCAGGTCAGGCTGGGCTGCAGCGAATAGAAGCCGGAACCCGTGGGCAGGTCGAGCGGCAGGCCGGTGCCGGTGACGTTTTCTCCCAGGCAGCGCGTCTGGCAGTCGGTGACCACCTCGAACGGGTCGCGGCCCGTGCGCGACTTGAAGCGCAGGCCGGCGATGTAATAGGGCTTGTCGATGCCACCGTCGTTGAGCTGGTAGCGCGCGGCCACCTCGATATCGCCGATGCCCTTGCCGCTGGTGTCAAAGGCGCGCTCGGCGGCGGTGCCCGTGAACAGCTCGCGCGAGACGGTGGAGTCGCTGCGGTAGACGTAGGGGATCTTGCCTTCGACTTCGAAACGGTTCGTGACGCCGTAGCGGAAGGTGGCGCTGCCGGTGGTCGTGTTGCGTTTCACTTCGCGCACGTCCAGCAGGCCGATCAGCAGGGCGGGAATGACCGTATAGCCGACCAGGGCGACCCGGTTGCTCGAGGAATAGCCGTACTGCACGGCCGGTTCGAACACGCCGCGCCCGCGCGGGGTCAGGACGCCCGGCGTCTCGAAGATGGGCGCCACTTCCGGCGTCCTCTGGCCCTGGCCCGGCTGCGGCGCCTGCCCGACCTGGGTCGGCTGGCTGGCGACGACGGGCTGCGGCGCGGCGACGTTGGCGGAGTTGCTGCCGGTGACGGGCGCCGGCAAGCCTTCCTGCGGCGCGCCGCCGGTGCCGCGCAGGGCGTCCATCGGGGCGCCGTTGCTTGCGGCCTGCGGCGCCGCCACCGTCGGTCCCGTACCGCGCAGCACGTCGAGCTGGCCGCCGCTGGCGGGACTGCCCGCATCCTGGGTGCCGCTGGCGCGCAGCTGGCGCTCGAGTTCGTCGACGCGTGCGCGCTGTTGTTCGAGCTGCTGCCGCATGACCTTCAATTGTTCCAGCAGTTCGGGGCCTGTCTGCGCTTCCGCAGGAAGGCAGGCGAGGGCCACGCTGAGGCCGATCATGCTGTACAGCGGACTTCTTTGCATATGCGATGTCTCCGGTAGTGCGCCGTCACCTGCCGGTGGCGGCGCTGTTCAATGCATTCGACAGGGTGTTCTGGAAGTTCATGGACTGCAATAGCCCACGGGCATCCACACTGGCATTGATAATAGTTGAATTATTGATAACCTGATTGTTCAGACTGTTCTGGATCACGGTGCCGCCCAGGGCGTTCGGACCGAAGTCGACGCCGACGGTCGCGCCGCCGCCGTTCTGGATCAGGCGCAGCTGGTTCAGCGAGTCGGCCGACAGCGTGGTCTGGCCGGCCGTCAGCTTGCCCAGGTCGCCGAAATCGATCTTGCTGCTGTCGGCGACGGCGCCGTTGATGGTCGTGATGCGCTCCAGGCCCAGCGACACCGCGAGGCCCGTGTCGGTGACGAAGCCGCCGCGGTAGCCGTCCAGCGATTCGGCCGCGACTGCGTTGCCGGCGTCGAACGGCGCGCTACCATCGCCGGGCGTGGCCTGGCCCACGGCCTGGCCTGCGAGCGCCGCGCCGGCCAGCAGGCAGGCGATCTGGAAGGAAGGGCGCATGAAGTCTCCTGTCAAAAATCCCCGGGGCCGAATTTCGGCAGGCTGCTGATGTCGAGGGCGGTCCGGGTCACGGCGTCGGCCAGCGGCGCGCGCGGCGCGGCACGCCAGTCGGCGGTGAGATTGAATTGCGGCCGGGTCGGCGATTCGTGGATCACGAACAGCAGGCGGGTCGGCCAGATGGATTCGAATTGTTCGCGCGTGATCGCGCGGGTGCCGCTGGACGGGTCGCCCAGCAGGATGCGGCCGTCCTGGAAGCCCTTGACGACGACGAAGTGGTTGTAGCCCTTCTCGGAGATCAGGACAATGGCGGGCAGCTTAGCCTCGGCCAGTTTTTCCAGCGGCTGGCGGAAGCCGTCGGATTTGAAGCCGATCGTCGCCAGGTATCTCTGCATGTCGAGCAGCGAAAAGCCTTCCTTGCGGATCTTGGCCTGGTCGCCATGCGCCCACATCGACTGGAAGGCGGTGGTCTCGCTGACCGGGTAGCCGTAATGGTTGCTCAGCAGGGTGGCCAGCGCGGCGGAGCCGCAGCTGAAGTCGTACTGCTGGCGGATGGTCGAGATGAAGCGGAGTTCCTTCAGGCTGTGCACGGGAACGTGGAAGCGGGCGGCGGCGGTGTCCAGGTCGGCCGCGCGTACGCCGGCGCCGCCCAGCAGCGCGCACAGCAGGATGAGTGCGCGTGAAGTCATTTGAACTGCAGGTTGATGATGGTGGCGTTCTGGATCAGGACGTTGGCGCCGCTGTTCTGGATCACCACCGGGATCCCGGACATATTGGCGAAGGAGCCGCTGTCGATCGTGTTGTTGCCGGTGACGACATTGGTGGCCGTGTTGTTGGCCACGCTGCCGTCGATGTTCGCGTTGTTGTGGACGTCGGTGCCGCCGCGCTGGCCCTCGAGGTAGGCGTCGCGTTCGGCGTCATCCTCGGTGCCGTGCTGACGCTGCTGTGTTGCCGGTGCCGGTGCGCTGATCGCGTGCGCCGGCGTGAACAGCGAACGGGCCGCTGCCGTGCGTGCATCGATGGATTCGTCCGGTGCCGCATACGCTGCGGCCGTGCACGCCGCGAACAGGGCGGTCGCGCAGGCGCGGACGACGAATTGCTGGGTTGCTTGCTGCATGGAGATCCCCCGGTTGCCACACATACCGCCGTGCCCGGAGGCACGGCGGCAGTTGCTTGATGCTGGCTTGCTGCTTGCTGCTTGCTGCTTGCTGGATTACTGCGCGCCGCCCACGTTCATATTGCTCTGGACGTTGACGCTCTGCTGCACCAGGGACGAGATGCCGCTGTTCTGGCTGATCACGGTGATGCCCGCTGCGCCCGAGCCTGCGCTGCCCATCGTGTTCGACAGGTTGAACGTGCCGGCATTGACCGAGTTCGAGCCGCCGTTGCCGCCCATGCCGTCGCCGCCGTTGCCGCCGACGCCGTAGCCGGTGGTGATCGAGGCCAGCGAGCCGCCTGCGCCGCCGGTCGAGGTGCCGCCGGCACCGCCCGCGCCGCCGGCGCCGGCCGTTGCCGTGCCCGCGGTGGCCGAGCCGGTGGTGGC
>CAUSCY010000105.1:0-8261 GCA_963529995.1 uncultured Massilia sp. | reverse complement strand
GAGCGCAACCTTGCCAAGGTTGAGGTCGAGAGTTCGAGACTCTTCTCCCGCTCCAAAGCAGTACCGATTAGATGTTTTGTTGTTGGCAGTAACTCCATGCGGGAGTAGCTCAGTTGGTAGAGCGCAACCTTGCCAAGGTTGAGGTCGAGAGTTCGAGACTCTTCTCCCGCTCCAGATTTCAGGGAAGCTCCTTCCCGTGCCGATGTGGTCCGCTAACCCGCCATGTCAGCATCGTCAAACACCTCGGGCGAGGTAGCAAAGCGGTTATGCAGCGGCCTGCAAAGCCGTCTAGACGGGTTCGACTCCCGTCCTCGCCTCCAAATAGTAAGCGGACGGGCCTCCATCGAGGCCCGTTTTGTTCTTATATTCTCCAACTTCGGTAAATCATATTCGGCATCGGCGAGAGCGCACTTAGAACGCATTGTTAGCGGCTTAGCAGGCCGTTGAAGAAGGAAGTGCGTACGATCAAGCATGGAGTGAACGGCTATCTCGGCTTTGTTGCAAAAATTGGCTTTCAGCGGCCAGCGTGGCGCACAGGGTAAACTGAGGGCATGACGGCCCCTGCAAAACCGAAGTACCGAACGACCAACTGGAAAGACTACAACGCGGCATTGAAAGCCCGTGGATCGCTGCTGATCTGACTGGACAAGGAGATGTGTTGGCGCGGCAGTGCAAGTGGCAGGCGGGGTCGCAGTCGGAAGTCCAGCGAGACAGCTATCCAGTTCTGCCTGACCGTCAAGGGCCTGTTCGATCTTCCCTGCGTCAGGCCATGGGCATCACGCAGAGCCTGCTCGCGCTGGCCGGACTGGACTGGCAAGTGCCCGACTTCAGCACGGTTAGCCGGCACCAGAAGCATCTTTCGGTAACATCGGGGCCCAGCCGACGACGACGGGATTGCACCTGCTGGTCGACAGTACGGGAATCAAGATACTGGGGGAAGGCGAGTGGAAAACGAAGAAGCACGGCGCCGACTACCGTCGCCAATGGCGCAAGATCCACCTTGGCATCGACACAGACACGCTGGAAATCCGGGCGATCGAGGTGACCGATAATGCTACCGGCGATGCCCCGATGTTACCGTGCTTGCTCGAGCAGATACCGGTGGAAGAGGTTGTCGCGACCGTCAGCGGCGACGGCGCCTACGACACGAAAGGCTGCCACGAAGCGATTGCGCAACGTGGCGCACAGGCATTCATCTCGGCGCGCAAGAATGCCAAGCCGTGGAAGGGCCAGCGTCCTGGTGCCAAAGCGCGCAATGCCATCCTGTCGGCAACCCGCCGGCTTGGCCGGAAGATTTGGAAAAGTGGAGCGGATACATTGGCGCAGCCTTGTCGAGACCAAAATGCGTTGCTTCAAGCTGCTTGGTGAACGCGTCATGGCGCGTGACTTCGACCGCCAGGTCGCCGAGTTGCACGTCCGTGCCGCCATCCTCAATCGCTTCACGCGGTAGGGTACGCCCACGACGGTGGCGGTGACCATGCCGTAAATCCGTCTTGGGTTTGGGGGTTTTACGCGCTCAACTGATTTATGCAACAAAGCCTGTGCGAATCCGCGGTTCCGGTGTTTCTTTACCGCATATATCCACGGCACATAACATGTCGCGGTAATCGGCTGGGAGGGTTGTTCCTGATGCAACGCAATCGTGTTGCTGTTAATTTTTACTGTGAGGTAATATTTGCGCGGACACATTAATTGACATTCGCTGCTGAATATAACCATGCAGATCCTGCAGGACCTCATTGACCAGCGCCAGAACAACCGCATTCTACGACTATCGTTCCCCCAGTCGGATGGGCCTCCGGCTCTCTTGCTGCCCAACCGGTTGCACGCAGCCGAGGCAATGTCCCGGGATTTTGAGTTCACGGTAGAACTACTCTCCAACGACGCATCGCTGGCGTTGAAAGACATCATGGGCAGGCTGATGTGTGTCGAGCTGGTGCGGGCAGATGGTTCGCTACGCCACTTCAGCGGCCATGTATTCGGCTTTCGGCTGGTGCGTACTGACGGCGGCATTGCCTTCTACGAAGCGGTGCTTGCGCCGTGGCTGGCCTACCTGAGGCTACGCAAGGACAATTACCTGTTCCACGGAAAAAACCTCCGCGAACAGACCGAAAGCATGTTCGAGGACTATGGAACGCTGCCGTCCTGGGACTGCCGCATCGGAGGGGATGACCCACCGTTGACCAACGCCTGCCAGTTCGACGAGAGCGACCACAACTACCTGCACCGCCGGTGGGAGGCGGCGGGCTGGAGCTACTGGTACGAACACAGTGCAACCGGCCACATGCTGGTCCTTTGCGACGACACGACGGCTGCACCGCCGATCGATGGCGTAACGGCCGTCCCGTTCCAGCGCCACGGCGGCGCCATCGAGGAGGATGGGCTGGGAGAATGGTCGCCTTCGCGTCAGGTCGTCGCCAGCGCCGTGGCGCTGGGCAGTTTCGACTTCAAGCATCCAGCACCAGCCCACCTGAACGTTCCGACGCTGAACCGGCAAGGCGCGGTGCATCCGGCGGAATCCTACGAGTATGCCGGTGCATACGCATTTGCAAGCGGCGACGACGCGTACCGGATAGCGCGCCTCAGGATGGAAGAGATCGAGGCACGCGGCAAGCATTTCAATGGCGCCGGCAACTGCCGCCGGCTGCAGCCGGGCCGGTGGTTCGAGCTGACCGGTCATTTCGACGATCAGGATGATCCTAACCGTAGCGCGTTCCTTGTCGTCTCCGTAGTGCACGAGGCGAGCAATAATTACCTTCATCCCGCGCAGGAGCGGTCGTCTGGCGGTGACTACCGGAATCGTGTCGAATGCCTGCGCCGCACGGTTCCCTGGCGGCCTGGACGAGGGCGAAACAGCGTCGAGACGCGCATCACGTCGCCGCAGACGGCGACTGTCGTCGGTCCCAATGGCCCGGACAGCATCCATACCGATGACTATGGGCGGATCCGCGTCCAGTTCCATTGGGACCGTATTGGAGCTAACGACGAGCGCAGCTCCGCATGGCTTCGCGTGGCGAGCCCCTGGGGCGGGGCGGAACTTGGCGTTGCTGCACTCCCGCGCGTGGGGTCCGAGGTCATCGTGCAATGGCTGGGCGGTTCGCCCGACCGTCCGGTAGTAACGGGCACGGTATTCAACGAGACGCACAGGCCGCCCTGGTCGTTGCCGACGCAGCAGGCGCTCAGCGGCATGCGCAGCCGCGAACTGGCTCCTGACGGCGGGAATGCCGCGGGTGGGCGCAGCAATCATCTTGTGCTGGACGACACCTACGAGCGTATCCAGGCCCAGCTCAAGAGCGACCACGCGCATAGCCAGCTGTCCCTCGGCCATATTGCCCGCATCGAGGACAACGGTGGCCGCAAGGACCTGCGGGGCGAAGGGTTCGAACTTGCCACCGAAGCCTGGGGCACGCTACGCGCCGGCAAGGGGATGCTGGTAACGACGGAGTTGCGGCGCCAGGCGGCCGGGCATACGAAGGATATGGGCGAGACGCAGGCGCAGCTCAGCAGTGGCGCGGCGCTTCACCGGCAGCGCGCGGAAGATGCCCGGCAGCGGCAGGCGCAGCAGTCCGGCACGGATCAGGAGGATGTGGGTGAGGCGGTACGCGCCCAGAACGAGGCGATCCGCGGCGAGGGTCCAGGAAACGAATTCGCGACGCCCCAGCTCGTATTGTCCAGCCCTGCGGGCATTGCGACCAGCACCCCGCAGAGCACCCATGTGCAGAGCGGCGAGCACGTGGCACTCACTGGCGGCGGTCATATTTCCCTGGCTGCGGGGAAAAGCCTCTTCGCGAGCGTCGCGGAGAAAATCAGCCTGTTCGTATCGAAAGCAGGCATGAAGCTGGTCGCTGCGCGCGGAAAAGTCGAAATTCAGGCCCAGAGCGATAACGTCGAGGTCATCGCGGAGCAGGTGCTGAAGCTGATCAGTACAAAGGCGAATATCGAGATTACCGCTGCGAAGGAGATCCTGCTGAATGCGGGCGGCAGCTACTTGCGGATCAATGCGAAGGGCATCGAACACGGAACCGGTGGTCTCTGGGTGTCGTACGCAGGCCAGCACAAGATCGAGGGGCCGAAGAATCTCGCAGCCGTCAACCAGACAGCTTTCGAGCAGGGTATTCCCAAGAGATTCAGCCAGCAGGTCTTCGTCGACCCCGCACTGTGGGACCTGCCGTCCGGCACGCGTACATTGAAATACAAGTTCTACTCGCGCACCGGCCAGGTGCTGGGTAGTGGTGCGTTCGATTCCGAGGGCAAGTCGAAGCCGCTGTTTACGGACAGCGGCGAGCCCGCGCACGTCGAGGTCGATGTCAATGGTGGCAAGTGGGAGCAGCTGGTGTTCGACCGGCCCGATGGTATCGACGTGCCGGAAGATACTCCCGAGGTGGTATTCGACTATGACCATGAGCCGATAGCCGACGCCGAGACGGACGAACCCGACGATACGCTCCAGACCTGACATTAGGACGACCGATGATGAACACGATAACGAAACTGGCGACCCGATGCGTTGCCGTGGCGGCGATCTGGTCCGCGTTTCCGGCGGCCATCGCCGCAGCACCGGAAGCCCTGGCGCTTCCGCTTGACGGACAGGCGTTCACCGCCCACAGCCTGGCTTTTTCCCCGGACGGTTCCCGTGTCTGCGTTGCCGGAGTCGATACCGACGACATGGGGGTATCGGTGACCCGCCTGCTGCTGGCCGACCGTACTGGCCGCAAGCTGGTCTGGGAGAAAACCGTGCCGGTCCCCGACGGCCTGGCCGGGCTTGATCCCGTCCAGTGCGTGGTCGGCGCCGACCGCGTCTACCTGCTGGCAAATGCGGCGACGAGTTCCTCTCCACCCCAGTCCCAGTCCAGGGCGTACGTGTACGTCTTCGACCTGCGCGGTACTGCGCTCGCTTCGCGCCAGGTGGATGTCCCTGGGCAGAGCCGCTATGGTTATGCGATGGGTGAAAGTCCGAGCGGCCTGAAGCTGGTGGGCTACACCCGCGACCAGGACGGAGACACCGAGCGCTACGCCACCTATACGGTTACGCTCGATGGACGGCTGGCACCGGTTGGCGCTCCGCTGCTGCGCAAGAATGGCGCCTACACCCCGCCACTCGGCGCGCGCATCGTCGGGGACAGCGTGTACCTGGCCGGGCGGTTCTTCCCGGCTACCGTTGCGAGGACGGCGACCAGCGAGTACATGGCATCGCGCCTGCGCACGGATGGTGGATACACGTGGAGTGTCCGCACGCCTGCGGTGAAGCGGACCAGCGTGAATATTGCAGTCGCGGACGATGGCACAAGCTATTTGCTCGGCTACAGCGGCGAGACGACGTCGCTGGTTGCCGTCGCTGCGGACGGCAAGGCAGCGGCGCCCCTCACTTATGCGAGCGAATACTGCGAGCCCGCTGCCGTCGCCCGCCAAGGGACATCGGTGGTCGCTGTGCGTGAACGTTGCAAGGGAAGCGGCAGCGTGCTTGTGTCGATCGATCCCGTTGCGGGGCGCGAGCACGTGGTCAAGCCGGTGCCTGGGGAGCCCATGTACTTTACAGCGACGGGCGCAGGTCTGTGGGCAATCCTGGCGCGCGACGCGAAAGGGCGCGTGTTCCTGTATTCCGGATCCGGCGGGGCGTTCTGATGGCATACGGCTACACGGAAAAGATCGCGTTTGCCGCCGACCTGTACTGCCCAGCCCTGATGATTTCCCAGCAAAAGGGATGCTCGTGGGAGCTGATCGTAGCACAGGCGATCCAGGAAACCGGATGGGGGGAAAAGTGCCTTCCTGGAACCAATAACCTTTACAACATCAAGGCGAAGGAGGGCTGGGACGGACCGAAGAAAACGGCGCGTGTCTGGGAGGAGGTCAATGGAAAGAAGCAGTGGATCGACGACGATTTCAGGGTCTATGCCTCGTACAAGGAAAGCCTCGAGGACAGGATGGCCTTCCTCGAAAAGAATCCACGCTACGCGGTCCTGAACGAACCTGGCGTCAAAGGGAACTACAAGGAAGAGGCCAGGAAGATCAAGGAGGCGGGCTTCGCTACCGATTCCAACTACACCACAGCCCTTATCAGGATCATCGAAGGGCCGTCCTTCAAGAAGGCGATGAAAATGGCGCAGGACCGCGGGTGCGGTCCCGTGTTGCCTGCAATCGACGTGCAGGTGCTGGATGGCGCCAGGATTCCTATTCCAGAAGCGAAGATCGAAATCGAGCTCGACGGGAAGAAGCGCGAAATCGTCACCAGCGCGAAGGGGCGCTTCGTCGTGCGCCATAAGCTGCAGTGCGGCGATCTGCGTGTGCGGGTATACGACATTAGCCAGAACAAATGGATCAGCCTGGAGCCGCTTTCCTGTTCCACGGCACCCCAGGGCCAGAGCGTCACCCTGATCGCTCCGACCTTCACCGCACAGACCAGCACCCGCGAGCACGACAAGGCTCCTTCCGCGAAAGCAGCCGCAAAATCCGCGCCTTTCCCTGCACCGGGCGCTGCCCCCGCGCCAAAAGCCTCCCATGCCGAAACGAGGAGCAATGGCCCTGCCGGGGCCGCACCTGCCTTGGGCGTCAAGATGCACAAGGTAGAGAAAGGCGAGAGCCTTGCCCTCATCGCTTCACGCAATGGTGTCCGCTACCAGGCGATCGCCAAGCTCAACGGCATCACATCGCCTTTTATCATTCGTCCCGACCAGATCCTGAAGATCCCCGACGTGAAGGGCGCGTCCGCGACGCAGGAGCGGGGACGCCGTCCGGCCGCAACATCGCAGCCGGCACGTCCGGCTGCGGCATCCAGCAACGTACCCGGAAAGGCTCCTGTTGGAGAGGACAACGCGCTGCACACGGTCTATCTGCGTAATGCCCAGGCCCATCCGCAGACCGACCTGATGCACGTAAGCCGGGCTCCATGGATGGTGCCCGCGCAGCAGGAGTTCGAAAAAGGGGTGAGGCGGCGGCCAGGCAGCCAGCACGACCCGCGTATCCTCGAGTATTTCAAGGCGACGCCAACCTTGCCGAAGAAACTGGCCTCCGTGGACGAGACCGCCTACTGTGCAGCGTTCGCGAACTGGTGCCTGGGGCGGGTGGGCTTCAAGGGTTCGAACAGCGCACGGGCGGCGTCGTTCCGCAACTGGGGCCGTGCTACCCGCGGCAACCGTCCAGCACTCGGCGCCGTGGCGCTTATCCAGTTCGAAGGCGGAAGCTACCATGTCACCTTCGTTGCGGGTATCACCCGCGACGGCGAGTCGATTGCAACCCTTGGCGGCAACCAGGGAAAGGCGCACGAGGTCAGCCATAGTCACTGTCCGACGGATCTCGTCGTAGCGTATCGCTATCCGGCCGATTATCCGGACTATGATGACGATTATGTGCTGCATGATGTTGCCAGCGACCATTCTCCAATGACGGCTGCTTCTACCCGCTGATCCTCTAATACGATGAAGAAAACACTGACGTTTGCATTGCTGTTGTGCTGTAGCCTGGCTCGCGCCTTTGAAGGTTCGCCAACGTTTTCGACCAACGTGTCCGGTGTCGAGCATACGCTGGCGCTCAGCCACTGGCAGGTTGACGGAAGAGGTGTTCCGTCCTTCGACTATGTGTACGAACAGCATGCCGGCGCATGCCAGTTCCGACTGGCGGGGCATGCCACGGCAATGTTCGAGGAGGTCGGCGGGAAAGTGGAGCTCAACGTGTTCAATCCGGAGGACGAGCAAGGGCGCGAACTACCGCAGGTCGTGCTGTTCCACGGTCCCGCCATGTCGCTAACCCTGCCGTACGAAGGCAAGCTCCACAGGGTGGGACTGACCACAAAGGTGAAGCCGGAGCAGAAAGAACGGGCTTGTGCGGGACGTGACGGCAAGCGCCTTTCTGTCCTGTTCCAGCGCTGAGGTTGCGATGGCTTCGAACACGATTATCCGTGTTGGTGACCGTACCTCGCATGGTGGCACCGTGCTTGAAGGCCATCCATTTGTGTTGGTGCTGGGTAAGCCCGTAGCCGGGGTCGGGCACCGCGTCAGCTGCCCCCGTTGCGCCGGCGACCCGGTGATCGCTCAAGGGTCGATGTTTGTGACGATGATGGGCATTGAGGTGGCTGTCGAGGGAATGAAGACGTCGTGTGGGGCAACGTTGATAGGCAGTGCTGTTGCGCAGACGGCGATTGGTTAAGAACGCCTGGTATCGCTGTTAGTGTCGTCGTGGCAGCTTATACACTGAGCGATTCTGAACGTCTGGAATCGGCCCAGAGCGTGTAAAAACTCAAAACGTAGGGCTGGAAGCCGAATTGTACG
>CAUSCY010000104.1:0-8463 GCA_963529995.1 uncultured Massilia sp. | reverse complement strand
CGGGCCGCCCGCCAGGGGCGGCCGGCCCCCCCGGGGCGCTGAGCGTCAGGCGGCCGCGGCGTCCTCGCGCGGCAGGGCCGGGGCCGGGGTGCCGGCCGGCAGGTCGACGTGGAAGCTGGTGCCCTGGCCTTCCACGCTCGTGAACGACAGGCTGCCGCCGTGCTCCTCGACGATGCCCTTGCAGATCGACAGGCCCAGGCCACTGCCGCCGGCACTGCCGGCCTGCGCGAAGCGCTGGAAGATGCGCTCGCGGAACGTGTCCGGAATACCGCTGCCGTGGTCGATCACGGAAAAGCGCAGCACGTCCGACAGTCCGTTCGGGCGGCGCTCGATGCGCACGACGACACGGCTGTCCGGCGGCGAGAACTTGATCGCGTTCGACAGCAGGTTCGTCAACACCTGCAGCAGGCGGTCGTGGTCGAGCTCCGCTTCCAGTTCGCCGCAGCCGCCCGGGCATTCGCACTAGAGGGCGATGTGGCGTTCCTGGCCGAAGCCGCGCATGGCGACGATGGCTTCCTGTACGAGAGGCAATACCATTTCGCGGCGCCTGTTGAGCTGCAAGCCGCCGGCCTCGATCTTCTGCACGTCCAGCATGTCGTTCACCAGGCGCACCAGGCGTTCGCAGTGCCGGTGCGCGATGTCGACCAGTTCCTGCACCTCGGGCTCGAGCGTGGCCACCGTGCCCTGCGCCAGCAGCGACAGCGAGACCCGCATCGACGTCAGCGGCGTGCGCAATTCGTGCGAGGCGGTGCCGATGAACTCGTCCTTCATGCGTTCGACCTTCTTGCGCATCGAGATATCGTGCAGGAAGATGCTGAAGAACGGCCGCGTACCGCTCGCCACCAGGCCCAAGGTCAGTTCGACGGGGATCTCGTTGCCGTTGCGGTCGCTGACGATGCGCTCCACGCGCTGGCCCAGCAGGCCCAGCTCGCCCGTCTCGGCGAAGCGGTCGAGCGATTTGCGCACGCTGAAGCGGTAGCGTTCCGGCACGGTCAGCTCGACCGGCTTGCCGATCGCCTCGCTCCGGCTCCAGCCGAACATGGCCCGCGCCTGGGTATTCCAGTCGACGATGCGCCCGTCCAGGCTCACGCCGATGAAGGCATCCTGCGCCGTGTCGATGATCGTATGGATGCGCTGCTCGTTGACCTGCACCTGCGCCAGCGCCGCCGCAAGCTCGTTGGTGCGCTCGCCGACGCGCCGCTCCAGCGTCGCGTTCAGCAGTTCCAGCTCGCTGCTGCGCCGGATCAGGTCCTGCACCAGGTGGTTCAGCGAATCGGCCAGCTCGCGCACTTCCTCGTAGCCGCTGCCCCCGCCCTCGATGATGGGGGCCTGGGCCGATCCCTCCTGCAGTGCGCGCGCCGAGCGCGCCAACCGTTTCAGCGGGCGGGTGATCATGCGCGCCACGAAGGCGCCGGCAACCGAGAACAGCAGCGCCAGGGCAATGCCGCTGCCCAGCGCGTACTGGCGCAGCAGGTCGATCGGCACGAAGGCGGTCGAAACTTTCTGGCGCACGATGACGGTCCAGCCGAGGCCCGGATAGTCGGCGTAGCCCTTGGAACGGCTCAGGCCCATCAGGTACCTGTTACCGCCCGGCCAGGTTTCCTGGCGCCAGGCCGGTTGCGCGGGGTTGCTCACGGCCAGCAGGGACGTCGGCAGCCGCTTGCCCTGCAGGTCGTCCGGCCCCAGCAGTACCACGCCGTTCGCGCTGACGATCATGGCCTCGACCTGGCGGCTCTGTTCCAGCGGCGCGATGATCGATTCCTCGACGTCGCGCGCCCAGGCCCACGACAGGTGGGCGGCGAGCACGCCGGTGGTGCGCCCGTCCGGCCCCCGGTAGGGGAAGGCGACATCGACGAAACGCATGGGCTCCCCGCCCTCCTGCTGCAGCAGCTTGGCCAGCAGCAGCGCCTCATGGACATCGCCGACGTGGCGGCCCTTCAGCGCATGGCCGAACCAGGGACGCGCGGTCACGTCGGCGCCTTCCAGCAAGCCCTTGGCGGCCAGCTTGACCTTGCCGTCGAGGCCGGCCAGGCCGATCCAGCCGTAGTAGCGATAACTGCTCAGCACGTCGTCGAGCAGCGCGCGACGTGCCGCACTGGGGCGCGACTCGTCGCCGAGTTCGCTGCGCCGTGCCAACAGTGCGACTTCACGGTAGCGCTCGTACATGCCGCGGTCGAGCTTGTCCGACGTCTGCAGGGCGAGCTCGGCCAGTCCGCGACCGATGGTCGCCTCGACGTGCTGGGTCGCCTTGTGCTCGACCACTTCGACGATGACGACGGTCAGCACGATCGATAACAGGGAAAAGGCCAGGGCCATGTAGCCGGCCAGGCCGCGGGGCCAGGGGAACGCCGATCTGAACAAAGACATTTGTACAAATGCTCGGTAGGGGATTTTGCTGCACAGTAACATACGTTTGGGCATGCGCCCAGCATCGCGTATTGTTTTGACGCGTTTTGGAGACAGGTTTTTGAACAGCATTCCTCCGCGGATTTCCGGGAGGCTCCAACTGTCCATAAAGTCATTATAGAAAGGAAAAGCCGGGCAATTCAGATGACGCCCATCATCGACGAACGGCGAGCGGTCGACGCGTCGGACGGTGCGCGATGGCAGGTAGCAGGCGGGCTGGAGATTCGTGCGAACGCACAAACGACAGGATATTCCCATGCCGTGCCAACCGACAGGAGGTCACGGCACGCTTTCGCATGGCAGCTGACGCGGATGGCCACGCATCATTGCGACCGAAATCAATTCGGCGCATATAAAGATTGCGGTCGCAATCACATCCGCAGGCGCGCCGAGGTGGTCTCGTATTCATAATAACTAAACGAAATTTTTGCCGCAAGACTATTTCCATCGGCGGCAGGAGGCGCCGCCGGTGACATAAACCATTGATATGGCTATAATTTCCGCCTTCGCTTGCCAGGAATTGCGCCATGTCCCTCCTCCCCCACCAGATCGAACTACTGTCGCCCGCCAAAACCGCCGAGATCGGCCGCGAAGCCATCCTGCACGGCGCCGACGCGGTGTACATCGGCGGCCCGGCCTTCGGCGCGCGTCACAATGCCAGCAACACACTGGAAGAGATCGCGGCGCTGGTCGAATTCGCGCACCGCTACCGCGCGCGCATCTTCGTGACGATGAACACGATCCTGCACGATGCCGAGCTGGAGACGGCCCGCAAGCAGATCCACCAGCTGTACGACGCGGGCGTCGATGCGCTGATCGTGCAGGACATGGCGATGCTGGAGATGGACCTGCCGCCGATCCAGCTGCACGCCAGCACCCAGTGCGATATCCGCACCGTGGAAAAGGCAAAGTTCCTGGGCCAGGCCGGCTTTTCCCAGCTCGTGCTGGCGCGCGAGCTGACCATCGAGCAGATCAGGAAGATCCGCGCCGAGGTCGATACCCCGCTCGAGTACTTCATCCACGGCGCGCTGTGCGTCGCCTTCTCCGGTCAGTGCTATATCTCGCATGCGGACACGGGCCGCAGCGCCAACCGCGGCGACTGCTCGCAGGCCTGCCGCCTGCCGTACACGCTGTCGGACGGCCAGGGCCGCGTGGTCGCCTACGAAAAACACCTGCTGTCGATGAAGGACAACGACCAGAGCCGCAACCTGGAAGCGCTCGTCGATGCCGGCATCCGCTCGTTCAAGATCGAGGGCCGCTACAAGGACATGGGCTATGTGAAGAACATCACGGCCCACTACCGCCTGCTGCTGGACGAGCTGCTCGAGCGCCGTCCGGAACTGGCGCGCGCGTCCAGCGGCCGCACGCAGGTCAACTTCACGCCCGACGTCGACAAGAACTTCCACCGCGGCCACACGGATTATTTTGCCCAGGGCCGCCAGCAGACCATCGGCGCCTTCGATTCGCCCAAGTACGTGGGCGTCGAGCTGGGCACCGTCGCGCGCATCGGCGGCGACAACTTCGACCTGGTCACGAACGCCGCCATGGCCAATGGCGACGGCCTGAACTACATGCACAAGCGCGACACGGTCGGCATCCAGGCCAACGTCGTGCAGAAGCTGGGCGAGGATGCGGACGGCCAGCGCTGGCGCGTCTTCCCCAACGAGCCGGTGTCGAGCCTGGCCGGCCTGAAGGTCGGCACCGCCGTCAGCCGCAACCGCGACCACCAGTGGGAGGCCGCGCTGAACAAGAAATCGTCGGAGCGCCGCGTGCGCCTCGACATGGTGCTGGCGGACGTCGACGGCGGCCTGGCGCTGACCGTCACCGACGAGGACGGCATTGCGACGACGACGACGGCCGCCGTGGCGCTGCAGCCGGCCCAGCAGGCCGAACAGGCGCTGGCCGGCCTGCGCGCCAGCCTCGGCAAGCTGGGCAACACGATGTTCGAGGCCGGTGCCATCGAGCTGGCGCTCGCGCAGCCGTGGTTCGTGCCGTCCAGTACGATCAACGCGCTGCGCCGCGATGCCGTCGCCGCCCAGGAAGCGGCCCGCCTGGCCGCCTGGCAGCGCCCCGAGCGCGCCAGGCCGGTGGAACCGCCGCCCGTGTATCCGGAAGCCCAGCTCAGCTATCTGGCCAACGTCTACAACGAGAAGGCGCGCGCGTTCTACCACCGCCACGGCGTGCAGCTGATTGCCGCCGCCTACGAGGCGCACGAGGAGCCGGGGGAGGTGTCGCTGATGATCACCAAGCACTGCCTGCGCTTTTCCTTCAACCTGTGCCCGAAGCAGGCCAAGGGCGTGCAGGGCGTGCAAGGCCAAGTCCGCGCCGAACCGATGACCCTCGTCTCCGGCGAGGAACGCTACACGCTGAAGTTCGACTGCAAGCCCTGCGAGATGCACATCATCGGCGCCATGAAGCCGAACATCCTGCAGTCGCCGCCGCCGTCGGCCATCCCGTACAGCCCGCTGGTCTTCCACCGCCAGCGCCCGCGCGCCTGAAAGGATCCTGAAGCCGGCTATAATGCCGGCCGATCGAACATGTACGAAAGGATGCGATGAAACCCTCCCTGCCCTTGCTGCTGACCCTGCTGTGCGCGTCCGGCGCCGCGCTGGCCGACGATGGCGCCCTGCTGGCCTGCCGCAAGCTCGGCGACACGGCGGCCCGCCTGGCCTGCTATGACGCCATTCCCGCCGACGCGGGCGCCCCGCGCGCGGCCGCCGCCGCGCCTGCCAACCCCGAGCAGAGCTTCGGCCTGGAAAACGTGCGCCGTCCGGAAGGGCCGAAGCTGATCGAGAGCGCCGTCGTCGGCCGACTCGAAGGCTGGGGGCCGAACACCCGCTTCACCCTGGCGAACGGCCAGGTCTGGCGCGTCAGCGACGGCAGCTCGGGCATGCTCGACCCCGTCACCGATCCGAAGGTGCGCATCACCCGCAATGTGTTCGGCACGATGTTCATCGAATTCCCCGGCACGAACCAGTCCGCCAAGGTCCAGCGCGTGCGCTGAGCACCGCGGCAGCACCGGATGCGCGTTCGCGCATCCGTCTTCTTCTCCACGCTTTTGTAACTACCGGGCACATACTGACGAGTTCAGTGTTGCTGGTGGCTTGCTTCGCCTTTCCCGACAGAACGGCCCGCACTGCGAGACACCCAACATTCCAGTCACCTTCCGGCGCGAGTACTGCATATACACCTTTCATAGCGCACGATTGAATCCATGAAAGTTGCATAAACGGCATAATGTTATTTAGAATTTAACAATTGTTAAGAACTTGCCAAGAGGCTAGAGAACTCCAGCATTTCTTACCGTTGGTTACACTGGCAAAACTATAAGCCGGCATCCCGTCGTCTGCCGCCAAGCAGGAGGTGGCGATTGCCCGAGGGAGAGATGGATGACCCAAAAAAAGCGTCTGCTGTGCATTGCACCGGACGAGACGGAGACACTTGCCCTGCTGAGCGACGCCATGCGCGATTGGGAGATCCGCAGCGTGGCGACCTTGTCCGAGGCGGGACGCGAGCTGCGCGGCAATCGCTACCTCGTCGGCCTCCTGATGCACGAACGCGAACTGCAGCGCCCTGCCGATGTCGACACCTTCCTGCGCCGCCACGGCCACATGCAATGGGTCGGCGTATTCCGGCGCCGCGACATCGAGCACGCGCCCTGCCGCGACCTCGTCGTGGAACACCTGTGCGACTACCATACCGCCCCCGTCGACCCCGTGCGGCTCGCCCACACGCTGGGGCACGCGCACGGCTGGGCCATGCTGCGGCGGCCCGCCGCCACCGCAGCGGACGACGCCGACTCCCCGCTGATCGGCAGCTGCGACGCCATCGTGCGCTTGCGCAGCCAGGTCGATCGGGTCGCCAAGGTGGCCGCGCCGGTATTGATCTGGGGCGAGAGCGGCAGCGGCAAGGAACTCACGGCGCAGGAAATCCACGCCCGTTCCGAGCGCGCGCGCGGGCCGTTCGTGCCGATCAACTGCGGCGCGATCGCGCCCAGCCTGATCCACTCCGAACTGTTCGGCTACGAACGCGGCGCCTTCACAGGCGCCACCCGCGGCAAGGCGGGCCTGATCGAATCGGCCGACGGCGGCACGCTGTTCCTCGACGAGATCGGGGACCTGCCCAAGGACCTGCAGGCCAACCTGCTGCGCTTCCTGCAAGAGAAGACGATCTGCCGCCTGGGCAGCACGCGCCAGATCCGCGTCGACGTGCGCGTGGTCGCGGCCTCGCACGTGCAGCTGCAGCAGGCCGTCGCCGGCGGCGCCTTCCGCGAGGACTTGTACTACCGCCTTGCCGTCCTGCCCGTGACGGTGCCGCCGCTACGCGAGCGCCGCGACGACCTGGTCGCACTGTCCGAGCACTTCTTCCACCTGTACGCCGACGAGAAGTCGCCGCGCCTGAAGGGTTTCTCGAACCGCGCGGTCGAGGCGATCCTGGAACATGAGTGGCCCGGCAACGTCCGCGAGCTGATCAACCGGGTGCGGCGTGCCCTCGTGATGTCGGACGGGCGCCTGATCATGCCCGAGGACCTGGGCCTCACGCGCGGCCTCGCCATGCCGCATCCGGACGCGCTCGACGACACCCGCATGCGCACCGAGCGGCGCGCCCTGCGCGAATGCCTGGACCGCAGCGGCCAGAACGTCAGCCGCGCCGCGCGCGACCTGGGCGTGTCGCGCACGACGATGTACCGCCTGCTCAGCAAGCACGGCATGCGCTCGGCCTGATCCGGCATTTTCCTCATTTCACCAAGGGCGGCCGCTGGCCGCCCTTTTTTGCTTTGCGTCCACTGTTGACCGCAACCGTTTGCGGACATCTGGAACACTCTGGCACACAGGTGTCCGGCCACAGGGGCGCCTTTGCCAGGCTCCTGCTACAGACTTGTGCCGGATGTGGAGCACATTTTCAGTAAATTCGGCAAATCTTGCCAGAATTTATCTGATGGCGGTGTAGGACGAGACGGACAAAGCGAGCAAAAACAAGGACTTAGCCAACTCTTCCATGACGCTGGCACCGAACGTGCAAAGGAGACAACGTCGGCGCAACAGCGCAGCCGGCCCAACCAACCATTACACCCAGAGGGGAAACTCGAATGAACAAGACTTTGCTCGTGACTGCCATTTCGCTTGCCTTCTCGCTCAGCGCACAGGCGGATGATTCCGTCGTCGGCCGCGGCGGCAGCACGGTGACGCAAACCACCACCCGCTCCACCGACAACAGCAACAGCAGCACCAACACCGCGACCAACACCACGAACACCAACACGCAAACCGACAGCAGCGGCAGCAACAACAACAGCAGCACGCACGACAGCAGCAACAACAGCACCCATACCGCGACCAACACCAGCACCGACAACAGCAACAACAGCACCAATACGTCGACCGACAACCGCAACAACAGCACCAATACCAACACGAACACGGCGACCAACACGGATAACCGCAACAACAGCACCAACACGGATAACCGCAACAACAGCACCAACACCGACAACCGCAACAACAGCACCAACACCGCGACCACGACGACCAACCGCGACAGCGGCAACACGAACACCAACACCAACACGGCGACCACCACCCGCGACAGCGGCAATACCGCCACCACGACCGACGACCATACGGACAACAGCCAGCGTACGGCCACCACGACCACCACGAACACCAGCACCACCAACCGCGACAACGACAACAGCACGGGCAAGAACAACAGCTCGGGCGACTCGACGGCATCGTCGCTGGGCGCGACGGCCGCCAACAACGGCGGCAGCGCCACCTCGAACGTGTCGAACGCCTTCAACACCTCGTCGGCCAACGCCACCAGCAACCTGTCCGGCTCGGTCTCGGGCAACAATATCTCGAACATCGGCAACGTCGCCAACAATACCGGTAACGCCAACGGCGCTTCCGGCACGGCAGGCGTCGGCGCCACCGGCACCGGCGGCAGCGTGCAAGCCACCGGCGGCACCGGGGCCGCAGCGGCAGGCGCATCGGGCGCAGCGGGTGCGGCAGGCGGCTCGTCGACCAACGGCGGCGCCACCGCCGGCAGCGCCACCAC
>CAUSCY010000103.1:0-8603 GCA_963529995.1 uncultured Massilia sp. | reverse complement strand
GCAGTCTAAAATCCGTGTCCAACTTTTGTGTGGCAGTTCAAGGCCGGGGCCCAATTCCATAGCGCCGTCGCAGCGCACGAAAATTGGGTCCCGGCCTGCACCGGGCGTCGTTTCCGGCAATGCCGGGAACGACGCCGAACCGGACGTCAGTCCTGCCTGACGCAGTCGACGAAGTAGCCGCGCTTGCCGTCCACCTCGCGTTTCACCAGGCCGTGCACGTCGGTCTCGAAGCCCGGGAAGCGCTCGTTGAAGTCGCGTGCGAAGCGCAGGTAGTCGACGATCGTCTTGTTGAAGCGCTCGCCCGGGATCAGCAGCGGGATGCCCGGCGGGTACGGGGTCAGCAGGATGGCGGTGATGCGGCCTTCCAGTTCCTCGATCGCCACGCGCTCGATCTCGCGGTGCGCCATCTTGGCGAACGCGTCCGACGGTTTCATGGCCGGGACCATGTCCGACAGGTACATCTCGGTCGTCAGGCGTGCCACGTCGCGCGACTTGTAGAAGTCGTGGATCTGCTGGCACAGGTCGCGCAGGCCCCAGGATTCGTAGCGCGGGTTCGCGGCCGTGAATTCCGGCATGATGCGCCACATCGGCTGGTTGCGGTCGTAGTCGTCCTTGAACTGCTGCAGGGCCGTCACCAGCGTGTTCCAGCGGCCCTTGGTGATGCCGATCGTGAACATGATGAAGAACGAGTACAGGCCGCACTTCTCGATGATGACGCCGTGCTCGGCCAGGTACTTGGTCACGATCGAGGCCGGGATGCCGGACTCGCCGAACGAGCCGTCCAGCGACAGGCCCGGGGTGACCACGGTCGCCTTGATCGGGTCCAGCATATTGAAGCCTTCGGCCAGCTTGCCGAAGCCGTGCCAGTCGTCCTCGGCATGGATCATCCAGTCGGACTGGGTGCCGATGCCTTCCTCGCTGAAGTCCTGCGGACCCCAGACCTTGAACCACCAGTCGTCGCCGTACTCGGCATCGACCTTCTGCATGGCGCGGCGGAAGTCCAGCGCCTCGAAGATCGACTCCTCGACCAGCGCGGTGCCGCCCGGCGCTTCCATCATGGCGGCGGCGACGTCGCACGAAGCGATGATCGAGTACTGCGGCGAAGTCGACGTGTGCATCAGGTAGGCTTCGTTGAAGGCATCCTGGTCCAGCTGCACGGTTTCCGATTCGCGCACCAGCACCTGCGACGCCTGCGACAGGCCGGCCAGCAGCTTGTGCGTCGACTGGGTCGAGAAGATCATCGACTGCTTGGCGCGCGGGCGGTCGCGGCCGATCGCGTGCATGTTCTTGTAGAAGTCGTGGAAGGTCGCGTGCGGCAGCCAGGCTTCGTCGAAGTGCAGCGTGTCGATCTCGCCGTCCAGCAGTTCGCGCAGCGTCTCGACGTTGTAGACGACGCCGTCGTAGGTCGACTGCGTGATGGTCAGGATGCGCGGCTTCTTGTTCTTGGCGTCGCGGGCGAACGGGTTCGCTTCGATCTTCTTGCGGATCGACTCGGGCGAGAACTCTTCCAGCGGGATCGGGCCGATGATGCCCAGGTTGTTCCGGGTCGGCATCAGGAACACGGGGATCGCGCCGCACATGATGATCGAGTGCAGGATCGACTTGTGGCAGTTGCGGTCGACGACGACGATGTCACCCGGCGCCACGGTCGAGTGCCAGACCATCTTGTTCGAGGTCGAGGTGCCGTTGGTGACGAAGTAGCAGTGGTCGGCGTTGTAGATGCGCGCGGCATTGCGCTCCGACTTGGCGACGGGGCCCGTGTGGTCCAGCAGCTGGCCCAGTTCCTCGACGGCGTTGCAGACGTCGGCGCGCAGCATGTTCTCGCCGAAGAACTGGTGGAACATCTGGCCGATCGGCGACTTCAGGAAGGCGACGCCGCCCGAGTGGCCCGGGCAGTGCCAGGAGTAGGAGCCGTCGTTGGCGTAGTTCACCAGCGCGCGGAAGAACGGCGGCGCCAGCGAATCCAGGTAGGCCTTAGCTTCGCGGATGATGTGGCGCGCGACGAATTCCGGCGTGTCCTCGAACATGTGGATGAAGCCGTGCAGCTCCTTCAGGATGTCGTTCGGGATGTGGCGGCTGGTGCGGGTCTCGCCGTAGATATAGATGGGGATGTCCGAGTTCTTGTGGCGGATCTCCTGGACGAAGGCGCGCAGGCCGGCCAGGGCGATCTCCGCTTCCTCGTGGGTGCCGCCACCGAATTCCTCATCGTCGATCGACAGCACGAAGGCCGAGGCGCGCGACTGCTGCTGGGCGAACTGGGCCAGGTCGCCGTAGCTGGTCAGGCCCAGGACTTCCATGCCTTCCTTCTCCATTGCCGCGGCGAGCGCGCGAATGCCGAGACCCGACGTGTTCTCGGAACGGAAATCCTCGTCAATGATGACGATGGGGAAACGAAATTTCATGGACAGCTCCAAAACGAAGCGCCGTGCACGCCGCCGTCCAGGTCATGGAAGGCGGCCGGCACGGCACTGGAAAAAAAGAGAAGCGGATTTTCGCAGAAATTGTCCGGTCCCGTGCAAAATATTTTGCCAGGATAGCCAGACGGGCCATATTGTGGCGCACTCTTGTTTAATCAAGATGACGGGGCGGCATGCACAGTGGGAGGGTGGGGCGAACGGAGGAGTAGGGTGGGCACCACGTGCCCACCATCACCGGCGTCAATGCGCTGCCGCTCCGCCCGCCATCAACGCGCCGATCGGGTCGACATGCAGCCACGCGAACGCGCCCAGCAGCAGGCCGACGGCCGCCACCGCATACGTCGCGCCCAGCAGCCAGCGACGGCGCGTGAGCAGCGTGATCGCCGCCAGCGAGATGGCGATCTGTTCGGCCGTCGTGGCCAGCGCCCACTGGTGGTGGGTGTGCAGCGCGCGTTCCGACTGCGCGTTGTACTGCTCCGCTTCGGCCTCGTGCTTCTCCGCTTCCTTCTTGATGTCGGCCTTCTGCGCTTCGTAGCGGGCGGCGTCTGCCTTGTACTTGGCCGCGTCCACGCCGGGCAGCGTGGCGGCCAGTTCGGCCAGGTTCTGGCGGCTCGACTTGGCCTGGTAGTAGTTCCAGGCATTGGCGGCCGTCGTCTTGGCGATGGCGGCGTCGTTCTTGAAGAGGGCCGCCTCGTTCTGCGTGGCGCCACCGAGGTAGCCGAACAGCGCGCCGACCGTGGCCAGCACGGCCGTCATCACGGCGATATTGTTGGAAAAGCCGTCGCTGCCGTGCTGCGCGACGTGTTCGACTGCATGGTCGTGCGGACCATGGACGTGGAAACCGTGTCCTGACATGGGTGCTGTGCGTTCGAAACGGTGTTATCTGACTTTGTCGTAGGTGACGAAGGAAAACTCGACGCCTTCGGCCTCGGAGCGTTGCTGTTCGCTCGCCACGGCCGTCCAGCGCGCCGTGTCGATCTCCGGGAAGAAGGTGTCGCAGTGGTACTGCTTGTCGATGTGGGTGACGATCATGCGGTCGGCCACGTCCAACGCCTCGGCGAAGATCTGGGCGCCGCCGATGATGCTGGCCGACGCGCTGCTGGCCGATCCGCTGCCGGCCAGCGCCACCGCCTCCTGCAGCGAGTGCGCGACCTCGACGCCTTCGTGGCGCCAGCCCGTGTTACGGGTGACGACGATGTTGCGCCGTCCCGGCAGCGGACGGCCGATCGAGTCGAAGGTCTTGCGGCCCATGATGATCGGACGGCCGAGGGTGACGCGCTTGAAGTGCGCCAGGTCTTCCGGCAGGTGCCAGGGAAGCTTGTTGTCGATGCCGATGCCGCGCTGGGCATCCATGGCGACGACGATGGTCAAATGCTGGGCCATATGTGCTCCTCAGACGGCGACCGGCGCCTTGATGGCCGGGTGCGGGTCGTAGCCGACGACCTCGAAGTCGTCGAACGTGTAGTCGAACAGCGAGTCCGGCTTGCGCTTGATGACCAGCTTGGGCAGCGGACGCTCGTCGCGCGACAGCTGCAGCTGCACCTGCTCCAGGTGGTTCGAATACAGGTGGCAGTCGCCGCCCGTCCAGACGAAATCGCCCACTTCCAGGCCGGCCTGCTGGGCCATCATGTGCGTCAGCAGCGCGTAAGAAGCGATGTTGAACGGCACGCCGAGGAAGATGTCGGCACTGCGCTGGTACAGCTGGCACGAGAGCTTGCCGTCGGCCACGTAGAACTGGAAGAAGGCGTGGCAGGGCGGCAGCTTCATCTGCGGGATGTCGGCCACGTTCCAGGCGGAGACGATCATGCGGCGCGAGTCCGGCGTGTGCTTGATCTGGTCCAGCACCTGGCTGATCTGGTCGATGTGTTCGCCGGACGGTGCCGGCCAGTTGCGCCACTGGTAGCCGTAGATCGGGCCCAGGTCGCCGTTGGCGTCGGCCCACTCGTCCCAGATCGAGACGCCGTTGTCCTTCAGGTAGGCGATATTCGTGGAGCCGGCCAGGAACCAGATCAGTTCGTGGATGATCGACTTCAGGTGCACCTTCTTGGTGGTGACGAGCGGGAAGCCTTCCTGCAGGTCGAAGCGCATCTGGTGGCCGAAGACGGAGCGCGTGCCCGTGCCGGTGCGGTCGGTTTTGACTGCGCCATGCTCGAGCACGTGGCGCATCAGGTCGAGGTATTGACGCATCGGTGTTATCGCTAATGACAAAAGCGCATTTTAACCGATCCGGTCGCCGCCTTGCAGGGCGTCGTCGAGGAGTCTGAAGGCCTCGCGCACGCGCCCGTCCGGCGCATCGAGCAGGTTGTCGCCCACGTAGAGTTCGAAGTAGGAGGTGTCGGGCAGCACGCCGTGGTTGATGCGGTGGAAGATCCAGGTGCCGTGCGCGCGCGCGATCTCGCGCCGGATCTCCAGCGCGCGTTCGCGACCGACGGGCAGGTGCACGTGCAGCATGTTCGCCTGCGGCCGCGCCGGATTGACCTTGATGCGCGGGTGGTCGCGCAATACCTCGTACAGCCATTCCGTGCGGCGGAAGCAGGCGGGCATGGCGGCCAGGCGCGCGTCGAACTGCATGGCCGCGGCCACGACGTAGGGCGACTGGTGAACGAGCTTGCCGCCCTGGCGCGCGAACCATTTCGCCGCGCGCGCGACGAAGTCCGCGCTCCCGCACAGCATGGCGCCGCCCAGGCCGCCGATGCCCTTGTACAGCGACACATAGACGGAATCGAAGCCGGCCGCGATCTCGGCGACGGGACGCCCATAGCCGGCGGCCGCCTCCCACAGGCGCGCGCCGTCCATGTGCAGGTGGATGCCGCGTTCGCGGCAGTGGGTCTTGATGCCTTCCAGCTCGTCCCAGGCGGACAACTGGCCGCCGATTTCGCGCATGGGAATCTCCAGGCCCACGGCGCCGATGCGGTCCGGGATCGCCGCGATGTCGGCGGCGCTCCAGGGCCGGTGGCGGTCGCCGACCTGCAGGGCGTCGAAATGGTCGAGCAGCTGGAAGTTCGATCCCTCGTGCACGAAGATGTGCGAGGTCGGGTGCAGCGCGACCGGCGCGCGGCCGCGGTCCATCGATGCCAGGCGCAGCGCCGTCACCTGCGCCATCGTGCCGCTGATGCAGAACACGGCCGCCTCGACACCGAGCAGGCTGGCGACCTTGCGTTCGAATTCCTGGATCAGGGCGCCTTCGCCGTAGACGTCGTGGGCAATGCCGTTCGTCTCGCACCAGGCGGCCATGGCCGCGTAGGTGGCGGCGGGAGTGCGGGCGCGGTGGCCCGGGAGGATGGTGCTGCAGGCGGCAAGCAGTTCGGTGTCAGACAAGAGAGGCTCCGTGGCGGCGGCCGGGAATGGCCGCCGCTACTCTACACCGCGCCGCCGGCGCTGTCAGTATTGCGGCAGCGCGCGGCGCTCGTCCTGGGCGAGAGCGGCCAGTGCCTCGGCCTGGTCCAGCTTGAACAGGCGCACGGAGCGGGCCAGTGCGGCGGCCTGTTCCTGCATTGCCTGGGCGGCCGCGCTGGCTTCCTCGACGAGGGCGGCGTTCTGCTGCGTGACTTCGTCCATCTCGCCGATGGAGCGGTTGATGTGCTCGATGCCCGAGCTCTGGTCGGTGCTGGCGGAGCTGATGCGCGACATGATCGCCGTGACCTGCTCGGTGCTGGCCAGGACGTCGTTCATGGTGGCGCCGGCTTCCTGCACGAGGCGGCTGCCCGCATCCACCTCGGCGGTCGAGGCCTGGATCAGCGACTTGATCTCCTTGGCCGCGGCGGCGGAGCGCTGGGCCAGGTTGCGCACTTCGCTGGCGACGACCGCGAAGCCGCGGCCCTGTTCGCCGGCGCGGGCCGCTTCCACGGCCGCGTTCAGTGCCAGGATATTGGTCTGGAACGCGATGCCGTCGATGACGCCGATGATGTCGTTGATCTTGCCCGACGAGGCCTTGATCGTGTCCATCGTGTCGATCACCTGGCGCACCATGCGGCCGCCTTCCTGCGCGACGAGCGAGGTGTTCACGGCCAGCTGGTTGGCCTGCTGGGCGTCGCCGGCATTGCGGCGCACGGTCTCGGTCAGGTCCTGCATCGAGTTGGCGGTCGAGGCCAGGCTCGCGGCCTGCTGCTCGGTGCGGGTGCACAGGTCCAGGTTGCCGGTCGAGATCTCGCTCGAGGCGTTGGCGATCTGCTCGGCGCCGTGACGCACCTGGCCCACGACCGACGACAGGCCGCTGCTGATGTTGTTCATGGCTTCCGCCAGCAGGCCGATCTCGTCGCGGGTCTTGACCTGCATCGAGGCCGTCAGGTCGCCCTGGGCAATGCGCACGGCGGTGTCGCGTGCCTGTTCCAGCGGACGGGTCACGATCTTCGTGACGACGGCGTACAGGATCGCGGCGAACAGGGCCAGGGCGACCAGGCCGACGACGATGTAGCGGTTGCGCAGGCGCGCCGTTTCCTTGGTGATCTCGTCTTCGTAGGTGCCGCCGGCGATGACCCAGTTCCAGTCCTTGAACAGGGTGAACGCGACGACCTTGATGCGCGCGCTCGTCTCGCCCGCTTCGGCGTTCTGCCACGGGTAGGTGATCAGGCCATCCTTCTTTTCCAGGATCTCCTTGATGAATTCGCGGCCGTCGGCATCGCGGCTGGACAGGATGTTCTGGCCTTCCTTGGCCGGGTGCACCACCAGGTCGCCCAGGTTCTTGCCCGGCGCGGCGTTCAGCACGTAGTAATAGCCGGTCTCGCCGACCTTCATCTTCTTGATGCGGTCCTTCAGCATGGCGATGTCGGCGTCGACGTCCAGGCCGATGTACAGGATGCCGATGACCTTGCCCGCGGCGTCGCGGATCGGCTCGTAGTCGGTGACGTACTGCTTGCCGAACAGCTTGGTCAGGCCGACGTAGGGCTTGCCGGCGCGGATCGCCGCATAGGCCGGGCTGCTGCGGTCCAGCACCGTGCCCACCGCGCGCTCGCCGTTTTCCTTCTTGACCGAGGTGCTGATGCGCACGAAGTCCTCGCCGCTGGCCACGAAGATGGTGGCGTTGCCGCGCGTCTGGCGCGTGAAGCGGTCGGGGATGGCGAAGTCGAGGTTCAGCGGGCGGCCGCCTTCGCGCAGCGTCGGCACCGTCTTGTCGCCGACGGCGACCATGGCGCTTTCGTCGAGCGTGAAGCCGCCTTCGAAGTTGGTGGCGAAGATGCGGCCGAAGCTGCTCGCCTGTCCCGTCATCGCCTGGTTGAACAGTTCGACCGCATTGACCACGCTGTGGAGTTCCGTCTTCACGCTGGCGACGGCGCGGTCGTGCAGCATGTTCGAGGTGGTCCAGCTGATCACGAAGACCAGGCCGGCAAGGATCACGCTGAGCAGGCCGAACGTGAAACCGGTGATCTTGGACCCGACGGTCCAGTTCTTGACACTGAACGAAGTGTTAGTCATGGAGGAAACGATAAATTCGGTAAAGTCGCCATGGTAACGCCAAGTGTCCTACCGGAAACGAAAAATGCCCTTATTCGACGCGTCCATACAACAAAAAGTTATCAAACAATGCTGTTTAGTGATTTATATTTCGTGTTTAACATGAATGTTGTGAAATTGCAAAGCGGCCAGATTTGCATAGATCCCACCCAGCGCGACGAGGGAGGCGTGCGTCCCGGTCTCGACGATGCGTCCGTCTTCCATCACGATGATGCGGTCGGCGCGCTGCACGGTGGCGAGGCGGTGCGCGATGATCAGGGTCGTACGGCCGACCATCGCCGCTTCCAGCGCGCCCTGCACGAGGCGTTCCGATTCGGCGTCCAGCGCGCTGGTGGCCTCGTCCAGCAGCAGCAGCGGCGGGTTCTTCAGCAGGGCGCGGGCGATGGCGATGCGCTGGCGCTGGCCGCCGGACAGGCGCACGCCGCGCTCGCCCAGGAAGGACGCATAGCCTTCGGGCAGGCGTTCGATGAATTCGTGGGCGGCGGCCAGCCTGGCGGCCGCGATCACCTCGGCGTCGCTGGCGTCGGCGCGGCCGTAGCGGATGTTTTCCATCGCATTGGCCGAGAAGATCACCGTGTCCTGGGGGACGATGCCGATCGCGCCGCGCAAGGCGTGCAGCGTCAGGTCGCGGATGTCGACGCCGTCCAGGCGGATCGCGCCCGATTGCGGGTCGTAGAAACGCAGCAGCAGCTGGAACAGCGTGGTCTTGCCGGCGCCGGACGGGCCGACGATGGC
>CAUSCY010000102.1:0-9027 GCA_963529995.1 uncultured Massilia sp. | reverse complement strand
GGGTGGCGCTGCCGGCGCCGGCGCCGTCGCCGGTGCCGGTGCAGCTTCGGCCACGCTGGCTGCCGCTTCCGCCACGCGCGCCGGCTCCGGCACGAAGCCGTGCGGCAGGTCGGCCGGCTCGTCGGCGGCCATCGGCGCCGCAGCAACTGCGTTCCCGGCGCCTTCCACCTGCAGCCGGATCAGCTCCGCGCCCACGGCCAGCGACTGTCCGACGTTGCCGCCCAGGCCCAGCACGGTGCCGTGCACGGGCGAGGGAATCTCGACGGTGGCCTTGTCCGTCATGACGTCGGCCAGCACCTGGTCTTCCTTCACGGTGTCGCCGGGCTGCACGCGCCACGCCACCACTTCCACTTCAGCGATGCCTTCGCCCAGGTCCGGCATCTTGATCACGTAATCGCCCATCTCAGCCCTCCATCGCACGCTTGAATGCCGCCCCGACACGGTCCGGACCGGGGAAATACGCCCATTCCTGGGCATGCGGATACGGCGTGTCCCAGCCGGTGACGCGCTCGATGGGCGCTTCCAGCTGGTAGAAGCAGTGTTCCTGCACGAGGGCCGCGAGTTCGGCGCCGAAGCCGCTCGTGCGCGTGGCTTCGTGCACGATCACGCAGCGGCCCGTCTTCTTGACCGATGCCACGACGGTGTCGAGGTCCAGGGGCCACAGCGTGCGCAGGTCGATGATCTCGGCATCGATGCCCGTCTCCTTCGCGGCGGCTTCCGCCACCCAGACCATCGTGCCGTAGGCCAGCACCGTGAGGTCGCTGCCGGGGCGGAACACGGCGGCCTTGTCGAGGGGCACCGTGTAGTGGCCCTCGGGGACGGCGCCCAGCGGATGCTTGGCCCAGGAGACGACAGGGCGGTCGTGGTGGCCGTCGAACGGGCCGTTGTACAGGCGCTTGGGCTCCAGGAAGATCACGGGATCGTCGTTCTCGATGGCGGCGATCAGCAAGCCTTTAGCATCGTAGGGATTGGACGGCATCACGGTGCGCAGGCCGCACACGTGGGTGAAGAAGGCTTCCGGGCTCTGGCTGTGCGTCTGGCCGCCGTAGATGCCGCCGCCGCAGGGCATGCGGATCGTCAGCGGCGCCGTGAAGTCGCCGGCGGAGCGGTAGCGCAGGCGCGCCGCCTCCGACACGATCTGGTCGGTCGCCGGGTAGAAGTAGTCGGCGAACTGGATCTCGACCACGGGGCGCAGCCCGTACGCGGCCATGCCGACGGCCGTGCCGACGATGCCGCCTTCCGAGATCGGCGCGTCGAACACGCGCTGCTTGCCGTACTTGGCCTGCAGGCCGTCGGTGACGCGGAACACGCCGCCGAAATAACCCACGTCCTGGCCGTAGACGACGACGTCGCCGTCGCGGCCCAGCATCACGTCCATGGCGGAGCGCAGCGCCTGGATCATGGTCATGGGTGTCGCCTTCCCGTTCGTCTCCGCATCCGCGTCCGGCGCGGATTTCTTGTCAATGTCTCGCATCACGTCATACTCCCAGTTGCTGGCGCTGCCGGCGCAGGTGTTCGGGCATGTCCTTGTAGACGTCCTCGAACATCGATGCGGCGCTCGGCACGCGGCCGTCGATCAGCGTGCCGTGGCGCTCGGCTTCCTTCTGCGCCGCCAGCACTTCCGCTTCCAGTTCCGCCTGCACGGCCTCGTGCTCGGCGTCGGACCACCAGCCGAGCAGCGTCAGGTGGCGCCGCAGGCGGCCGATCGGGTCGCCCAGCGGGAACTGGGTCCATTCGTCGGCCGGGCGGTAGCGCGACGGGTCGTCCGAGGTCGAGTGCGGGCCGGCGCGGTAGGTCACCCATTCGATCAGCGTCGGGCCCAGGTTCCCGCGCGCGCGTTCGGCGGCCCAGCAGGACGCGGCGTAGACGGCGAGGAAGTCGTTGCCGTCCACGCGCAGCGAAGCGATGCCGGCGCCCACGCCGCGCGCCGCGAAACTGACGCTTTCTCCGCCGGCGATGGCCTGGAACGTGGAGATCGCCCACTGGTTGTTGACGACGTTCAGGATCACCGGCGCGCGGTAGACGTGGGCGAACGTCAGGCCCGTGTGGAAATCGCTTTCGGCGGTGGCGCCGTCGCCGATCCAGCCGGAGGCGATCTTCGTGTCGCCCTTGATCGCGGACGCCATCGCCCAGCCGACCGCCTGCGGGATCTGCGTGGCCAGGTTGCCGGAGATCGTGAAGAAGCCGTCCTTCTTGACCGAGTACATGACGGGCAGCTGGCGGCCCTTGAGCGGATCCGCCTCGTTGGACAGCAGCTGGCACACCATGTCGACCAGCGGATAGTCGCGCGCCATCAGCAGGCTTTGCTGGCGGTAGGTGGGGAAACACATATCGCCGTCCTTCAGGGCCAGCGCGTGCGCGGTGCCGATCGCTTCCTCGCCCAGGCAGGTCATGTAGAACGACAGCTTCTTCTGGCGCTGGGCGATGACCATGCGCGCGTCGAAGATGCGCGTCTTCATCATCGTGCGCAGCCCGGAGCGCAGCGTGTCGCGGTCCAGTTGCGGGTCCCACGGGCCGACGGCATTGCCGTCGTCGTCGAGTACGCGGATCAGGCTCGACGCCAGGGCGGCCGTGTCCTGGTAGCGCACGTCGACCGCGGGCCGCGGCACGGCGCCGGCCGGCGTGATGTCGAGATAGGAAAAATCGGTCTTGCAACCCGGCCGGCCGGTAGGCTCCGGGACGTGCAGCGACAGAGGGATGCTCTGGCTCATGGCGCGCTTCCTTTGTAAGAAATGTGCGGGAGAGAACATATTAGTTCTGGCAAGACTGCGCACGGCAGCGCTGCGGAACTATTTTTCTGCTGCCGTGCAGCATGCGCAAGCCGTCGTGCGGCCGCCTGCCTTGCCGGCGCAGGCGTCTACGGTAGCATGCAGCGCAACGTGGGGGGATCGATTCCGGCAAGTGCGCCGGCCGGCAGGGGCAGGGTATGGTGCGTGTCTAGTCGGTGTATTGTTTCTGGATCCCGTCGTAATACTGCTTCAACGTCCAGAACGCCATCTTCTTCTTGCCCGTCTCCGACACGAGGCCCTTGCGGTTCCAGAAGTCCTGGAAATAGGGATGCTGGCGCCGTGGCGAGCGGAAGTCGGCCAGGACCCAGGGCGTGATGCCGCGCAGCGCGGGAATCGCGGCGAACATCTTGAACTGGTTGCGGTACAGCGCGTCCTGGTATTCCTCGCTGAAGCGCGTGTCCGCATCGGCGTGGTAGCCGGCGAGGGCGTCGGCGCCGAATTCCGTGATCACGACCGGCTTGTCGACCTTGATGTCGAAGCGGTAGTTCAGCATGTCGGCATTGCTCGACCAGTACCATCCCGCGTATTCGTTGAAGCTGATCAGGTCCAGTTCCTGGGTGAGCGGATCGTCGACGGTGATGTCGGCGCCGCTGCGGTGGATCTCCAGCGCGGCCGCGACGAGCCGGGTGTCGTCCAGGCCGCGCGCCGTGCGCGCCAGCTTGCCCATGAAGGCATTGCGCGGCGCGCCGATCGGGGTCTCGTTCCCCACCGACCAGATCACGACGCTGGCGCGGTTCTTGTCGCGCACGATCATGTCGGCCAGTTGCGCGCCCGCGTTCGCATAGGTGTCGGGATTGTCCCAGGAGATGGTCCAGTAGACGGGGACCTCGGCCCAGACCATCAGGCCCATCTCGTCGGCCAGGCGCAGCATCTCCTCGCTGTGCGGGTAATGCGCGAGGCGCACGTAGTTGCAGTTCAGTTCCTTGGCCCACTGCAGCAACATCCGCATATCGCCGGCGCCGCGCAGCCGGCCAGGGATCAGCGGGTTCTCGTCGTGCATTGCCACGCCGCGCAGGAACACGGGCTTGCCGTTCAGGAGGATCTCGTGGCCGCGCGTCTCGATGGTGCGAAAGCCGATGCGGTCGCGCACCGTGTCGCCGCCGCCGGACAGTTCGACCGTGTACAGCTTCGGCTGTTGCGGCGTCCAGTACTGCAGCTTGCCTGCCCGGAGGTCGATCGCGGCGCGCCCGCCGGCGTCGGTCCTGACGGTCGTGCGGATGCCCGCTTCCGCAATGGTCAGCGTGACCTGCTGCGATGTCGCCGCGCCGGCCAGCTGCACGTAGCCGACGATGCGGGACGGGTCGCCCTTCGCGAGCTGCACCTTGTAGTCGGCGATATAGGTCGATGGCAGTTCGGCCAGCAGCACGTCGCGCGTGATGCCGCCGTAATTCCACCAGTCCGTGTTCAGCGTGGGGATCGCTTCCTGGTGGCGCGTATTGTCGGCCTTGACGACGACAAAGTTGCGGCCCTTGGCGAGCAGGCCCGTCACGTCGAACTGGAACGGGGTGAAGCCGCCGCGGTGCATGCCCAGCTTCTTGCCGTTCAGGTAGACGTGCGCTTCGTAGTTGACGGCGCCGAAATACAGCATGTAGTGCTTGCCCGGCTTGGGATCGGCGTCGAAGACCTGGCGCATCCACACGGTGCCTTCGTACAGCTGCAGGCGCTCGGCTTGCGAGTTCCAGTCGCCGGGGATCTTCAGCGTCGGCGCCAGGTCGAAACTGTATTCGGCCCATTCCGTCTTGTCCTTCGGCTTGCGGTCGTCGTAGAAGCCGCCCTTGCCGCTGGCGGACGCGTCGAACGGTGCGCGGCGGTAGTCGTAGTAACCCGTCTCGTACGGGTCGATGATGTAGCTCCAGCGACCGTTCAGGCTCACATGGCTACGGCCCTGTATGTTCTGGATGGGCGCCGCCAGCCTGCCGGCGCCGGTCGCGGTCGCGGTCGCGGCCCCGGCCGGCGTGCCGGCCAGCTGGACGTCGGTGGGCGGCGTCTGGGCGTTGGCCGCGGTCGCGGCGAGTGCCAGCATGGCGGTGAGGGCCATCCGGCCGAACAGGTGTCTCATCCAGTCTCCTCGTGGAATTGGTTTTGGTAACGTTTCCATCGTGCCGGAACGATGGTAGCGGGATCGCGGATGAGCGTCAAAGCGTATTTGCGGCGGGCGTCCGGATGCCGCGCCAGCGGTAGGCGTGGCTCCAGCCGTAGTGATCGCGGTAGGCGGCGGCGAACTGCGCGTAGGACCAGCGGGACGCGCCGTGGAGCGGGTCGGCGACGATCAGGAATCCATTCGCATCGATCCCGTGCACGACGACGAGGTGCCAGCCGATGAAGTAACGCAAGCAGGCCGGCACCGGATGTCCGGCCGCGATGTGGGCGCGCAGCATGGGCAGCGGCATCGGCCCGGGCAGCTCGTCGTAGTCCAGGCCTGCATGGGCGAAGGCGCGCAGCGGTGCGCACTCGTGGTCGCAATGTTCGCCCAGCACGGCACGCGCGAACTCGCCCTGGGCGGGTACCGGCGCCAGGCCGTACCAGCGGCGCAGCGCCAGCGCGACGGGGGCCCAGCATTGCAGGTGGCCTTCCTGCCGCTCGACGGCGAACGGGAGCGCGCATGCGTCCGCACTCACGAGACCTCCACCAGCCGCGCCTGCGCCATGCGCTGTACGAGGCCGATGCAGGCGTCGAACCCCAGGCCCAGTTCCCCGGCCAGCTGCGCGAGGCCGACGGGCGCGCTCAGTCGCGCGAGGCAGGCCTGCTCGTCGTGCGCCAGCGTACGCGGCGGCAGGTACCGCTTGAAGCGCACTTGCCAGGTGTCGGCGCCCGTGTCGAGGATGTCGATGGCCCGGCTGCGCTGCACCGTGAACGCGGTTACCAGCGCCGCCGGCGCTTGCTGTCCGACCCGGCAGCGCCGGCCGCCCACGTGCAGCACGGGAACGTGCCAGGCCAGGCAGGACCACAGCATCTCGCGGGGAGTGGCGGGCAGCTCGATGCCGCAGCGCTTGTCCGTCAGGATGGCGCGCACCTCGTCGAAGGAAGCGCCGGGTGGCAGCTGTGCGAGCCGCGCCAGCAGGCCCACCGCCAGGCGGTTCAGCGCCACGTAGCGGGCGCCGTCGAACGGCGCCGGGCCGTAGTCGCGCGTGCTCGTCATGACGCTCCACCCGGCCGCACCGACGCAGGTATCGGCGACGCTGGACGGGCCGATGCGGTGCAGCGGGATCGGGCGCGCGAACGGTGTCGCATCGATGTCCTCGCGCCGGGCCGCATCGCGCAGGCGCGCCGCCAGCTCGCCGGAGATCGCTTCGACGTCCGCTTCGCGGTTCGCCAGCGGCCGTCCCAGCACGGCTTGCGCCACACGCGGCGCCAATGCCTCCGGCAGCGGATTGGACAGCCAGTGCAGCGCGGCGCGCAGCCGGTGCACGAAGGCGGACGCGTGGTCGCCGCGCAGCTCGTCGAGCTGGGCGAGGCACAGGTTCGTGTACAGCAGATCGCTCTCGTTGCGCAGGTGGTGCGTGACGCGGAAGGCGTGTGCATAGCAGCGCTCGGCCTGGTCCAGCCCTCCCAGTTTCTTGTGGATGCGTGCCAGGTTCAGCGAGTTGATGTAGGCGAGGTGCCAGTCCGGTCGCGCCAGCGCGCGCAGGCGCCGTTCGATCTCGCCCTCGATCGCCAGCGCGTCCTCGGCCTGTCCCAGGCGCAGCTTGTTGAGCGCGGAGATGTTCAGCAGGTACAGGTAAAGGCGCGGGTGGGTATCGGCGTCGAGCAGCGCGCATGCCCGTGCGAACAGCGGCTCGGCGTCCTCCGGCCGGCCGCTCATGACGAGGCCCCAGGCGCGGCTCTGGCACAGCGAGGCCTGGACCTCGGCCGGCAGGCCGGCGTCCGGGACGGGGCCGCGGGCGGCGCGCGCGAAATCCATCAGCGCGATCGCGATGTTCTGGCGCTGCGCGGCCACCAGCGCTTCCTGCAGCTGCGACAGGCGCTGCGGGCGGATGCCGTCCAGGATCGCGTAAGCCAGCTCGTAGGCGCCCTCGGCGAAGCGCAAGCCCGCTTCGCGCTGCAGGAAGGCCACGTCCTGTTCCGCCGCACGCAGCGCGAACGGCACCCGCAGCGAGTCCGGCAGGCCCGGCGGCGCCAGCGCCGGCGTGCCGTGCACGGGCCGGCAATTCGGCGACAGCAGTACCTGGCCGGCGGCGAGGCGGATCGTTTCGATGCCGGGCGCATCGAGCGCCCCGGCCGGCACCAGTGCGGGGTCGAGCAGGCCGGGAATCGAGCACCAGGGCTGCGTGCCCGCGTCGACGGCGCGCGGATGGGTATGGACGAGGACGTCGAGACCGGGCACCTCGGGCGCCGCGCCGTCGCCCCGCAGCAGCAGGCCGATGCGGAACGCGTGGTCGGGCGCGGCGTCGCACAGCAGGCGCAGCAGCTGCAGGTTCTCGCTGCCCCAGGCGTGGCCGGGCAGCGGCGCGGCCACCAGCACGTGGCGCACGCGGCGGGCGCGCAGGCGGGCGGCGATGGCGCGGGCCTGGGCGAGCGCGGCGATGATATTGACGTCGCCGCGGCTTTCGTTATCGATCAGCCGCCCCACCGTATCGGCATACTGCGCGTGGTGCGAAGCGTCCTGCAGCAGCGCCGGCTGCACGTGCCCCGGTTCGGGCAGGCCCAGTTGCGGCGCCAGCTCGCGTGCCAGCCAGTGGCCGCGCCAGGCCCCCAGCGTCATGTCGGCGAACAGACAGGCGCGCGGATCGCGCCAGCCGACGACGGCCTGCAGCTGCGCCAGCGAATGCCAGTGCCAGGCGTGCAGCGTGCGGATGCCGGCGTGGCGCACGATGCGACCGGGTTCGCGCTTTTCGCTCTTGTGGTCACGCGCCATGGCCATCTCCGGAGTCTCCCGCGTCTCCCGCACACAGGCCCGTCATGTACAGGATCGAATGGTTGATGCCGTCCAGGCCGAGCAGCGCATCGACGCGGCGGTCGAAGAAGCCACCGATATTGATGACCCCGAGGCCCAGCGCTGTCGCCGCCAGATTCATGTTTTGCGCCACGTGCCCCGCTTCCAGCAGGCAGAAGCGGTAGCCCTTGTTGCGGTACTTGAACACGGAACGCTGGAACAGCGCCGTCACGAACACGACCACGGACAGGTTTCCCGCCAGCGCGCGCTGGAAGTCGACGAAGGCGTCGGCCAGCGCGGCGTCGTGGTTGCCTGGCCGGACCAGATGCAGCACGTTGCCGGCCGGCGCATAGTGGTAGATGCCCGCCTCCAGGCCGGCCACGTCGCCGCGCTGGTAGAAGTACAGCTCCAGCGGGAACAGGCCGCCGCCCGAGGGCACGGTACGGAAGGCGCGGTGCACCCAAGCGTTGTCGCGGTTGTCGCGCGTTTCGCCGTAGCCGCAGTACAGCACCGTGCGCAGTCGTTCCAGCGACAGCGGCGCGGAGCGGCATGCGCGCGGCGTGGCGCGGGCGCGCACGATGTCGAGGAAGGGCCGGTCGACGGGGGCGAGGGTGTCGGGCAGCGGGATCGCGGCGTAGTTCTTGTACGGCAGCGACGGGTACAGATTGTCCATCTCGGCGAGCACCTGCTCGTTGGAGAGGGCGAGGTCGTAGCGGCCCGTCTTCGAACTTTCGTGGAACCACTCCCACGCCATCTCGTGCGTATCGGTGTCGAGCGCGGTCTGTTGCCACAGGGTGGTCGGCATGGTATCGGCCTCTCAGGGGAAGGGATGGGGGAACGGATAGTCGTGGGTTCCACTTTCACTGCAGCTTTCGCTGCCGCTTCTGCCGGCCAGGCCCAGCATGCACGGCACGCGGCGCAGGCGCTGGCCGCCCAGCGGCCGGTTGTGCCAGCCCATGAACAGCGGGTGGTAGCCCGGCACCAGGGCGCGCACGACGGACAGGCCCAGTTCCGCCACGTCGGGCGTCGTGATGTCCGCCAGCAGCGTGTTGTAGCCCGTGTCGTGCAGGCGCCGCACCAGATTGTCCAGCGTGGCGGCAGGGGTGGCGCCCGTGAAGTCCGGCATCGAGCGCGCGTCCCGGGTTTCCGGCCCGGCGTGCAGGAAGTCGGCGTGGCGGGCGTGGCGCGGGTCGACCCAGTAGTTGACGTGGTCGACCTGGCCCAGCACGTTGTCGAATTCCGGATCGTCCGGCAGGCGCGCCAGCTCTCCCTTGATCTGGAAGGCGTAGCGTTCCGTGTGGGCCAGCTCCTCTAGCTGTGATGTTTCAATAGGTTGTTCATTCGGATTGGATTTGAGAAACTGGA
>CAUSCY010000101.1:0-9538 GCA_963529995.1 uncultured Massilia sp. | reverse complement strand
TGCTGCGCTTGCGAATCGTTTTGTTCGTCAGCAGCAGAGAAGAGAGATTATGCAGCGTTTCGTCTAACTCGTCAACTCTTCTTTTTCTTCCGCTTTCGCTGCCGTGAAGCTGCGTCTGCGTCGGAGGAGCAGGACTATAGCAAACATGAGCACGGTCATGCAAGAGGCGTGAAACGAAAACCTGCGGCCTGGCCGCAACGTCAATCCTGGCCAGGCCGGCACGCAGCCTCCTCAGAAGAAGATGATCCCGCCCACGGAGCCGCCATTCAGATGTGCGGTATTGCCGAAGAAGTCTTTCGACCGGGTCTGCCCCACTTCCGCCACCAGCGTGATCACGCTGTTGAGCGCGTAGTAGGCGCCGAGCGTGACGTTGGCGTTCGATTTCAGCCCCGCCGCGCCGACGGTATCGTCGTCGTTCTTGCTGCGGCCATAGTTCAGCCCCAGCTTCAGCGCCTCGTTCACCTTGTACGTGCCCTGCACGAAGTAACTCTTCGAACGGGTGTCGCCCTGGTCGGCGTCGGACAGGATGCCGAGCGCCTTGCCTCCCTGGACGTTGGCGAACAGGCCGATCGGGCCGCTTTCCCACGATGCGCCCACTTCGATGGCGTGCATGTTCAAGTCGTCGACACCTTCGGTGACCGATTCGAAGTGCTGGCCCTTGGCACTCACCCATCCCTTGAACTCGCCCCGCACGAATTGCACGCGGCCCTGGACCTGAGGACTCGAACGCGTCGAATAGCGCGGCCCCGCCACGATCGGCGTATCGGACACGGGGCTCATGACGCCGATGTCCACCGTGATGCCGCTGGCGTTCTTCGGCATCGTATAGGCGATCTGGCCATAGATGCCGGGCCACGCATAGCCGGCGCCCAGGTGACCGAGGGTGACGCGTCCGCGCTGGGTCGCCTGCACGGGGGCGCCGGCGCCGATCAGCGTCATGTCGCCCAGGATGGCGAGGTGGCCGAACAGGCCGTAGTCCCGCCCCAGCTTGACCGTGCCGAGGGTCGGCGTGCCGAACGTGAAGAATGCCTGGCGCACGTCCACCTCGCTGTTCTGGGAAATCGCGCTGTCGGTCGCGGTGGCGGCATAGATGCCGATCGTCGCGGCGACGTCGTAGCCGCCCTGTTGCGACGACACGGTGGTCAACAGGGCGTTGGGCAGCAGGCCGTTGCCGACGGTGGTGCGGCGATCCTCGCCGCCGCAGCCCAGCGCGGTCCCGGCAAGCGCCAGCCCTCCCACCTCGTCGCCGCCGCAGGACACGGTCGTGTAATAGGCATTGACGATGCCGCCGATCGACACCGTCCAGTCGCCGGCCTTCAGTTCCACCGCGCCGGCCTGCTGCATGCACGCGGCCAGTGCGGCCGCCAGGAATAGCTTCTTCATCGGTCTCCTCGCTTTCTTTTTGAAGTATGCGCATCGGGTCGATGCAGCCAAAGCGCTGGCAAGTTGTATGCCTGAGCAGACCGAGGGGCCAGGCGCGGAAAGTGCGCCGTTACGCTGTTGAGAAACGGATCAGCCGGCGCACGCGCCTGTGCTTTTCCTGATCAGGTGCCCGCGTTACAGCAGCCTCATCATTCGAACGATGGAAAAAAGAAGCGGTGGCCGAAGCCACCGCAAAGACCAGCCCATGACATTGCTGCGCGCCCGCCGCCGTCCGGCTATGACCGCGCACCTTCCAACTGGCGCCACTCCTCGTCGCTGAACAGGCGCGAGCGGACCAGGAAGCGGCGTCCGGTACCGTTATCGAGCGAAAACATGCCGCCATTGCCGGCCACGACGTCGATGATCAGCTGCGTGTGCTGCCAGTAGGCGAACTGCTCGGCCCCGATATAGAAAGGTGTGCCGTCCAGGTCGCCCAGGTGGACGTCGTCGTCGCTCAGTCCGAATTCGCCGGTCGGATAGCACATGGGTGCGCTGCCGTCGCAGCAGCCGCCGGACTGGAAGAACATCAGCGGCCCGTAGCGCCCGCGCAGCTCGCCGATGAAGGCAAGCGCCGCGGGCGTCGCCGTTACCCGTGCGATCGCGTCTGCCATTGCAAGCTCGTCAGAAGAAGCCCAGCGCCTTCGGGCTGTAGCTGACCAGCAGGTTCTTCGTCTGCTGATAGTGGTCCAGCATCATCTTGTGGTTCTCGCGCCCGATGCCGGACTGCTTGTAGCCGCCGAAAGCCGCATGCGCCGGATACAGGTGGTAGCAGTTGGTCCAGACGCGTCCCGCCTGGATCGCCCTTCCGACGCGGAAGGCACGGCTGCCGTCGCGCGTCCACAAGCCGGCGCCCAGGCCGTACAGCGTGTCATTGGCGATGCGCAGCGCCTCCTCCTCGTCCTTGAAGGTCGTCACCGACACCACCGGCCCGAAGATCTCTTCCTGGAAGATGCGCATGCCATTGTCGCCCTTGAACACGGTCGGCCGCACGTAGTAGCCGCCGGCCAGCTCGCCCTCATGCGTGGCACGTTCGCCGCCGGCCAGCACCTCGGCGCCCTCCTGGCGGCCGATGTCGAGATAGGACAGGATCTTTTCCAGCTGCTCCTGCGAGGCCTGGGCGCCGATCATCGTGCCCTCGTCGAGGGGATTGCCGGCCTTGATCTGCGCCACGCGCGCCAGCGCGCGTTCCATGAAGCGCTCGTAGATCGATTCCTGCACCAGCACGCGCGACGGGCAGGTACAGACCTCGCCCTGGTTCAGCGCGAACATGGCGAAACCTTCCAGGCATTTGTCGAGGAAGTCGTCGTCCGCATCCATCACGTCGGCAAAGAAGATGTTCGGCGACTTGCCGCCCAGTTCCAGCGTCACGGGGATCAGGTTCTGCGCCGCGTACTGCATGATCAGGCGCCCCGTCCCCGTCTCGCCCGTGAAGGCGATCTTGGCGATGCGCCGGCTCGACGCCAGCGGCTTGCCCGCCTCCAGGCCGAAGCCGTTGACGACGTTGACGACGCCCGGCGGCAGCAGGTCGGCGACCAGTTCGAGCAGCACCATGATCGACGCCGGCGTCTGCTCGGCCGGCTTGAGCACCACGCAGTTGCCGGCGGCCAGCGCGGGCGCCAGCTTCCAGACGGCCATCAGGATCGGGAAGTTCCACGGGATGATCTGGCCGACCACGCCCAGCGGCTCGTGGAAGTGGTAGGCGTAGGTCTCGTGGTCGATGGTCGAGATCGCGCCCTCCTGCGTGCGGATGCAGCTGGCGAAGTAGCGGAAGTGATCGATCGCCAGCGGCAGGTCAGCCGCCATCGTCTCGCGGATCGGCTTGCCGTTGTCGATGGTCTCGGCGGTCGCGAGCGTCCGCAGGTTTTCCTCCATGCGGTCGGCGATGCGGTTCAGGATAGTGGCGCGCTCGGCCGGCGACGTCTTGCCCCAGGCGTCCTTCGCCGCATGGGCCGCATCCAGCGCCAGCTCGACGTCCTCGCTCGTGGAACGCGCGACCTCGCAGAATGGCTGGCCCGTGATCGGGGTGATGTTGGCGAAATACTCGCCCTTGACTGGGGCGACGAACTTGCCGCCGATGAAGTTGTCGTAGCGCTGGCGGAAGGGATTGGCGACGCCGAGCTTGCCGATGTCCGCGAGATTCATGTCGTCCTCTTTCTCTGGTTGTCGTTGTTCCTCCCCTATCGCAAGCCTCGTGCCAGGACGTCGCGCCCGTGGCGGCGAGCCGGCGCTGCTGCATCTCCGGTACAGGTGATCCGAAACGGAACACCACACCGCACGTTTGAGACCTTGGACAGCAGACTTCCGGCGCGCCGGGTATATTGTTAAAGATTTGCCTACATTTGTTGCCGGAGAGCCGATGAAGTCCCCACTGTTGCGCCTGAATGCCGTCGCTGCCCTGTTCGTTGCCCAATCCGCGGCGTCCGCTGCCCCCGACGTGCCCGACACGCCGGTCCGGTCCGGCGCGGCGATCCCCGTCGTGGTGGTCAGCGGCAGCCGTGCCGAACACCTCAGCTTCGACCTGCCCGCCTCCGTCGACGTGGTCGATGCCGGCCGCATCGATGCGGCCCAGATGCGCGTCAACGCGTCGGAAGCGCTGGTCGCCGTGCCCGGCGTCGTCGTGCAGAACCGCCAGAACTACGCGCAAGACCTGCAGATCTCGTCGCGCGGCTTCGGCGCGCGCTCGACCTTCGGCGTGCGCGGCGTGCGCCTGATCGCCGACGGCATCCCGGCCACCATGCCGGACGGCCAGGGCCAGGCCGCCACCTTCAACCTCGACATGGCCCAGCGCATCGAAGTACTGCGCGGCCCCCTGTCCGCCCTGTACGGCAACCATGCGGGCGGCGTGATCCAGCTGTTCACCCGCGATCCGGAAGGCCGTCCGGATGTGGAGGTCGGCTACTCGGCCGGCAGCTACGGCACGCACAAGACCGACATCAACGCCGGCGGCAAGGAAGGCAAGTTCGGCTGGCTGCTGGACGCGTCCCGCTTCGACACGGACGGCTACCGCGCGCACAGCGCCGCCCGCCGCGACCAGGCCTATGCCAAGCTGACCTACGAACCGAACGCGGACAGCAAGCTGACCATCACCGCGAGCGGCCTGCGCCAGGACGACACCCAGGATCCGCTCGGCGTCACCTGGGCCACCTTCCAGCGCGATCCGCGCGCCGGCGAGATCGACACCACCGACACCGCGAATCCGCAGCGCACGCTGGCCGACCGCTACGACACGCGCAAGAGCATCGACCACCAGCAGATCGGCCTGTCCTGGGACCAGCGCTTCGGCGACGACCGCCTGCGCCTGACCGTCTACGGCGGCAACCGCGAAGTGATCCAATACCAGTCGTTCTCGAAGGGCTTCCAGGCCCCGGCCAGCCATTCGGGCGGCGTGGTCGACTTCGACCGCGACTTCTACGGCATCGACGCCAACTGGACGATGTCGCGCCCGTTCGCGGACGGCACGCTGCGCACCGTCGTCGGCCTGGAAGCGGGCAAGTCCAAGGATGCGCGCCAGGGCTTCGAGAACTTCATCGGCGACCAGTTCGGCGTGAAGGGCGCGCTGCGCCGCGACGAGGAAGACGACGTGCGCAACGTCGATCCCTACGTGCAGATCGAATGGGAGCGCGGCCAGTGGGTCTATACGGGCGGCCTGCGCCACAGCAGCGTGAAGTTCGACGTCGACGACCACTACCTCTCGAACGGCAACGACAGCGGCAGCGTCGACTACAGCCACACGACGCCGATGCTGGGCGTGCTGTACAAGGCGACGCCGCAACTGAACCTGTATGCGAGCGCGGCGCGCGGCTTCGAGACGCCCACGCTGAACGAAGTGTTTTATTCGGGCACCGGCGGCGGCTTCAACTACAACCTGGGCGCCGCCACCAGCACCCAGATCGAGATCGGCGCCAAGGCGATGCCGACGCGCGACGTGCGCATCAACGCCGCCCTGTTCCAGGCACGCACGCGCGACGAACTCGTGGTCGACGCTTCCAGCGGCGGCCGCACCAGCTACCGCAACGCCAGCAAGACGCTGCGCCAGGGACTCGAACTGTCGGTCGACGCCGACCTGCGCGCCGGCTTCTCGGCCCGCATCGCGGCCACGGTGCTGCGCGCCATCTACGACGAAGCCTTCGCCGGCGTGGCCGACGGCAACCGCCTGCCGGGCGTGCCGAAGACGAGCCTGTTCGGCGAGCTGGCATGGAAGACCGAGGACGGACGCTGGGGCGCGGCGCTGGAAACCGTCGCCAACGGCAAGGTCCATCCGGACGATGCCAACGAGGCGGTGGCGGCCCCCGGCTATGCGATCTTCAACGCGCGCGTGCAGGCGCGCCAGCAGATCGGCCCGTGGCGCCTGCGCGAATATGCGCGCGTGAACAACCTGTTCGACCGCACCTACGTCGGTTCCGTGATCGTCGGCGACAGCAACCGCCGCTACTACGAAGCGGCGCCGGACCGCAACTGGATGCTGGGCATGAGCGCGCAGTACCAGTTCTGAAGCGCGGCGCCATCGGTCAAGCGCGGGCCAGCGCCCGCGCCGCGGTGTCCGGATACAGGCGTTCCAGCGTCTCCACCGTGACCTGGCCGACCAGCGCCTGGATGCGCGTCGCGGCAGTCGCCGCATCCGGCGCCTCGCGCACGGCCTTCCACAGCGGTGCCAGCTCGGCCTCGCGCCGCGCCAGCGCCGCCTCGACTTCGGCCTGCCAGAACGGCGGCGCCTCTCCTTCCACGAAATTGCCCCGGCCGCGGCCGAAGTGCGCCACCGCCAGGTAGCGCAGCACGCTGCCGACCAGCAGCGTGCGCAGGAACGGGTCGGCGAACTGCACGTCCGGCCGCTCGCGGTCCGTCGTCGTATTGAATCCCCAGGCGGCGCCGGCCGCCGTCAGGCCGCCCACGATCGCACCGAGCAGTGCGCCCCCACCCAGCGTCAGCCCGCCCGCCATCAGGTCGGCCGACAGGCCCGTCGCGGCACCGGACACCACCGCACCCAGCAGGCCCGCCTGCGCCTTGTCGATCGGCGCGCGCACGGCGAAGTTCTCGCGCACGCGCGCATTGATGCGGCCGGCCTGGCCGGGGTCGAGGCGATGCAGGCGCAAGAGTTCGATGGTCGTGTCGGCGATGCGCCGTTCCAGCCGTTCGACCAGGCCGGCCATGGCCGCGTCCTGGCGCTTCTGCTCGTCCTTGCCGAGGCCGACCGCCTTCAGTGCCGAACGCAGGAAGTTACCCTTGCTTTCCGTATCGATCGCCTGTTCGTCGCGCGCCGCGTCGGCCAGCAGTCGTGCGTTCAAGGCCAGCGCGGCGTGAAAGCGGCGCAGATTCCCCGCCTGCCACTCGGCCAGCAGGCGCGCGTAGCCGTCGCGCTTGGACTCCTCGATGACCTTGCCGACGCGGTCGTAGAACACGTCCTCGTGCACCCAGCAACGCGCGAACGCATCCAGGGCCAGCACGTCGCGCACGATGGGGTACTGGGACAGGTGCTGTTTCCAGCGCGCCTGTTCGCCCTGCTCCTGGTTGTCCGGGCGCGGCGGCCCGAGCTGGTTGAGCAGCACGACGACGGGCTTGCCCAGCCATTCGAGGATGCGCATCTCGGCCGGCAGGTAGCCGGCATCGCGTGGATCCTCGGACGAATTGACGAGGTACAGTACGATGTCGGCCGCATCCTTGGCCGCGCGCAGCGCCTGCTGGCTGAGCCAGAACGGTCGGTCGCGGTAGCGGTCGAACACCTCGCGCAGGAACCAGCCGATCGGGTTGCCCGCCATGGACAGGCGGCGCAGCAGGCGCACGGAATCGCCGAATCCCGGCGTGTCCCACAACAGCAGGCGGTCGCCCTGTGCGCTCTGCTGCAGCAGGTGCGCTTCGGAGGTGACGGTGACGTGGGCAGCATCGCGCACCTCGCCGACGTCGACGCCGACCAGCGTGCGCGCCAGCGTCGTCTTGCCGTTATTCGTGTGCGAGACGAGGGCGAACTGGATATCGACGGGCTGGCTCATTGGACCCTCGACACGGTCAGTCCCGCGCCGACGTCGAGCGGGTATTTATCGGGATGCAGCAGGTCGACCACCGTGGCGGTCGTGCCGTGGTACTGGCAAAACTGGCGCCACAGCGCTGCGCGCTCCTCGAGGCGCGCATCGGCGCCGGCCTGCCCCGCACCGCGCTCGGCCAGGCTCGATTCGTCGAGCAGCACGGCGATGCCGCGTGGCGTATTGCGCGCCAGGTAGTCGAGGAAGGCGCCGTGGTTTTCGCGCTCCGGCGTGGCGGCAAGATTGAACAGCACGGCCGTGACGGCAACGTCGGCATCGTCCAGGCGCGCATCGCGCAGCGTATCCTTGGGCTCTTCGCCATACGGCGACGATGGGCGCAGCATCAGTTGCGCCTGTTCACCCAGCACCTTCGCAGCGATCGCGGCGAGCCCCTTGTGACGGGCTTCGTCGACCGTGAAGCTGTATGGCATCACGCGCAACACGGCGGGGCCGGACGCGCCGATGCGGTCGGCCAGCGCACGGAAATACGGCTGGCCCAGGTCGAGCGGGAAGCGGCGCGCGATCAGGCGCGCGCGCAGCGCCGACACGATGGCCAGCACGAGGCGCGGCAGCACGACGAACAGCAGCAAGGTCGCCGCGTACAGGTGCACCCAGCGCGCGCCGCCTGCCGGCGACGGCTCCTGCACGAAGCGCAGCGCCTGGATGTCGGCCAGCGAAAAGCCCTGCAGCGGGAACACGGCCAGGGCCGGCGCGAACAGGGTGGAGAGCAGCGCATGCACCTGCTGCGCATCGAGGAAGGTGCTTTCCCAGCCTGCCGCATACGCGGTCGTGACGCCGCGCGCATACAGCGACGCGATGGCGCCGAGGGCAAACGCGGCGGCAGCCAGGTGGACGGTGCGACCCAGGCGCAGCCCGGTCAGCTTGGCCGACAACTGCGACCAATCGGCCACGTATTGGGTCAGCCCTGCCGCAAGCGGCGCCGGCAGCTTGCGCGGCAGGCCGGCCGCGCCGACGGACAGGCGGCGCAGCAGGTTCGGGCCTGCCCATCCCGTATGCTTCGATGGAATCATGGCCCATACGATGAGGGCCAGGTAGACCAGCAGGTTCCAGGCGATGATCAACAGGAGCGGCGCCGACAGCAGGTCGACGCGGTGCGGATCGGCGATGCGGTCGAGGCCCGCGCCGGCTACGAAGCCGAGGATGGGCAAGAGCACGGCCAGGGCCGGCATCAAGGGCCGGCGGTGCTGGAAGGATGCGAAGGCCGGCGTGCGCTCTGCCAGGCGTTTCGCGACCAGGTCGGCGCGCTGCTGCAGGAACAGCTCGAGCGCGGGGGCGCCCTTGCCTTCGGCCGCCTGCCAGTTGGCGAGCTCGCGGGCGCTGCGGCTCGCGTACATCCGGTCGTCTTCGGAAAGAATCTCGTGTTTGGTGTCCGCCGTCTCGATGGCGCGCATCAGCACGACGTTGCGTGCAGCCTGCTCGTTCATGGTCCTCCTGTCGTTTTAACAAGTCTACAGGAGCATTGTGCCCGAGTTCACGGGTCGGAACCGTACGATCGATCCGTATCAGGCGAAATGTCTGATCAAATAGCTGATGAAATTAATCACAGCGGCAAGCAGTAGGGGGACAGTTGCTTCGGCTCTGGAAGCAGGCTTCGGGATGAACATCCATTGGCCCATCCTGTCTGGCATATTGCGTGTGAGTCTGCGGCCGATATGGACGGCGTAAAACGCGAGGGGGAACACGACGAAGATCATGGCCACCGGCAGGGATTTGGCGAGGTCACCTTTCTCCAGCGACGTTTGCGGCGACATCAATTGGATCAGGGCAAAGGCCAGGAAAACGAATGCGACGACGAATGCCAGCGCGGCACCGAGTCTTCCCTGGATCGGGGACGGCAACAGGATACGGCTTGCCGGAATCGGCGTGCCCCTCGACTCCTCTGCATGGTAATGCAGCAGGGTCGAATGACCGAGGAACAGCAAGAAGAAAGCGAGATAAAGCGAACCCAGCAAGGCCATCGTTGCGGCTCCGATGATGTTGCGACAGACGGAATACAAAGCAAAAAACCCCACCAGGATCACCTGGTGGGGTTTTTCATATAACTAGCCTGACGATAACCTACTTTCACACTGGTTGCAGCA
>CAUSCY010000100.1:0-9626 GCA_963529995.1 uncultured Massilia sp. | reverse complement strand
GCCTTGACGGCATAGCCCGCCGGCGTGCGATCCTGCCGGAGAGATGGGCGATAGGTACGCGGTGTCACGGCGCCTGGTCCGTAGCGGCATCGAAGCCGGGTTGTGTTCCCTCTTCCTCACTTTCGCGCGCGAAAGTGCTGACTTCACCCAGGCGCGCCTCTGGACAGCCAAGCGGCTCAAGCCGCGCGGACGGTCGATCTGGTCGACCGGGAGGGCAAGCGCAGCGCGCAGCGCCGCCAGGCGCGGAGGCGTCAGGGATGGAAGCCCGAAGGGGCGAGACCGCGCAGCGGGCTCGATGCGCAGCACGAGAGCCCGGTCCCGCAGGGAGACGCCCATGCCTGGACGTTCTCTCGAGCTCGTTGTAGCATCGGCGCTTTGCCTTACGGTGACGCAATGAACGACCAGACAACGCCTGCACCTGAACTGCCCAAACGCGGCCGCTTCGCGGTTAACGATCCGAAATGGTGTTTCCGGCTGCACGGCAACGATTTTTGGCTCTGGAACTTGGTGCGCGATTTCAATTCGATCGACATCGATTTGTTCGCCGACTACGAGGACGATCGACCGACGGTCTACTACATGACGTCGCCGCACCTGACTGGCCTCACGGCGGTCGAGGCGATGGCGCGGGCCGGGGAGTTGCTTGTCCTGTTCAACGGAATGCTGCAGCTCAACGAAGGCGTTGGCTTCCAGCCCTTCAGGCTGGGCGATTGTGTCGAGCGGGAGACCATGCGGCGCGCCTTCCTGCCGTACGGCGAGCGGGCGATGATGAAAGCCTATCCGGACAACGTGAACATGCTGCGCTACTTGGTGCCTCGACGGCCGCTGGACTACTTTGGGCAGGTGCTGTTCCTCGCGCGTAGCGACGCGCAAGTGCAGGCAATCCTCCGGATCCTTGGTACGCACGGGGTTACCCTCGGATCGCTGTCGCAGGTGCTCGACACGGTCGAGGGCGCGCTGCGTGAGCAGTTCCCGAAGGAAAAGGACCGGATCGCGCAGGTCGCACTCTATGGCGGCAAGAAGGCGGGAGACCTCAAGAATTTCACGTACACGGCGAACAGCTTCGCGGTGTCCGGCGTCGGCGCCCGCCATGGGCTCGACGAAAAGTTCGGCGTCACCGACAAGCTCGACGCGCTATCGCTCGACCAGGCGGCCGATGTTGTGCTCTCGTGCGCGCGTGGCTTCGTCACGGCGCGCGCGCACGAGACCTTTCCGGCGAAGTTCCGCGAGGTGCTGGTCGCGTCGAGGATCGACGCGTACTGAAGCTGTCGGGTCGCTGGAGCTGCCGGAGTCGCGGCGCCGGCCGACCGGCACCCGCGTCGAAGTCGGTCGTTCCCCTCTATTCACTTCCGCGCACCAGCGCGGAAGTCTGACATCGCTAGGCGCAGCCTCTGGATGACCAAGCGGCCTCCGGCCGCGCGGAGGCACCCCGGGCGGGCGGCCAGGCTGGCCGGGGCGCTGCGGCCCTGGGGCCGCGCCGGCGTGCCTGGCACCTCATCCATGGGACGGGCAAGGGTTGCCGGTCCCGTCGTTGCAGTGCGGGCACTCTGCCATCTCTATCATGTCCCAGTACACACTCTGACCCTGCTCCCACCATGTCAGCAGGTCCGGCTCGTTCTGAAACATGACCGGCGGCTCCGACAGTCCTTCGGTGACCTCGCGGTGGCCGAGCGCCTGAGCCTCCATCCACACGTCAGCCATCCAGTCGCTCAAAACGTTGTTGTTCCGCACGCCATGGATGACTTCCATGATGCGCGCCTGTGCCAGCATGATCCGAACGTCCAACCCTCGCATGAATGCTCTCCCTCGCTTGTCGTGTCTTTCGGCCGGGCGGCGAACCAGTCCCCCGGCCGTCCTGCTCATCCGTGATAGAGGCATGTACTGACGGTGTGGTCGTTGCAGTACGAACAATGCTCTACCTCGGCCATGTCGATGAAGGTGTTGTAGCCGTCGTTCCACCACGACAGCAGGTCGGGCTCGTCGCGGAACATGAGCGGCGGTTCAGCGCGTCCCTCCCCCGCGTCCTCGAAGCCGAGCAGCCGGGCGCTGTTGAAAGCGTCGATGAACTTCATGGCGATATCGAATCCACCGTCCTCACCCGCGACCACGACCGCGACGCGCGCGTGTGCAAGCTCGATCCTTACGTCCAGTCCTCGCATGTTTGCTCTCCTCAAGAATGGCGTTCGATGGATGAGGCGGCCCGGAGGCCGCCCCGGCTTACTTTTTCCCTTGTCCGACCAGATAGCCGACCAGTCCCGAAGTGATGGCGGTAACGATGCTGCACGCCCACTTCTTGTCGTCGGCCGATCCAGCGAAGGCCACCACGATGCACGCGCCGAACACGATGCCGGTGATGACCAACGCGAACACGAAAAGCATCAGCTTCATCGTGCGCGCGAGCTTGGCATCGGCGGTTTCCCGCTCGCGCCGTGCCTGCGCATCCTCGTCGGTCTCGTTTCTGATCTTGAGTTCGAGCTGGTCGCTGTCGCCCCGGATCAGCTGGTCGAGATTGACCGTCCGTATATCGCCTTGGTTGTCCATCACAAGCCCTCGATCTTCGTTTGAACCTGATTGTTCGCGTCGAGCACCGCGAGGGAGCAAGCCCGTGCTTGCGCCGTTACGGCTACCTCGTACAGCGCAATCGCCTTCGCAAGCACTTCGCCGGGATCGCCGCCATTGGCAGCGGCGATGCGGTTCAGTTTCGTGTTGAGCGCGTCCGACATGGTCAGGGTGTACTCCACGCTCTGTTGTCCGGCTTGGCCGACCATTTTCCGTTCCTCGTCAATGAACGACGTGCAGGGCATCGGCGCTACCGACAGCGGCGGCGAGCTTGAGCGGATCTGCGTTTTCGGCCGACGAGTAAAACTCGATCACCAGATCCTGCAACTTGGCGATGGCGCGGGCGCGCTCCGGTACGTCGCGGGTGTTGATGACAACATCGGCGAACCAGTTGCCGAAGGGTTCGGCCACTTCGTACAGGAAGACACCGGCCACGTTGTCGCCGACGCACAGAATCGCGGCGGTCATCATGTGGGCCAGCGGCGCAGCGTAAGTCAGCATGTCGTGAACGAGTTCAGCATGGCCGTTGTCCCACTTCGCCAGCACAAGGCCGACGTCGTGGTCGTGCATGCCGTGGACGAAAAACGCCGACAGCAATTCGGTCATGGTCACGGGTTGCGAGGCAGAGGTATTCATGGCGGTCCTTTCGGTTGGTCATCGGTCACTACAGGTACAATTTTACGCTTTAAACTATTGTGCGTCAATAGTTTTGTGTTGTATTGCGGGGCTTGCGTTTTACCTGCGGATACCGGAACCTGGAGACCTCGGGCCGGGTGTCGGGGCCGGAACAGGCCCTGACGGTGTTGCCTGCTCGCTCGATCAGCCTAGAGCCCAGCGCAGGACAGGCCCGCCCCAGAGTGACACCGTGTACCTATCGCCTCGGAGGCACGGTCGCGCGCCGGTGGGCGCCGTCATGGACACCCCGCAGGCCGCATGCGGAGCGCAGCCGAAGGCGAGCACCGAACGGGCGAGGAGTGCCTTGACGGCATAGCCCGCCGGCGTGCGATCCTGCCGGAGAGATGGGCGATAGGTACGCGGTGTCACGGCGCCTGGTCCGTAGCGGCATCGAAGCCGGGTTGTGTTCCCTCTTCCTCACTTTCGCGCGCGAAAGTGCTGACTTCACCCAGGCGCGCCTCTGGACAGCCAAGCGGCTCAAGCCGCGCGGACGGTCGATCTGGTCGACCGGGAGGGCAAGCGCAGCGCGCAGCGCCGCCAGGCGCGGAGGCGTCAGGGATGGAAGCCCGAAGGGGCGAGACCGCGCAGCGGGCTCGATGCGCAGCACGAGAGCCCGGTCCCGCAGGGAGACGCCCACCCCTGCGGAGCGGGCGCCGCCCTGGCCTGTCCGTCAGCCGATATCGTCAACCAAGCGCGAACGCGACTGCGCCATGCGCGTCAGGCGTTTCTTGGCGATCTCGAAATTGCCCTTGTCCAGTTCAATGCCCGTGCAATGGCGGCCGCACATCATCCCCGCCGCCAACGTCGAACCGGAACCCATGAAGGGATCGAGTACGTGCGCGCCAGGCTTGGAAAATGCCTGGATCAGCGGCACGAGAATGGACAGCGGCTTTTGCGTGGGATGCAGCTTGTTGCCGGTGTAGGCGCCCCAGTCGATCACGTCGCCGATGACATTCGCTGGCTCGGGCTGCCCCTTGACGAGCAGGTAAGCCGATTCGTGCTGGTAGCGGACGAGCCGGACCGAGGAGCTATAGCGTTTCGGGAACGTGATATGGCCGCCGATCCTGAAGCCGGCAGCTTTCCATGCGGCGAAAAAGCGGTCGGTCTGGTTCCAGCCGTAGAAGCTGAGGCAAAAAGCGTCCTGGGCGAGCACCCGGTAAATCTCGCGGAACGCCGGTTCAAGCCACTTGTCGTTGTCATCATTCGCGACGGAGCGCCCTGAGCGATCCCGGTATCCGACGATGTAAGGCGGATCGGTCACCACCAGATCGAACGACCGGTCGGCATACTGGGGCAGCAACAGCGTGCAGTCGCCCTGGTGAACGGCGAACTCGGAAGCCGTCTCGCTGCCGTCGTTGGCGGCGGGCGCGTTAGTTCCCGCCGCTGGTTTGCTGGGCTTTGCCGTGCCGGCATGCGGGCGCACCGGCGCGCTCGACGGCTGGAGAAAGGTAGGGTTTGCGATAAGGTGATGACCGAACAAGTTCATGATTGGCTCCTTGGAATGATGGTGGAAGGGTTGCGTCGCCCTCGCGGCGTCTGCTCACGCAGCAAAGGCCAGTGCAGGATTACCGCACAAGTACATTCTACCAAAGAAAACTATTGTCGTGAAATAGTATATTTCAATTTGACGACGGACCCGAGTTACCGGAACTTGGGGCCTCGGGTCGGGTGTGGGGCCGGAACGGGCCCCACGACGTTGGGGTTGCCGTTCGGTCGAGCAGACAGACAGGAGCGGCGCGCAGGCCGAGGCCGGAACGTCACCGTGTACCCGTAGCCTCGAGGCCGGGGTGGCGAAGACGCGGGCGCGGTCATGGACACCCCGCAGGCCGCAGCGGAGCGCAGCCGTAGGCGAGCACCGAACGGGCGAGGCGTGCCTTGACCGCATAGCCCGCGGCGCAGCCATTCTGGCTGAGGATGGCAAGGGTACGAAAGGTGGCGTGACCTGGCGCAGAGCGTGATCGAAGTGGGCTGTTTCGTCCCTTTGCCTCGTTCCCGCTGTCATGCGGGAACGCTGACTCCCCCAAGGCGCAGCCTCTGGTATGGACGGCCACGGAGCGACGACGCCCGGTCCGGCGACGACCTGGTCGACGCGATCGGAGTGGGCTGTTGCGTCCCTCCCCTTCGTTCCCGCCTGTCGGCGGGAACGCTGACTTCCCCAAGGCGCAGCCTCTGGCATGGATGGTCAGGAAGCCGCAACGCCCGGTCCGGCGCCGACCTGGAGGACGCGGCCGGAGCCTGGCTGTAGCGTTCCTCCGCATCGTTCCCGCCGCCGGGCGGGAACGCCGACTTCCCAAGGCGCAGCCTCTGATCCGAATGGTCAGGGTGCCGCCACGTCGGGGCCGACGCCGATCAGGTCGAAGTGGCCGGAGAGGGCTGTTGCGTTCCATCCCTTCGTTTCCGCCATCGGGCGGAAACGCTGGAATCGCCAAGGCGAAGCCTCAAGGATCCGGCGCGCGCATCCCTGGTGCGTCCAACGAGGACGAAAAAAACCGCCCGGAGGCGGCTCTCGCACGGATGGACGGCCATCCTCACACGCCGGTGACCTCGGCCACCACGCGCCGTTCGGCATCTACGATGCCGAGATGCTGATTGTTTCGCTTCGCTTCCGAAGCAACGCCATACAATGCAAGCCCCTTCAGCAGGACTTCTTCGGGAGTCGCCCCGTTGGCCTTGGCAAGATGGCCGAGCTTCTCGTTCAGCCCGGGCGACAGGTCCAGTATCATGCTCACCGGATTTTCCATCAGCAACCTCCAAAGTTTGTTCCGTCAACAGATTCTACGCCAATTTCGCAGCGCGTTGAGGCTCCCGCGCAGCCAGCAACCGTAGTAATTCAAGGTGGAAGCGCTCGACGGCGACCGCGCTCGGCCAGGGTTGCCACGGCGCGCACCGATATATCTCAACCAGGGGATCGTGCTTCAGCACCGGTTCGTGTATACCGAGGACGTTGACGATCTCGTACTGGGACCATCCTGCACAGTACAGCGCCTCGGACGCGGCGCACGTTACGTCCGCACGCTTGTGCTCGGCGTAATCCTCGTCGGTCCAGGCAGGGAGCCGGTACCGGTCTGCAACCGCGTCGCTCAGGCGCTCGCTTACCTCCCGCAGGGCGTCGCCCAGGAGCGGCTTGAGCTTGCTGATGCAGTCGAATCCGAGCAAGGCTTCCTCGGCATCGTGCAGCAGTTCGCGCAGCTGCTGGTCGACCGTCAGCGGCGTGGCCGACCATTGGCGGCGCAGCTCGAGCACGGCCAGCGAATGCTGGGCGACGGAGAGCGGTACCGGATGCATCGACTCGCCGCCCCAGCGGTAGACACGTGCGAGGCGCAGCGACAGGTCGTAGTCGGTCCATGCATGCGGATCGGGGTTGGCCAGGTCGATGCGCTGCCCCGAAGGGAGACGCATCCAGGCACTGGCTCGTTGTTCGATGGCGTTCATATTCGGTTGTCCTATGGAGGCGGACCGGTAACCCGGCCCGCCTTGTGTCAAGTTACGCGGTCACTTCCTCATCCACTGCCACTGCCGGGTCGGGCTGTTCGGCGCTATGCACCGTGGCTTCGGTCGCGCCGCCGTCTACCGGTGCCGCCGATTCGGCTGCCTGTTCCGCTGCCTCTTCCTCACCGCCTTGCTGCACCTCTGCTGGTGCCGGGGTCGCCGGAACTTCCTCGACCGGGGCACGCAGCATCGCCGGGAGCCAGCGCGTTCCGACAAGTTTCTGCTCAGCATATTTAGCAGCTTCGCCCTTCTTCATCTTGACAATCGGCATGCCGGTGCCCGGACCGCAGGCTTCTTCGACGGCGGCGATGATCGAGTCCTTGGAGACTGCGCTGAAGTACGACGCCTCGGTCGCGGTCCAGTAGTCGGCGACGTCGATCTGCAGGGCGCTTGCGATGTCGACGCCGTACTGGGTCGCAGCGTTGCCGGTAGTGGCGTCGAGCGAGAGGGCAACGCACAGGGCGAACAGTTCGTGAAGGTCGGCAGCATCGAGCGAAAGCAGCCAGCTGAATTCCTCCGATGCTTTGGCCGGTACCCGTGCCCGCCACGCATCGATCCGTGCCTTGATCTCGTCACTGGCCCGCATGCCTTTCAGGTCTGGAGCCTTGTCGTGGAGGCTGTCCAGCGACGAGTGGCCGCTGATCTTCAGCGCATCGCGGTCGATGTAACGATGGCGGCGGGTTACCGCTTCCAGCAGACGGTGCACGGTCGCCGCCATGGCAACCTCGGGACGGTTCATCATCACAGCCTGCATGACCGCCGTCCGTTGGGCCGACAGTTGCAGGGCCAGACGTTCCGAGATTTCCGAGCGCTCTTTCTTGGCAGGCTGGAATCCCATACCGGTCACGCTGCCCGACCCGGTCGTGGTACCGGAGACGGTCGTGGCCGGGATGCCCGATGCCATCGATGCCGAGCCGGTCGCTTGTTGGTCGGACGCGCCTTCCTCGGGCTCGGCGCGGCGCATCAGGCCGCGCACGATTTCGACGCCGCCGCGCCCGTCGAGCGCGACGATGATCCCGCCTGCGGCGCGCACCTCGTCGGCATAGGTGACGAACGACGCTTTCAGGGCCTGAATGCTGGCACTGAGGCGCTCGACTTGCTCCTCGGCGTCGTCGGCCTCGCGCTGCAGCGCTTCGGCGCGCGACTCGGCCACTTCCGCACCTTCTGCCTCTTGCTCGTCGGCGTCCGGGTCCTCGTCGACGGCCAGCTGGTCGAGCGTGTCATACAGACTGTCGCGCTTTTCGCTGAAGTGTTCCAGTTGCGCTTCCATTTCGGATAGCTGCGCCTGTTCGGCCTCGGAAGGCTCCCGGCGTTGCGGCGTTGCCAGTTCGAACTCGGGATGCAGGCGGCGGTCGTAAGATTCCGCGACATCGGACCACGACCAGCCTTCAGCGGCGGTGGTCTGGTCGGCAATGGCGCGCAGCTTGTCGAAGGCCAGCTGGTGGAGCAAGGCGAGGTCTTCCACGAAGCCGTCGCCGGTGTCTGCCGAGAACAGGTCTTCGGTCACGACACCACCGGCTTGCCTGTACTGGTCGAGGCCGACGAACATGACCAGCGGGTCCTTGCTACCGAGCGATTCCTGGGCGAGCTTGTTGCGGATATACATGGCGGTCCTGTAGTAGGACGGCAGCGCATTCCACACCTGAAGCTGACGCTCCTGATCGGTCGTCCTGCAGAATGCGCGGACTTCCTCGACGCCCATCTGACCGTTGCGGTACAGGTCGAGCAGTTCGGGATGCAGACCGCCGAGGCGCATGCGCTGCTTGACGGTACGAACGTTCACGCCGAAGTGCGCGGCGATGGTTTCAGGGGCTTTGCCCTCGTCGGCCATTGCCTTGAACGCCACGAACTCGTCCGCTTCGTGCGGCGCGGTGCGGTTGGCGTTTTCGACCAAACTGATGGCAATCGCGTCGTCCGTCGAACGCAGGTCGCACTTGACCGGAAAATCTTCGGGAACGAGGCCGCGCTGGACCAGCAACTCGATGGAGAGGTAGCGTCCGGCACCGGCGATGACACCGAATTCCGTGCCGCTGCCCTGCTCCGGGATCACCTGCAGGCGGTTGAGCAGGCCATAGGCCATGATCGAGGCGGCGCGGCACTCGATATCGGCCATGCTGTGCGGTTTGATCCGGGTGTTCTTGCGGCTGATGTGCAGCTTGTTGAACGGGATATCGACCTCGGTGCTGGCCGTGCCGATGACGGATTGCGGGACGGTTGGCTGGTCTGCGAGATTCATGGTTTGGCTCCTTGGTGAGATGGTTGGTACTACGAAAAAACCGCTGACGCGTCTGCTCACGCGTGCGCGGCGATACGAGCGGGCCGCGTGGTTTGCGGCACGGCGTCGTATTGCTGTAGGGCTGCGTCATAGTCCTGCAGCCACGAATCATGTTCTCCGTCCAGTACTGCCTCCGGAGCGCGGGTGATGGGCGCGCCGATGTAGCGCACGCAACCGGGGTCCGGCTCAAAGCAAAAGCCGCCGCGCTGCTTTACGCTGTCGTACCAGCTGCGGATGCGGCCACGGATCGCCACCTCTTTCCCCTTGGCGAGATACTTGAGGTCGCTCTCGGCCTGTTTGCCGTAAGTCGTGATAGGGATGAAATCGGTCGTCGTCTGGATGTTGTCGCCGTTGCGGAACTGGTGGTCGACCGCGACGACATAGAAGGCCGTGGTCACGCCGCCGCCAGTGCGTCCGCGACGGACATCGTTGACCAGATTGCCATGGATGCGAAATTCGTTAGCGAAACTCATTTGCCCCTCCATCAGTTCAGTTCATGTATCAATTATAACGCCATAAACTATTGTGCGTCAATAGTTTATGTTGCGTGTTTGATGTTGCGCATTTCCCTGAGATACCGGAACCTGGAGACCTCGGGCCGGGTGTCGGGGCCGGAACAGGCCCTGAC
>CAUSCY010000099.1:0-10626 GCA_963529995.1 uncultured Massilia sp. | reverse complement strand
CGCCGCACCCGGCGGCCGCTGCATCCGCCGATGCGACCGGCACCGCGGCGTCCGTCGCACCCCCTGCCGCCGCGCCCGCCCAGGAAGCACAGGCTGCCGGCATTCCCCGGGGCGCCGCGCCGGCGCCCGGCTTCGTGGCCGATCCGGGACACCGCCAGGGCGCCGCGTCCGCCGCCACCGTGGCCGGCGGCGCCGCCTACAAGCTGCTGATCCAGCCCTGGGGCGTCGTCTACGTGGACGGCGTCGACCGCGGCGTCAGCCCGCCCGTCAAGCGCCTCGACCTGGCGCCCGGCAAGCACAGCATACGTGTGAGCAATCCGAACTTCGACGACCGCGAACTGACCGTCGACACGAGCGAGGGCGACGGCACGATCACCGTCGACTTCGGCGCCCCTACCGCACCACCAGCGCCGCCAGCTTCCCAAGGAGAACAATGACCATCCAACGCGCCCACCTGACCGCACTGTCACTCGCCGCCGTCCTGCTGCTGGGCGGCTGCGCCGAATTCTCAGCCTTCGACAAGAAGCCGGCGCGCTCCGGCGCCCATCCGAAGGCCAGCGTGGTCGAGCGCGACATCTCGGGCCGCGACGCGCCTGCGCGGCCGAAGGAACGCCAGCGCGACCGCGACGACGGGCCGAAGGAATCGGCCGGCCTGCAGGAAGGCCTGCGCCTGTACAACGAGGGCGACTACAACGGCGCCATCAAGCGCCTGGGCGCCCGCGACCTCAACAACGGCCCGCTGGCGACCAGGCTGACGGCATTGAAGTACACGGCGTTCAGCTACTGCGTGACGTCGCGCCCGGCCCAGTGCCGCCAGACCTTCGACAAGGCGCTGCGCCTCGATCCGTCCTTCGACCTGGCGCCGGGCGAACACGGCCACCCGCTGTGGGGTCCCGTGTTCACCAAAGCCAAGCAGGCGGCGCGCTGAGGCGCGCGGCACGGCCATGAGCAGCGTTCCCGCCGACTGCGACCGCCCGCTGGCCGACCGCGACAGCAGTGACGACAGCGACGCGCCGCGCGGCGAAGGCAGCGACCATCCGCGGCTCGTGCTCGCCACCTCGATCCTCGCGACCAGCCTCGCCTTCATCGACGGCTCCGTCGTCAACGTGGGCTTGCCCGCCATCGGCCGCGAACTGGACGGGGCCGGCGGCGGCGCCCTGTCGTGGGTGATCAACGGCTACCTGCTGCCGCTGTCCGCCCTGCTGCTGCTGGGCGGCGCGGCCGGCGACCGCTTCGGACGGCGCCGCATCCTGCTGTCCGGCATCGCCGTGTTCGCCCTCGCCTCGCTGCTGTGCGCGCTGGCGCCGCGGCTGGGACTGCTCGTGGGGGGACGCGTTCTGCAGGGCATCGGCGCCGCGCTGGTGCTGCCCAACAGCCTGGCCATCCTCGGCGCCACCTTCCAGGGCAAGGCGCGCGGACGGGCGATCGGCATCTGGGCCGCCGCTGGGGCCGCCGCAGGGGCCATCGGCCCCTTGCTGGGCGGCTGGCTGATCGACACGGTCGGCTGGCGCGCCATCTTCTACATCAACCTGCCGATCGCGGCGCTGGCCCTGTTCATGGGCTGGCGCTACGTCGCCGCGCCCCCGAGCGGCAAGCGTCCCGCCCTCGACGGCACCGGGGCGCTGCTGGCCAGCCTGGGGTTGGGCGCCCTCACCTGGGGCCTGGCCGCCGCCTCGGCCGACAAGCGGGTCGACCTGGCGGCCGGCCTGGCGATGCTGGCCGGCGCCGCGATCCTGCTGGCGTTCCTGGCGGTCGAGCGGCGCGCCGGCGAGCGCGCCATGCTGCCCGTCGCGCTGTTCGCCTCGCGCGGCTTCGCGGGCCTGAACCTGATGACCTTCCTGCTGTACGGCGCCCTCGGCGCCCTGCTGCTGCTGGTGCCCTACATCCTGATCGAGGCGCTCGGCTATTCGGCCAAGCAGGCCGGCGCCGCGCTGCTGCCCTTCCCCATCGTGATGGCGCTCGGCTCGCCGCTGATGGGCCGCCTGGCCGGCAATATCGGCTCGCGCCTGCCGCTGGCGGCCGGCTCCCTGATCGTGGCCGGCGGCTTCCTGCTGGCCATGCGCATCGGCACCGGTCCGTACGGGTCGACGGTGCTGCCGGCCATCCTCGTGATCGCCGTGGGCATGGCCTGCGTGGCCTCGCCGCTGACGACGGCCGTGCTGTCCTCGGTCGACGGCAGCCACACGGGCGTGGCCTCGGGCTTCAACAGCGCCGTCGCGCGCGGCGGCGGCCTGATCGCCACCGCCCTGCTGGGGCTGGTGCTGACGGCGCAGGGCAAGGCGCTGCTGGGGCCCTTCCACGTGGCGCTGGCGGTGTGCGCGGCGAGTGCGGCGGCGGCAGCGGTATGTGCGTTCGTGTGGGTGGGAGGCAAGGAAACCACCCGGCAGCCGCCGGCATGACCCCGTCGTTCCCGCGGAGGCGGGAACCCATGCCGAGGTTCCGAAGTCGATCCTGTCTACGGATCGCGACTTTTTCAACGTACCGAATTCGGTCGCTCAGCATGGGTCCCCGCCTGCGCGGGGACGACGGGTAGATGGCAAGGTTATGCCTTGAGGTTCACCGACGCCGCAAACCCCGGCGCCTTCCTGCGCTTGCTGGCCTGCTCGTAGGCATACGCCATTCCGATCAGCGCCGCATCCGACCACGCCGTTCCCACGAACGAGATCCCGACCGGCAAGCCGTGCGCCAGGCCGGCCGGCACCGTCACGTGCGGATAGCCGGCCACCGCCGCCGGCGACGAGAAGCTGCCGCCGTAGTGGTCGCCGTTGATGTAGTCGGTCAGCCAGGCCGGGCCGCCGGTCGGCGCGACCAGGGCGTCGAGGTGGCGCTCGGCCATGATCTTGTCGATGCCTTCGTCGCGCGAGTAACGGTGGTTGTTGGCCAGCGCCGCGCGGTAGGTCTTGTCGTTCAGGCCGCGCTTGGCCTGGGCCGCGACCAGGTGTTCCTGGCCGAAGAACGGCATCTCGCGCGCCGCGTTCTTGTCGTTGAAGGCGATCAGGTCGGCCATCGTCCTGATGGGCGCATGCGGCGCGTAGGCGGCCAGCCAGGCTTCCAGGTCGGGGCGGAACTCGGCGAGCAGCACTTCCAGCTCGCTCTCGTTGTACTTGTCGACGTTCGGCACCTCGACGTCGACCAGGATCGCGCCCTGCGCCTTCAGCACGGCCAGTTCCTTCTCGATGACGGCATCCACGGCCGGGTTGCTGCCGAAGAAGTTGCGCGCCACGCCCAGGCGCTTGCCCTTCAGGCCGTCCGGACGCAGCGCCGCGATGTAGTCGTCCGGGCGGCCCTGGATGCCCTTGGTGGCCGGGTCTTGCGGATCGGTGCCGGCGAGCGCCGCCAGCAGCAGCGCGGCATCGGCCACGCTGCGCGTCATCGGGCCTGCCGTGTCCTGCGAATGGGCGATCGGGACGATGCCGCTGCGGCTGACCAGGCCCAGCGTCGGCTTGATGCCGACGATGCCGCAGGTCGACGACGGCGAGACGATCGAGCCGTCGGTCTCCGTGCCCACCGCCAGCGTCGCCAGGCTGGCCGCCATCGCCGCGCCCGAGCCCGAACTGGAGCCGCTGGTATTGCGGTCCAGCGCATGCGGGTTGCGGGTCTGGCCGCCGCGGCCGCTCCAGCCGCTCACCGAATGCGTCGAACGCATGTTCGCCCATTCGGACAGATTGGTCTTGCCGAGGATGACGGCGCCGGCCTCGCGCAGGCGCGCCGCGATGAAGGCGTCGCGGCTGGCGCGCACGCCGTCCAGCGCCAGCGAGCCGGCGCTCGTGCTCATCTTGTCGCCCGTCGCGATATTGTCCTTGAGCAGCACGGGAATGCCGTGCAGCGGACCGCGCACCTTGCCCGCCTTGCGCTCGGCGTCCAGCGCGGCGGCGATGCCCAGCGCGTCGGGATTCAGTTCAATGACGGCATTGATGCGCGGACCGGCCTTGTCGATGGCGGCGATGCGGGCGAGATAGCGCTCGGTCAGGGACACGGCCGTGAGCTTGCCGGCCTGCATCTGCGCTGCCTGCTCCTGCGCGCCCGCTTCCAGGATCGCGTCGCCCCCTGCTGCGGTTTGCACTGCCTGCGCTGCCTGCGCCACGCCCGCCGTGCCGGCCACGGCGCCGGCTGCCAATCCGAGTCGAACGAAATCCCTGCGGTCCATGCATGCCTCCGAGTAATGAATGCATCAGCATAGCATCGATCTTGCCCATGTGACACGACTACGTGTCGGACCATACGGACGAAAAAAAACGCTGCCCTCGGGCAGCGTTCTTTCGCAAAGCGGTCCGGCTTAGTTGCGGACGACTTTCTTGTACTCGGCGGTACGGGTGTCGATCTCGATGGTGTCGTCCTGATTGACGAACAGCGGCACCTGGATGGTGAACTGCTTCGATTCGATCGCGTTTTCCAGACGGGCTTCCTTCATCACGTTGCCCGAGGTGTTGCCCTTGACGGCCGGCTCGGTGTAGATGACCTGGCGTGCGATGGTGATCGGCAGTTCGACCGAGATGGCCTTGCCGTCGTAGAACACGGCTTCGCATTCCATACCGTCTTTCAGGTAGTTGATGGCGTCGCCCATGTTTTCTTCTTCGATCTCGTACTGGTTGTACTCTTCATCCATGAAGACGTACAGCGGATCGGCGAAGTACGAGTAGGTCACCGGCTTCTTGTCCAGGACGACGACGTCGAACTTGTCGTCGCCGCGGAACACGTTTTCCAGCGGTGCGTTGGTCAGAAGATTCTTCATCTTCCATTTATAGGTGAAGCCCGTGCGGCTCGAGCCGTTGACGTCGGAGCGCAGCACGATGAACGGCTTGGCATCGACCATGATGATATTGCCGACACGGATTTCTTTTGCGGGTTTCATAGGAATGTCTGGATCAAATGAGAGTTGCAGTAATCGAGCACTATACCATGTTCCCTGGTCGCCGCCTATCGCAGCGACCGGGCGAAATTCAACAGGTTGCTCACCAAGTCGCCGTTTGCCAACATCTGCGCCTGCCATTCGGCATTGCGCTGTGAAATGCTGGGCAAATCGGCTTGCAGGGACGACCAGGATTGCGCCCAATCGGCGTGTTCGTCCATGTGGGGGTCCCGTGCGCCGTTCCAGCGCAGGGAGAATTCGTTCAGGCCGGCCAGGCCCGGCGCGTACCGCTGCAGGAACGCGCGGAGTTTAACATGGTGCAAGTTTTCGTCCTGCTGGTAGATATGCCAGACGAAGGGCCGCCCGGCCCATTGCGCGCGCACCCATGAATCCTCGCCGCGCACGAAGTTGAAGTCGCAGGCCCACAACAGGCGGTCGTAGTCGCGCTGGGACATGAACGGGATCACGCGCACGCAGAGGCGCCCGCGGGTCGCATGGGCGCCGGCCACCGCATCTGCACCCAGGAACTCGCTCACCTGCGCGCGCGCCACGCCTTCCGGCACCAGGCAGGTTACGTCGCGTCCGCCCTGGCGCCACGCATCGAACAGGGGCGCGACCGGCGCGTCGGGGTAACAGAACAGGCTGGCCTTGAATCGGGTCAACTCGCGGCCCAACTCGCCCGCCGTCACGCCCAGCTCGGCAAGAAAGGCCGCCTGCGCCTGCGGATCGGCCTGGAAGGCGTCGCGCTCGATCAACAGGTCGCGCTCGCGCAGCAGGCCGCCCGTCTTGTCCGTGAAGCCGGGGAAAAAGAAATGCTTGGTCAGCGGCAGGCGCGGATGCATCGAGGGCAGCGCGTGGCAGCCCTCGACCCACTCCTCGGCGCTCAGGCCCTCGTAATTGATCCAGACGGGGCGCGGCGTGCACTGCGCCATCGCGGCGATATACGCGGGCGGCAGGTCGACCCCGAAGAACTCGATCACGATGTCGGCGACGTCGTCCGGGGCATATTCGCCATCCTGGCCGCGCCAGTGGCGCACCAGCACGTCCTCGACCGTCTGCACGTCGGCGTCGACGTCGACAGCGGGCCAGATGCGCCGGAAGCTGGCGAGGTCGTCGACCCACAGCGTTACCGCGACGCCGTGCTCGCCACGCAACTGGCGCGCCAGGCGCCAACAGATCCCGATGTCGCCATAGTTGTCGACCACCTTGCAGAAGATGGCGAGCGTCGTCGGGCGGGCATCGTGGGACATGGCGAAAACGGAGATGGTGTGGTGGATGGTGCCCGGCTGGGCGGGCGCCATTGTAGCGGATTTCATCAAATAAAGTGCCTCCTGGTCTTTACTTGCAACGCCCGCATGCACGCAATCGGTGAAGTGGTGCACGAGGACGGTGCGATCTTCGCCACGTCTGCGCCATCGCAAGGCGTAAAAGTGTTAGCGCAATTTCCGCCCCGGTTCACAAACTTCGCCGGGGGTGCCCGGTCCAACTGCCAACCTGTAGCAAAGCGGACGGCGCAGCTGGCGCCCGCCTCCATCGCCTTTACTGCCGGACGTCACGGCCGTAGGGGCGATTTTTCAACCAACGCATCCAGACCAGGAGTTGATCATGACCGAATTTCAGCAACCAGGCATTGGACAACAGGCAGGACAACTTGCACCACAAGGCTTCTTCGGCAGCATGCTGGGCGCCCCGCTGGGCGGCCTGATCGGCCGCGGTATCGGCGGCCTGTTCGGCAATCCGCAGCTGGGCAACCAGATCGGACAACTGGCGGGCGGCGTCGGCGGCGGCTTCCTGCCGCTGCAGGCCGATCCCTATCAACAACAAGCACAACAGCAGCAAGGCCAGATGGGTACCCAGGGCTGGCTGCCGGGCAATCTGTCGCAATTCCTGCGGCCGACCTACGGCAGCATGATTTCCGACCCCGTCGCGCGGACGCAATTCGGCTTCGGCCCGGACCTGCCCTTCGGCGGCTTCGTGCCGCCGCACATCGCCGCCCAGCTGCAGGCCGGCCAGCAAGGCCAGCAGAACGTACAGGGCGCCCAAGGGGCTCAGGGCCAACAGGGAGGCGCGCAGGGCCAGATGGCGCCGCAGGGCTGGTTCGGCGACGCCCTCAGTTCCTTCGGCAAACCGCTGGGCGGCCTGATCGGCAGCCTGGCAGGCAACCAGGGCCTGGGCAACACCATCGGCGGCATCGCCTCGCAATTCGGCGGCATGCTGCCGTTCGCCGCCGGTCCGCAGCAAGGCCAACAAGGCCAACAAGGCCAACAACAGGTCGCATCGCAGTTCCATCCGCAGCAAATGGCGATGCTGCAGCAATTCCTGCAGCATCTGCAACAACTGCAGCAACTACAGCAAGCCCAGCAGGGACAAGGCCAGCAGGGTCAGCAGGGTCAGCCGTTCCACCAAGGGCAACAACAGGCAGGCCAGGGACAACAGGCAGGCCAGGGCCAGATGGCGCCGCAAGGCTGGATCGGCAATGCGCTGGCCCAACTGGGCCAGCCGGTGGGCGGCTTCATCGGCGGCCTGGTCGGTAACCAGCAACTGGGCAACACCATCGGCGGTCTTGCCTCGCAACTGGGCGGCATGTTGCCGTTCTCGGTCGATCCGTACCAGCAGCAACAGCAACAGCAGCAACAACAGCAACAGCAGCAGCTGCAACAACTGCAACAACTGCTGGCGCAACAGCAGCAGCAACAACCCGGACAACAACAGCAACTGGCGCCGCAGGGCTGGTTCGGCAATGCGCTGAGCTCCTTCGGCAGGCCGCTGGGCGGCCTGATCGGCGGCCTGGCCGGCAACCAGGGGCTGGGCAACACCATCGGCGGCATCGCCTCGCAACTGGGCGGCATGCTGCCGTTCTCGGTCGACCCATACCAGCTGCAGCAACTGGTCCAGCAACAGCAAGGGCAACAGGGTCAGCAGCAACCGGGCCAGCAGCTGGCGCCGCAAGGCTGGTTCGGCAACGCCCTGAGCTCCTTCGGCAGGCCGCTGGGCGGCCTGATCGGCGGCCTGGCCGGCAACCAGGGCCTGGGCAGCACCATCGGCGGCATCGCCTCGCAACTGGGCGGCATGTTGCCGTTCTCGGTCGATCCCTATCAGTTACAGCAACTGATCCAGCAGCAACAGGGGCAGCATATGCAGCAACAGCCGGGCCAGTTCCCGATCTACCAGGGCTACGACCAGCAGGGCCAGGCGGGCCAACAAGGCGCGCCGACCTTGCATTGACAGGCATGTCCCGCCCGGCGCCGACCTGGCGCCGGGCGGGCGCAGGGCGTGACCTGGGCCGCGAGCGGCCGGCCACGCCCATCCGCGGCGCCGACGCATGATCCGGCGCCCCGATCCCGCCCTGAGCCAGGGCACCCACCAGGAGATCCGCATGCCGAACGCAGGTGGTACCAACCGCTACATCATCCGCGCCGTCGAGGACGGCCCGGCGCTCGCCGCCTTCATCGCCTCCATCCGCGCCAATCCCGCCGTCAAGGTGGTCGATGCCATCGGCCCGAAGGAGCAGCCGCATACCGCCGTCGTGGAGACCGACGCGGCAACGGCCGGGCAGCTCGAGCAATCGTTTCGCACTTCCAACCAATTGATGATCGAACCGGATCGCCCGCTGTCGCTGTTCGACGGCGCGCAGCCGCATTGATCCGAAAGGAACAGACATGGCCAAGACTCCATCCGGCGGCCAGCCCAACGGCCCGGACAAATCATCGCAGGATCCCGCACGTTCCGGATCGCCGGGCGACGCTTCCGGCAATGCAGCGGGCCGCCGCGTGGCCGAACGCAGGAAACAGTACCTGGTCAGCCCGCTGCCGGCCACGGGCGGGCTCGCCACGTTCGCGACGGGTGTGGGCGGCGCCGCGCCGCTGTCGCTGCAATCCGTCGAGCAGGCGCTGCGCGGCGTCCAGGACGTGGAAGTCGTGCGCACGGTCGGCACGCGCGGCGGCGTCGGCCTGCTGGGCACGGGCATGGGCGGCATCGGCGACGATGCCGGCGGCGTCGTGGTGGCGCGCATGACCGACGAGAAGGCGCGCGCCCTGCACCAGCAAGCCCAGGGCCGGCTGGCGGTGGAGCGCGACCAGCACCTGCACCTGCTGGACCCGGTGCCGCGCCATCCGACCCTGGTCAATTCGTTCGCGGCGTCCGACGGCCCCCGCTTCGACATCGACTTCCTCGTGCTGGGCAAGGACGGCGCGCCGCTGGCCGAAGCCGAGGTCTCGCTGTTCGGCGGCCAGCAGCCGTCCTGCGGCCAGACCGATGCCGACGGCCGCGTGCGGCTGACGGTGCACGGCAGCTCGACGCATGCGGTCAGCGGCGTCTACGTCAAGCCGCGCACCGATTACTGGAGTTTCTACCAGGCCGACCCCGACCTCGGCACCGACGAGCCGAACGTGGTGGCCTTGCGTCCCCTGTCGGACTGGCCGCCGCTGCCCGGGTTCCCGGCGCGCAGCGCCATGGGCTGGGGCGAACGGGCCATGCGCCTGGACCAGGTGCCGCCGGCCTTCCGCGGCCAGGGCGTGCGCGTCGCCGTGATCGATTCCGGCGCCGCCACGACGCATGCCAACCTGAACCGGATCCACGCCGGCTTCGACATCATCAACAACAATCCGGACACCTGGAACCAGGACCAGCTCAGCCACGGTTCGCATTGCGCCGGCGTGATCGCCGGTGCCGATCCCTCGTTCGGCATCCGCGGCTTTGCGCCGGATGCCGAGATCCACGTCTGCAAGCTGTTCCCGGGCGGCCAGATCAGCCAGCTGATCGAGGCACTGGAATACTGCATCGACCACCAGATCGACGTCGTCAACATGAGCCTGGGCGGCACGGGCCCGTCGCCGGCGCTGGAGCAGCAGATCCTGCGCGCCAGGCGCAATGGCGTCGCCTGCATCGTCGCGGCCGGCAATTCAGGCGGACCGGTGCAGTATCCCGCAGCCTCGCCGAACGTGCTGGCGGTGGCGGCCATCGGAAAGATCGACGAGTTCCCGCGCGACAGCTATCACGCCGAGACCATCAATCCCGACGTCGATGCCAACGGCTATTTCACGGCCAAGTTCAGCTGCTTCGGCCCCGAAATCGACGTCTGCGCGCCGGGCGTGGCCATCGTCTCGTCGGTTCCGCCGAATAATTTTGCGGCCTGGGACGGCACCTCGATGGCGGCGCCGCACGTCACGGGCCTTGCGGCGCTGATGCTGGCCCACCATCCGGCCTTCCAGGGCCAGGGGCGGATGCGTTCGGCCGATCGGGTCGACCGGCTGTTCCAGCTGATCCGCATGAGCGCACGCCGCATCAGCCACGCGGATTCGGCGCATACAGGCTACGGCATGCCGGACGCCCTGGTGGCATTGGGCCTGGCCGTGGGGCCGGAGCAGCAGGCTTTCCAGGGCATGCTGGCATCGCTGCTCGGCGCGATGCCCCCGGCCGTGGCGATGCAGGATCCGAGCCTGGCGCGGATGGGCGGCATGGTTCCGGGCTTCGCGGCGTATCCGGGCATGGCGGCACCGAATCCGTTCGCGCGAGCCGGTGCCCTTGGCATCCCATTCCCGTTCGGCGGCTTGAATCCGCAAGGGTGGTAGCGTCGCGCGCGACACGAAAAGAACCGTAGAAGAACAGGAGAAGAAAAGAAAGGAGGAAGAAAGGCAGGGAAACAGAGAAAAACGTCGGCAGCGCATAAAGAAAAACCGGAGCACCTCTCCGCGCATGCGCGTTGGTCTGCTCCGGTTTTGACTGGCGTCCCCACGGGGATTCGAACCCCGGTACTCACCGTGAAAGGGTGATGTCCT
>CAUSCY010000098.1:0-10678 GCA_963529995.1 uncultured Massilia sp. | reverse complement strand
GAGCCGGAGCCGGAGCCGGGGCCGGCCCGGGAGCGATCGCCACCAGCCGCACTTCCATCTGCCGGACGGGGCCGCTGTCCGCCTCGGTGCGCGGGGATAGCCCGGAATGCCACAGCCAGGCCACGGCGAGCACGTGGAGCAGCAGGCTGACACCCAGGCCAAGCAGGGAGCGGTGCGCGGCCAATCGCTGCGGCATGGCGGTGCGGGATAAACTGGCGGTGTGGCTCATCGCTTCATTCTAGCCGGGTAGCGGGGCATGAAAGTTCACCAACTGTCACGGCTTACGGCGGTACCGCGGATAATCTGCAACTAACCAACATGTCGCCCGGAACAAGCCAAGGCGCAGACAAGGCCAGCGCCGCGGCAGCCGCGCAGGTAGAATGACGCCTTTCGGCGCCCGCTGCGCCATCACGAACAGATTTCGCGAACAGATACCGACCATGACCCAACGCCTCATCCTTGCCTCGAACAATGCGGGCAAGCTCAAGGAATTCGCCCAGCTGCTGGCCCCGATCGGCTTCGACCTGCACCCGCAGGGCGAATTCAACGTCCCGGAAGCGGAAGAACCGTTCGCCACCTTCGTCGAGAACGCGCTGCAGAAGGCCCGCCACGCGGCCCGCCTGACCGGTCTGCCGGCGCTGGCCGACGATTCCGGCGTGTGCGTGAACGCCCTCGGCGGCGCGCCCGGCGTCTATTCGGCGCGCTTTGCCGGCGAGCCGAAGTCGGATGCCCGCAACAACGACAAACTCGTCAAGGACCTCGCTGCGCACGACGACAAGTCCGCTTATTACTACTGCGTGCTGGTCTATGTGCGCCACGCGGACGATCCGCAGCCCGTTATTGCCGACGGCATGTGGCGCGGCGAGATCGTCGACACGCCGCGCGGCGCCAACGGCTTCGGCTACGATCCCTACTTCCTGATCCCGTCGCTGGGCAAGACGGTGGCCGAGCTGGAGCCGGGCGAAAAGAACGGGCTGTCGCACCGCGGCCAGGCCCTGCGCGCACTGGTAGAAAAACTGAAATGATTCCGATCAAACCGGTCGCCGACCTGCCGGGCGCGGAGCCGCGTTCGCCGGCCACGGCGGCACTGCAATACCTGCAACCGGGTTCGCTGAACCTGAAGGCGCTGCCGCCGCTGTCGCTGTACATCCACTGGCCGTGGTGCGTGCGCAAGTGTCCGTACTGCGACTTCAACTCGCACGAGTCGAACGGCCCGATTCCCGAGCAGGAATACCTGGACGCGCTGCGCGCCGACCTGGAAATGTCGCTGCCGCTGATCTGGGGCCGCAAGATCCAGACGATCTTCATCGGCGGCGGTACCCCCAGCCTGATGTCGGCCGCGGCGCTGGACCGCCTGATGTCCGACGTGCGCACGCTGCTGCCGCTCGACCTGGCGGCCGAGATCACGATGGAGGCGAATCCCGGCACCTTCGAGGCCGAGAAATTCCGTTCCTTCCGTGCCAGCGGCATCAACCGCCTGTCGATCGGCATCCAGAGCTTCAACGGCAAGCACCTGCAGGCGCTGGGCCGCATCCACGACGAAAACGAGGCGATGCGCGCCGTCGAGATCGCGCACGCGAACTTCGACAACTTCAACCTCGACCTGATGTACGCGCTGCCCGGCCAGACGCTGCTGGAAGCGCGCCAGGATATCGACAAGGCGCTGTCGTTCGCGCCGCCGCACCTGTCGCTGTACCACCTGACGATGGAGCCGAACACGGTATTCGCCAAGTACCCGCCGCAGCTGCCCAGCGACGACGAAAGCGCCGACATCCAGGACATGATCTTCGAGAAGATGGCGGGGGGCGGCTACGAGCACTACGAGGTCTCGGCCTATGCGAAACCCGGCCACCGCGCGCGCCACAACCTGAATTATTGGGAATTCGGCGACTACCTCGGCATCGGCGCCGGCGCCCACTCCAAGCTGTCGTTCCCGCACCGCGTGCTGCGCCAGGCCCGCTACAAGCAGCCGGCCTCGTTCATCGAGGCGGCCAGAAGGGGCAATGCCGTGGCCGAAGAGCACGAGATCGCGCGCGCCGACATGGGCTTCGAGTTCATGCTGAATGCCTTGCGCCTGGTGGACGGCTTCGATCCGAACCTGTTCGGCGAGCGCACCGGCTTGTCGATCACGGCGATCGAGAAGGCGCTGGACGAGGCCGAGCGCAAGGGCCTGCTGTACCGCGACTTCAAGGCGATCCGGCCGACGGAGATGGGGCAGCGCTTCCTCAACGATTTGCAGGAGATGTTCCTGGCCGAGTAACAGGCGGGCATGTAATGCCTACGCCGGCCGCGCCTGCCCGCGACATCACGGGGGGATCCCTTGCAGTTCCATATCAAGCGTTATCGCTTCGACCTCGCTGGCCGTCGCCGCCGCCGGGCCTTCTACGGTGCGGCCGGCAGGCACGGTTGACACCGTCGTCGCGCCTGCGTGTCGCCGGCGGATCACTCCTTTTCGAACACGGGATCGGTGGAATCGTCGAGCGGGTCCATTTCAAACCATTGCGACGACGCATGTCCACCCTTCGAATTGCTGAAACGGATCCGGAAATCGCTGTTCGCTTCGTAATAGAACTCGGTCGGCGACAGCGGCTGAAGCGGTTCCCAGGTCGCGCTCCCCGGCTCTTGCATCATTAGCCGGCCCCGTTCGGCGCGAAAGGTGTAGCGCTCGTTACTATGCCGATAGACGCCGGCTCGCTGCTGTAGGACGCGGTCCGGCACCGGCTTTGGCATCACCGGATGCAGCGGCAGCCCGGCGGCGATAATCGCAATGTGCCGGGCTGCGGGAAGCAAGCCGAATTTCGGTGTGTCCTCGCTGTTGCTCAATATGGAGACCAGCACTCTCGATTGCGGCAAGTACGCGACTTCCGCATGAAAGCCCTGAATGTCGCCGCTGCTGCGAATGTACGGCTGGCCGGCAAGCATGTGCGGACGGATGCCGTAGCCGTACGGGACACTGCTGCCATCGGACAGGGTCAGTGCAGTGTTCATCGCCTGTACACTGGCCGGCTTCAACACGTTGCCACTTTGCAGCGCTAGTGTCCAACGCGCCAGGTCGGCATTGGTGCTAGCAAAGCTGCCGCCGCCGAACATCAGGCTGCTGTCCCAGCGCACCGCCAGCTTCGGCCCGTGCTCGTAAGGCGTGACGAGACCGTCGATCGGTCCCGCATTCTGGATGAAAACCGTTTTCTTCATGCTCAATGGCATGAAGAACTGGCTCGCCAAGTAGGCATCATATTTTTCGCCTGAGACCTGTTCGATGATCATCGCCAGCAGTGTGTAATTGACCGACGCGTAGGTAAATTGCTTGCCCGGCGGGCCCAGCAGCGGCATCGCGATGGCTTGGCCTAGCAATTGTTCCGGCGTGTGTGGTTCGAACGCGTGCTCGCGAAAGCCTGCATCCGTGTACAAGTTGGCGATGCCGGACGTGTGGTGCAGCAGGTGCTCAACGGTGATGCCGTTCCATGAGGCGGGGACGTTCGGGAAGAACTTGCGGATCGGCGCCTGCACCGTCAGCTTGCCGTCCTCCACCAGTTTCATGATTGCGGCTGCGGTGAATTGCTTGCTGACCGAGGCGGCGTAGAACACGTGGCCGGGCTGGATCGGGACCTGCAATTCGATGTTGGCCAGGCCATAGCCTTTGTCCAGCAAGGTGACGCCGTCCTTCATGACCAGCACGGCGGCGCCCGGTAGGTTGGCCGGGAACAGGCGCGTCAATTCTGCGTCGATTGTTTCAGCTGGCGTGGCGGCGTCGCTGGTGGGCGCCAAGAAGACGGCGAGCAGGATGACGCCGCCAGTGAGCTTAAGGAATTGCACGGGAGTTCTCCGAAGGTTGACTGCGATGACACGATTCATCCTGATCGTATCTGCGCAAAAGGTGACAGGCCAGCGGCATGCGATGAGCGGTGGAAATGCGGTAACAGGATGTCCAATTCCTCAGTCAGTGGCGTTCGGGTCAAATCCGATACTGCCCAGTCTGATGAAATGTCCGCTCGGGTTGAAGGAACCTTCCATGCGCCGTCGTACAATATTGTGTGTTCTTCCCATCGTGGCGTTCTCCGCGCGCGCCAGATCCAATAAAAAAACAATGCCATCATCGACGCCACGAAACCTCGACACGTCCGGTACCAGCTTCGCAGGCTGCAATTGGATGCATCCTCCCCCGACAACGCGTATTGTCGACGACACGCTTCATGTGACAACGGCCCACGATACCGATTTCTGGCGGATCACCAGCTACGGTTTTATCCACGATAACGGGCACTTTTTCGCGAAAGAGGTCAACGGGGGCTTTACAGCGCAGGTCCGGATCCATGCCGAGTTCAAGGAGTTGTACGATCAGGCGGGATTAATGGTCCGCATCGACGAGACAACGTGGATCAAGGTGGGGGCTGAATTTTCGGATGGACAGCCCATGTTCAGCACCGTGCTGACGAACGGGAAGTCAGACTGGAGCGTGATGCCTGCACCTGTCTACCAGGATGGATTCTGGATCCGCATTACCGTCAGTGACGGCGTCGTACGTGCCCAATATTCCGTCGACAAGAAGAGTTGGCCTATGCTCCGGCTGGCGCCGTTTCCGGATGCGGCCCGCTATGCCGTCGGTCCGATGTGCTGTACGCCGAAAGGCAAGGGACTCGATGTCGCGTTCAGCGAATTCGTGGTGACGCCGGCCTTGAAGAAGGACCTGCATGATCTGAGCTGACCTGAGCTGAGCTGAGGGCTGGATCAACCCCGCTGTCCCGCCGCCAAGGCCGTCAACGTCCGCGCCATCCCCGCCACCACCCGCGCGATGCCCTCGTAGTCGCGCGGGTCGCGCCGTCCCTCACTGTCGACTCCTTCCTCGTCGTCGTCCTGGACCTGCCGGAACGGGAACCGGTCGAACGCCGTGTCCGTTACCGTCAGCGTGGGCACCCCGGCGCCCGTCTGGCCGTAGGCCGCGCCGCCGGACAGCGTCACACCCTGCATGTAGGCCGGCGCCGCCAGGCCGTGGCCGTCCGGTTCCGTGCCGCCCTGGAAGGCCGCCAGTGCATCCTGCACGCGCCGCGCCGCTCCCGGCGTGCCGACGTAGGCGACGAAGCTGCCGCTGCCCGCAAATGGTTGCAGCGGCTGCTGCCGCCGTGGCCGTGCCGGCGCCTGGACGGAACGGGGATCGAGGAAGAACACGAAACGGATTTCCGTGCCCGCGCTGGGACGCACGTCCTTCAGCAGGCGCGCCAGTTCCAGCACGGCGGCGGCGCCGCCGGCATCGTCGCGGCTGGAGACCGGCATGCGGTCGCCGCTGCCGTCCGGCGGCGGGTCGAGCCGGAGCGGATCGAGGCGGGCGCCGATGACGAAGGTGCGCGCCGGCTTGCCGTGCGCCGGGACGTTGGCGAGGGTGGCTTCGAGATCGTGTCCGCCGCCCTCCGGCGGGGACAATTTCCTGACCCGGTAGCCCGCCATGCGCAGCACGCCGTCGATGTAGGCGGCGGTATCGGCACGGCGCGCGTCGATGGGGCCCGGCGCCTGCAATGCCAGCACGTGCGCGCGCAGGCGCACGGGCAGCGGCGGCTCCAGCGTGGCCGCGCCGGGATTCACGGTGACGAGCGCCAGTAACACCAGCAGGATGATGGCGACGATGGCTTTCCAGTGTGATCGGAAGAAGCTGCGCATGGGTGGCGGGCGGCGCAAAAGGCGTCCGCACCGGATGGACCGGGCCCGCTCGCTCAAGTTCTTCGACAAAAAAAAGACCGGGGCCGGTCCGCGATTCCATGATACCGAAATCGCGAAGCCGGCCCCGGTCGGGGCCCGCGCAATCGTGCGCGGAAAGTGCTTTGGCCGCTGCCAGCGGCCGATTGCATCAGCGCGCTGCCGTCGCCTGGTTGACGGGCTCGCTCCAGCCGCCGCCGAGCACGCGGTACAGCACCACCTGGTTCTGCAGGCGCGCCAGGTTGGCCTCGATGGCCTGCTGCTGGGCGGTGAACAGCGAGCGCTGGGCGTCCAGCAGGTCCAGGTAGCTGGCCGTGCCGTTGCGGTAGCGCAGGTCGGACAACTGGAAGCGATCGGACTCGGCCGCCGCCACGGCCTGCTGGGCGCGCAGCTGTTCGCTGTAGGTCGCCTGGCCGGCCAGCGCATCCGCCACTTCGCGGAATGCCGTCTGGATCGAACGCTCGTACTGCGCGACCGCGATGTCGCGGCCGGCACGGGCGCTCTCGACGCCGGCGCGCACGCGGCCGTAGTCGAAGATCGGCACGATCGCCTGCGGCGCGAAGGTCCAGCCGAAGGTGCCGCTCTTGAACAGGCCCGACAGTTCCGTGCTCGCGCTGCCGGCGGTGCCGGTCAGCGTGATGTTCGGGAAGTAGTTCGCGCGCGCCGCGCCGATGTTGGCGTTGGCCGCGACCAGCTGCTGTTCGGCCGAACGGATGTCCGGACGGGTGGTCAACAGGTCGGACGGCATGCCGGCCGGCAGGTCCGGCAGGTTCGTCGTCGCCAGCGTGGCGCCTTGCGGCAGGTCGTTCGGGATCGGCGCGCCGATCAGCAGGGTCACCAGGTTCAGGTCCTGGGCGCGCTGGCGCTGGGCCTGCGCCAGCGTGGTGCGCGCCTGTTCGACCAGCGACACGGCCTGCTGCAGGTCCAGCTTGGACGACACGCCGTTATCGAAGCGCAGTTGCGTCAGGCGCAGCGATTCCTCGCGGGTCTTGAGGGTCTGCTGGGTCAGGCCCAGCAGTTCCTCGTCGGCCAGGTAGGCCAGGTAGGTCGTGGCCACCTGCGAGATCAGGCTGATCTGGGCGGTCTTGCGGGCTTCCTCGGTGGCCAGGTACTGGGCCAGCGCCGATTCGGTCAGGTTGCGCACGCGGCCGAAGAAGTCCAGTTCGAACGCCGTTACCGCCAGGCCGGCGCGGTAGGAGCTGGTGATCGGCTGGTCGCGGCCGGTGGTGGCGCGGTTGCCGGTGACGGCCGCATCGATCGTCGGCAGCTGGTCGGCACGCTGGATGCGGTACTGGGCACGCGCCTGCTCGATGTTCAGGATCGACACGCGCAGGTCGCGGTTGTTGGCCAGGGCGATATCGATCAGGCGCTGCAGGCGCGCGTCGGTGAAGAAGCGCTGCCAGGCCATGGCTGCCGGAGCCTCGGCGGCAACCGGGTTGCCGCTGCTGACCGTGCCTTCCACGGTCGGGAAGCCGGCGGCGACCGGCGCGGCCGGACGCTCATACTTGGGCGCCAGGTTGATGCAGCCGGCCAGCGTCAGGGCCAGGGTCAGGGGGATGAGTGCAAATGATTTCATGGTCCGGATCAGACTTTCGATTCAGCAAGTTTATCGTCTTCCTGGTGCTTGTGGAACTCCTGTTGGCGTTTGCTGCCCTTGAAGAAGCTCCGGATGACGACGAAGAAGACGGGGACGAAGATCACGCCCAGGACGGTCGCGGTGATCATGCCGCCCATCACGCCGGTACCGATGGCGTGCTGGGAGGCCGCGCCGGCGCCGCGCGAGATCGCGAGCGGCAGCACGCCGAGGATGAACGCCAGCGAGGTCATGATGATCGGGCGGAAGCGCAGGTGCGCCGCTTCCAGCGCCGCGTCGAACGGCGACTTGCCTTCGGCCTGCAGGTCCTTGGCGAATTCCACGATCAGGATCGCGTTCTTCGCCGCCAGGCCGATGATGGTGATCAGGCCGACCTTGAAGTACACGTCGTTGGACAGGCCGCGCATCGAGGCCGCCAGCAGCGAGCCGAGCACGCCCAGCGGCACGACCAGCAGCACCGCGACCGGGATCGACCAGCTTTCATACAGCGCGGCCAGGGCCAGGAACACGGCCAGCAGGGCGAAGCCGATCAGCACGAACACGGTGGAACCCGACAGGATTTCCTCGCGCGACTGGCCGGTCCACTCGTAGGCGAAGCCGGCCGGCAGCTTGGCTGCCAGGCTCTGCATCTCGTCCAGGGCCTGGCCGGTCGAATAGCCCGGTGCCGGCTCGCCGGTCAGCTTCATCGACGGGTAGCCGTTGTAGCGGACGGTCTGCATCGGACCGGTCACCCATTCCGTGCTGGCGAACGAGGACAGCGGCACCGGCTTGCCCTGGGTATTCAGGGCATTGATGCGCAGCAGGTCGTCCGGCTGCATGCGCTGGGGCGCATCGGCCTGCACGATCACGCGCTGCAGGCGGCCGGCGTTCGGGAAGTCGTTCACGTAGGACGAGCCCAGCGAGGTCGACAGCGCGGTATTGATGGCGGCGAAGGTCACGCCCTGCGCTTGCGCCTTGTCGCGGTCGATGTTCAGCTTGAGCTGCGGCGCATCTTCCAGGCCTTCCGGACGCATGCCGGTCAGCACCTTGCTCTGCATGGCCATGCCCAGCAGCTGGTTACGCGCGGCGACCAGTGCCGCGTGGCCGTTACCGCCACGGTCTTGCAGGCGGAACGAGAAGCCGGTGCCGGTACCCAGTTCCGGGATCGGCGGCGGGCTCACCACGAAGATGAACGAGTCGCGCAGCGCGCCCATGTGCATGGTGACGCGGCCGGCGAAGTCCTGCGCCGTGTGGCCGTCGCCCTTGCGCTCGTCCCACGGTTTCAGCGGGATGAAGGCGAGACCCATGTTCTGGCCCTGGCCCGAGAACGAGAAGCCCGTCACGGCGACCATATTGGCCACTTCCGGCTGCTTCATGACGTAGTCTTCCATCGCGCGCAGCACGGTGCCGGTACGCTCGGCGGTGGCACCCGGCGGCAGCTGGATGTTGGCGATGACGTAGCCCTGGTCTTCGTTCGGCAGGAAGGAGTTCGGCAGGCGCGTGAACATCCAGCCGACCACGACGACCAGCACGGCGAACACGACCATCCAGCGGCCGGCGCGCTTCAGGATGCGGGCGACGAAGCCTTCATAGCGCTTGGCGCCGGCGGTGAAGTTGCGGTTGAACCAGCCGAAGAAACCCTTCTTCTCGTGGTGGTGGCCGGCTTCGACGGGCTTGAGCAGCGTCGCGCACAGCGCCGGGGTCAGCGACAGCGCCAGGAAGGCCGAGAAGCCGATCGAGGTCACCATCACGGCCGAGAACTGGCGATAGATGTTGCCGACGGCGCCGGCGAAGAAGGCCAGCGGCACGAACACGGCCATCAGCACGACGGTCACGCCGATGATCGCGCCCGAGATCTGGCTCATCGCCTTGCGCGTCGCTTCCAGCGGCGGCAGGCCTTCCTCGGACATGATGCGCTCGACGTTCTCCACCACGACGATGGCGTCGTCGACCACGATACCGATCACCAGCACCATGCCGAACATGGTCAGCACGTTGATCGAGAAGCCCATCGCCAGCAGGCAGGCGAAGGAGCCCAGCAACGCCACCGGCACCACGATCGTCGGGATGATCGTGTAGCGCAGGTTCTGCAGGAAGATGAACATCACGATGAACACCAGCACGATCGCTTCGAACAGGGTGTGCACCACTTGCTCGATCGAGATCTGGATGAAGGTGGTCGAGTCGTAAGGAATCGAGTACTTCATGCCTTGCGGGAAGTACTTCTGCAATTCCTTCATGCGCGCCTTGATCAGGTTCGCGGTTTCCAGCGCATTACCCGACGGCGACAGCTGCACGCCGATACCGGCCGACGGCTTGCCGTTCAGGCGGGCGGTGGTGGTGTAGGCCTGGCCGCCGATCTCGATGCGGGCCACGTCCTTCAGGCGCACGGTGGAGCCGTCCGGATTCGCGCGCAGCACGATGTTGCCGAACTGTTCGATGCTCGACAGCTGGCCCGTCACGACGACGGTCGCGCTGATCTGCTGGCCCTTGGCCACCGGCAGGTCGCCGATGGTGCCGGAAGCCACCTGGGCATTCTGCTGGCTGATCGCCGTGGTCACGTCGGCCGGCGACATATTGAAGCCGACCAGCTTGGCCGGGTCGATCCAGATGCGCATCGCGCGTTCGGTACCGAACAGCTGGGCCTGGCCCACGCCCTTGATCCTCTGGATCTCGGGCAGCACGTTGCGCGACGCGTAGTCGCCCAGCGCGATCGAGTCGGTCTTCGGATCGTCCGAGGACAGGATCGTGAACAGCAGGAAGTTCGAGCGTGCCTTGTCGACGCGCACACCCTGCTGGGTCACGGCCGGCGGCAGGCGCGGGGTCGCGCGCGACAGGCGGTTCTGGACGTCGACCTGGGCCAGGTCCGGATCCGTGCCGGTCTCGAAGGAGATGGTGATCGAGCCGGTGCCGTTGGCCTGGCTGGTCGATTCCATGTAGATCATGCCCTGGGCGCCGTTCATCTCGCGTTCGATGATCGAGATGACGGAGTCTTCCAGCGTCTGCGCCGACGCACCCGGATAGGTGACGCTGACGACGATGGACGGCGGCGCCACGGTCGGATATTGCGCGATCGGCAGCTGATTGATGGCGACGCCACCAAGCACCATGATGAACAGCGCGATCACCCAGGCAAAGATTGGGCGGTCAATAAAAAAACGTGCCATTGGAAAGTCCTGTTCCTTTCAACTTACCGGTTGCCGTTGGCCGGGGTCTGGGCGCCGGCCGTCGGGGTACCGGTGGACGGGGTGCGTGCACCGCCGGCGGCGGCCGTGGCTTGCGCGCCAGCCGCGTTCGGCTGGGCCGCCGGCGCGCCGGCGGCGGCCGGGGCCGGAGTGGCGGCGGCCGGGGTCCCGGCGCCCGCCTGGCCCGGCGGGCCGGGGGGGCGCATGTGCAGTTGGTGGGAGCCGGCGACCCACA
>CAUSCY010000097.1:0-11113 GCA_963529995.1 uncultured Massilia sp. | reverse complement strand
AAGGTCTGCGCTTCGCAATCCGCGAAGGCGGCCGTACCGTCGGCGCCGGCGTGGTTGCCAAGATCCTGGCCTAATCACTAGGCTGGAATCGCCTGCAGGCGGCCTTCGGGCCGTCTGACGGGCACAACGGATGGGGACAGACTTTTTGGTCTGTCCCCATCTGTTTGAGCGGGAACGGTGATATACTCCCGCCTCTTGAGCAGTACCGAAGTACCTTTACCACATTGCCGGCACCAAGCCGGAACGTTCTTTTAAAGGAAATAGCATGTCCGCTCCGAATCAGAAAATCCGCATCCGCCTGAAAGCGTTCGACTACAAACTGATCGACCAGTCCGCTCTGGAAATCGTCGACACCGCCAAGCGCACCGGCGCCGTCGTCAAGGGCCCGGTCCCGCTGCCGACCCGCATCCAGCGTTTCGACGTGCTGCGTTCCCCGCACGTGAACAAGACCTCGCGCGACCAGTTCGAAATCCGCACGCACCAGCGTCTGATGGACATCGTGGACCCGACCGACAAGACCGTCGACGCACTGATGAAGCTGGACCTGCCGGCTGGCGTCGACGTCGAAATCAAGCTGCAGTAATCCATATTCGCCCTGGCGGACACGTTCCGCCGGCGATCACGGGGCCGGTACCGCATGGCGGACCGGCCCCGTTTTTTTTGTTCGACAAGGTCGCCGCGGCGGCTCGACGCCGTCAGGGGCGGGCGCCTGAACCGCAAGCGAACCGCCGCCATCATTGCAACCGCCATTCTGAAACTTGCTATAACTAAAACTCATCGCCGATAATCTCCGTCTGGGAGGAACGCGATGGCGACAATGAAGCAGGTGGCGGAGCGCGCCGGGGTCTCGATCTCGACGGTTTCGCATGTGATCAACAATACCCGTGTCGTCAGCGACGAGGTCCGCCAGCGCGTGCAGGGCGTGATCGCCGAGATGCGCTATATACCGAGCGCCGTGGCGCGCAGCCTCAAGAACGACAAGACGAACATGCTCGGCGTGCTCGTGCCGGATTCGTCGAACCCGTATTTCGCCGAGCTGATCCGCTGGCTCGAGGAGGCCGCCTTCGAGGCCGGCTACAACGTCATCCTGTGCAATGCCCACGGCGGCCCGGCGAGGCAGGCCGCCTACCTGCGCTTGCTGATCGAAAAACGCATCGACGGCCTCGTGCTGGTGGCCAGCAGCGCCGATTGCGAGCGCGACTTGCTGATGCGGCGCGCGAACGTTCCCGTCATCCAGCTCGAACGCGCGCTGCCGGGATTCGATGCGGATGCGATCCTGGCCGGGGAGTCCGCCGGGGCCGCCCTGGCCGCGCATCACCTGCTCGAACTGGGGCACCGCGACATCGCCTGCGTGGCGGGCCCGGCCGTCCTGCCGCGCACGCACGAGCGCCTCGGCGGTTTCCTGCGCGCGCTGGAACAGGCGGGGATCAGGGTGCCGCCCGAGCGCATCGTGCACGAAGCATTCACCAGCGCCGGCGGCTACGCCGGGTTCAGCCGCCTGCTGGCATCGCGCCGGCCGCCCAGCGCCATCTTCGCCACCAGCGACCTGATGGCCTTCGGCGGCCTGCGGGCGGCACGCGAGGCCGCCGTGCGCGTGCCGGAGCAATTGTCGGTGATCGGGTTCGACGACCTCGAGGGCGTGGGCTATACCAGCCCGCCGCTGACGACGGTGGCGCCGCCCAAGCGCGAGATGGCGCGCCTGGCGCTCGCCTGGCTCATCGAGCGCATCGGCGACGGCGCGGCAACGCCGCGCCGCACGACGCTGGAAAGCCGCCTCGTGCTGCGCGCGACCTGCGCGCCGCCGCGCTGACGCATCGGCAGCGATGCGTCGGCGGGGGATGTCACCCGCGTGGCGCAATCCCGGGAGCGGGGGAGGGCGCGCTACCTTGCGGCACTGCGCCGGCGCCGCCGAGCCAGTCGGCATCCTGCGCCGTCGGACGGGCGTCGCGCACGTGCAGCGCCTGGGTCGGGTAGGCGAGCTGGACGCCGCGCTCCTGCAGGCCGTCGACGATCTGCAGCAGGATCTGCTGCTGGATGTCCATGAAGCGGTTGTAGTCCGGCGACTCGACCCAGTACACGACCTCGAAGTTCATCGACGACGGCCCGATGCCCTGGAAGTGGGCGCGGTCGAAGCTGACTTCCTGCTGGGCCTTGACGATCTCCGTCAGCATGGGCGGGATCGCGGCCAGTTTTTCGCGCGGCGTGTCGAAGGTGACGCTGATCGAGAACACGACGCGGCGGCGACTCATGCGCGTCATGTTCTGCAGGCGGCTCTTGAGCAGGTCGGCGTTCGAGAACACCAGCTGCTCGCCGGAGAGGCTGCGGATCCGCGTCGTCTTGAGGCCCACGTATTCGACGGTGCCCAGGTATTTGTCGACGATGATGAAGTCGCCGATCACGAACGGCTTGTCCAGCACGATCGACAGCGACGCGAACAGATCGCCCAGGATGTTCTGCACCGCCAGCGCCACCGCGATACCGCCGACGCCGAGGCTGGCCACCAGGGTCGTGATGTTCACCCCCAGGTTATCCAGGATCATCAGGAGGATCACGATCCACAGCACCATGCGCGCCACGAAGCCCAGCGCGGCGGCCGAGGTCGCGCGGCCCGGCTCGCTGGCGCGGTTCTCGTAGTACTGCTTGAGCCAGCCGCGCAGCGCCGCATTGCCCCACAAGGCCGCCTGCACCAGGCCGATCACGATGGCCGTGCGCTTGGCGAACAGGTCGACGGAGGGCGGCAGGTCCAGGAACGTGCTGCCGGCGTACACGCCCATCACGGCCATGACCAGCAGCCGGGTCGCCTCGAGCGCCTCGACGGCGATGTCGTCGAGACGGGTCGCGGTGCGCTCGGACAGGATGCGCAGGTGGTGCACGACCACCTTCTTGATCACCACCAGCGCCAGCGTGACCCCGACGGCGATGCCGAGGGCCGTCAGCCAGGTCAGTACGGTGTTATTCAGCACGGTGTTATTAAAGAAAACTAACTGCATTCAAACTTCCTTTCAGAATCATCGGCCTCGTTCATGCCGCACGCGCCTGGTCTTCCGCCTGCTGGGCCGCAGCCGCCATCGCGGCGAGGAATTCTTCTCCCCAGCGTGCGACGTCGTGCTCGGCGACGATGGCGGCCATGCGCTCCGTGCGGTAGGCGGCTTCGTCGGGCCCCATTGTAATGGCACGATATAACGTGCTCGTCATCGAGTGTGTGTCGTACGGATTGGTCAACAGTGCGCCGTGCAGCTCGACGGCGGCGCCGGCGAATTCCGACAGGATCAGCGTACCCGGCTTGCCCACCGCCTGGCGCGCCGCCACGTATTCCTTGGCGACCAGGTTGAGGCCGTCGCGCAGCGGCGTGATCCACGCGATGCTGCAGGCGGCGTAGTGGGCCAGCACCGCCTCGAACGGCAGCGAGCGGTAGAAATAGCGCACCGGCACCCACTCGAGCGTGGAGAAGCGGCCGTTGATGCGGCCCACCGTGCGGTCGAGTTCCTCGCGCAGGCTGTCGTAGATTTCCATGCCCGGCGCGGCCGGCGTGATGATGTTCAGCAGCGTGACCTTGCCGGCCAGTTCCGGATGCTGTTCCAGCAGGCGCTCGAAGGCCTGCAGCTTTTCCAGCGAACCCTTGACGTAGTCCAGGCGCTCGATCGACACGATGCCCGTGCGGCCGGCCAGGTAGCCGTCGATCTCGGCCAGGTCCTGGGCCACGGCGGACGTCCGCATCAGGCGTTCGATCAGGGCGACGTCGGTGCCGACCGGGTGCGCGCCCAGGGCCACGCGCCTTCCCCCGACCTCGATCGCCGTGGTGGTCGTGTCGACGCCCAGCGCGCAGCCGTAGGTGAGGAAGCGCGGCGCGCACGGCGTCGTGGCGACCACGTCCAGCGGCGTGAACGAGCGTGCGGCGTCGAGGAAGTTCTCGGCATAGCGCGGGATGTGGAAGCCCACGTAGTCGCACTGCAGCAGGCTGGCGACGATGTCGCGGCGCCACGGCAGGATGTTGAAGACGTCGCTGGACGGGAAGGCCGTGTGGTGGAAGAACGCGATCTTCAGGTCCGGGCGCAGCGGGCGCAGGAAGGCCGGCACCATCCACAGGTTGTAGTCGTGGATCCAGGCGGTGGCGCCTTCCGCCGCTTCGCGCGCGGTCTGCTCGGCGAACAGGCGGTTTACTTCCAGGAAGCGCTCCCAGTGGTCCTGGCGGAACACGGCGCGGTCCGGGAAGGAAAAGATGATCGGCCAGAACGCTTCCTTGGAAAACTTTTTATAGAACAGGTCGACGTCTTCCGCCGTCAGCGCGATGCGCGCCGCTTCCAGGTTCGGATAACGCTCGGGATCGACGGCGACGTGGCTGTTGAAGCCTGCGGGATCGCGCGACGCCTGTTGCGACCAGGCGACCCAGGAACCGGTGCGGCCGTCGGCAAACAGGCTCAGCAGCGTGGGCATGATGCCGTTCGGGCTCTTCGGACGGCGGCGCACGGGCACGCCATTCTCCACCGCCTCGTCGAAGGGCAGGCGGTGGTAGACCATCACCAGCTCGGCCTTGCCGCGCGCCGCTTCGGTCGGCGGCACGTTGCTGCCCGCCTCGCGCAGGCCGTGGTGGGCCAGGCCGTCGAGGATGCCGCCGCAGCCGGCATTGTCGGCGATGAACACGTGCTTCATGCGCGCGACCGCCGCCACCAGGGCCGGTTCGGAACCGCCCACGGCGATGCCGCGGAAACCCGCCTCGAACAGCGACAAATCGTTCAATGTGTCGCCGGCGACGACGATGTGGGCCGGGTCGAAGCCGACGGCCTCGGCCAGGCGGCGCAGGGCCGGGCCCTTGGCGACGCCGCGCGGCAGCACGTCCAGGTAGCGGCCGGCCGAATACAGCAGGTCGCAGCCGAGTTCCTCGACGGCGCTTCTCAAGGCCGGGGTGATCGCGTTCTCGCCGACGAAGAACGAGCAGCGCCGCTCCTGCGGCACGCTCTGGCGCTCCAGTTGCGGGAAGCCGGCCAGCGCCTTGAGCACGGCCTGGCTGCCGGGCCAGCGCGCGGCGATCTCGTGGTGCAGCGGTTCGACCGGTGTCAGGTCGCCGTGCACGACGGTAGCGCCGACGTCGGCGATGATGTAGTGGGGCGTCGGGATGGTCGGGTCGGTCAGCAGCGGGATCACGGATTCCAGGCCGCGTCCCGTCACGAACACCAGCGTCGCGCCTTCCAGGCCGCCCCCGAACAGCTCGCGCACACGGCGGCGCGCTTCTTGCGGGCCGGCCAGCAGGGTGCCGTCGAGGTCGGTCGCGAGCACCAGTTTGTTCGGATCGAGGAAGGGAGTGCGGAAACGGAAGGGAATGGCTGCGGTCATGGGATCATCCTGTTGAGCGATGTCCCGCCGTATGGCCGGCAAAGTGTGCCGGGCACGACGAGAGAATGGGCGTGCCGCATCGAGGCCGTGGGCCGGCGGCGCGCATGGGAGTGGCGGACACGTCGTCGTTGCGTCCGCCGCGAAGAGGGAGAAGACAGCGGGACCGCAGCATGTGCGGCCCCGTGCGCCAGCGAGAGGATGTGTGGTGAAGCGTGTATTTATGGTTGTGAGACGGCGCTTGTCCCTCATGAATCCGGACGAGTCTAACATTGCAAAAAGACATCGACAACCCGCGTCCCGCTTGCGCAATGCCAGGGGCATACGCGCGCCGCATATCTTTTTGAAATTTGCTATTGCGCTTCGCCAAAAGAAGCTCGTATAATGCGGCTCCCCGGGCGGTTAGTTCAGCTGGTTAGAATACTTGGTCGACATCCAAGGGGTCGCAGGTTCGAATCCTGCACCGCCCACCAGAATTCCTCCATACCGCAGGCCCCGAGCCTGCAGAGAAAAGATGCCAAGGTGTCTTTTCTGTGCCACCCAGCAGGGTGGATTCCTCAGATCTCCAGAACTACTGCGTAAAGCGCAACAGACTGCGTCAATCTTCGTATTCTCCTGTTGCGCCCATGCGGAGCGCGCGCTATACTAGCCGGCTTCGGTATGGGTCTGTCTTTTTTGCCCATGCTTTTTTGGTAGTAGTTCAATTAGCCCCGCCCAATCGTAGGTGGGAATGGAGAAAAAATGAGCCTGGGCCTTCTCGGTCGCAAGGTTGGCATGATGCGCATCTTCACGGACGACGGCGATTCGATCCCCGTTACCGTGCTGGACGTGTCGAACAACCGTGTTGCGCAAATCAAAACTCCTGAAACTGACGGTTATTCGGCAGTTCAGGTCGTGTTCGGTCAACGTCGCGCTTCCCGCGTGACCAAGGCCGCCGCGGGTCACTACGCCAAAGCTGGCGTCGAAGCTGGTACGCTGCTGAAGGAATTCCACATCGACGCCGCTCAAGCCGCTGGTTTCAAAGCTGGCGATGCAGTCAATGTCTCCCTGTTCGAAGTCGGTCAGAAAATCGACGTGCAAGGCACTTCGATCGGTAAAGGCTACGCCGGTACCATCAAGCGCTACAACTTCGCATCGGGCCGTGCTACCCACGGTAACTCGCGTTCGCACAACGTTCCTGGCTCCATCGGTATGGCGCAGGATCCGGGCCGCGTGTTCCCGGGCAAGCGCATGACCGGTCACCTGGGCGACGTTACCGTCACCACCCAGAATCTGGAAATCGCTCGCATCGACGCTGACCGTCAACTGCTGCTGGTAAAAGGTGCCGTTCCTGGCGCCAAGAACGGTCAAGTGATCGTCAAGCCGGCCGTCAAAGTCAAAGCAAAGAAGGGAGCTTAAACGATGGAACTCAAGCTCCTGAATGAGCAAGGCCAAGCCGGCTCGAACGTGTCCGCCACTGACGAAGTGTTCGGCCGCGATTACAACGAAGCACTGATCCACCAGATCGTGGTCGCCTACGCCGCCAACGCGCGCAGCGGCAACCGCAAGCAGAAGGATCGTGAAGAAGTCAGCCACACCACGAAGAAGCCGTGGCGCCAGAAGGGCACCGGCCGCGCTCGTGCCGGTATGTCGTCGTCGCCGCTGTGGCGCGGCGGTGGCCGTATCTTCCCGAACTCGCCTGACGAGAACTTCTCGCACAAAGTCAACAAGAAGATGCATCGCGCCGGCATGTGCTCGATCCTCTCGCAGCTGGCCCGCGAAGAACGCCTGAACGTCATCGAGAACCTGACGATCGAAGCGCCGAAGACCAAGCTGCTGTCGCAGAAGCTGCAGAGCATGGGTCTGGAATCGGTCCTGGTGATCACCGACACCATCGACGAAAACCTGCTGCTGGCATCGCGCAACCTGCCGAACGTGCTGGTTGTCGAGCCGAAGCACGCTGACCCGATGTCGCTGGTGTTCTACAAGAAAGTCCTGGTCACCAAAGCTGCTCTGGCCAAGATCGAGGAGATGTACGCATGAGCGCCGCAATCAAATTCAGCGAAGAGCGCCTGATGAAGGTGCTGCTGGCTCCGGTCATTTCCGAAAAGGCGACCTTCGTCGCGGAAAAGAACGAACAGATCGTGTTCAAGGTCCTGCCGGACGCGACCAAGCCGGAAATCAAAGCTGCCGTCGAACTGCTGTTCAAGGTCGAAGTGGAATCGGTCCAGACCGTGAACCGCGAAGGCAAGCAAAAGCGTTCGGGCCGTTTCGTCGGTCGTCGCAACCACACCAAGCGCGCTTTCGTGGCCCTGAAGCCGGGCCAGGAAATCAATTTTGTCGAGGAGGCTAAATAATGGCACTCGTTAAGATGAAGCCAACCTCCCCAGGCCGCCGCGGCATGGTGAAGGTTGTGAACAGCGACCTGTACAAAGGTCGTCCGTTCGCAGCCCTGGTTGAGAAGAAATCGAAGACTGCTGGCCGTAACAACAACGGCCACATCACCACCCGTCACATCGGCGGTGGTCACAAGCAACACTACCGTATCGTCGACTTCAAGCGCAACAAGGACGGCATCCCGGCAAAGGTCGAGCGTATCGAATACGACCCGAACCGTACCGCCCACATCGCGCTGCTGTGCTACGCTGATGGTGCACGTGCCTACATCATCGCCCCGAAGGGCGTGGCTGTCGGCGACACCGTCATGAACGGCGCGGAAGCTCCGATCAAGGCCGGTAACTGCCTGCCGATCCGCAACATCCCGGTTGGTACCGTGATGCACTGCGTCGAAATGCTGCCGGGCAAAGGCGCACAGATGGCCCGCACCGCTGGCGCCGCTGTCGTGCTGATGGCGCGCGAAGGCACCTACGCCCAGGTTCGCCTGCGTTCGGGTGAAGTGCGCCGCGTGCACATCGAGTGCCGCGCCACCGTGGGTGAAGTCGGCAATGCCGAACACAGCCTGCGCAAGATCGGTAAAGCCGGTGCGATGCGTTGGCGCGGTGTCCGCCCGACCGTCCGCGGTGTCGTCATGAACCCGATCGACCACCCGCACGGTGGTGGTGAAGGTCGTACGGCAGCGGGTCGCCACCCGGTGTCGCCATGGGGCCAACAGACGAAGGGCAAGAAGACGCGTTCGAACAAGCGCACTTCTTCGATGATCGTTTCGCGCCGCGGCAAGAAATAAGGATAAGACATGACTCGTTCATTGAAAAAAGGGCCGTTCATTGACGCCCACCTGGTGAAAAAAGTCGAGACCGCGCAAGCGACCAAAGACAAGAAGCCGGTCAAAACCTGGTCGCGCCGCTCGACGATCACCCCGGACTTCATCGGTCTGACGATCGCTGTCCACAACGGCAAGGTGCACGTGCCGGTGTACGTCTCCGAGAACATGGTCGGTCACAAGCTGGGCGAATTCGCCCTGACCCGCACGTTCAAGGGCCACGCCGCTGACAAGAAGGCGAAGAAATAATGGAAACTAAAGCTATCCTCAAAGGCGTTCGCCTGTCGGAGCAGAAGGGCCGCCTCGTTGCGGACCTGATCCGCGGCAAGAAAGTCGACGCTGCGCTGAACATCCTGCAGTTCAGCCCGAAGAAAGGCGCGACCATCATCAAGAAAGTGCTGGAGTCCGCAATCGCGAACGCCGAGCACAACGATGGTGCCGACATCGACGAACTGAAAGTGGTTCAGATCTATGTCGAAAAGGGCCCGATCCTGAAGCGTTTCACGGCTCGTGCAAAAGGCCGCGGCGATCGCATTTCGAAACAATCGTGTCACGTCTACGTGACTGTCGGTAACTAAGGAGCATACGATGGGTCAGAAAATCCACCCAACCGGCTTCCGCCTGGCGGTCACCCGTAACTGGGCATCGCGTTGGTACGCTGGCAACGGCAACTTCGCCGACATGCTGAAGGAAGACCTGGAAGCCCGCGCCTTCCTGAAGAAGAAACTGAAGAACGCCTCCGTCGGCCGCATCGTCATCGAGCGTCCGGCCAAGAACGCGCGCTTCACGATCTACTCGTCGCGTCCTGGCGTCGTGATCGGCAAGAAAGGCGAAGACATCGAAGTCCTGAAGTCGTCGCTGACCAAGATCATGGGCGTGCCCGTGCACGTCAATATCGAAGAGATCCGCAAGCCGGAAATCGACTCGCAGCTGATCGCCGATTCGATCGCCCAGCAGCTCGAAAAACGTATCATGTTCCGCCGCGCCATGAAGCGCGCGATGCAGAACGCGATGCGCCTGGGCGCCGTCGGCATCAAGATCATGTCGTCGGGCCGTCTGAACGGCATCGAGATCGCACGTACCGAATGGTACCGCGAAGGCCGTGTGCCCCTGCACACCCTGCGCGCCGATATCGACTACGGCACCAGCGAAGCCTCGACCACGTACGGCATCATCGGCGTGAAAGTCTGGGTCTACAAGGGCGACCGTTCGCCGACCGGTGAAGCTCCGGTCATCGACGTGCCGGCCGACGAGAAAAAACCGCGCGGTCCGCGTCGCGATGATGGCAAGCCGGCAGGCCGTGGCCGTCCGGGCGCCAAACCAGGTACCGCTCCAGCAGGCCGCCGCGCTGCCAAGCCGGCTGCTGCTGAGAAAGCAGGAGAATAAGCATGCTGCAGCCATCCCGCAGAAAGTATCGTAAAGAGCAGAAGGGCCGTAACACCGGCATTTCGCACACCCGCGGCACCGCAGTGTCGTTCGGCGAATTCGGCCTGAAGGCAGTTGCCCGCGGCCGTATCACCGCACGCCAGATCGAAGCGGCGCGTCGTGCCATGACCCGTCACATCAAGCGTGGCGGTCGTATCTGGATCCGTATCTTCCCGGACAAGCCGATCTCGAACAAGCCGGCCGAAGTCCGTATGGGTAACGGTAAAGGTAATCCGGAATACTACGTCGCTGAAATCCAGCCGGGCAAGGTCCTGTACGAGATGGACGGCGTCGCAGAAGAACTGGCGCGCGAAGCATTCCGCCTGGCCGCTGCCAAACTGCCGCTGGCAACCACTTTCGTGGTACGCCAAGTCGGCCAATAACAGGAGTTAAGAATGAAAGCAACGGAACTCCGCGGCAAAGACCAGGCAGCTCTGCAGCAAGAGCTGAATGAGCTGCTGAAGGCACAGTTCGGCCTGCGCATGCAACTCGCAACGCAGCAGCTGAGCAACACCGCCCAGCTCAAGAAGGTGCGCCGCGATATCGCGCGTGTCAAGACCGTGATGAACTCGAAGGAAGCCAAATGAACGACACCACTAAAACGGCGCTGAAGCGTACGCTGGTCGGCAAGGTCGTGTCCGACAAAATGGACAAGACGGTGACCGTGCTGGTCGAGCGTCACGTCAAGCACCCGCTGTACGGCAAGATCATCGTGCGCTCGAACAAGTATCACGCGCACGACGAGACCAACCAGGCCAAGACCGGTGACACGGTCGAGATCCAGGAAGGTCGCCCGATCTCGAAGACGAAAGCTTGGACCCTGACCAAGGTTGTACAGGTCGCACAGGTTCTGTAAGAAAAAAGCGTCGTAGAGCTTCGTAGGTTTTACGACACTTTTAAAATTTGTCTTGCGACGCCCGCTGGTATCTGAGATACTAGCGGGCTTCGTTCATGTGTTGCCGCAGTTTGTCCCCCGCGATTGCTGCGGCCTGCAATGAAGCACATTGGAAAGTCCAATCACCCAAACGTAGCGTTCGCAAGAACGGTGCGGCGGGACCAAGACTGACCGCAGGCCTACGGTATTTCCGTGGGATTTTCTACGGCTTAAGTTGGGAAAGAAAATATCATGATTCAAACCGAAAGCCGGCTCGAAGTAGCCGA
>CAUSCY010000096.1:0-11319 GCA_963529995.1 uncultured Massilia sp. | reverse complement strand
CCGTCGTGCACCAGCACTTGCTTGTCCTTGGTGATCAGGAACTCGTGCTTGTTGCTTTTAAAACTTGCTAAAATTAACCCATTTTCCATCCCAATGTCGACGGCCATAATATGACTGAACAATCAAAATATGAAGATGATTTCGGAATAGCATCAGCAAAAAACACTGAACAAAAATCAAAATTGGAAGCTGCTTTTAAGCAGGCATCAGATATTAGAAAATTTGAAATTGAGCTATATTGGAAGCGCGCAGGATATTTCTGGGCATTGATCGCGGTAGCTTTTGCCGGTTATTTTTCAATACTTTCATCGGTCGCCATACAGAGCAAATATTTCCTGTCGTTTGTAGTAAGCTCAATCGGGTTTGTCTTCACACTGGCATGGCACCTGGTTAACCGCGGAAGCAAGTACTGGCAGGAAAACTGGGAAAATCATCTCGATCTATTAGAGGATCATGTAACAGGGCCACTCTATAAGACGCGTCTAGAACGCCCGGCAAATGGTGGATTTACGGAAAAATACATTACTGGCCCACTTGCCATCTCAGTGTCAAAAATCAATCAATGGGTAAGTATCTTTGTTCTTGCCATATGGTTGACCTTGGCTATTTATTCATTTCATGGCCCCATGACGGCCACCAAGATAGCCGCTCACGGCTGGCTAAAATTGGGAGCATATGGAACGATAATCTTCATTGTAATAGCCGTCGTCTTATTAATGTGCAGCGCCGCAACACGAACCCACCAAGCAGATCACACACCAGATATAAGGCGGCGCAATACAACAGTGCGGAAAAAGATACAGTGAAAACGGATTATTTCGAATGTCCCGGCGCTGCTGTTTTTCATTGAGAACGGTTAAATGTTTCTTCACCATTTTGCTTCAGCGCAATCGTTAACGAATGTAAAATCGCATAACAAATCCTCTCTCATTTTGACTTTGCAATCCTGATTTAGATAGATTGGTGATAAACGAACAATATCCCAAGCGAGGAGGACGCTTATACTCTTTAGCGGTAGCTTTTATTCTGAAGGTAGACCTCAAAATCCAAGATCACCTTTAAAAGCAAAGCCTTTACCTTTTCGTAGCTATAGCGCAAATCGGTTGCCGCGTAATCCTTTCCGCAATCGGAAAACGATTTTGTGCCATGCGCAAGATTATTCCGCTCATCCTTAATCGTAAGCAACGCTGCCTCGCTATAGCCCTTCTTTGGCTTCAGCCCAATGTCTCTGGCAGTATCTGAAATTTTTCTCGTATCAATATTTCCGGAGAATAACCCAATTCTATCGAAACATGCCACAGCGAGGGTCATTGCATCTTCGCTCATTTTTTTTACCACGTCGGCCGCACTTCTTTTTCTCGTCATATTCAGCACAACTTCTTTCATCTTATCCGTAAGTGAATTAAAGTCTGTATTCGTAGACTTAATATGATCGAAAATATCTTGCATAGCGTTCGTCATTGTTGACTCAACGAGATTATACATCATCAATAAAGCAGAGGATTTCATGGTATTCATTAACGTTACAGAAATCCCTCCTAGCTTCTCTAAGCGCTCAAGATAGTCTATATACTCTTCAATTTCCGACACTCTGCGTTCGAACTCTGCGCGAGCGCTGAACATTTACGCCTCCAAAAGACGGTCGCGCACATACTCAATCCTCCCGCTCAACCGTGGTCGAGAGTTACTAGCATCTGATGCCACATGGTCGTTAAATTTTTCAGAAGAAAGCCATTCTTGGATTTGATTTTTGCTTACCGTTAGCCCAGGGTTGATACGCTGCGCCAGTGTGATTCCGCAAGCCAAAGCCTCAAAGCGGACTCGAGGGACGCTCGTCGCACCTTTATTTTTTCTAAAGCCGTAAGGCAAACTATGTCTAGCAAACTTGACCATCTCATCAAATTCGCTTTGCATACGCGCCTCCGGAAAACGTTCTTGATGTTCTTTCAAATATCGATCTAAAAATTTTCGTACATCATGTTGAAATAACTGGTATCGATCGCAATACGCAAAATATCGCAAGACCAGCTCCTCGGCTTCCTCACGTCGTTGTTTGGCATGAGATATAGGGCAAACTTCTTTGAAGTCTTCGCGAGCTGCACATTTCCGGATAAAATCATAAAAGGCACCTGTAAATATACCCTTTCTCTTTTCCATGTCCTTAAGTTCGTCACTTCCAGTATTGATTCGCTCAAAAATGTCGCGACGTATTTGTTCATCTGCCTTATCCGAAAGCTCAATCACGCGGATACTTTGTCTTTTTATTTTTCGCTGCCTAGATATCTCTAAGTCTGAAAATCGAAAGCCGTTCAGTTGAGACAATTTTTCTAGCCCGACAAGCTCCAGCTCGTCCTTTAGAAACGCTGCCAATGTTCTAACTCTCTGAGAGCCATCAACAATTTCTGCCCGACCTTCATCGTCATATACATCCTTTGGCAAAGTCGCAATGAATATATATGGAATCGGCAGCTCAAGTATTACAGATTCAATAAATTTGCTTTGCCTCTGCAAGCTCCAAACAAAAGCACGCTGGTACGTTGGAATAAATATTTCGTTTTCATCGTCCGGCTCACCTTCTCTATACTTCTGTACTAATACCTCCGTAGTGAATTCCTTTGTTTGGTAATCGACATCTTGCTTGAATCCTCGGATCTGCAGTTCGGCTTCTATCCCTTTCTCAGTTCCGGCAAAACTTTCTCTTTTTTTCATTGACATTTTAAGAATATGAGTCTTCCAAGATATATTGACAGCAGTAGACGGGCCTCCAGATTTTAACTCAGTCTTAATTGATTCGTACAAGGAAAAACGGCGCACGGGATGCAGTTTTTGTTATCCAGTCAACTAACTCAAATATCCAGTCAACTAACTAAAAGCTGAGGGAGGTTATCAGCCGCCGTGGTGCTCCGGCTGAGCAGCTTGCTGCTGTTCCTCCATCGTCTGCAACCTGGTAGCCATGTTGGCATTCTCCTTCCACGCATGGTGGACTGCCAGACGGTACCGCGGGGGCCAAGCGGCCGACAACCACGTTTTCCTTCAGGTCGCGCAAACAATTGGCTTGCGCATGATCGCGGCTTCAGTCAGCAAGCGGGTGTTGTCTGGAACGGTGTTGCCCAGATGGCCGATGCACTCGACAGCGATGGCCGTGGCAATACCCGGCGTTACGTTTTCGTAATGTGCCGGCAGCTTGTTCAGCACGGTTACGCGCTCCTTCTCTTCCTTCAGTGCCGAACACTCCACTTGAGCGCCGACGACTTAGTCGGTATCGCTGGCACCGGCGATCTGGACACGGCGCAGCATATGAAGGTCTTGCGGATCAGCGAGGCCGTCTTAGAACGTTCATCGTGCTCACCATTTAGCCTCATGCACCAGCAGTTGCTTGTCCTGGTGATCAGGAACTCGTGACTGTTGCCTTCCGATGTCGGTGATTTCCTCACTCTGCTTGCTTGGTTCCCTACCCGAGGCGACCGTACTCGTGAATTCCCCAGTATACAAGCGTCTTTCGGTGAACAAGTTTCGAACAGCTCGGCGACGCACTGCGGACCATCGATGCGAGCAATTGCATCTTCCCTACGAAAAAACAGGTTTATTCGCCTATATCACCACTTGAATCTTTCCGTGTGCGCCAGCAATTTAGATTTAAAACGTCTGATCTCGCCTAGTTCGACGACCAAGATCAGAATAACCTAATCATAGGAAGAAAATAGTGGATATTGTCGAACCGAAGGTCCGATCCCGAATGATGTCTGCCGTACGTGGAAAGGACACGAAACCGGAACTGATTGTTAGGCGCTTTCTGCACCGAAAAGGATTCCGTTTTCGACTACATGTGGCCAACTTGCCTGGACGCCCTGACTTGGCCTTTCCAAAGCATAAAGTTGCATTGTTTGTCCATGGCTGCTTTTGGCATCGTCACCATGGCTGTCGTTACGCGACCTCCCCACAGCAAAACGCGCAGTTCTGGAGTGAAAAATTTGATGCCAACATTGCCCGTGACCAGCGCAACGTCGAGCGCTTGGTCGAGGCCGGATGGCGGGTAATTACGGTGTGGGAATGCGGTCTGCGCAACGCGCAGGCAACTGCGCAGTTGGATTCCTTATGCGACCTGATTTCATACGGTAGGGCACCTACGGCCGAGTGGCCTTGACGTCAGCTTCTCGATGCGAGGCGTGTTATCCGAGACCAGATTTCCCGGACTTCGTTTTCGGCTGAAAGAGTGACATTCCACCCAACAAGCCGGATGAGTATTTTGGCGTTTCCGACCCGAATTTCACGCGCCAAGTCCGCAACGACAGCGGTGGTCGGGTACACTAATGCCGCAATGCACCCGTCCATATCGCCGTTGCCGTGTGACGACCGCCTGTGAAGCACCTCTAGGGCATACGCAGTAGCCTGGTAGAGGTCCTCGGGGCGCAAACGCACCGAGCCAGTGATCGGCAAGTCGTTTGCAGCAGCGGCTGCGCCTTTCCGGAAAACTTGTTTCCACTTGGTATCCATGACGATAGGAAACCTTTCTTGATCCCCATCGATCCATATGTCCGGGATCATGGTCATGGTTTTTGCCACCTCGACACAGTCACCATCACGCGACTGTCTCAGCAACCGCACCGGCCATTCGTCCTGCATGCAGGCTTCAGGATGTAACGCCTGAATACAGTTGCAAAACGCTCGCTCGTAGACCTTGTTCATATCGAGAGAGATGGAAGTACCTTCGACCCGGCCTGCATTTACGCCTACTCTAATACTGTCGAGCACAAGACGGGCCAAGGTGACTACCTGTGCGTAATGTCGCAGGTTCGCCGGGAGCGCATGTGGGTCCGGCCACGGTAAAATCGGTCTGACCAAGCGCGCTCCCGCGAACTGCCGATCCCTCTTCTCCAATCGTTCCACTAACTCGCCCGAGCGTGTGACGGTTCGGGCCACTGTAATTCCGACGTGGATTGCCCATCGCAGGAACCGGTTGACAGGGTTGTCGAACTCAAGCGACGGAAATTCGCACGGCACGAGATGGGGACGGCCGCGGGATACGTTGCGCAGCCATGGCACGACAAGAAGACGGCCGGTGACCTTGTTGACCAAGGTGGCACTGACTCGTTCATGAGTGTTTCGTAGTCCGCCACGCGCCAGCAACACACGCAGGGCATTGTCGAATGCACCGATCGTCCATTCAAGCAGCGCGTCTTCTACCGATTCCGAGACGTGCACGCCGCCATTCCAGTCGGGCATCATCCCTGCCAGTACTGCAAGCTCAAGCATTCGGGCAGTCCCGACTTTCGGCCTGACCCGCACAAACAATCGCGAGCCGTCCGGCAGCGGTGATGAAACGACCCCGACGATGCTGGTCGCCTCAATCACCAGGCACGTCCGCCCGCCCGGCGGTCGGCGTGTCTCTGCGGAGACTAGCCCCGCTTCCATCGCTCCCGACAGTGCCTCAAATACCTGCTCCAGCACGGAATGCGGGCATTCTGGAGCGATTTCGGCAGTGCGGGTCTCGTGTTCAGCCAGGTCCAGTACGCATTGACCGCTCTCGTGCGCCATTTGCACGCCCAAGCGAGCAAGCAGGACCGAGTACGACCACGTCAAGTCGTCTCCTTCAGGACAGCACGAATAGCGGCCGCAAGTCTTCTTGCTTCGGCGCGCTGGCCCTCAAGGGACAGCTGAATATCACGAAAAGCGACTGGCGATTCGTCACGCAACCCCTCTTTCACGTACTCGGACAACAACGGCAAGATGTGAAACGCGATGCGGCGCCCCATCCTTTCCGGCCATGTGTCACGCGGCTCCGGGTTCTCCAGGAATGCCGCATGTCCGACCTGCAGCCGCGGTGGGAGCCCTTGGTTACATGCACTAAAGAGTTCTTGCGTTAACCCGGCCCGGGCCTGATCCGCACCGAATCGCTGGGCGAGAACCCGCGCATCGGAAGGCACCTCAAGGAACCGGAAGCGCCGTCGGATCGCGTAGTCGACCATGGCGATGGAGCGGTCGGCCGTGTTCATCGTCCCAATGATCCAGAGGTTGCGTGGGACCGCGACCGCAGTCGCCAGCCCCGGCCCTTGATACTGGAGTCGGACTGCGGTGCCGCGATGCGGTGGATCGATGGCGAAGACGAATTCTCCAAGGATCGCGGCCAGATTGCCACGATTCATCTCGTCGAGGATAAGCAGCACTGGCTTCTCTGGTCCACGCAGCTCCGCAATCTTGCAGAGCCGCGGCAAGAGACCATCTTCCGTCATCAAGCGAATGTTTCCATCTTGGGTCTTGGGGACCACGCGGCGAACAAGATCGTCATAAGAATAGCTGGGATGAAGCTGCACGAATTCCCACACCACAGGAGGTTCAATCCATCGCGCAGTATCTGTTCCATCGGCTCCCTGTGACAACCTTCCGTACCGGCACCCCTCTGTAGTGCTGCTTCCTTCCGTCGCCAGCGCCTCGACGAGCGCCAGCGCAAGACTGGATTTTCCAGTCCCTGGCGGACCTTGCAGCACGATATTGGGTGTTTCGCCAAGATTGACACGCAGCTGCTGGACTTCCAACCGGCGCGACTCCGCCTCCGGCCGCGGCCGCACCTCGGAACGTGCCGGTCTTGTAGCGATGACAGGGTGCGGGACAGTTGAGGCTTTAACGCCGAGCCCATCTGCCAGATCCGCCGTATAAGTACTATCAGGATAACCGATGACGGCCGCGCGGCGGTTTGTGACATCGGAGCCGAGGACGATAGCGGAATCGGGGAACTCAATTGGCAGCGTCATCCGGCGCTGTGCGCCTTCGACGGCGATATCCTCGCGCGATCTCGCCAGGAAGATGCCAACGGGCCTACGCGCCCTCGCTGGAGTGCAGCTCCCCTCCCATAGGGCGTTGGCCTTGATCTGGGCGCCGTCCCTAGTCTTGGCCTCCACGTCTTCGGCACTTACTCCAGCCGCTTCGGCAACAAGCGCTGCCAATTCCTGTTCAGTCATGAGTCGCCACCCCAGCTAGCAGATCGAGAATTACTTGGGCGGCACTCTCGCTGGATAAAGAAAGAAGATCAGGACCACCGCTCACCTGTATGGTGCCTAGAGGAATCCCCTCGTTGCGATATTCGTCGAATAACGGGCGAAGCTCATACAGCACGCGTGCCCTCAACCTTTCAGCCCACGCATTATCATTCATGCGCTCATGCTCGGATATCAGGAAATATGAATGCCCGGGCCTGAGTTCACGTTGCGGCATCGCGTTCGCAAATGCATCGAAGAGCTCGCCTGCGACCCGCGCTCTCGCGGGGTGGGTGGCATAGAACTGTTCCACGGCCTGTCTGGTTGACTCGACCCGTACGAATCGAAATCTTCGTCGGACCGCGAAATCCAGCATGGCAATCGAGCGGTCGGCCGAATTCATCGTTGCCAGCAGAAGCAGATTGGGCGGCACGACCAGTGAATCACTGCCGTCCGGTGGGGCCTCATGCTGCAAGCGAACCTCGCTCCCACGATGCGCAGGATCGATGGCGAAAATGGTCTCGCCGAGAATCGCCGAGAGGTTACCCCGGTTGATCTCGTCGATGATCAGGAGGGTCGGTTTGCCGGGGCGGAGCTGGGCGGCTCGCGCGATCTGCGGCAGGATACCGTTCACGCTGCAGAGCGAAAATCCTTCGACATTGGGATTGGTGCGTAGGCCACGAACAAACTCGTCATAACCAAAGGCTGGGTGGAGCTGAATGATCTCCCAGACCAAAGGCGCGTCCTGCAACGCTTGCGCGCACGCTTCAATGGGCCTGCCGTCAAGTATCGTCTCAAAACGACACGCATCCGCAGCTCCTTGCGAGAGCTCGTAGACAACCTCAAATGCTAGACACGTTTTTCCCGTGCCTGGTGCGCCCTCAAGCACCACGTTTTTTGCTTCGCCGAGATGCTGGATGATTTCGGCCACCGCCACCGGCCTGTCCTCCTCCTCCCCAACCTCGGCGAGATACTGTGGCAGCATGAGGTCTGGGGCTACAGTTGCCTCCTCGGGAACAACTGGATCGGGCACCTTGATGATGCGCAGATCCTCCCCAAGCAAGGTCGCGAGCCTTTCGCCGGTCGATGCATGATCGTACTCGACAACCGTGTCTACCTCCCAGCCGTCCGCTCCGGGCTTGCCGATCACGATCGTGTTAAAGCCTCCGTTTGAACTCGGACTGAGACGATCGCGAACTGCACGAACCACATTCGCCGAGTTGGGGGTTTGGTCCAGGAACACGAAAAGTTCATGCGGAGACGAAATTGTCCGCCCCTGCCACACCTGGTTGTGGAGACCATTATGCGTCAGCTTTGCGACATAGATGTCAGACGGGCCGATCCGCCGCCCCACGAGCGCACTAACGGCGTCGGCCAGTTGTTCCCTGTTCGCGTCATCCTCCGCATATGCCTCGGCAGCACGCCACACTTCATCAGACATCTCCCCAGTCGCCATTCGTTTCCGCTATCAATTAAAGAGAGGGAGCGACTTCGCTCTCTCGATGTAAGTCGACATACTATCCAAAAAGCCATCCGCGAAACGTATCGTGGTGCTCTCCAGCGCCCGGTTATAGAAACCCGAGGCCGCTCGGATCGAGAGGGGTTTGAGCTTATCGTTGAGGAAAGTGCCCAATGCTGGCGCATCCGCCTCAAATGCCCAGTTCGACACCTCGACCGCAAAACGTTGTCCTCTCAATCCGAAAGCGGCTCCAGGCAATCGGGTCGTCCTTGAAATTGGAGTGGTTTGAGCTCCCAAACCTTGCGGCTCTCCCAGCATCTGGCACAACCATTCCACCATTGGCACGCAGATCGTGTTCCCGACAAGTTTCCAGCGTGCGCCTGCCCGGCCTGCCGCACGTACCGCCGGTTCCGTCCATCCTGCCGGGAATCCGAACATGCGTTCGGCGTCCATGATCGAAGGCGTACCAAACTCGCCGGTAGCCGGAATCCAGATCGCTGGCGGCGATGGGATGCCCAGCGCAGAGCCGCCCTTAATCGTCGGCACCGAGTTCTTTGCCCAACCCAGGCCACGTTTACCTTCAGTCCAGTAGAAGCCATACAAACTCCCCGGGACAACAGTGCCGACCGTGTCGTCGACATTCGGCTGGACCAACCCGTTCGGGAAAAGCACTTGGGATGGATCGTGAGTACGCGACAACAAAATCAGAACGCGTTCGCGCCGCTGCGGCAAACCGAAACAGCGTGCGTCCAGAACCCGATATGCCCAGTTGTAGCCAAGCTCCTCAGCCCGGTTGACGATGTGGTTCATCGCTGCGCCGTGCTTCAGCCTCAACATATACGACACGTTTTCAAGCACGACCCATTCAGGCTTGCGCTCGGCCGACTCAATCAGGCGGAACACATGGTCGACGAGGGAGGAGCGGGAGCCCCGGATGCCGGCCTTCGCCCCTGCCTGGCTCAAATCTTGGCACGGAAAGCCGGCGGTCAACACGTCTGCATCGTGCACGGAGGTGAGCGTCTCCACGTCATCGAACAGCGGAATGCCGGGGAATCGTTCGGCCAACACCGCCTTCGCCACCGGGTCGATCTCGCAAAGGCCCACGCACTCCATGTCGTGACGCGAGAAAGCGAGCTCAAAACCGCCGATGCCGCTGAATAAGCCAAAGACTTTCATACCAGAACTCCTTGGATAGCAGCGCCAAGGACAATGGCTTGACTAAGCTTGGGCGGCGCGGCATTGCCGATGATCTGTTGCATGGAGCGTCGTCCGGTCGTGGCAGGGAAGCGGAAATAGTCGGGGCCGAATTGCAGCCTGAAAGCCTCGTGGGGGGTCAGCGTGCGCCGGCACAACGGATGGACGAAGCGCCCTTGGCCTGTCGAACCAAAGCCACCGGTAATTGTCGGTGCTGGCCGATCCCAGTGCATCCGTCCATAGACCGAGACATAGCTGTGGGGCTTATCGCGATGGCACGGCGGACGTTCGGCATTCGGCAAGTCATGCAGATCGTTATCGAACAGGTAGTTGATGCGCCGCTGGTTTTCCTTCGAATGTACTGCCGACGAGTTATAGATCGTCGCTTCGTCGTATGCATTCTGCAAGTCATCGATCGCCCATGAAACGGGTCGCGTCTCACCGGTGCTTGCGGCTAAAGCTGAGCCGATGTCGAGTTCGCCCTTGCGCGAGGCGACGAGGACGAATCGCTTGCGTTTCTGCGGGACACCGATGCCGATCAGCTCAACCAGCGACGAGGTAACGTGGTAACCGAGTTCCGTGAGTCCCTCGGCCGTGCGTTGCACCACCTGCCCCTTGTCGTGAATCACGCCAGGCACGTTTTCGACGAGAATGAATTCGGGCTGCAGCAGTTCTGCAAGCCGAACCACGGAGAAGTACAGGTTATTCTTCGGATCCTGGCGTCGAGTGTGGTTGTTCAGATCACTGTGGCCCTGACAAGGAGGGCCTGCCACCAGCAAATCGACACCGCCACCGACCGACTCGACAAACTCAAGTTCCTCTTTAGTGAAAGGCTCACCGAAAGCACCGTTAACGACGCTTGTGATATCCGCATGCAACGCGACGGAATCAGGAAAATTCAGCTTGAATGTGTTGATTGCATCCAGATTGAAGTCGAGCCCAAATGCATGGATCGGCGTGATGCCTGCAGCACGCAAGGCCTCGTCGACACCCAGTGAAAAGATGCCACCTCCACAGAAAGCATCTCCCACCTTGATAGTACGCTCAGAAACCGACGACGCCGGTCGCTCGTTCGAACGCAGCCAATCGTATTCGAATTCGGCCGCTCCATAGCTATTCCCCGTGAGGCGATGGGAAGGAACGGTCGACTTTATCGCGCGGCCGTCACTCAACTTCACGGTCCGCACACCTTTTCCATCATGCCACCTATAGCTAATCAGCTCGTCAGATGCGTTAGCTTGTTCGATCTTTTGTGGGGAGACATAGGAAACCTCGCCAGAGTGGGAGGAATCTTCTGTTTTTTGTTCGTCAAAAACTGTTTCTAGGGTCATTTTGATTTTCCGCAAGTCGATATTAGACCATCAAATTGCCGCGGTCGCCAGACACGATGTGGCGAGTCGACAATGGGTTGGACACACTTGCCGCCTACTGTTGCTGGGCTGCACACCTGTATTAATATACAGTATAGCTCCTCATTGCACGAGCTGATGCATTTGGCATAAGTCAGGAAGTTTGGTGAGGAAAGGGCTTCTCGTCCCACGAGGGAATTGCGGGCAAGCTCTACTGCTGAATGAACGAAAAAAAACGGCACCCGAAGGTGCCGTTTTTGTTAGCCGTTGTTAGCAGCTAAAGGTGAAGCAAGGATTACTCGCCTTCGCCCGGATGCTGCTCGGCGTGTGCCGCCTGCTGCTGGTC
>CAUSCY010000095.1:0-11419 GCA_963529995.1 uncultured Massilia sp. | reverse complement strand
TTATCGACTGTTGATTGTTAAAGAACTCGAATTCTGTACTGCCTTGCTGCGCTTTCGAATCGTTTTGTTCGTCAGCAGCAGAGAAGAGAGATTATGCAGCGTTTCGTCTAACTCGTCAACTCTTCTTTTTCTTCCGCTTTCGCTGCCGTGAAGCTGCGTCTGCGTCGGAGGAGCAAGACTATAGCAAAGATGCCCCCTGTCATGCAAGAGGCATCGACACGCGCCGCTACCGTCAGAACGCCTCGGCGCTGGCCGGTCCGCTCAGGCGTTTGACCTGGATATTGCGGAAGAACACCTCGGCCCCTTCCGTCTGGATCGAGAACTTCCCACGCGTTAGCGGCACGGCCTTGCCGTCGACGGATTGGCGCGAGTTTTCGGCACGCAGGACTTCGTGGCCATTGACGATGTGGATGATGGTCTTGCCGTCGGCGATGATCTCCATCGTATTCCACTCGCCCACCGGCTTTTCGTAATTGCCGCGCTTCTCGATGCGTCCTGCGATATTGGCATGGATGGGCTGCGCCGGATCGTAGCGTTGGAACTTCCAGTTGCCGAGGTTCGTATCGCTCGCATGGGCATCGACCATCACGCCGTCCAGGCTGTAGTAATCGCCACACTCGTCTTCCTTGAGCTGGAACTCGTGGCTACGCATCCAGTTGCCGTCCTGCGCATCCGGCCGGCCGACCGCGTAATACAGGATGCCGCTGTCGCGCGGCGTCTCCAGGCGCGGCGCCCATTTCTTCGTACCCCATTTCATGTCGAACTTGAGGTGGAAGTTCTCGTACTCGCCGACGGTCGACACGGCGCCCCACTCCTCGCCCGAGACGCGCAGCGTGCCATCCGCCACCGTAAATACCTTGCGCGGGTCCGCATTCGCGCCGCGCGTCGACGTCGGCACCTTCATATTGTCCACCGGCGGCTGCATGCTCAGCCAGGTCGTCCACCCCGACAGGTCCTTGCCGTTGAAGAGCGGCATCCAGCCATTGTCGGCGGCCTGCGACGGCGCGCACAGCGCCAGCACGGCGCCCAGTACGCCCAGGCGGGCGAGCGTGCGACAGCGAATCATCGGTATCTCCTTATAGTTTCTTGTTCTGCACAGCGGCCGCCGGAGCGGCCTGGGATGCCTGTCAACACAGGCGCGGCCAATCTAGCATGCTCATCTTTTGAGCGCTATCAAGATCAACCACCTTGCCGATTTCGTTATAAATTTTTCCGATTTTCTGACATGTCCAAACTTTTCCAAATGCTAAGATCACTGCATAAGGGAACCGAAGACGACGTTTTCAGAGTTCCCGTCACCGAGACGGAGACACAGCAGGATGAGCACACTGATCATCGGCAGAGGCATGGTCGTCGCCCATGGTCCGGACCCGGACCGCAAGGATGGCCCGTGCACGCGCACGCCGGCCCTGCCCTATAAAGAATGTGCCAATTTCTTTGCCGAACACGGGATCTCGACACCGAGCACCCTGTTCGACACCCTGTCCGACACCTATTACTTTGCCAAGAACACGGCCGGCCAGTTCGTCTGGGGTAACCGCCTGCTGCAGGAGCAGCACGACCTGGCGGGCGTGCACGACATCATCGGCAAGACCGACCACGATTTCTTCCGCAGCGACATCGCCGACCGCATCCGGGCCGACGACCTGGCCGTGATCGACACCGGTTCCACGGTCAAGAACAAGCTCGAGGTCATCGACAGCGGCAAGGGCGAGCTCACCTGGCTGTTCACGACCAAGGCGCCGATCCGCGACCGGCACGGCGACATCGTCGGCATCGAAGGGTTTTCGCGCGATGCCAGGCGTTCGCAGGACACCATCGCCCCGTTCCATGAGTTCAAGGCCTGCATCGAATACCTGCAGGCGCACCTGATGGAACACATCAGCATCGATCACCTGGCGAAGCTGTCCTGCATGTCGCTGTCGACGTTCGAACGCAAGTTCAAGCAGCATTTCTCGCTCACGCCCAAGCAATACATCCTGCACATGAAAGTGCACGAGGCGTGCAGGATGCTGCCGACCGCCGGCAGCATCGCCCGCGTGGCCGCGGAGACGGGCTTCGGCGGCCAGAGTTATTTCACCAAGCAGTTCCGCAGCGTCGTCGGGATCACACCAAAACAATACCTGCTGTCGCTGGCGGCAGGGCGGGCCGGCGCCAGGCGCCACGGGGCCCGCATTCCGGCCTGACGCTTTATCGCTCTTGTTGTCGTCGTCTTTCTTGGAGGAGAGGCATGTCATACATCGAACACCGCACCGATCAGGGGCCGCAAGAGCCCGACGGTGCACGGCGCCAGACCCTGGCGCGGCTGGCCGCGTTCTGCGGCCTGGCATTGGGCGACTTCGCCCTGGGCAGCGACGTCCTCGCGGCTGCAACGAAGGCTGCAACCAAGGCCGCCCCGCCCGAATACCTGTCCCCCGACGAGCTGGCCCTGACCGGGGTGCTGGCCGAATTGATCATTCCGCAAACGGACACGCCGGGCGCGCTGGCGGTGGAGGCGCATCGCACCGTCGACCACCTGCTGGCCGCGTGCGCGCTGCAGCCTGCACAGAACGCGTTCCGGACCGGCCTGGCGCGCATCGACACGGTGGCCCGCGCAGGCGACGGCAAGCCGTTCGCGGCGCTGTCCCCGCTGCGCCAGGCAGCGCTGCTGCGCGCCATCGACAGCGGCGCGGCGCCCTTCCATGCGGACGACCAGCGCTTCTTCCGCCAGCTGAAGGGGTATGTCGCGTTTGCCTACTACACCTCGGAAGCGGGCGCCTCGCGCGAGCTGGCCTACCTGCCGGTGCCGGGCGGCTTCATCGGCCACCTGAAAGTCACCAGCGCCACCCACACGTGGGCAATCTGAACAACGGCACGCGCACATGGAACCTCTATCCTCATTCATCATCAAGACCACCCCGGAACGCTTCGACGCCATCGTCGTCGGCTCCGGCATCACCGGCGGCTGGGCCGCCAAGGAACTCACGGAACGGGGGCTCAAGACGCTGATGGTCGAGCGCGGCCGCCCGGTCGAGCATGGCGTCGGCTACGTCGGCGAGAACCGCGATCCGTGGACCATGCCGAACCGCGGCAAGGTCGACGCGCAGGTGGCGCAGGAGCAGTACGCCATCCAGCGCCAGTGCTACGCCTTCGACGAGCACACGCAGCAGTTCTTCAACAACGACCGCGACATGCCCTACTCCACGCCGGACGGCCGCCCGTTCAGCTGGATCCGCGGTAACCAGCTGGGCGGGAAGTCGCTGATGTGGGCGCGCCAGTCCTACCGCTGGAGCGACCTGGATTTCGAGGCCAACCTGAAGGACGGCCACGGCAACGACTGGCCGATCCGCTATGCCGACCTGGCGCCCTGGTACAGCCACGTCGAGCGCCATGCGGGCATCAGCGGCAGCAAGGAAGGCTTGGCCGTGCTGCCGGATGGCGAATTCCTGCCGCCCTTCGAATTCAACGCGGTCGAACTGGCGTTCAAGCAGAAGTTCGACGCCAGGTACGCGCCGGCGCGCATGATCATGGGCCGCACCGCCAACCTGAACCGGGCCACCGCGGCGCACCTGGAGCAGGGCCGCGTCCAGTGCCAGGCGCGCAGCCAGTGCGCGCGCGGCTGCTCGTTCGGCGCCTATTTCTCGACCCAGAGCTCGACGCTGCCGGCGGCGCTGAAGACGGGGCGCCTGCGCATCGCCACCAACAGCATCGTGCACAGCGTCATCTACGATCCGAAGACCAACCGCGCCACCGGCGTGCGCGTGATCGATGCGGAAACGATGGAGACGCGCGAGTACCACGCCAGGGTCGTGATGCTGTGCGCCTCGACGCTGGCGTCCACCGCCATCCTGCTGAACTCGACGTCGAGCGCCTTCCCGAACGGCCTCGCCAACTCGTCCGGCGCGCTCGGTCACTACCTGACGGACCACCTGTGGGCCGCCGGCGCCGACGGCCGCGTCGAAGGTTTCGAGAACGAGTATTACCAAGGCCGCCGCCCGACCGGGGCCTATATCCCGCGCTTTCGCAACGTCGTCGACAAGCACCCGCTGTTCACGCGCGGTTATGCGCTGGCGGGCGGCGCCGCGCGCGAAGGCTGGCAGGCCGCGGCCGGCAAGCCGGGCTTCGGCAAGGAGTACAAGGCGATGATCAGGAAGCCCGGCCCCTGGCGCTTCGGCCTGCACGGCCAGGGCGAGATGCTGCCGCGCTTCGAGAATGCCGTCAGCCTGCACCCGACCAGGAAGGACAAATGGGGCATGCCGCTGCTGCACATCGATGCGAGCCACTGCGACAACGACCGCAAGATGCGCGAGGACATGGCCGACACCGCCGCCAACATCCTCGAATACCTGGGCGTGAAGGACATACGCAAGACCATCGCGACGGCGGAGGAGTATCCGCCCGGCCTGGCGATCCACGAGATGGGCACGGCGCGCATGGGGCGCGATCCGAAGACCTCCGTGCTGAACGGCTTCAACCAGGCGCACGACGTGCCCAACCTCTTCGTCACCGACGGCGCCTCGATGGCCTCGGGCGCCTGGCAGAACCCGTCGCTGACCTTCATGGCCCTGACGGCGCGCGCCTCGGCCTATGCGGTCGAGGAAATGAAGGCCGGCCGGATCTGAACGAAACAACATCGATAACAAGGACATCATGAACAAGACCAAACTGGCTGTTGCCGCCATCCTGCTCGCCGCCGGCACGGCGCATGCCGGCACCGACCCGCGCATCGGCCTGCAACTATGGTCCGTCAAGGACGAGATCAAGCAGGACTTCGAAGGCACACTGACGAAGATTGCGGGCCTCGGCTTCCAGGGCGTGGAATTCGCCGGCGAGTTCGGTCCGTACAAGGACAATGCGGCGGGCCTGAAGGCATTCATGGACAAGCATCGCCTGCAATGCGCGGGCGCCCACATGCATTTCGATGCGCTCGCCGCCGGCAAGTTCGACGCCACCACGGCGTTCTACAAGACGCTGGGCTGCACGAGCCTCGTCATCTCGATGGACAAGCGCGGCGCCAGCACCGAGCAGAGCGCGCAGATGAGCAAGGAACTCACCGACCTCTCCGGCAAGCTGGCCGCCAAGGGCATGACCATCGGCTACCACAACCACGCCCAGGAAATGCGCGGCGCGGTCGGCAGCACGCCCTGGGACGTCATCGCGCGCGGCACGCCCAGGGCGGCCGTCATGCAGCAGGACGTGGGCTGGACGACCTTCGCCGGCAAGGACCCGGTGGCCTACGTGAAGACCTATCCGGGCCGCACCCGCACCACCCACTTCAAGGCCAAGCTGGCCGAAGGCGCGCCTGCGGCCGGCGGCGTGCCGATCATCGGCCAGGACAAGACCGACTGGGTGGCGCTGACGCGCGCCGTGCGCCAGGTCGGCGGCACCGACTGGATCATCATCGAGCAGGAAGAGTACCCGAACGGGATGGGCCAGCTGGAGACGGTCGCCGCCTCGATGAAGGGCCTGCAGGCCGTCCTCGCCAATCCCGCGTCCAAGTGACGTTGCCCCGACCATGAGCCTGTCCGTCCGCTTCGACCACATCGTCAAGGACTTCGGCCCGGTGCGCGTGCTGCACGGCGTCGACTTCGCGCTCGAACCCGGGCGCGTCGTCGGCCTGCTGGGCGAGAACGGCGCCGGCAAGTCGACCCTGATGAAGATCCTGGCAGGCTACGAGCGCCCCAGCGGGGGCCAGCTCGTGGTCGACGGCGTCGAGCGCCGGTTTGCCGACGTGCGCGACGCGCAAGCGCTCGGCATCGCGCTCATCCACCAGGAATTCAACCTGGCCGAGCACCTGAGCATCGCCCAGAACATCTTCCTCGGCCACGAAACGACCCGCGCCGGCCTGCTCGACCGGCGCGCCATGGCGCGCGAGGCCGCCGCCTGCCTGGCGCAGGTGGGCCTGGCCGTCGATCCGGACACGCGCGTCGCGGACCTGATCGTCGCCGAGAAGCAGCTGGTCGAAATCGCCAAGGCGCTGTCGCGCAAGGCGCGCCTGTTGATCATGGACGAGCCGACCGCCAGCCTGTCGCCCGGCGAAACCCGCACGCTGTTCGCCCTGATGGCGCGCCTGAAGGCGGAGGGCGTCACCATCGTCTACATCTCGCACAAGCTCGACGAGATGGAGGCGCACACGGACGAAGTCGTCGTCATGCGCGACGGGAAGTTCGTGACGCGCGCGCATACGGCGGACGTCAACCGCCAGCAGATGGCCAACCTGATGGTGGGCCGCGACGTGTCCGACATGTTCCAGCCCAAGGCCTTCGTCTCCGCCGACGCGCCCGTGCTGCTGCGCGTGGCGAACCTGAAGGTCCCCGGCTGGATCGAGGACCTGCACTTCGAGGTGCGCGCCGGCGAGATCCTCGGCTTCGCGGGACTCGTGGGCGCCGGCCGCACCGAAGCCTTCGAAGCCATCCTCGGGCTGCGGCCGCGCAGCGCCGGCCGCATCGAGATCGATGGACGCCCGGCCGCCATCCGCAACCCGCGCGACGCCATGCGCCTGGGCCTGACCTACCTGAGCGAAGACCGCAAGGGCAAGGGCCTGCACGTCGACCTGGGCCTGCGCGAGAACCTCACCATGATGACGCTCGAGCGCGACGCCCGTCCCTGGCTGGACCTCGAGGCCGGGCGCCAGGCGCTCGACCGGGCCATCCTGGATTTCGGCATCCGCCTGCGCGACCCGGACTGCGCGGCACGCTCGCTGTCCGGCGGCAACCAACAGAAGCTGGCGCTGGCCAAGTACCTGCACTCCGATCCGCGCGTGGTCGTGCTGGACGAGCCGACCCGCGGCGTCGACGTCGGCGCCAAGCGCGACATCTATGCGCTTATCCATCGCCTGGCGCGCGAAGGCCGTGCGGTGGTCGTCATCTCGTCCGAACTGATCGAACTGATCGGCCTCGCCCACCGCGTGGCGGTACTGCACGGCGGGCGCCTGCAAACCGTGCTCGGAGCGGACCAACTCACCGAAGAAAACCTGATCGCACATGCAACCGACACCCACCATGAAACCAGCCACTGAGTCGGGGACCAAGCCCGCTATCGAGCATGACACCAGGATGGCGGGATCCCGCGCCGGCCTGCGCCGGCTGACAGGCCTCGGGCCGGTCGTCGCGCTGGTCCTGCTGTGCATCGCCGGCGGCCTGCTCAATCCGGACTTCGCCACGTTCGACAACATGATGAACGTGCTGACGCGCACGGCCTTCATCGGCATCATCGCCGTCGGCATGACCTTCGTGATCGTTTCCGGCGGCATCGACCTGTCGGTGGGTTCGATGGCGGCGCTCATTGCGGGCAGCATGATCGTCGCGATGAACGCGCTGGCCGCCGGCGCCCATCCGCCGCCCGCGCCGGCGATCATCGCGCTGGGCATCGCGCTGGCACTGGCCTTCGGCGCCGTGTTCGGCATCGCCCACGGCCTGCTCGTCTCGCGCGGACGGATCGAACCCTTCATCGTCACGCTGGGCACACTGGGTCTGTTCCGCGCGGTACTGACCTGGCTGGCGGACGGCGGCGCGCTGAACCTCGATTTCAACCTGTCCGAAGCCTATGGGCCGGTGTACTACCAGAGCGTGCTGGGCGTGCCGATTCCGGTGTGGGTGTTCGCCTGCGTGGCGATCGCCGGCGCCGTCGTCCTGAACCGCACGGCCTACGGCCAGCACGTGCAGGCCATCGGTTCCAACGAACAGGTGGCGCGCTACGCCGCGATCCGCGTCGACCGCGTCAAGGTGCTCACCTACCTGCTGCTGGGCGTATGCGTGGCGATCGCCACCGTCCTCTACGTGCCGCGCCTGGGCTCGGCCACGCCGACCACGGGCATCCTGTGGGAGCTGGAAGCCATCGCCGCGGTGGTCGTCGGCGGCACCTCGCTGCGCGGCGGCGCGGGCCGCGTCATGGGCACGGTGGTCGGCGCGATCCTGCTGTCCGTGATCGGCAACATCCTCAACCTCACCAGCATCATCAGCGTGCACCTGAACCCCGCGGTACAGGGCGTGGTGATCATCGCCGTGGCGTATCTGCAGCGCGGCCGCCGCTGATATTCGCTTATTTGATTCGATTATTTGATTCGCTTATTTGATCCGATTATTTGAACAGGAATCCACATGCGCTCATCGAACCAGTTACTGATCTGCCTCGCCGCCGCCTGCGCCCTCGCGTTCGGCGCCGGCCAGGCCATCGCCGCCGAAAAAGTCACGCTCGGCGTCTCCATCCCGACCGCCACCCACGGTTTCACGGGCGGCATCGTCTGGTGGGCCAACCAGGCCAAGCGCGAGCTGGAAGCGGCCAACCCGACGCTGAAGGTCATCGTCAAGACGGCCGCCAGCACGCCCGAGCAGGCCAACCAGGTGCAGGACCTGCTGGTGGTGAACAAGATGAACGCGCTGGTGCTGCTGCCGCTGGAATCGAGTTCGCTCACCCAGCCGGCCGCGCAGGTGAAGAACAAGGGCGTCTACGTGACGGTGGTGGACCGCGGCCTGACCAACCCCGCGGCCCAGAACGCCTATGTGGCGGGCGACAACACGGCCTTCGGCCGCCTGCCGGCCGAATACCTGGCCAGGCGCCTGAACGGCAAGGGCAATATCGTCGTCCTGCGCGGCATGCCGAGCACCATCGACAACGAGCGCACCAACGCCTTCAACGAGGAAATCAGGAAGTACCCGAACATCAAGGTGCTGGACGCGAAGTACGGCAACTGGAACCGCGACGACGCCTTCAAGGTCATGCAGGACTATCTGACCCGCTTCAAGCAGATCGATGCCGTGTGGGCGGCCGACGACGACATGGCGGTCGGCGTGCTGAAGGCGATCGAGCAGGCCAAGCGTACCGACATCAAGGAAGTCTTCGGCGGCGCGGGCGCCAAGTTCGCGGTCAAGAAGATCCTCGACGGCGACAAGCTGGTGCAGGCCGACGTGTCCTACTCGCCCAAGTTCATCTACGACGCCATCAAGATGACGGCGAACGCGCGCTTGAAGGGCCAGGCCCTGCCGGCCAAGACGATCGTGCCGTCGGTCCTGATCACGCGCGAGAACGGCAAGCAGTTCTACTTCCCCGATTCGCCCTACTGATCGACGAGGACCAGCATGAAGACCATCAAGGGACCGGCGATCTTCCTCGCCCAGTTCATGGGCCGGGAAGCCCCCTTCGACACCCTCGACAACCTGGCCGGCTGGGCACGCGGCCTGGGCTACGAAGGCATCCAGCTGCCGACCGACAAGCGCCTGTTCGACCTGGACGTGGCGGCCGAGAGCCAGACCTATTGCGACGACATCAAGGGCCTGCTGGCCGAGCACGGCCTGCAGATCACCGAACTCTCGACCCACTTGCAAGGCCAGCTGGTAGCCGTGCATCCGGCCTACGACCAGCTGTTCGACGGTTTCGCCGCGCCGCACGTGCGCGGCAATCCACAGGCGCGCCAGGCCTGGGCCGTCGAGCAGGTCAAGGCGGCGGCGCAGGCGTCACGGCGCCTGGGCCTCGTCACGCATGCGAGCTTTTCCGGCGCCCTCGCCTGGCCCTATGTGTACCCGTGGCCGCAGCGGCCGGCCGGACTGGTGGAGGAAGCGTTCGACGAACTGGGCCGGCGCTGGCGTCCGATCCTCGACGTCTTCGACGACGCCGGCGTCGACGTCTGCTACGAGCTGCATCCGGGCGAAGACCTGCACGACGGCGTGACCTTCGAGCGCTTCCTCGATGCCGTCGGCGGCCACCGGCGCGCGAGCATCCTGTACGACCCGAGCCACTTCGTGCTGCAGCAGCTCGACTACCTTGCCTTCATCGACATCTACCACGAGCGCATCAAGGCCTTCCACGTGAAGGATGCCGAGTTCCGCCCGAACGGACGCCAGGGCGTGTACGGCGGCTACGGCAGTTGGCTGGAGCGCGCCGGGCGCTTTCGCTCGCTGGGCGACGGCCAGGTCGACTTCTCCGCCATCTTCTCGAAGATGGCGCAGTACGACTATGCCGGCTGGGCCGTCCTGGAATGGGAGTGCGCCCTCAAGCATCCGGAGGACGGCGCGCGCGAAGGCGCTGACTTCATCCGCCGCCACATCATCCGCGTGGCGGAGCGCGCGTTCGACGACTTCGCCGGCAGCGGCGCGGACCGCGAGCAGGTGCGCCGGCTGATGGGGATATCGGCATGACGGCGATCGGAGGAAGTGCAGCGGCGGCAATGCCTAAACGCCGGCTGCGCCTGGGCATGGTGGGCGGCGGCGACGGCGCCTTCATCGGCGCGGTGCACCGCATCGCCGCGCGCCTGGACGACTGCTACGAGGTGGTGGCGGGCGCCCTGTCGAGCGACCCGGAACGCGCGCGGCACAGCGGCGCCGCGATCCGCCTGGACCCTGCGCGCAGCTATACGGACTACCGGGAGATGGCGCGCAGCGAGGCGGCGCGCGAAGACGGCATCGACGTCGTCGCGATCGTCACGCCCAACCACCTGCATGCGCCGGTGGCCACCGCCTTCCTCGAGGCGGGCATCCACGTCATCTGCGACAAGCCGCTGGGCATCTCGCTGGGCGAAGGGGAAGCGCTGGCGGCGCTAGCGCGCCGGAACAACCGCGTGTTCGCGCTCACCCACACCTACACGGGCTATCCGATGGTGCGGCATGCCCGCGAACTCGTCGCCTCGGGTGCGATCGGCGACATCCGCCTGGTGCACGTGGAGTATGCGCAGGACTGGATGGCCGAGGCGGAGAACCAGGATCCGGCATTCCAGGCGACCAACTGGCACAACGATCCGCGGCGTGCCGGCCCGACCGGCTGCACGAGCGACATCGGCACCCATGCGTTCCAGCTCGCCGGCTTCGTCAGCGGCGTGCAGCCGAACGAGATCCTGGCCGAGCTGCATGCGTTCACGCCGGACCGCACACTGGACGACCATGTGCAGGTAATGCTGCGCTATCCGAACGGCGCGCGCGGCATGCTGTGGTCGAGCCAGATGGCGACGGGCTGCGAGAACGCGCTCAAGCTGCGCGTATTCGGTACGAAGGCGAGCCTGTCCTTCGACCAGGAGAACCCGAACGAGCTATGGCTCACGCCCCAGGGCGGCGTGGCGCAGCGCCTGACGCGCGGCCGGGTGCAGGGCGCCGCGGCGGCGCACGCCACGCGCGTGCCCAGCGGCCATCCGGAAGGTTATCTGGAAGCGTTCGCGCAGCTGTACCGGGATGCGGCCGCGCAGATCCACGCGATCGATGCCGGCCTGCCGCTGCCCGAGGCAAGCCTGCCGCTGCCGACCGTGACGGATGGCGTGGCGGGGATGAAGTTCATCGACGCGGTGCTGGCCAGCCATGCGGCCGGGTCGCGCTGGGTCGGACTGGCAGTTTGAGTACTTGCTGCAGATGATATGCGCGCCAAAAAGCAAAAAGCCCACCAAGATCACTTGATGGGCTTCTGCATATAACTAGCCTGACGATAACCTACTTTCACACTGGTTGCAGCACTATCATCG
>CAUSCY010000094.1:0-11448 GCA_963529995.1 uncultured Massilia sp. | reverse complement strand
CAACGTTTACCGACCCGGTTTCGTTTACATGGCCCTGCGTTTTTACACAGCCTGGTCCAGGAAGGTACTCCCGTGGATCGCGCACGGCGCAGCCTGCCTCGCAGTGGGCGCCGCCTGGGCCACCTGGGGCGCGCTGCTGGAACACACGACCAATCCGTTTGCGTATCCCAAGGGACCGGAGCCGTTCCTGCCGCTGTGGCGGGCGAAATTCCTCGGCAACCTGATCGGCGACGTGGTGCTGTACGGCGCCATCGTGGCGCTCAGCATCGGCATCGATGCGCGCAGCCGCCTGCTGCACCAGAAGGCGGCCGGCGCGCGCATGGCCGAACTGCTGGCGCAGGCCCAACTGGCGGCGCTGCGCCTGCAGATCGAGCCGCACTTCATCTTCAATGCCCTGAACGCGATCACGGCGCTGATCCGCGAACAGAAGCACGACGAGGCGATCGCCATGACGGCGGCGCTGGGCGACCTGCTGCGCCGCGTGACGGACCGCTCGGAAGGCCAGTTCGTGACGATGGAAGACGAGATCGACTTCGTCCACAAATACCTGGACATCCAGCAGATGCGCTTCGCCGAGCGGCTGCGCTACCGGATTGACGTCCCCACCGCGCTGATGAAGGCGCAGGTGCCCGACCTCGTCGTGCAGTCGCTGGTCGAAAACGCCATCAAGCATGGCATCGCCAAGCGTGCCCCCGGCGGCGAGCTGCAGGTGGCGGCGGTGCGCGACGGCGCGACCTTGACGCTCTCCGTCTCCAACGACGGGCCGCCGCTGCCGGAACGCGTGGAGGAAGGCGTCGGCCTGTCCAACACGCGCCAGCGCCTGCATGCGCTGTACGGCGATGCCCAGGCGCTGAGCCTGCAGAACCGTGCCGGCGCCGGCGTGCTGGCGACCATCACGCTGCCCTACCGCGAACGATGACGGACACCACCCCGGCGCTGCTGCGCGCCCTGATCGTCGACGACGAACCGCTGGCGCGCGCCAATCTCGCCTATCTGCTCGCGCGCGATCCGGCGATCCGCATCGTGGGCCAGTGCGGCTCGGCCGACGAAGCGCTGGCGGCCATCGACGCCACCCGGCCCGACCTGCTGTTCCTCGACATCGAGATGCCCGAATGCGATGGCTTCGAACTGCTCGAGCGCATCTCGCCGTCGCCGGCCTGCGCCATCGTCTTCGTCACCGCTCACAACCAGTTCGCCCTGCGCGCCTTCGAGGTGGGCGCGCTCGACTACCTGCTCAAACCCTTCGACGACCACCGTTTCGCGCGTGTGCTGGAACGGGCCAAGGAGCGCCTGCGCATGCCTGGCGAGCAGCGCCGCTTCATCGTCAAGAACGGCGCGACGCTGGACGTGGTGAAGTATGCCGACATCGACTGGATCGAGGCCAGCGACTACTACTCGACGCTGCATGCCGGCGGCCGTGCCCACATGCTGCGCCGCAGCCTGGCCGAACTGGAGACGCTGCTGGCGGGGCACGGCTTTCACCGCGTGCACCGCTCGGCCATCGTCAACCTCGACCGCGTGCGCGCGCTGGAGATCCGCGAAGACGGCGAATACGAAGTCGTGCTGGAATCGGGCCAGCGTCTGCGCATGAGCCGGCGCTACCGCAAAAGGATGCTGGAGCGGCTGGCTTGAGACCCGGCGCCCTGGCAGGCACGCAACCGTGCGCTATTGCCAAGCCAGCCGAGCCGCGCGATGATGGCGCCATGAACCGACCATACCCCACCCTGCGCGCCGTGCTCGCCGGCGCCTTCCTGCTGCTGGCCGGCAGCGCCTGCAGCAGCGATGCGCCGCGCGCGAACGCGCCTGCCGCGCCGCCGGCTGCCGCCTCTGCCACCGCTCCTGCCGCCACGCCCGCCGGCCTGCTGGCCGCCATCGAAGCCGAACGGGGCGCGGCGCGCTGCGACAGCGATGCCCAGTGCCATACCATCGGCGTCGGCGCCAAGGCCTGCGGCGGCCCGGAACGCTACCTGGCCTGGTCCAGCAAGGACGGCGACGGCAACCGCCTGAAGGCGCTGGTGCAGCAGCATGCGGAGCTGCGCCGCATGGAAGATGCAGCGTCCGGCATGATGTCGACCTGTAACCTCATCCTCGACCCCGGCGCTACCTGCCAGGCCGGGCAGTGCGTGCTGCGCGCGCAGGGCCCGGGCGGCAGCCAGGCCCGCTGAGCGCTCGCCAACGAAACAACGCCACGGCATCGCCGTAAATCGTCAACGTAAAAACGTCGTCCCCGCGCAGGCGGGGACCCAAGTTCTGCTTGCGTTGTCGAGACGCTTGCAAATTGGGTCCCCGCCTGCGCGGGGACGACGTGCTTGTTACGGTACTACAGGACGCGCTTACTTGGCGTCCACGACCTTGTTGGTCGCGTTGTTAAACACCGGCAGCGGATCGGTGGTATCGACGTCCAGGACGGTGGTGCCGAGCAGGGTCGAGCCGTTCTTGTAGCCGATCGAACCGAGGTAGCGCTTGCCCGTTGCCAGGCCTGCCCAGGCCACCGAGACAGTCGCGGTGCCGGCCATGACGACGGCGCTCGGCGCGGTCGCCTTCAGGTTGCTGCTGGCGGTAGCCGGGTTGACGATCCAGGACGACAGCTTGTAGCGGGTCGACGCGGTTTCCGGCGCGTAGCCGACCACGCAGACGCGGTAGCTGCCGGCCGCCGGGTTGAGCACGGTGACCATCTCGTTGCTGGTGCCGCTGCCGCTGCTGCCGACGATACTCGTACCGCGCAGCACCACCAGGTCCAGGTCGGAGTTGGCCTTGCCGTCGCCGGTATCGGCGTCGAACAGCGCGAAGCGCGCCACCGAGACGCCGGCCGGGACCGTGAAGTCGTGGGCCACCACGCCGGCGCCGCCGCCGTTGTAGCACAGCAGCTCGTTGTTGGCGTTGGCGCTGATGTCGGCCTGGCCGACGGTCTTCTCGGCCTGGGTCGCCGGGATCAGGCCGCCCTTGGCCAGCGTCATCGTGCCGGTGAAGCCGGTGCCGATGGTGAGCGCCTTGCTGCCGGTGGTCGCTTCGCTGTAGGCCGTGGCCGGTGCCGACAGCGAGGAACCGCGGGCGATCAGCGGGCTGCGCACGACGTGGGTACCGTCGGTCCAGGTCAGCTTGCCATACATCCAGGTGTTCTGCTCCGCGGTGGTACGGGTCAGCTTGACGGCAAAGCTGGCCGATGCGCCCGGTGCCAGCGTCAGGCTCGCCGGCGTCACCTGGACGGTGTAGCCCGGCAGCTCGGCGCTGGCCCGGTAGGTCGCTTCGGTGCCGCCGACGTTGGTGACGGTGCGGTTCAGGGTCAGCGAGCCGAGCACGCTGGCGGCGGTCAGCGATGCCAGGTTCAGGTCGTACGCCTGGATCGTGCCGATGGCATTGCAGGTGGCGGTGCTGTAGACGCCGGCGCCGATGCCGCACAGGAAGCGTGCGTAGTCGATCTCGGACGCGTCGTAGACGAGGCCCGGATCGGCGGCGGCCGTCGGCGAGATGTGGCCGGCACCCTGGGCCCACGGCAGCGTGCCGGTGGTGCGGGCGGTGGCATCCCACGATACCGCGCCGTTCAAGCCGTCGGTGAAGGTGTCGTAGGCGGTGGTCATCAGCGCCGACTTGATCGCGGCCGGGCTCCACGTCGGATGGCGCTGCTTCAGCACGGCGGCGATGCCGGCCACGTGCGGCGAGGCCATCGAGGTGCCCGTGTAGAACGCGAAGTCCTTGGCCGTCGCTTCGCCGCCGGCGGCGATGGCATTGCGCTGCTCGCGGGTGATGTCGGCGCTGACGGCGGCCAGGATGTCGGTGCCCGGCGCGGTCAGGTCCGGCTTCATGATGTTGGCGTTGGCCACGTTCGGGCCGCGCGAGGAACTGTTGTTCATCACGGGCGCCTTGACGGTCGGATCGACGATGCCGCGCAGGTTGCCCAGCGAGGCGGTGGCGCTGCCGGCGTTGGACGCGATGTAGTCCTTGACCTTGGCGCCGTCTTCCTTGGTGATGTGGACCGTCGAGACGGAGTGCGCCTGGTTCAGGATGGTGGCTGCGCCGCCTTCCACGTTGGCGATGATGACGCCCACCGCGCCGGCCGTCTTCGCATTGGCGCTCTTGTTGACCAGCACGTTGTCGCCGCGGTCGCAGACGAGGATCTTGCCGGCCACCTTGGCCGGATCCAGCAGCTCGGTCGGATCGGCGTCCGTATCGGCCGGGCCGAAGCAGCGGTTCAGGTTGACGCTGGCCGGGTCGACGCCGGCCTTGCCCGCATCCTTCGCCAGGATCAGTTCCGTGGTCGGGGTGTTGGCGTTGCCGGACGCGCCGGTCACGGTCAGTCCATTGCCCATCACGGCGTCGCCGGCGTACAAGCGGTTGTGGGTCGAGTTGCCGACCGTGGTCAGCCACGGGCTGATGTGCGAGGCCGGCGCCGTCGACGGGCCGGAGTTGCCAGCCGAGGCGGCGACGAACACGCCCGCCGACGCGGCGCCCAGGAAGGCGACTTCGGTCGCTTCGCTGAACGAACCACCGCCGGCGTTCGGGCCGATCGAGAAGTTAATGACGTTGACGCCGTCCACCACCGCCTGTTCGATCGCGGCCACGCTGTTCGAGGTGGCGCAGCCGTTCTGGCCGGTGGACGCCTCGGTCCAGCAGACCTTGTACGCGGCGATGCGCGCGCGCGGCGCCATGCCGCTGATCTTGCCCAGGCCGACGCCGCCCGAATAGGCCGTCACGTGGGCATTGCCGCCCGCGGTGCTGGCCGTGTGGTCGCCGTGGCCGCCTTCGCCGCTGGAACCGCCGACCGAATCGCGGCCCGAGCGGAACTCGCTCCAGTGCAGCGCGGCGCTCGAATTGCGGAAGGAGCGGATGCCGACCAGCTTGTTGTTGCAGTCGCTGGCCTTGATGCCTTCGCCGATTTCGCAGCTGCCCTTCCAGCTGGACGGCGGCGCCGTGTAGGCGAGCTTGCTGCCGCCGCGGCTCGGGTTGCCGTTCTCGTCGACGCGGTCGGCGAAGCTGTCGTGCTCCGGCCAGATGCCGCCGTCGACGATGCCGATGACGATGCCCTCGCCGGCCTTGTCCTGGCCGCCGACCTGTTCCCACAGGCTGCCGGACTTGTCCAGGCCGAGGAAGGTCGGGGTGTAGCTCGTGTCGAGCTTCATGATCGAGTCGGCGGTGATGTTCACCACGCCGGCCTGCTTCTTCAGCGCGCGCACTTCGGCATCGGTCAGCATTGCCGAGAAGCCGTTGAAGACGACGTTGAAGTTGTTGGTGATGGGGGCCTTGTTGACGATGGCGCGCACGTCGGCCTTCTTCTTCTCGAGGTAGCCGATGTAGTTCTGGACAGCCGCCGCATCGACATTCAGGCGCTGGCCGGCGGCCGGCTTGGTCGCGGCCAGGCCCGAGACTTCGCCGGTATAGGTGGCGACCGGCTTGTCGGCCAGCTGGATGATGTAGGAGCGGCGGACGTCGTCGGCGAGCGCCGGGCTGGCGGCGGCAACGGTCAGTGCGAACAGGACGGCCGAGGTAATGGGACGCAGTTTCATGGTCAGGAGATCCGTGGCAATCAGGCTTTGGTGGACGAGGCGTTCGACTTGCGGCGGCGCAGCGCGAGGGCGCCGGCGCCGAGGCCCAGCAGGGCCAGGCTGCCCGGCTCCGGCACTTCGGCCAGCGAGATGTTGTCGATCGCGAACTGGGCCTGGTTCAGCAGCGGGCTGCCTTCGGTCGGATACACGCACGACAGGCTGCCGTCGCTGCCTTCGTCGTACAGGCAGGCGCGGATGCTCAGGCTGCCCAGCGTCGCGCTCGTGAAGGCGCTGCCCAGCTGGGCGGCGGAGAAGCTCGGGTGGCCGCCGACGTAGCCGGGGAAGTCCAGGCTGGCCGTGACGGTGGTGCCGTCGAGCAGCGTGCCGACCAGGGTCAGGGCGCCGTACGAGAAATCGGGCAGGCCGCCCACCGGGGCCAGGAAGGAATAGTCGAAACCGGTCAGGCGGAAGCCCCAGCTGCTCTGGGTGCCGGTGCTGTTGCGGGTCAGGACGATGCCGCCGTCGTTGACGCCGGCATAGAAGTAGCTGTTGTTGCCGGTCGGGCAGCCGTCCGCTTCGCAGCTGTACGGGTCGTTGCCGTTGATGACGATGCCGGCGCCGCCGTTACCGGCACCGTGGTGGTCGACGACCGCCATCGTGTAGTCGCCACTGTAGAGCGCTTCGCCGCCGGAGTAAGGGAACGGCAGTTCGTTTTCGAAATTCAGCACGGTTGCCATGGCCGGGGTCGCCGCCAGCATGGTCAGCGCCGTCGTGACGCCCAGTGCAAGTTTGGTGAGCCCGGAACGGGCGGAGGAACGCGTACTGAAGATCGTGGTCATTATCTCTCTCGCTTTTGGTGGACCGGACCGTGTCGCCACGGAACGGCAGTGTTTTTTTACTAATTCACACGCTTTTCCACTCTAGCAAGAAATACAATTTCTAGAGAATAAATTTTCTCAAATTAAATTTATACCTAGAACAAAACGCAAAATAAGATTTGGTTTTCCCTATGAAAATCGCATCGCCATATGTCATGCAATTGTCGTTTTTTTATTACAACTCATTGCAAATAGAAAAAATGATCGACATGCACCACGCAAACTGGTAGCGATATTCTAATATATCCTCTCGGAAATAATTACAAGGAGGAAATAAAATGACGATTTTCATTGCACCAAAACAACCCAAAATGCATGGAAATTGAACGAAAACTGGAGGTCGGCACCGTCCCGCGCACCGCGACGAGGCATGCCATGGAAACGATTCCGAGGCGGCCGCTGGAGGGGCTTGGCCGCGAACGCGGATGCTGCGCTGCGCAATCCTGTATGCACAAAATAAAAAACGGCGCCGAAGCGCCGTTTTCCTTGAGAGGGTCGAGGTGGCGTCAGGCCGCCTGCCCCAGTGCCGGATAGTCGGTATAACCTTCCGCGCCGAAGGTATAGAAGGTCTGCGGATTGGCCGCGTTCAGCGGCGCATCCAGCTTCAGGCGCTGCACCAGGTCCGGATTCGCGATATAGGCGCGGCCGAAGGCGACCGCATCGGCGGCGCCGGACTGCACGGCGTCGATCGCCATCTGGCGGGTGTAGCCGTTGTTGGCGATGTACGTGCCCTTGAAGGTCTTGCGGGCCCAGGCGAAATCGAAGCCCGGCACGTCGCGCGGGCCGCCGGTGGCGCCTTCGATGAAGTGGATGAAGGCAATGCTGCGCGCATTCAGTTGTTCGACCAGGTAGCCGAATACGGCCTGCGGATTGCTGTCGCGGGCGTCGTTCACCGGCGTCACGGGAGAGAGGCGGATGCCGACGCGGCCGGCGCCGATCTCGGCGGCCACCGCGTCGACCACTTCCAGCGCAAAACGGGCGCGGTTCTCGATCGAACCGCCGTAGCCGTCGGTGCGCTCGTTGGAGCCGTCGCGGATGAACTGGTCGATCAGGTAGCCATTGGCGCCATGGATCTCGACGCCGTCGAAGCCGGCGCGGATCGCGTTGGCGGCGCCGCGGCGGAATTCCTCGACGACGGTGCGGATGTCGTCCTCGCTCAACGCGCGCGGAGTCGGCATGTCGACCTTGCCGTCATGCGTGTAGGCGACGCCGTCCGGCTTGACGGGGGACGGGGCGATCGGCTGGGCACCACCGGTCAGGGCCGGGTGGGTGATGCGGCCCACGTGCCAGATCTGCGCGACGATCTTCGAGCCGGCTGCGTGCACGGCCGCGGTGATCGGCTTCCAGCCCTCGACCTGGGCATCCGAATAGATGCCGGGGGTCGCCATATAGCCCTTGCCGACCGGGGACACCTGGGTACCCTCGCTGATGATCAGGCCCGCATTGCTGCGCTGGCGGTAGTACTCGACGTTCATCGGGCTGCCCGGGACGTCGCCGGCCGCTTCGTCGGCGCGGCTGCGCGTGAGCGGTGCCATGACGACGCGGTTGGCAACCTCGATGTCGCCGATGCGGGTGGGCTGGAACAGCAGGGGGGTGTCTTGTGCGGCAGAAGTCATCGTTCGTCCTCATCGAATGGGAAATGATGAAGGGGCCGCGTTCGCCGAATGGTTGGCGTAGCGGCCCCGTGCATTGATTTCATTATGCCCATTCCTGCAGAGATCGAATAGCCAATACGAGTGATATGATTTATTCCGGACAGGAATGGATGAGGGATGCCGATGGACCGCTTGCGCCTGATGGAAACCTTTTGCCGCGTGGTAGAACGGGGCAGCTTCTCGGCCGTGGCGCGCGAGGAGATGACGACGCAGTCCGCGATCAGCAAGCAGTTGCAGGCGCTCGAACACCAGCTCGGCGCCCGGCTGCTGGTCCGCTCCACGCGCAGCCATTCGCTGACCGAGGCCGGACAGCTGTACTACGAACGCTGCCGCCAGGTGCTCGACACGCTGGACGAGGCGCGCCTGGAAGTGCAGCGCGCGGAACACGACATCGGCGGCCTGCTGCGCGTTTCGGCACCGGCCGCCTTCGGCCGGCTGCACATCGTGCCGCGCCTGCCGGATTTCTACGAACGCTATCCGCGCATGCGCATCGACCTGGTGCTCGACGACACCTTCGTCGACCTGGTCGCGGCCGGCGTCGACGTCGCCTTCCGCGTCGGCGAACTGAAGGACAGCCGCCTCGTCGCACGCCGCATCGGTACGGCCCACCGCGCCATCCTGGCCTCGCCGTCCTACCTGGAGCGCCACGGCGAGCCGCAGCATCCGAACGAGCTGGCGCAGCACCACTGCGTGCTGTACACGGGCCTGTCCAACGAATGGGCGTTCATCGACGAGGACGGCGCGCCGCTGACGCTGCGGATCAATGCGCGCTTCCAGTCCAACACCTCGGAGGCGACGCGCCAGGCCGTGTGCGAGGGCCTGGGCATCAGCTACTCGACCACCTGGATCTACGGCGCCGACATCCGCGCCGGCCGCGTCAAGCCGATCCTGACCCGCTTCCGGCTGCCGCCGCTGCCGCTGAACGTCGTGTTCCAGCCGGCGCGGCGGCCGTCGCTGAAGGTGAACCGCTTCGTGTCCTACTTCGCCGATGCCTTCGCCCAGGATCCGGACATCGCCCAGATGCTGGAAAACGCCGCCGCCTGAAGCGCCCCCCCCATGTAACGCGCCCCATGTAACGCGCCCCATGTAACGCGCCCCATGTAACATGGCGGCATGAACTACTTCGCTCCCCTGCTCTTCGCCGCCGTCGCCGGCATCGCCCCCCTCTCCCACGCCGCGCCGGCCGTCGCCCCCATCGCGCGGCTCGACGTGCCGCGCTACATGGGCACCTGGTACGAGATCGCCAAGTATCCGAACCGCTTCCAGAAGGACTGCGCCGGCTTCACCACCGCCACCTACACGCTGCAGCCCGACAAGACCGTGCAGGTCGCCAACCGCTGCCGCCGCGCCGACGGCACGCCCGACCAGGCGATCGGCAGCGCGCGCCAGATCGGCGCGCCGACCTCCGCCACGCTCAAGGTGCGCTTCGCGCCGCGCTGGCTGTCCTTCCTGCCGATGGTGTGGGGCGACTACTGGGTGATCGACCTCGACCCCGCCTACAGCCTGGCCGCCGTCAGCGAGCCAAAGCGTGAATACCTGTGGATCCTGTCGCGCACGCCGACGGTGCCGCACGAGGCCTACGAGGCCCTGCTCGATCGCCTGCAGCAGCAGGGCTTCGACTTGTCGAAGCTGGAGACGACGCGCCAGGCACGCTAGTGGCGTCGTGGTTGTCGTGTTAGTGCAGCGCCTCCATGCCGAACGCTTGCCAAGATTAGATTATTTACGGAATATACTTATTTCATTCCTGTAATAATCATCCCGCGCATGAAGACTGCCGCCGCGCGCGTCTCGCGCCTGTACGAAGTGATGGACCTGATGCTGGACTCGGTCGGCGATCCGCTCGCGCTGAAATCGCTTGCGGCGTCGGCCAGCTATTCGTCCTTCCACTTCGACCGCATCTTCCGCGAACTGACGGGCTTCTCGGCCGTCGACTACCAGCGAAAGCGGCGCCTGCGCCGCGCCGCCCACTTGCTGCGCCACGAGCCGGACGTGCCCGTCGGGCGCATCGCCCAGGATTGCGGCTTTCCGTCCAACGCTGCCTTCGCCAAGGCCTTCAAGCAGCAGTTCGCGATGTCCGCCAAGGCCTGGCGCGAAGGCGGCTGGCGCGACTACATGGACCGCCAGGTGGGACGCGAGAGCGACGTCAGCTTCTTCGTGGCGGAGCCGGACAACCTGGAGGCGATCCTGGCGCCCTACTGCCCGCCGGAGCCGGGCACCGTGGCCGCGCGCATCGCCGTGCGCCACCTGCCCGCGCTGACGCTGCGCTACCAGCGCTTCTTCGGGCAATCCGGAGCCACGCTGTCGCTGGCCTGCAATGCCTTCATCCGCGAGCGCGAACGCAGCGAAGCCCTGGCACCCGGCACGCCCTGGTACGGCGTGTTCGACGAGGACCCGGGCTTCACGGGGGAACGGGAATACTGCTACGACTTCGGCTGCGGCTGCGCCGACGACAGCGCGCCCGACCCGACGCTGGGCCTGCGCACGCTGCCGGCCGGCAGCTACGCCTGCCTGGAATTCTCGGACGAATGGCCGCGCTTCCGCTCGATGTACGAGGACTGGCTCGACAAGCAGGCCATGTGGCGCCTGGACAGCACCCGCCCGCACATCCAGAAGGTGGAGCGCGGGCCGGACGGGCAATGGCGCGGCTGGCTCGCCTTGCCCGTCAAGAAGCGCTGAACGCAGGGTGGGCGCCCCGCGCCCACGCGTGACGCCGGCATCGCGTTGGCTTGCGCGTGGGCGCGGGCGCCCACCCTACCAGGATCCGGCTTTTTACCAGTCGAAGTCGTCCGGCACCTTGAAGTCCTTGTACGGATCGTCCTCGTCCGCCACCGCCTCGACTTTCTTCACCCGCACCACGCGCTCCGGTGCGCGCTCGGCGATCTTCTCGGCGATCACGCGCGGCACCAGCTCGAACGCGCCGTTCAATTCGACGATGGACAAGCGCCCGGCGAACAGGTGGCCGCGCACCGCTTCGGACACGTGGATGCGTTCGACCTTGGTTCCGATCGTGAAGTTGTAGGGAATATCTCCCTTGCCCTTGGACTGGCGATTCACCTGCACCATCTGGGCGATCTGGGCCTGCACGGCCTTTTGCGCGGCGGCGGCGTCGCGCTCCGCATTCAGCGCACGGGCGCGCTCGGCCTGCTGGCGCTGGGCTTCAAGCGCTGCCTCGCGCGACTCGTTGACGCTGGTGACGCCGGTGCGGCGCTCGATCTTCTGCTGCTTGCTCTTTTCCTGGTTGGCGACCTTGACCTTCTTCTTGTCGACCAGGCCGGCCTTCATCAGCTGCTCTTGCAGGGAAACCATGTTACTGCTCCGTATGAAAGGATGCGCCGACGGGCGCTCGAAGCCGCCAGCATAGCAAAACGCCCTGCCCCCGGGCTAGTTGTGATGTTTCAATAGGTTGTTCATTCGGATTGGATTTGAGAAACTGGA
>CAUSCY010000093.1:0-11731 GCA_963529995.1 uncultured Massilia sp. | reverse complement strand
GAAACCTTATGATCCGAACTATATGACGGCTTGACAGGCAAGACGGTATCTACGTGCCACATGCATATCGACGGTGCATGATGATCGTAGGGTGGGCATCACATGCCCACCGGCCTGCCTGCACCTTCGAAGAATGCGTCGTGCGGAGTAAATCGGGCACTGGCCCGGTTTACCTGCCCACGCACAATGTAGATAGAGCGCCTAACAACATCTCCAGGGCAAGGCGCATCGTCGAAGACAGTACTAGCGTACGGCGAGACGATGCAACGCCGCCATGGAGGTGTTGTTAGGCGCTCTTACTCCGCGCCGAGGGAAATGGCGTACTCGTGCCCGACCTGGGCATCGCGCTTGCGCGCCGCCTGCTGCACGGGCGTGAGCTGGGTCGGCCAGCCGATCAGGTGCTGTTCGGCGACTTCCGCCAGGCCCACGATCCAGTCCGGGCTATCGTTCAGGCAGGGGATGTAGTGGTATTCCTGGCCGCCGTTACTCTCGAAGTCATGACGGACTTCCATATTGATCTCTTCCAGCGTCTCGAGGCAGTCGCTGGTGAAGCCCGGGCACATCACGTCGATGCGGCGCACGCCGTCCTGCGCCAGTTTCTGCACGGTCGGCGCCGTGTAGGGCTGCAGCCATTCGGCCTTGCCGAAGCGCGACTGGAAGGTGACCAGGTATTCGTCCGCGCCCAGGCCCAGGCGGGTGGCCAGCAGGCGCGCCGTCTTGTGGCATTCGCAGTGGTAGGGATCGCCCAGCTCCAGCGTACGCTTGGGCACGCCGTGGAAGCTCATTACCAGCTTCTCGCCGCGGCCATGCGCTTCCCAGTAGGCCTCCACCCGGCGCGCCAGCGCCTCGATATAGCCTTCGTGGTCGTGGTAGTTGCGCACCAGGCGCAGCTCGGGCACGTTGCGCACGTTCTTGTAGTGGGCGAACACGGCATCCCAGACGGAGGCCGTCGTCGTGCCCGAATACTGCGGGTAGGCCGGCAGCACGACGATGCGCCCGACGCCGCGCGCCTTCAGGTCGTCCAGCACGTCCGGCAGCGCCGGCGAACCGTAGCGCATCGCCATGACGACGTCGACGTCCTGGTGGCCGCGCTCGGCCAGCAGCTTCTGTAATTGCACGGTCTGGCGCTCGGTGTACACCTTCAGCGGCGACCCTTCGCGCATCCAGATCGTCTGGTATTTCTTGGCCGACGCCCCGGAGCGGAACGGCAGGATCGCCAGGTTCAGGATCAGGGCCCACACGGCGCGCGGGATCTCGACCACGCGCGGGTCGGACAGGAACTGCTTCAGGTAGCGCCGTACCGCGGGACGGGTCGGGGCATCGGGCGTGCCGAGGTTGACGAGCACGATGGCGCTGCGGGCGACGGTGCCGTGCTGGTGAGGCGGTTCTTTGCGATAAGCCATGGGGGAGCGGGATGATGTCTGGTTGGCGCCATTATAAGTTGGCGCCGTATTGATGCCGAGTTGATATTACTGATCGGTGCGATAGGGGCCGGCATGCGGCCGCCTGCATACCGCTCAGGACGCCAGCAGCTCGCGCGCGTGCTTGCGCGTGGTCTCGGTGATCTCGATGCCGCCCAGCATGCGCGCCACCTCTTCCACGCGCGCCTTGTTGTCCAGCACGTCGATGTGCGAGACGGTCCTGCCCTCCCCGGTCATGTCCTTGGCCACCTGGAAGTGCTGGTTGGCCTGGCTCGCCACCTGCGGCAGGTGGGTCACGCACAGCACTTGCCGGCTCTGGCCCAGGCGCTTGAGCAGGCGGCCGACGACTTCCGCCACGCCGCCGCCGATGCCGGTGTCGACCTCGTCGAAGATCAGCGTCGGCACCGTCGTCGCATGCGCCGTGATCACGGCGATCGCCAGCGAGATGCGCGCCAGTTCGCCGCCCGACGCCACCTTGGCCAGCGGACGTGCCGCCACGCCGGCGTGGCCGGCGACCATGAATTCGACCTGCTCCAGGCCGTAGCTGGCCGGCTCGCAGGCGTTCAGCGCCACCTCGAAGCGGCCGCCGCTCATCGACAGTTCCTGCATCGCTTCCGACACCTGCGCGGACAGGCGCTGCGCCATCGCGGCGCGGGTGACGGAGAGCTTGCGCGCCGCCTCCATATAGATGCCCTTCGCCTTGTCTTCCTGGCGCTTCAGGCCGTCGACGTCGGAAGCGTCGGCCAGCTGCTGCAGCTTGGTCTTCAGCGTCGCGTGTTCGTCCGGCAGTTCCTCGGGCGTCACGCGGAACTTGCGCGCGGTGCCGTGGATGGCGTCGAGGCGCGCGTCGACCTGGGACAGGCGCTCCGGGTCGAGCTCGATCTTGTCGACGTAGTTGTTCAGCGCGTACACCGCTTCCTGCAGCTGGATGCGCGCCGGCTCCATGCAGTCGAGCACGGCCTGCAGGCCGGCATCGACGTCGGCCAGCTTGGCCAGTTTCTGGTTCAGCGAGGACAGCTGCGACAGGATCGGCTGCTCGGCCTCGGACAGGGCATTCAGCGCTTCCTGCGCGCCTTCGATCAGGCTGGCGGCATGCGACAGGCGGCTGTGTTCGTTGGTGACCTCGGCCCACTCGCCCGGCTTCACGGCGAGCTTGTCGAGCTCGCCAACCTGCCATTCGAGGCGCTCGCGTTCCAGCAGCACGTTCTTGGCATTGGTCTCGTATTCCTCGCGCTGGCGCGCCAGCGCCTTCCACGATTTGTACGTGGCGGCGACTTCGCGCACCTGTTCGGCGGCGTCCGGGTCGCGCACGGCGACCTGGTTGTCGAGCAGCGCGCGCTGGGCGTCGCCCTTGAGCAGCGACTGGTGCGCGTGCTGGCCGTGGATGTCCACCAGCAGCTCGCCCAGCTCGCGCAACTGGCCCGCGGTGGCGGCGCTGCCGTTGATATAGGCCTTGGAACGGCCGGCGTTGTCGATCACCCGGCGCAGCAGCGCCCCGCCCTCTTCCGACGAGAATTCGTTCTGGTCCAGCCAGCTCGCCGCCGCCGGCGTCAGCGCGAACTCGGCGCTGATGTCGGCCTTGAGCGCGCCTTCGCGCACCATGCTGGCGTCGCCGCGTCCGCCCAGCGCGAGCTGGAGCGCATCGATCAGGATCGACTTGCCGGCGCCGGTCTCCCCGGTGAATACCGTGAAGCCGTTCGAGAACTCGAGCTCGATCGTGTCGACGATGACGAAGTCGCGGATGGTCAGTGTGCGCAACATGAAGAAAGGGGTCTCCTGGTGGACGGACTGCGGTTACCTGGGTTTGTTGTCGCTGGACGGGTACTCGTTCCAGTGCAGCTTTTCGCGCAGGGTGTGGTAGTAGCTCCACCCTTCCGGATGCAGGAAGGTGATGGTGTCGGGCGAACGGGAAATGACGATCTCGTCGCCATGCTGCAGGCTCGTGAAGGTCTGCATGTCGAAGTTCACGCTGATGTCGCGGCCGTTGACGATCTCGACCACGATCTCGCTGCTGTCCGGCACCACGATCGGGCGGTTGGACAGCGCGTGCGGCGCGATCGGCACCAGCACGATGCCGGCCAGCGTGGGATGCAGCAGCGGGCCGCCGGCCGACAGCGCGTACGCCGTGGAGCCGGTGGGCGTGGAGACGATCAAGCCGTCCGAACGCTGGTTGTACATGAACTGGCCGTCGACGGTGACCTTCAGTTCGGCCATGCCGGCGCCGGTGCCGCGCGCGACGACGACGTCGTTGACGGCGACGGAACAGTGGATCTCGGCGCCGTCGCGCCGTACGCGCGCTTCCAGCAGCGTGCGCTCCTCGGCGCGTGCCTTGCCGCTCAGGATTTCGCCCAGCGCCGGCAGCATGCGGTCGATCGGGATGTCGGTGATGAAGCCCAGGCGGCCCGAGTTGATGCCGATGAGCGACAGCTTGAAGCGCGCCAGCTGGCGCGCGATGCCCAGCATGGTGCCGTCGCCGCCGACCACGATGGCGGTGGCGCAGTGTTCGCCGATCTCGGCCACCGTCATCGCATCGACCCCGGACACGGCGACGTGCGACGCCGTCTCCTGCTCGAACACGACACGGTAACCGCGACCGCGCAGGAAGTCGACGATGGCCTTGACGGGCTCGTCGATCCCGGCCGTGTTGTGCCGCACGACCAGCGCGATGGTTTGTTGCGGTTCAGGCGTCACGGACATACGACTCTCGGCAGCGGTAATGAGGAGACAGAAGATTAACCGATTCGCTTGGCTTCTGCACTATCGCAACTCAGCAAATACTGTACAAACACACAGTATAGTTGGGCGGATACGCTTCCGGCAAGTTCGCTGCAATCAAGGTCTTTCTGACAACATCAATGGGCGACCGCCAGGAACAGGATCCCCAGGATGACGGCAGCGATGCACAGCATGTGCAGCAGCATCAGCACGACCCAGCGCAGGAAGGTGGCGATGCGGCCGCCGCCGTACACGCGGCGCATCGCCAGCGGCAGGTACACCATCATCCACAGGAACATGACCTGGCCGAGCGAGGGCACGGGACCGTCCGCGAGCAGGATCAGGCTCAGCATCAGGAAGGCGAACGCATTCGTATGCAGCGCGAACAGCAGGTGCTCGCCGTAGCGGCGCCCGGAACCGAGGTACAGCAGTTTCAGCAACAGGGCGAATACCGGCATCAGCGCGAACACGGCGTACGGCGCATAGCTGAACATGGCGAGCTTGACCTTCTTGCCATTGTCCTGCGTGAAGCTGTCGATCAATCCGTTCTCGAAGCGCTTGAACGTATCGAGCTTCGCGAGTTCGCGCGTGTTCTGTTCCGCTTCCAGTTCGGCCTGCAATTCGGCGCGCGCCTGCTTCTGCTTCTCGATGTCGTCCTTGCCCACATGGATCACCGGCTTGGCATCGTACTTGACGCCGCCGATATGGTGCTCTTCCCCCATGAACTTGAACAGGGCGAAGAAGATCAGACTGAAGGTCAGGTAGACGCGCAGCGGCTGCACGTAGCGCACGCGCCTGCCGGCCATGTATTCGAGCGTCAGGCGGCCCGGGCGGAACAGCAGCAGGCCCAGCGTCTTCCACAGCTTGCCCTCCAGCGCCACGTAGTGGCCGACGAATTCGTGGAAGAACTCGGCCATGCTGGGCGGATGCAGCACGGTTTCCTGCCCGCACTGGTGACAGAAATTGCCGGAAACATCGGCGCCGCAGTTCGGGCAGTCGCTGGCGGCATGGTGGTCGAGCGCTTCGTGTTTCACGGTGGTTCCTGGCAATTGTCGGGAAACTATATGGTAAACACGTAATTGCAAAAAAGCATCATCCAATTGCGCGACCGGCTTCCCGATGTGGCGTTAGGATTTAAACAATTAATTTTCGGGAGGCTGCCATGCCGGATGAGGAAAAAGACCGTGTCGTGAACACGGACCGCAAGATCGAGGAACAAAGCTACAAACGCCAACCGCACGAGCGCGACGAATCGCCGGATGGCCAGGATACGGAGCCGCGCGGCGTCATGAAGCAGGCGGCCAAGGACCTCGAGCAGGGCCTCGTCGACACGGAAGCGCGCGGCACGCCCGGCATCAGCCAGGCCGTCAATCCGGACCCGGAAGCGGGCGGCCAGGCCAAACCGCTGCCGGACCGCCACCGCGACATGCGCGACCACGACTCCGTGGTTCCCGTCGACGAAGGGAAGAACCGATGAAGGCACGGCCCCTGCTCGCCCTCATCATCGGCGCGGCCAGCCTGCCTGCGCTCGCCCAGCAATACCCGGCCGGCTGGGGCCCGAACCCGTCCCTGCCGGCGCCGCAACGGACACTGATCCCGACGGTGAACATCGCCAAGGCCGAACCGTGGCCGCAAGGCACGCGTCCGACGCCGGCCGCCGGCCTGGCCGCCACCGCCTATGGCAGCGGCCTCGACCACCCGCGCTGGCTGTACGTGCTGCCCAACGGCGACGTGCTGGTGGCCGAGAGCAACAAGCCGAAGAATGCGCCGAAGGAAAGCGGCATCAAGGCCAAGGTCCAGGGCATGGTCCAGGCCAAGGCCGGCGCCGGGGTCGAATCGCCGAACCGCATCACCCTGCTGCGCGGCCTCAAGGCCGACGGCACGGCCGAGACGAAGACGACCTTCGCGACGGACCTGAATTCGCCGTTCGGCATGGTCCTGGTCGGCAACGACCTGTACATCGCCAATGCCGATGCATTGTGGAAGTTCCCGTATAAAACGGGCGAGACGAGCCTGTCCGGCAAGGGCACGAAGGTGATGGACCTGCCGGCCGGGATCAACCACCACTGGACCAAGAACGTCATCGCTTCGCCGGACGGCAAGAAGCTGTACGTGACCGTCGGTTCGAACAGCAACGTGGCCGACAAGGGCATGGAGATCGAGGAAGGCCGCGCGGCGATCTGGGAAGTCGACGTCGCCAGCGGCAAGGGCCGCATCTTCGCGAGCGGCCTGCGCAACCCGAACGGCATGGCCTTCCACCCGCAGAGCAAGGAGCTGTGGACCGCCGTCAACGAGCGCGACGAAATCGGCAACGACCTGGTGCCGGACTACATTACCAGCGTCAAGGACGGCGGCTTCTACGGCTGGCCGTACAGCTACTACGGCCAGCACGTCGACGAGCGCGTCAAGCCGCAACGCCCGGACCTGGTGGCGAAAGCCATCGTGCCGGACTATGCCGTCGGCGCGCACACGGCCTCGCTGGGCCTCGCGTTCTACGAAGGCAACCTGCTGCCGCAGTACAAGAACGGCGCCCTGATCGGCCAGCACGGCTCCTGGAACCGCAAGCCGTATTCGGGCTACAAGCTCGTGTTCGTTCCCTTCACCGACGGCAAGCCGAGCGGCCTGCCAAAGGATGTGTTGACAGGCTTCCTGAGCAAGGACGAACATGCGTACGGGCGTCCGGTCGGCGTGACGGTCGCCAAGGACGGCGCCATCCTGCTGGCGGACGACGTCGGCAACATCGTCTGGCGGATCGCACCGGCAGGCAAATAAACCTTCTAGGGAGAACGAGCATGATCAAGCGTAAAGGCAGCGCCGTCTGGAGCGGCGGACTGAAGGACGGCAAGGGTGCGGTCTCGACCCAGAGCGGCGTGCTGAAGGATACGCAGTACGGCTTCAACACCCGTTTCGCCGACGGCATCGGCACCAATCCGGAAGAACTGCTGGCGGCTGCCCACGCGGGCTGCTTCACGATGGCCCTGTCGGCCCAGCTGGCCGAAGCCGGCCTGACGGCGACGAAGCTGGAAACCAATGCCACCGTGTCGCTGGACCAGGTCGACGGCGGCTTCGCCATCACCGCGGTGCACCTGGACCTGACGGCCACCATTCCCGGCGCGACCGAGGAAGCGTTCCAGGCTGCCGCGCAGCGGGCCGAGAAAGGCTGCCCGGTGTCCAAGCTGTTCAATACGACGATCACGCTGGACGCCAAACTGCAAGCTTGATGCTTGCGTTGCGGTGGGCATGTGATGCCCACCCTACGCGGCTCCAATGTAGGGTGGGCATCACATGCCCACCATTCGCACCGTCTGCAAAGATTCCGCCGAGCGCATAAAATCCCCGTTTCCCTCACATTCCAACAAGGATAACCATGCGCCTCCTTCACACCATGCTCCGCGTCGGCGACCTGCAGCGCTCGATCGACTTCTACACCAAGGTGCTCGGCATGAAACTGCTGCGCACCAGCGAGAACACCGAATACAAGTACAGCCTGGCCTTCGTCGGCTACGGCAACAATCCGGACCACGCTGAGATCGAACTGACCTACAACTGGGGCGTCGACAAGTACGAGATGGGCACCGCCTACGGCCACATCGCGCTGTCCGCCGAAGACATCTATAAAACCTGCGAACAGGTGCGCGCAGCCGGCGGCAACATCACCCGCGAACCGGGCCCGGTCCTGGGCGGCAGCACCGTGATCGCCTTCATCACCGACCCGGACGGCTACAAGGTCGAGCTGATCCAGCGCGGCGACAACGAAGGCGGCGGCGGGCTGAGCAACTAAGCCATTGCCATACCGGTCACACCAGCATCATCCAACGCGCGGGCCATCCCGCGCGTTTATTTTTTGTTGACACTGTCAAGCCCCAACTGGAAATAAAACGACAGTGTCCTCAATGAGGTGCCGTTTGCGTTCGGCTTTACCTCTTCGGCATATCTCATTTTCAGCAGGTATGCAATGGCCCGGATATCTTCCGTGGGAGGCCTCCACTACCATTTTAAACTTTTGTTCTACGGCAATGCCGACTTGTCCAGGTCGATTTAGATTTGCGTTTGGCCGGCACTCTCCATCACTGACCGCTCGCTTCGAACCGGAAGCAGCTGCCGAACGCTTTCGTTGGAATCTTGAATCCAACCTAAATCAGGATCAGAAGAGGCAGAATGGGAACGCAAGACTTGGTTGACGCAATTACAGAAAGCCTGTCCCAAAATGACCGGCTGATAACATTGGATACAAAGCTGGGGCCGGACGCTTTGGTGCCACAACGGGTGATAGGGCACTCGCGCCTTGGTCGTCACTTCGAGTTCACTGTCGACGCAGTATCTATCCTGGGCAACCTCGAGCTCAAGACCCTCATTGCGCAGCCGGTGACATTATGGATTCAGCAATCCGATAAATCGTACTTACCTTACAACGGTTATGTGCACACCGCGCGAAGACTGGGATCGAATGGCGGACTGACGACCTACCAGTTGGGTTTCGCCTCCTGGATGCACTTTCTGAAATTCCGTCGCGAACAGCGCATCTGGCAAGACAAAACGGCTGAAGACATCATTACGGACGTCTTCAATACGCACCCTCAAGCTCAAGGCTTATTCCAGTTTTCGCTTTCAAATGCGCTACCTCCACGCTCGTATTGTCGGCAGGACGAAGACGATTGGAATTTCGTTCATCGGTTACTGGAGTCCGAAGGGCTGTACGGCTTCTGGCGTCAGGCACAGGACGGCAAGTCGCACACGTTGGTGATTACCGACGAGCTCAATACGCTGGACGCGCTGTCGCCAGAGGCGGTGTCGTTCTACCGAGGCGGCACTGGCGGCGAGACAGACGCACTGGTGCAATGGTCAGGTACGCGTACGTTGCAAAGCACGTCGTTGACTACTCGTACATTCGACTACAAGGATCCATCGACTCCGTACAGCCCGAAAGGCACAAGCGTACCGACGACATCGAATCAGGGCGCGTTGCCGTATCAGACCGAAGTGTACGAGTACACCGGGGCATACACCTATTCGAATCGGGAACGGGGCGACCAGCTCTCGAGAATTCGAATGGAAGAATGGGAGTCTCGAGCCAAACGGTTTGTCGGCGTAGGCAGCGTCCGCAGGATGGATACAGGAAAACGCTTCATTCTAGTCGACCACCCTGAGCATGACCGAGATCAAACGACTCAGAAGGAATTCGCAGTAATTGAAACAGCGTGGGTAATCGCAAACAACTTACCTGTTGGCGATCAAAGAACGATATTCCCTCATAGTCTTCAGGGCACTGTCGACGAGATGCGTGCGCGTTACACCCGAGACACAGCGTTCTGCGCCTCTCGCACCGATGGCTTGGATGGCTTCTATTTGACGGAGATCGAGGCGCAGCGTACAAGCGTGCCATATCACAGTCCGTTCGAACACCGAAAACCAGAAACTCATCTGGAATCTGCAATCGTAGTAGGTCCGGAAGGCGAAGAGGTCTATACAGACGATCTTAACCGAATCAAGGTACAGCATATCTGGGACCGTCTGAATGGTGGTGACGAAAGATCGTCGTGCTGGGTACGGGTAGCGCAGTCGGACACCGGAAGCGGCTACGGCGGCGTGCACATCCCGCGGATTGGAGAGGAGGTCCTCATCGATTACATCGGGGGAGATTGCGACCGACCGGTAGTGATTTCACGCGTGTACAACAACGCAGCAAAGCCTCAGTGGCATTCAAACGGACTGCTGTCGGGGTACCGTTCGAAGGAGTACAGCGGCAACGGCTATAACCAGCTCGTAATGGACGATTCGACTTCGCAGAATCGCGTTCATTTATATTCCAGCAGTTACCGCTCGCAATTGCATCTGGGTTATCTCGTCGAGCAATCGGATAACTCACGCGGCGCGTTTCTGGGCAGCGGGTTCGATCTCAAATCGGATGCCTACGGGGCCATTCGTGCCGGCCAAGGATTATTCCTCTCGACCCACTCGGCGATAATCAATCAGCCGCTGGACGTCACGCCTGCGGCGGAGCAGTTGGCGAGTGCAAAAAGCGTGGTCGAACTAGCCTCCAAATCAAGTACATCGAATCAGGCTGGGAGCCTGGATGAGGGATACAACGCGCTAAAGAAGTTCACGGAGGCTACGCAGTACGACGTTGGGGGACGTGCGGCGACTGGTGCACGAACAGGCAGCAGCGGGACCGGCAACGCGAACGGATTCTCGACCCCGATCATGCTGATCGCGAGTCCAGCTGGCGTGGGCGTATCCACACAAGATTCGGCGCAGCTCACCGCGAACCAGCAGGTCAACATCGTGAGCGGCAAGAACACGCACGTGGCCGCCGGACAGTCACTCATCGCAAGCGTGATGGAAAAAATCAGCCTATTCGCGCAAAACGCTGGTATGAAGCTGTTCGCCGCAAAAGGGAAGGTTGAAATCCAGGCGCAGGGAGATGCAATGGCCCTATCCGCGCTTAACGATGTGACGATCACAAGCGCCAACGGCAAGCTGATTCTCTCGGCCGACAAGGAAATCTGGATCGGCGCCGGTGGCTCGTATATCCGGATTACAGCCGACACGATCGAGAACGGGACGTCAGGACAGATCCTCGAGAAGTGTGCATCGTGGGACAAGACAGGAGCATCGTCGATGCGTATGCCTACGCAGGTCACTAGCGTCGCACAAGGCTGCTCGTGGAAGGCCGCAGCGGCTTCTGCCGACAGCGCTTCAAGCGTCAACTTGGAGTAATGCTATGCAATACGTGCCGACCGAAGTTGCGCCGTTTGTCGAGGAAGATTCCACATCATCCGCGTCGGATGAAGACGCGCGAATAGAATCGTTGAACGTCACCTTGAAGGATTGGTTTAGCAGGCATCGGAACATGCACTGCTTCCTTGCCATTGACCCTAGCCAAAGGGATGTAGCCAGTAGCGACGGCGATGACAAGACGCTGTTCGCCGATCTGCCTCGGGCTAACGTGGTCATCGATCATGACGCATTTCCCGAGTCTCACCGTCCGTATCTTCTAGAACTCGATCTGTCGGCCCCTGCAGGGATTGAAGCCCTGGCGCACAGTGTGCGTATCGCGTTTGAGGACCGTCGTCCGGCTTCCATGGCTGAGGGCTTGGGGCAACGCGTCGGCGGTTGGCTCGCAAGTGCGGCTTCACTTGATGAAGTCGCCGCGCACTGGTCCCGGCTTGTGCTCCAACGCGATGATGGCGGACGTGGGACCGTACTGCGCTTCTACGACTCACGTGCACTTGCATTGTTGTGGACGACCATGATGCCAACGCAGCAGCAAGCCCTGCTTGGACCGGTGAGAGCGTGGCACTTCCTCGATGCGAGCGCGAGACCGGGCGTCCATTTGGCATCCCCGGATCCGCGCGCAAATTTCAGTTTGTCAGATCCCCAATGGCACGAAATTCATCGGCACGGCCTCGTTAATCGGGCGCTTGCGCTGTACGCACAAGCGTGCTCTCGACAGCCAGAGCCCGGCGAGATCGAGGCAGCCGTTGCGGCAGCTGCGCGGGCCGAGCAATATGGATTATCTGATCACGACGACCTGGTGACATTGAACCGCCCCGGATTTTGTAGAGGCTCCATTGTTTGAGAGAATGGAGTCATGA
>CAUSCY010000092.1:0-12163 GCA_963529995.1 uncultured Massilia sp. | reverse complement strand
TTCCAGTTTCTCAAATCCAATCCGAATGAACAACCTATTGAAACATCACAGCTAGCCCTTACTCCGACGCCTGCGGCGGCGCCAGGCTGCGCAACTGGTAGCGGTAGCGCTCGCCGAACAGGAAGGTCTCCGAAAACGTCAGCTTGCCGTCCGCCTGCGCTAGCCGCTGTGGCGGCGGCAGGGGCAGGCTGCGCCACATCGAATCGACCGCCACCCGCGAAGCGTTCGCGTCGCGCGAGCGCTGCACTTCCACGTCCGTCAGCTTGCCGTCCCGGTCGACCGTGATGCGCAGCACGACGATGGCCGGCATCAGCGGCGGCAGCGTGCCGGCGAAGGCGAGCTTGGGATTGTGCTGGAGGACGTGGCGGGCGACTTGCGTCTTGTAGTCGTCGAGTCCAGCGGGCGCGGGCAGGGACGTCGGCGGCGCCTCGATGGCGGGTGCGTCGGGATGGATGGGCGAGGACGCCGGCGGAGGCGAGGCGGCGACGGTGGTGCGGACGCCCGAGCATCCGCCCAGGCCTGCGATCAATAGAATGAAGAGGCCTGCGCGGATGTGGTTCATGTCAGTCGAATAGTCGTCGCAATTCCGTGCCGGGATCGGGCGCGCGCATGAAGGCTTCGCCCACCAGGAAGGCATGCACGTCGGCGTCGCGCATGCGCTTGACGTCCTCCGGCTTCAGGATGCCCGACTCGGTGACCACCAGGCGTTCGGCCGGAATGCGCGGCAGCAGGCCGATGGTGGTGTCGAGCGTGACATCGAAGGTGCGCAGGTTGCGGTTGTTGATGCCCAGCAGTTGCGTCTTGAGGCGCAGTGCCTCCGTCAACTCATCGCCGTCATGCACTTCGACCAGCACGTCCATGCCGAGTTCCATCGCGCAGGCTTCCAGTTCGGCCATCAGGCCGTGGTCCAGCGCCGCCACGATCAGGAGGATCGCATCGGCGCCCATCGCGCGCGCTTCATATACCTGGTACGGATCGACGATGAAGTCCTTGCGGATGACGGGCAGTTCGCAGGCGGCGCGCGCCTGCTGCAGGTAGGCGGCGGAGCCCTGGAAGAACTGCTCGTCGGTCAGTACCGACAGGCAGGAAGCGCCGCCCTGCGCATAGCTTTGCGCGATGTCGGCCGGGCGGAAATCCGCGCGCAGCACGCCCTTGGACGGCGACGCCTTTTTGACTTCGGCGATCACGCCGGCGCGGCCCGCGCCGATGCTGCGGCGCAGGCTCGCCTCGAAACCGCGGATGCCGGCACGCAGCTCGGCGTCGCTTTCCACGTCGCGGCGCAGGCTGTAGAGGTCGCGCTGCTTGTTCGCGGCGGCGACTTCGTCGGCCTTGACGGCCAGGATCTTGTTCAGGATGTCGGACATGGTCACTCCTCGATCAGGCCGCCGCGCCGAGCCGGCGCGTCACGTCCACGAATTGGTCCAGCTTGGCCAGCGCCGCGCCGGATGCGATGGCGGCGCGCGCCTTCTCCAGGCCTGCGGCGATCGAAGGCGTCACGCCCGCCGCATACAGCGCGGTGCCCGCATTCAACGCCACGATGTCGTGCGCCGGACCCGGTTCGCCGCGCAGCGCTTCCAGCACGCGCGCCTTCGACGCGGCGGCATCCGCCACCTTCAGGTTGCGGCTGGCGATCATCGACAGGCCGAAGTCTTCCGGATGGATTTCGTATTCGCGGATCTGGCCGTCGACCAGCTCGCCGACCAGCGTGCCGGCGCCCAGTGAGACCTCGTCCATATTGTCGCGGCCCCAGACCACCAGCGCATGCTGGGCGCCCAGGCGCTGCAGCACGCGCACCTGGATGCCGACCAGGTCCGGGTGGAACACGCCCATCAGAATGTTCGGCGCGCCGGCCGGATTGGTGAGCGGCCCGAGGATGTTGAAGATGCTGCGCACGCCCAGCTCGCGGCGCACGGGCGCCACGTGCTTCATCGCGGCGTGGTGGTTCGGCGCGAACATGAAGCCGATGCCCGTCTGGGCGATCGACTGGGCGATCTGCTCGGGCTTCAGGTCGATGTGCGCGCCCAGCGCCTCGATCACGTCGGCGCTGCCGCTCGAGGACGACACGCTGCGCCCGCCGTGCTTGGCGACGCGCGCGCCGGCGGCGGCGGCGACGAACATCGAGGCCGTGGAGATATTGAAGGTGTTGGCGCCGTCGCCGCCGGTGCCGACGATGTCGAGCAGGTGCGTGGTGTCGGCCATCGGCACCTTGGTCGAGAACTCGCGCATGACTTCGGCCGCGGCCGTGATCTCGCCGATGGTTTCCTTCTTCACGCGCAGGCCCATCGTCAGTGCCGCGACCATGGTCGGCGACATCTCGCCGGACATGATCTGGCGGAACAGGTGCAGCATCTCGTCGTGGAAGATTTCGCGGTGCTCGATGCAGCGCAGGAGGGCTTCTTGTGGGGTGATCATGGCAGGTCCAGTCCAGAAATTGTGTTCGCCGCTAACCGATGCTCCGTCATTCCCGCGAAGGCGGGAATCCATAGGCCGTCCGCATCTTCGCGATGTTCGCAGGGCGCAGACTTCGGAAACTCAGTATGGGTTCCCGCCTGCGCGGGAACGACGACTATTCTTAGCGCTCGAGGAAATTCTTCAGCATCGCATGCCCATGCTCCGACAGGATCGACTCGGGGTGGAACTGTACGCCCTCGATGTCGAATTCCTTGTGGCGCACGCCCATGATCTCGCCGTCGTCGGTCCATGCCGTCACTTCGAGGCAGGACGGCAGCGAGGCGCGTTCGATGGCCAGCGAGTGGTAGCGGATCACGGTGAACGGGCTGGGCAGGCCCTTGAACACGCCTTCTCCCGTGTGCGCGATCTTCGAGGTCTTGCCGTGCATGACCTGCTTGGCGCGGATGATCTTGCCGCCGAACGCCTCTCCGATCGCCTGGTGGCCCAGGCATACGCCCAGGATCGGCTTCTTGCCCTTGAATTCCTTCAGCACGTCGACCGAGACGCCGGCGTCGATCGGCGACTTCGGGCCAGGCGAGATGCAGATGCGGTCCGGATCCATGTCGGCGATCTGCTCGAGGGTGATCTCGTCGTTGCGCACGGTGCGCACGTCTTCGCCCAGCTCGCCGAAGTACTGCACGATGTTGTAGGTGAAGGAATCGTAGTTGTCGATCATGAGCAGCATGTCAAATCTCCCCGTCCAGGCCGTCCTGGACCTGCTCGGCCGCGCGCAGCACGGCGCGTGCCTTGTTTTCCGTTTCCAGCCATTCCATCTCGGGGATGGAGTCGGCCACGATGCCGGCCGCCGCCTGCACGTACAGGTTGCCGTCCTTGATCACGCCGGTGCGGATGGCGATGGCGACATCCATCTCGCCGCCGAACGACAGGTAGCCGCAGGCGCCGCCGTAGATGCCGCGCTTCACCGGCTCCAGCTCGTCGATGATCTCCATCGCCCGCACCTTGGGTGCACCCGTCAGGGTGCCGGCCGGGAAGGTGGCGCGCAGCACGTCCAGGTTCGACATGCCGTCCTTGAGCGTGCCTTCGACGTTCGAGACGATGTGCTGCACGTGCGAGTATTTTTCGATGACCATCTTGTCCGTCACCTTGACGCTGCCCGTCTTGGCGATGCGGCCGATGTCGTTGCGCGCCAGGTCGATCAGCATCACGTGCTCGGCCACTTCCTTCGGGTCGTTCAGCAGTTCGTGCGCCAGCTCGGCGTCGCGCTCCGGCGTCGAGCCGCGCGGGCGGGTGCCGGCGATGGGACGCAGCGTGACCTTGCGCTGGCCGTCCGCTTCCTGTTCGTTACGGACCAGGATCTCGGGCGAGGAGCCCACGATCTGCATGTCGCCGAAGTTGTAGTAGTACATGTATGGCGACGGGTTCAGCGAACGCAGCGAGCGGTACAGCGACAGCGGCGAATCGACATAGGGCTTGCGGATGCGCTGGCCGATCTGTACCTGCATCAGGTCGCCGGCCATCACGTATTCCTTGGCCACGGCCACCGCCTTCAGGTAATCCTCCTTGCTGAAGTCGCGGACCGCTTCAGTGCGCACCGAGGACGACGTCACCGGCGCGTCGACGCTCCGGCGCAGCATCATGCGCAGGTCTTTCAGGCGCTGGCGTGCCTTCGCATAGGCTTCCGGCTGCGCCGGATCGGCATAGACGATCAGGTACAGCTTGCCGGACAGGTTGTCGATCACGGCCAGCTCTTCGGTCAGCATCAGCTGGATTTCCGGCAGCCCCAGGTCGTCCTTGGGCGCGCCGCCGGCCAGCTTCTTCTCGATGTGGCGCACGGTGTCGTAGCCGAAGTAGCCGGCCAGGCCGCCGCAGAAGCGCGGCATGCCGGGACGCAGCGCGACCTTGAAGCGGGCCTGCACCTGTTCGATGAAGTCGAGCGGATTGCCTTCGTGGGTCTCGATGACCTGGCCGTCGCGCTCGATCGTCGTGACGTTGCCGACGGTGCGCAGCAGCGTGCGCGCCGGCAGGCCGATGAAGGAGTAGCGGCCGAAGCGCTCGCCGCCGACCACCGATTCGAGCAGGAAGGTGTTCTTGCCGGCGCCCTGGCTTTGGGCCAGCTTCAGGTACAGCGTGAGCGGGGTTTCGAGGTCGGCGAATGCTTCCGCGACCAGGGGAATACGGTTGTAGCCTTGCGTGGCCAGCGATTTGAATTCGAGTTCGGTCATGCTTTTCTCCGGGCCGCCCGGAAAGGGAGGGAGTGGGCGGCGATGTCTTCAAAAAACCTGCAGGCACGTGCGTGTGCCTGCAGCAATCAGGCGGTCAGTTGGACCAGGATTGCCAGCGTCGCCAGACCCAGGCCTCAGGGGCGCCGGAGTGGTTGACGGTGTGTTTTTTGGCGAAAAACATGTATAGACGAGTTACGTTGCGGTGTAGTTGTGTGCAGATATCAGCTTTGCCGCATCGAGCAGCGAGTCCACTATACCATCGGAATTAATCGTTTGCACAGGCTTTCCGTGGTTGTAGCCGTACGGCACCGTCAGCACGAAGCAGCCGGCCGCGCGCGCGGCCTCGGCGTCGTTGCTGGAGTCGCCGATGGCGACCACCTCGGCCGGTGCCAGGCCGAAGTCGCGGCAGACCTGCAGCAGCGGCAGCGGATCGGGCTTCTTGCGCGGCAGCGAATCGCCGCCGTAGACCAGCTCGAAGAAGGGCGCGAGGCCCTTCTGCTCGAGCAGCGGCGTGGCGAAGGCGATCGGCTTGTTGGTCACGCAGGCCAGGCGCAGGCCCTGTTCCTTCAGCGCGGCCAGGCCTTCCAGCACCTGCGGGTACAGCGTGCTCTTCTGGCCGTTGATGGCGAGGTAGTGACGCTGGTACGACGCCATCGCTTCCGTGAACACGGCGTCGATGCGGTCCGGCCCGTAGTCGAGCGCCAGCACGTCGCGGATCAGCCGTTCCGATCCCTTGCCCACCATCGGTTCGATGATGGCTTGCGTGATCGGCGCCAGGCCGTAGTCGGCGCGCATGCCGTTGAGCGCCAGTTCGAAATCCGGCACCGTATGCAGCATGGTGCCGTCCAGGTCGATGATGGCGGCCCGGATGGCCGCAGCGCCGTCCCGCATGCTTATTTCCCGACGGTGGCCAGTTCGGCGCGCATCGCGTCGATCACGGCCTTGTAGTCCGGCTTGCCGAAGATGGCCGAGCCGGCGACGAAGGTGTCGGCGCCCGCTGCCGCGGCGGCGGCGATGTTCTCGGCCTTGATGCCGCCATCGACTTCCAGCATGATGTCGCGGCCCGATTCGTCGATGAGACGGCGCGCGATCGCGATCTTCTTCAGCGCTTCCGGAATGAAGGACTGGCCGCCGAAGCCCGGATTCACGGACATGATGAGGATCATGTCGATCTTGTCCATCACGTGTTCCAGGTAGTGCATCGGGGTGGCCGGGTTGAACACCAGGCCGGCCTTGCAGCCGTTATCGCGGATCAGCTGCAGCGTGCGGTCGATGTGTTCCGAGGCTTCCGGGTGGAAGGTGATGATGTCGGCGCCGGCCTTGGCGAAGTCCGGGATGATGCGGTCGACCGGCTTGACCATCAGGTGCACGTCGATCGGCACCTGCACGTGCGGACGGATGGCCTGGCACACCAGCGGGCCGATGGTCAGGTTCGGGACATAGTGGTTGTCCATCACGTCGAAGTGGATGATGTCGGCGCCGGCGGCGACGACATTCCGGACTTCCTCGCCCAGGCGGGCGAAGTCGGCGGACAGGATGCTGGGGGCGATGCGGTAGGTGGTCATGGTGTGCGCGGCTGCTGATGTCGAAGAGGCGATATTGTACGCCGACGAGCGGGAGGGGCACGGCGCCGGCCCCATCTTCCTGCCCGCCGCCGCCCGTTTGGCGGGCGTTGTATCATGTTGGCCACGCTTCTCAACACGAACAAGGAACACCGATGCCCGTCTACGATTTCGCGATCACCGTCAGGACGCAATACCTGCCGGAGCAATCCAGCCCGGACCGGGGACAGCACGTGTTCACCTACACGATCACGATCAAGAACTCGGGCGACGTCGCCGCCCAGCTGATCTCGCGCCACTGGGTCATCACGGATGCCAACAACAAGCTGCAGGAAGTGCGCGGCCTGGGCGTGGTCGGCCACCAGCCGCTGCTGCAGCCCGGCGAACAGTTCGAATACACGAGCGGCACCCAGCTCGAGACCCAGCTCGGGTCCATGAAGGGCGAATACTTCTTCGTGGCCGAGGACGGTCACCGCTTCGAGGTACCGATCCCCGAATTCGTGCTGTCGCTGCCGCACGCCCTGCACTGATCAGGACCGGGGCGGCTCGTCCCGGCGCGGCTGCGGTTTCTGTTCCTGCTCCGGCTTGCGGCCCGCGAACATCGTCCACCAGACGATGAACACCAGCAGGAACAGCGCCACGCCCGCTTCCAACAGCAGTATCCACATACGGTTTCCCCCATGCTTTCGACATCCCGCAGTGTACCCGCCTTATTGACCATCGTGACCATCGTCGCCATGCAGGCGGCGTGCACGACGGCGCCGCAGCAGCCCCCCGTACAGCCGCAGCCACAGCCGCAGCCGAAGCCGGCCGAGCCGCCGATCAAGATGCCGCCGCCGGTCGGGCCCGTGACCGTCCCGCCCCAGCCGCCGGCACCCCCGCCGGCGCCGCTGTTTACGCCGGTCGCGTTCGATGTATTGCCCGGCTGGCGCCAGGACGACCTGCGCCAGGCCTGGCCCGCGTTCCAGGCGTCCTGCCGTGCACTGGCGTCCAAGCCGGACTGGAAGACAGTGTGCGCCGCCGGCCGCACGGTCGACGCGAGCGACGGCGAGGCGATCCGCCGCTATTTCGAGACCTACTTCGTGCCGAACCTGGTGCGCTCCGCCGACGGCGCCGATGCCGGCCTCATCACCGGCTACTACGAGGCGGCGCTGCGCGGCGCCCGCAAGCGCGGTGGCGCCTACCAGACGCCCCTGTACAAGGTGCCGGACGACCTGATCACCGTCGACCTGGCCAGCGTCTACCCGAACCTGAAGGGCATGCGCCTGCGCGGCCGCCTGTCCGGCAAGACCGTCGTGCCCTACGGGACGCGCGCCGAGATCGAGCGCGCCCGGATCCCGGGCAAGGAGTTGCTGTGGGTCGACGATCCCGTCGAGGCCTTCTTCCTCGAGGTGCAGGGCTCGGGCCGCGTGGAGCTGGACGGCGGCGAGACGGTGCGCGTCGCCTACGCCGACCAGAACGGCCATCCGTACAAGGCGATCGGCCGCTGGCTCGTCGAGCAGGGCGAATTGACCTCCGCCGAGGCCACGGCCCAGGGCATCCGCGCCTGGATCGCTGCGCACCCGCAGCGGCGCCAGGAACTCCTGAACGTCAATCCCAGCTATATCTTCTTCCGCGAAGAGCGCTTGCCCGACCCCAGCGTCGGTCCGAAAGGGGCGCTCGGCGTGCCTTTGACGCCGTCGCGCTCGGCGGCGATCGACCCGGCCTTCCTGCCGCTGGGCGCACCGCTGTTCCTGTCGACGACGGAGGCGGACAGCGAGGTGCCGATGCAGCGCCTGGTGATGGGCCAGGATACGGGCGGCGCCATCAAGGGCGCCGTGCGGGCCGACTTCTTCTTCGGCTTCGGCGCGCAGGCGGCGGACAATGCCGGGCGGATGAAGCAGCGCGGGCAGATCTGGGCGCTGCTGCCGAAAAAATAAGCACGATTGCGGCGCGGCGCAAATTCGGATAACGTAATGAACGCTTGTGTTCGGGAAACTTCCATCGGGCCCGGACGCCAGATTCATTCGGGAGCTCCATGCAGACATCGAAGATCCTCGCGGCCGTCCTGGCCGCTACGCTCGGCACGACATGCCATGCCCAGTCGAACCTGACCCCGTCGGAAGCCAGTATGTTCGGGGCTTCCTTTGTCGTCGCCCTGCCGTTCCTGCTGGTGGCGGCCGGCAGCCAGAAGGGGAGCCAGACGGTGAACGAGTCCTTCGCCCGCATCGGCGACCATTCGCGCTGGAAGGTAAAGGGCATCATGGACAAGGACAAGAACCAGGCCGAGGCGCACATGCAGAGCGAAGACGGCCAGTTCGAGCTGACGATGACGGTGCTGGCGCCGACCGTGCGCGAGCAGCGTCTCGCTGCGGGCGACGTGCTGGACGTCGATCGTGTCGGCACCACCGGCTACGTCGTCAGGAAAGGTGGCGCGACGATCGGCGTGCTGGTGCCGCCGGGTAGCGGCGCCGTGCACTCGAAGGCCCGCAGTTGACGATGCGGCGGTTCTTGTCGACCACGGCGCTGGCCGTGCTGCTGGCCACCGGTGCCGGCACGGCCGCGGCCGGAACGCCGTGCGAAGGCCGCCAGGGATCGCCCGAGGCGGCGCGCCTCTCCATCGAAATGGCCGACGCCACCCGAGCGGCGCTCGACAAGATCGACGACGACGTCGTGCTGATCGGGCGCATGGGCCAGGACCTGTCCAAGTACCGCCTGGGATACTCGCACCTGGCCTTCGCCGTGCGCGAGCATCCGGCCGGCCCCTGGTCCGTCGTCCACAAGCTCAATACCTGCGGCACGGCGACGTCGGCACTCTACGACGAGGGCCTGGTGAATTTCTTTTCCGATTCGCCGTTCCGCTACCAGGCCGGCATCTGGCGTGTGCAGCCGCCATTGCAGGCACGCCTGAAGAAGGCGCTGCTGGGCAAGAAGGCCGGCGACTACCTGGAGCCACGCTACAGCCTGGTGGCCTATCCGTTCAATACCACGTACCAGAACTCGAACGGCTGGGTGCTCGAAGTGCTGGCCTACGGATTGGCGCCGGAAGACGAGGCCAATACCCGGCGTTCGGCCCAGACCTGGCTGAAATCGGCCGGCTACGTGCCGACGGAGCTGGAACTGGGGACGCTGACGCGCCTGGGTGCACGCGTATCGAAGGCCAACGTGAGCTTCGACGACCATCCGCCCGAGCTGCGCTGGAAAGGCCACATCCAGACGGTGACCGTCGATTCGGTGCTGACCTGGCTGCGCACGCTGCCGAACGCCTGCCTCGCGATGGGCTGTCCGGAGACGCGGGTCGCGCTGCCGGCCCAGCCTTGAGCGCGGATCCTGGCCGTCCGGCAGGGGCCGAAGACGGTAGCTGATGAGGGGCAGGACAAGCTTGCCGTATACGTCATACAATCGACGTCTGATCAAATACCGACAGGGGTGTGCCATGGAATATGCCGATCTGCTGATCGAGCAGCACGAGAAGGTCGTCGTCGTTCGCTTGAACCGTCCGAAGGCGATGAATGCGCTGAACGACAACATGATGAACGAGCTGGGGCATGCGCTGCATGCCTTCGATGCCGACCCGTCCATCAACGTGATCGTCCTGACGGGCAGCGACAAGGTGTTCGCGGCGGGCGCCGATATCGCGGCCATGGCCAACTACACCTATGCCGATACCTATCCCGGCAACTACATCGGCCGTAACTGGGAACACATCCTGGACGTGAGGAAGCCCGTGATCGGCGTCGTCGCCGGCTATGCGCTGGGCGGCGGCTGCGAGCTGGCCATGATGTGCGACTTCCTGATCGCCGCCGACACGGCCAAGTTCGGCCAGCCCGAGATCAAGGTCGGCGTGACTCCGGGCGCCGGCGGCACCCAGCGTCTGCCGCGCGCGATCGGCAAGTCGAAGGCGATGGACATGCTGCTGACGGCGCGCATGATCGACGCCGCCGAAGCGGAGCGCACGGGCCTGGTCTCGCGCGTGGTGCCGGCCGACCTGGTGATGGACGTGGCGCTGGAAGTCGCGAACAGCATCGCCGCGATGCCGGTGTCGGTGGCCATGCAGATCAAGGACGCCGTCAACCGCGCGTTCGAGACCACGCTGACCGAGGGCGTGCGCTACGAGCGGCGCTTCTTCCACGCGGGATTCGGTACCGCGGCCCAGAAGGAGGGCATGGCGGCATTCCTGGAGAAGCGCAAGCCGAACTTCGACGGGATGTAATCCCGTGCGGGCGTCCGCGGCCATCAAGATCGGGGTGGCGTTTGCCCTCGCGGCGGCGGCCGTCTTCGGCTGCACCTCGCTGCCGCCGCTGGCGCCGCGCGCGCCATCGACCGCCTTCGTCGACACCGCCGGCACGCGCCTGGGCGCCGCCATCGCGCCGCTGCTGGCGCAGCATCCCGGCCAGTCGGGCATCCATGCGCTGGCCGACGGCCACGATGCCTTCGCCGCCCGGGCCCTGCTGGCATCGCGTGCCGAGCGCAGCCTGGACGTTCAATACTATATATGGCACGGCGACCTGACCGGTACGCTGCTGCTCGACGCCTTGCGCAGTGCGGCGGCGCGCGGGGTACGCGTACGGCTGTTGCTGGACGATAACAACACGTCCGGGCTCGATCCCGTCCTGCTGGGGCTGTCCCGCATGCCGAACGTCGAGGTGCGGCTGTTCAATCCCTTCGCGCAGCGGTCCTGGCGCGGCGTCGGCTACCTGACCGACTTCGCGCGCCTGAACCGGCGCATGCACAATAAATCGTTCACGGTCGATAACCAGGTGACCATCGTCGGCGGACGCAATGTCGGCGACGAGTATTTCGGCGCGGGCGACGACTTCCTGTTCGTCGACCTCGACGTGCTGGCGGTCGGGCCGGCCGTGCAGGAAGTCTCGCGCGAATTCGACCGCTACTGGAACAGCGCGTCCGCCTATCCGGTGGCGGCCCTCGTGCCTGCGGACGATGCCGAGGATGCCCAGGCGCTCGCGCGGCGTGCCGAGGAACTGCGCGGCAAGCCCGCGGCACATGCTTATATAGAGGCGCTGCACAAGCTGCCTTTCGTCGAACAACTGGTGCAGCGCCGCCTGCCGCTGGAATGGGCGGAGGCGCACGTGCTCAGCGACGATCCGGCCAAGGCGCTGGGCAAGGGGCGCAAGCAGGAACGCCTGGTGGTCACGCTGGGCAAGGCGATGGGCGAGCCCCGCCGCAGCGTCGACCTCGTCTCTCCCTACTTCGTCCCCGGCAAGGAAGCAGCGGCGACGCTGTCCGGCCTGGCGCAGCGCGGCGTGCACGTGCGAGTGCTGACCAATTCGCTGCAGGCCACGGACGTCGCGGCCGTCCACGCCGGTTATGCCAAGTGGCGGCGCGCGCTGCTGGAGGCGGGCGTATCCCTCTACGAGCTGCGCCGCATGGGCGACGGGGCCACGCAGCAGCGCCGCATCGGCGGCAGTTCCTCGTCGAGCCTGCATGCCAAGACCTTCGGCGTCGACGGAAAGCGCGTCTTCGTCGGCTCCTTCAATCTCGACCCGCGTTCCATCGATTTGAATACGGAGATGGGGCTCGTCATCGACAGTCCCGTGCTGGCCGGCCAGCTGGCGGCGCGGCTGAACGAATCGATGCCGGACAAGGCCTTCGAAGTCCGCCTGGATGCGGACGGCAAGCTGGTCTGGCTGCAGCGTACGGGGGAGGGCGTGACGACGTACCACGAGGAACCGGGAACAAGTGCCTGGAAGCGGGCCGGCGTGCGCGTGCTGTCCTGGCTGCCCATCGACTGGCTGTTGTAAAAAACTGCCGGGACACTCTTGCGGACCTGCCGATGCGTTTGCTATAGTCTCGCTCCTCCGACGCAGACGCAGCTTCACGGCAGCGAAAGCGGAAGAAAACGAGGGGTTGACGAGTTAAGCGAAACACTGCATAATCTCACTTCTCTGCTGCTGACGAACAAAACGATTCGCAAAGCGCAGCAAGGCAGTACAGAATTCGAGTTCTTTAACAATCAACAGTCGATAA
>CAUSCY010000091.1:0-12400 GCA_963529995.1 uncultured Massilia sp. | reverse complement strand
CGCCAGCTCGGCGCAGGCGGCGGCCAGCGCCAGCGCGCGCCGTCCGCCGTGCCAGCGCTCCAGCGCCGCCGCGGCCAGCAGCGTCAGGGCCAGCAGGGTCGCGTCGGATGGGCCGGTCGCCAGCGCGCGTTGCACCTCGTCCTCGATCAGCGTGCCGGGCAGGCTGCCCGCATTGAAGGCGTCCTGCAGTTCGCGGGCGAGTTCCGGATCGGCGCGGCACGGCGCGGCCGGCAAGCGGGCGCCGGCGCTGCGCAGCAGCAGCCAGGCACGGCGGCAGGCTTGTTCCTGCAGGTCCGAGGGCGCGCCGGAAAGGCGCGGCGCGGACCGGGTGCGGGTCGGGAAGATCGGTGAGTTCATCGGCGCGTAGGGGGCACAGGCCTCCGGCAGGTGTTGGGCCAGGGTAGAGCCAGTATCGCGTCGATGTAGGAATATCCCCTCATACGAAAGAAGGAGCGCAGGCCGCATCGCCCCGCGGCCATGCGCCTTGGGTAGGCGTGGCGGGCAGGCGGGGGCGGGCAGTGTCGGTTCGCCATGCCGGCAACGGCTGCGCAGGTTCATTCGGTGTTCCTCGGATCGGATGCGTCGATTGTCCGTCCATGCCGCGCCGGGCACCAGTTATACAAATGGATAGGCGCAAATGGATAGGCGCAAATGGACAGGCGCCTGCACGCCCCCGCGTTTCGCGCAATACTGTCCCCCGCACACACGCAAGGAGGCATGATGCAGGACGACGACCGCCAACCCGGATTCAACCGCGCCTACGCCCAGGTACTCGGCGCCGGCCACCTGACGCTGGGTCTCATGACGCCGCTGCTGCGCGCCCCCGATGCGCCGGCCGACATCGCGCGCGAGACGGCGCTGGCCGCCCGCGCCGGCGCGCTCGGCATTGCCGCGCTGTGGACGCGCGACGTACCGCTGATCGTCCCGCAGGGCAGCGCGCGCGAGGCGGCGGTGCTGGACGACCCGTTCGTGTGGCTGGCGGCATTGGCCATGGCGGCGCCGGCGACGGCGATCGGCACGGCGGCCGCCGTGCTGTCGCTGCGCCATCCGCTGCACCTGGCCAAGGCTGCCTGGTCGCTCGACCGCCTGAGCGGCGGGCGCATGATCCTGGGCCTCGGCTCGGGCGACCGGCCGGAGGAATTCGGCGCGTTCGGCGTGGGCGACGAGCGCGATGCCCTGTTCCGCGAGCGCTGGGCGCTGCTGCGCGCCGCGCTGGCGCCCGGCGCCGGCGAGCGGGCGCCGCTGCTGCAGGCCACGGCCGGTTTCTCGCCCACGCCGCCGCCCGCCGCGCGCATCCCGATGCTGGCCGTGGGCAGCGCGCGCCAGTCGCTGCAGTGGATCGCGGCGCAGGCCGACGGCTGGGCCACCTACCACCGCGAGGAGGCGCGCCAGCAGGGGCGCATCGAACTGTGGCGGCGCGCGCTGCAGGAACGCGCCGGCGGCGAGCCCAAGCCTTTCGTGCAGTCGCTGCAGCTCGAACTGCTGGCCGATCCGGATGCGCCGCCCGAGCCGCTGGAACTCGGCCTGCGCGCCGGCCGCCGTGCCTTGCTCGCCTACCTGGAGCGCATGGCGGGGCTGGGCGTGGCCCACATGCTGCTCAACCTGCAGGGGCCGCGCGCGGTCGCCGAACAGGTCGAGGAGCTGGGCGCCGAGATCGTGCCGCGCCTGCCGGGCCTGCGGCTTCCGGCCCTGCAGCTCCCGGCCACCAACCAATAGGTACCTGGCTCATACAAACAGATGATGGCGCACGGGCGCGCGCCGACCTAAGATGGATTCCATGCCAGCTGGCTGTCAGCGAAATATCCTTCAGGCGCGTTAATCCGGTTTATCGACAGCGAAGCCGGTCCGAGGAGCAGAACATGAAATACTATCTGACGTTCGTCCTGTTCGGCCTGTTGATGGGCGGCTTGTGCGTGATCCTGCAGGTGCATCCGGCGACGTCCCCGGGCATCGCGATGTTCAGCCTGTTCAGCGCCCACGATGAGCCCATGCCGGCGGGCCAGCCGCATCCGCTCGATGCGATGCATCGCGTGGCCGAACTGCCCGCCTGAACCGTGCGTTACGGTCCGGTGGCGTCCAGCGCCGCATGCCAAGCGGCATACGGCGTATTGACGACCATCTTGCGGTTGAAATCGGGCGCGCCGTCGGCCCACCAGACGGGACCGCGTTCGCCCAGCGCGCGCTTGGCCGCGTCGACGGCGGCACGGGCGTCCCGCTCGGCCTCGCCATCGCCGGCCCGTTTGGCGGCGCCGACCTGGCGCCGGGCCGCCATCAAGGCGTCGACGAGGTGCTGGCGCTCGTCCGGCGGCAGGGCTGGATTGCTGGTGCGCCACAGACGTCCGGCGACGACGAAGTAACGTCCGTCGGGCGTGGTGGGATAGCGGTGCTGGTCGGTCATGGCGCCACTATAGCGGGCTCTCGGTCCACCTCGCCGCACCGCTGGGTTCGCCGTGCAGATTGCGCTAACAATTAATGATAGGCAATGCCCTTTCATCGGTGCACAATACCGGCCTGGTCCGCTCCATCCCACAGACGATTCATCGATGCTTTACTCATTGCTGCGCAGCAGCGTCATCTTCGCTTGCGCCTTGCTGCTATCGCTGCCCGCGCGCGCCGCGTCGCCGCAGCCCGATTACACCCACACGGCCTGGCGGGCCGAGGACGGCGCGCCGATCGACATCCGCAGCATGGCGCAGACGCCGGACGGCATGCTGTGGCTCGGCAGCCAGAACGGCCTGTACCAGTTTGACGGCATCCAGTTCAAGCGTTTCGCGCTGCCTCCCATGGCGCGGGTGCCTACCCGCATCGACGTGCTGGCGGCGCGTGCCGACGGCGAACTGTGGATCGCCGACGATGCGCGCGGTATCTTCGTGCTGCGTGGCGGCGTCCTCAGGGACATCACGCCTGAGCTGCCGCAGGAAGTCGTCGGATTCGCGTTTGCGTTCGCCTTCGATGCGGACGGTACCGCCTGGGTCGCCTCCAGCACCGGTTTGTGGCGCATGGCGAACGGGCGCTGGCGCCGCATTCCGCCCGAGGGCGGCGCGGAGGCCGACACCACGCCCCCCGATGCCGGCGATATCGACGACCTGGGACTGCCCGATGGTGGCATGTTTACGGTGCTGGCCGACCAGTACGGCCGCATCTGGTCGACCGGCCCGCACGGCATCTATCTGCTCGACCGCACGGCGCAGCGCCTGCGCCGGATAGCGCGTACGCCGGCCATGGCGCGCCTGGCCCAGTCGCCGGATGGCCGCATGTGGGCCTTGCCGCAGGCGCCGCGCGCCGGCCAGGCGCTGGCGAGCCTCGTCGAGGCGCCCCTGCCGGCGCCGGCACGCCCGCTGCCGCGTGCGCGCGGCGCCAACCATGTCGAGTCGCGTGCGCGCGGCCAGTTCGACCGCGACGGCAATTTGTGGCTCGTCGACTGCCCGGGTGGCGGGGGCTGCCTGCTTGCCGGCGCGGCAGTGACGAAGCCGGGCGCCTCGCCCTCTCGCTTCGCGTCCCTTGCATCCGCCACCGTGAACTGCCTGCTCGAAGACAGTTCCGGGAATATCTGGTTCGGCACCCAGGATGGGCTGGACCGCCTGCGCGCGAACAAGGTGACGCGGGTCCCCATCGACCCCGGCAAGAACAGCTGGACGATGGCCAGCGATACCGAAGGCGATGTCTGGGTCGCGGAGGCGATCTCGCGGCGGCTGTGGAAGATCCGCGCGGACGGCAGCGTGCAGGAAGACCGCACCCGTCCCGTCAGCGTCGTCGCCAACGACCGCGACGGCGCGCTGCTGCTGGCCGGCCGGACCGCCATCTTCCGGCGCAGCCACGGCGCGGAGACGCCGATCGCGCTGCCGCCGGCGCCGGACGGCAGGCGCATCCCGCTGTCGATCTTCGGGATGCTCGACGACGGCGAAATCCTGCATGTCGGGGCATCCGAGATCGGCCTGGTCGGATTCGAGAACGGCAAGTGGTACTACCGCGACCGCTGGACCTTCCCGCGCCATCTGTATACCTCCGCGCCGGCCGGCAAGGGCCGGCTGTGGCTGGCCACGCTGGACGGCACCGTGGTGCTGTGGGACCACAACCGCATGACGACCTACGGCACGGGACCGATCGGCCGGCCCGTCGCCGTCTTCGACGGCCCGGACGTGCTGGCGGCGGGCGAGGAGGGCATCGCCGTCCTGCAGCAGGGGCGCTTCCGCATGCTGAAGGCGGCCGTGCCCGACGTGCTGCGCAACGTGTCCGGGCGCGGCGTCACCCCCGACGGCGACGTCTGGCTCAACGGCGCGCGCGGCATCGTCCACGTCGCGGCGGCCGACTGGCGCGCCGCGATGGCCGATCCCGGCGCGCTGCTGCGCTATACGCTGATCGACGCCCATGACGGCTACCCCGGCCAGGCGATGCTGGAGGGCCGGCTGCACAGCGTGTTCACGCACCCGGATGGACGGATGTGGTTCATGACCTCGAACGGCATCGTGCAGCTCGACCCGCGGCGGCTGAGGCGCGATACGCTGCAGCGGCCGGTCGTGTCCATCGCCGCCGTCCATGCGGCGGGGCAGGCCTATACGGGTGCCCGGGTGCGGCTGCCGACGGGCATCGAGGATTTCTCGATCGGCTACGGCGCGCCGAGCCTGTCGCGCGCCGATGGCGTGCGCTTCCAGTACATGCTGGAAGGGCGCGACCGCGACTGGCAGGACGGCGGCTTGCGGCGCATGGCCTGGTACACGAACATCGCGCCGGGCCGTTATACCTTCCGCGTGCGCGCCGTCAACGAAGACGGCGTGGCCAGCATCGAGGATGCCGCCACGTCGATCGTCATCGAACCGACCGTCACGCAAAGCCTCGCGTTCCGCGTCGCCCTCGCCGTGTGCGCGGCTATGGGCTTGTACGGCTTGTACCACTATCGCCTGCGCGCGGCGACCCGGCGCATCGCCGACCGCCACGACGCGCGCCTGGCGGAGCGCGAGCGTATCGCCCGCACGCTGCACGATACCTTCCTGCAGAGCGTCCAGGGCCTGGTGCTGCGGGTGCATGCGGCGGCCAGGCGGCTGCCGCCGGGGGACGCCGTGCGCGTGCAGCTCGAGGCCGTGCTCGACCAGGCCGACGACACGCTGGCCGAGGGCCGCAACCAGGTGCACGAACTGCGTTCCGGCCGCAACGCCGAGCGCGTGCTGGCGGACACGGGCAAGACGCTGGCGGCGACCTTCCCGGACACGGCCTTCCGGATGACGGTGACGGGCACGCGCACGCACGTGCGGCCGCACGTGCAGGACGAAATCGCCGAAATCGGCGCCGAGGCGCTGCGCAACGCGTTCTGCCATGCCCGCGCCGCCCATGTCGCGCTGACCCTCGACTATGGCAGCGACCTGCTGGTGCTGCGGGTGGCGGACGACGGTACCGGCTTCGACGAAGGCAAGGTGCGCAAGCGCGTCAAGGGACGGCATTGGGGCCTGGTCGGCATGCGCGAGCGGGCCGTGCGCATCGGCGCCCGGCTCGACATCGTGTCGACGCCTGGCGTGGGCACACGCGTGGAACTGGCCGTCGCCGCGCGCGTCGCCTACGACGAGGAGGCCGCAAGCTGGGCCTGAATCGCGACGATCCCGCCTATCGCGACGATTGATTTCTAAAATACAACTAAGATTGTATTTTGGTATTGATTTACAGAGTACATGTTGTATAGAATCTCATCAGTGCAATTAGTTCCGTCAAATTTCGGCTAGATGCACGTCAAAGGTTCGATGGAATTGCTGCCATCGCGCCGTCGTCGGCCCAAACATTGCCGGCAGTCTTTCCTTCTACTGTCCGACAACGATTGGAGCCAAGCACCATGCGTATCAAGTCCGTCCTGCTGTCCCTGTCCGCCGTCGCCGCGCTGAGCGCGAGCGTGGCCGATGCCGCGCCGATCCTGGTCACCAACGGCAACTTCGAGCTGACCACCAACGGCGGCAACAAGCAGCTGTCCTATACCGCGGGCGTCGCCAACCGCAGCACGCTGGTCGGCTGGACCAGCTACAACGGCAACGACGGCGGCTACAACTTCCTGCTCAATCCGAGCATCGCGACCACCACGGCATCCGCGATCATGTTGAAGGGAAATAACAACGGCTTCGGCGCGTCACCGGGCGGCGGCAACGTCTTCGCGTCGGACGCGCTGTATCACCCGGGCCTGCTGTTCCAGACGATCAGCGGCCTGGCGGTCGGCACCGACTACACGCTGACCTTCAATTATGCGCTGTCGCAGCAGGCCGGCTTCAACGGCGACAATGCCAACAACTACTGGCGGGTCGGCCTGGGCAGCACCTACAAGACCAGCACCTTCCAGGACAGCAGCAAGCTGAGCATCGCCAACGGCGGCTTCAGCGGCTGGCAGACGGCGAGCATGACCTTCACGGCGACCAGCACCAGCGAGATCCTGTCCTTCCTGGCCAAGAGCAGCTCGTCCGGCGCGCCGCCGTTCCTGCTGCTGGACGACGTCAAGATGGAATCGAAGGTCCCCGAGCCGTCGACCCTGAGCCTGCTGCTCGGCGGCATCGGCCTGGCCGGTTACGCCGCGCGCCGCCGCCGTAACAAGCGCGCCTGAGCCTCCCGGCCGCACCTGACGCGGACCCGTTGCCGTGAGCGTTTCCCTGCACGAATTCGCCGCCACCGTGCTGCGCCTGTGCGCCTGGCTGGTGCTGCTGACGGCCGTCTTCGTGCCGCTGGAACGCTGGTTCGGCGCCCACGACACGAAGCTGTCGCGGCGCGAACTGCTGCACAACCTGGCGTACTACACGATCAGCAGCCTGGTGCCGATCCTGGTGCTGAGCGTGCCGGTGGCGCTGCTCGCGGCGGCCGCCCGCCACGTCGTGCCGGGCGCGCTGGTCGCCGCGGTCGAGGCGCTGCCGGCCGCCGCGCGCATCGCGCTCGCTTTCGTCATCGGCGAGATCGGCGTCTACTGGGGCCACCGGCTCAGCCACGAACTGCCGTGGCTATGGCGCTTCCACGCGCTGCACCACAGCACCGAGCACATGCATTTTCTGGCGAACACGCGCACGCATCCCGTCGACATGGTCGTGACGCGGCTGTTCGGCCTGGTGCCGCTGTACCTGCTGGGCCTGGCCGGCCCGACCGTGGCCGGCAGCGCGATGCCGGCGCTGCTGACGATCGCCGGGCTGGCATGGGGTTACTTCATCCACGCCAATGTGCGCTGGCGGCTGGGGCCCCTCGAATGGCTGGTGACGACGCCGGCCTTCCACCACTGGCACCACAGCCGCCATGACCACATCAACCGCAATTACGCTGCCACGCTGCCGATCCTGGACCGCGTGTTCGGCAGCCATTACCTGCCGCGCCATTGGCCGGCGGCGTACGGCACCGACACGCCGCAGCCGGAGACGCTGGCTGGGCAGTTGCTCGATCCGCTGGCGCCGGCGCCGGCGCCGAGGCAGGTGGCCGATACACGGTGAATGGTGGGCACGTGGTGCCCACCCTACGTGAATGCAGCCCGGTTCGTTGCCGTAGGGTGGGCACCACGTGCCCACCGAACACAAAAAACCGCCCGATCCCGACAGGGATTGGGCGGTTTTTTCTTGCCGGAGCTTTGATCAGCTGCGCAGGAATTCCAGCAGGTCCGCGTTCAGGCGGTCCTTGTGGGTCGACGGCAGGCCGTGCGGCGCGCCTTCGTAGACGACCAGGCGGCCTTGCGGCAGGAACTCGACGGCGCGGCGGGCCGCTGCGTCGATCGGGACGATCTGGTCGTCGCTGCCGTGGATGAGCAGGGTCGGGATGTCCATGCGCTTGAGGTCTTCGGTGAAGTCGGTTTCCGAGAACTGCTTGATGCACTCGTAGGCGGCGCGGATGCTGCACTGCATGCCTTGTGCCCAGAAGGTGTCGCGCATGCCTTGCGAGGTCTTGGCGCCGTCGCGGTTGAAGCCGTAGAACGGGGCGCTCAGGTCCTGGAAGAACTGCGAGCGGTCCGACTGCACGCCGTGGCGGATGCCGTCGAACACGTCCATCGGCAGGCCGCCCGGGTTGGTCGGCGATTTCACCATCTGCGGCGGCACGGCGCCGACCAGCACGGCTTTCTTGACGCGGTCGCTGCCGTGGCGGCCGATGTAGCGGGCGACTTCGCCGCCGCCGGTCGAGTGGCCGACCATCGTGATGTTGTGCAGGTCGAGCGCCTCGATCAGCTGGGCCAGGTCGTCGGCGTAGTCGTTCATGTGGTTGCCGTGCCAGGTCTTGCTCGAACGGCCGTGGCCGCGGCGGTCGTGGGCGATGACGCGGTAGCCTTTTTCGGCCAGGAACATCATCTGGTCTTCCCAGGCGTCGCCATTCAGCGGCCAGCCGTGGCTGAACGTGACGGCCGGGCCATGGCCCCAGTCGGTGAAGTAGATCGTGGTGCCGTCGCGGGTCGTGATGGTGTTGCTGGTACGGGTGATGGTCATGGCAAAGTCCTTTCAGGTGAGAAATTCTCGGAACCGAATGGACTGCTTGCCGCTGCCACATCCGGACCCGGACATTCTGGACATGTGCCCCCCATAGGTCTAGTCATCCGAAGGTATAGGTTTTACGTGGCAATACTCGTTGCCTTTTCCACATTGCAATTCTCTGACAGCATGCGCGCCAGCGGCGGCAGCGCGCGCAGCCGCTCGCGCCACCACTGCATGGCGGCGCCGTCCTCGCCCGTGCGCCAGGCCATGTACAGCGTCTCGTCCGGCTTCGGTTCCTCGACTTCCTTCACGACCAGGCGGCCGGCATCGATGTCGGCGCGGGCCCAGGCTTCGGGCAGGAAGCCGAAGCCGAGGCCGGCGAGCTGGAATTCGTACTTGGTCTGCATGTCCGGCACGGTGAGCGTGTCCTGGCCGAACAGCAGGCCGACGGTGCGCGCCTGCAGCACGCGCACGGAGTCGGCCACCGACACGGCGCGGTGGACGGACAGGTCCGTCTTGTTCAGGCGGTGGCGCACGCCCGCCAGCGGGTGGCAGGGCGCGACGACGAACACGAAGGACATCGTGCCGAGCGGCTCGGCCGTATAGCCGCCGCCCGACGGACCTTCGCCGGCCGCGCCCACCAGCAGGTCGACGCGGCGGTCGAGCAGGCTTTCCCAGGTGCCGGACAGCGCCTCGCGCACGATGCGCAAACGGGTCTGGTCCGCCACCTCGTAGAAGGCGCGGATATCGTCCTGCAGGCCCAGCGGCGACAGGGCCGAATCCATGCCCAGCGCGAATTCCGTCTCCCAGCCGGACGCCACGCGGCGCACGCGGCTCTCCAGGTCGCTCGCCGCCTTGAGCAGGTAACGGCCTTCCTTCAGCAATTCCTCGCCGGCGGCCGTCAGCACGACGCGTGGGCCGAAGCGTTCGAACAATTGCACGCCCAGGTCTTCCTCGAGCTTGGCGACCGTGTACGAGATCGTCGACGGCACCCGGTACAGCTCCTTCGCGGCGCCGGAAAAGCTGCCGCGGCGGGCAATGGTGTCGACAGTGAGGAGGGCATCGAGGCTGATCTTGAGCATGGTCGAAGAAACGGGTGGCGGGACGCGAATGATAATCGAATTTTTCGATCATAGAACAAAAAATAACTCGTTTTTCTTCTGCCCGGGCGGCGCCCATAATGGCTCCATCGAAACGCGCTTCAGTCGACACGGCAGCAATGCTGACGGGCTTGCGAAGCGCACCGCGTTCGAACCGTTCGAACGCGCTCAACAGGAGAAACACCATGCTGAACGTACGTAAAAGCCAGGACCGCGGTGTCGCCAGTTTCGGCTGGCTGCGCTCGCAGCACACCTTCTCGTTCGGTCACTACCACGACCCGGCCCATATGGGCGTCGGACCGCTGCGCGTCATCAACGAAGACCGCGTGGCGCCGGGCCGCGGCTTCGACCCGCACAGCCACCAGAACATGGAGATCATTTCCTACGTGCTGGACGGCGCGCTGGAGCACAAGGACAGCATGGGCAACGGTTCCGTGCTGCGCTACGGCGACGTGCAGCGCATGAGCGCGGGCACCGGCGTCACCCACAGCGAGTACAACGGCTCCAGGACGGAACCCGTGCACTTCCTGCAGATCTGGGTCATCCCGTCCGAGGCGGGCGGCGCGCCGGGCTACGAGGAAAAGCATTTCGACGCGGATTCCAAGCGCGGCAAGCTGCGCCTGATCGCTTCCCGCGACGGCCGCGAGGGTTCGGTGTCGCTGCGCCAGGATGCGGCGATCTACGCGACGATCCTGGATGGCGCGGACGCCGTCAGCCACCCGCTGCAGCAGGGCCGCCAGGCCTATGTGCAGGTGGCGCGCGGCAGCGTGACGGTGAACGGCTGCGCGCTGCAGGCTGGCGATGCCGTGCGGGTGACGGACGAAGCCGTGGTCGGCCTGAGCGATGCCAAGGACGCCGAAGTGCTGCTGTTCGACCTGCCCCTGTGACGGTGGCGCGGCACCCGTAAAGGCACTAGCATTCAAGGTGGATGGGTATGTCTACGGCGTACAATCCACCGAGAGCGACGAGACAGAACAAAACGTGGAAGACCATGGAAGTGAAGACCCATCGCGGCACGGGCCCGCTGCAGCAGGTGATCGAGATCGGCCCGCACCGCATTCTGACCGACGTGAGCCGCGAACTGGGCGGCGAGGACAGCGGTCCGGAACCGCACGACATCCTGGCCGCCGCGCTGGCCGCCTGCACCACGCTGACCGTCACGCTGTACGCGAAGCGCAAGGGCTGGCCGCTGGAAGAGATCAAGGTCGCGATCAAGCATGGCCAGGAAGGGGCGGCGTATGCGCTGCACCGCGAGATCGAATACGTCGGCCAGCTGAGCGACGAGGAAAAGGCGCGCCTGACCGACATCGCCAACAAGTGCCCGGTCCATAAAACCCTGAGCGGCACGATCGCCATCACCACGGAGGCACGCTGACATGAGCATCCTTGATCCCCGCGACGAGATGGAAATGGTGCAGACCGTCGTCGTGCCGCGCACCCACGACCTGGGCGACGGCTTCGAAGTGCGCCGCGCGCTGCCGCACAAGGAACGGCGCATGGTCGGCCCCTTCGTTTTCCTGGACCAGATGGGACCGCACGTGTTCCAGCCCGGCCAGGGCATCGACGTGCGTCCGCACCCGCACATCGGCCTGTCGACCGTGACCTACCTGCTGTCCGGCGAGATATCACACCGCGACAGCCTCGGCACCTTCCAGGACATCAAGCCGGGAGAAGTGAACTGGATGACGGCCGGCAGCGGCATCGTCCATTCCGAGCGCACGGGCCCGCAGGTGCGCGCCGCCGGCTCGATGCTGTCCGGCCTGCAGTGCTGGGTGGCGCTGCCCCAGGCGAAGGAAGAAAAAGACCCGAGCTTTTCCCACACGGCGGCGGCCGACCTGCCGCTGATCGAAGGGGACGGCGCCACGGCGCGCCTGATCGCCGGCGACTATTTCGGCAAGCGTTCGCCGGTACCGGTCGAGTCGCCGATGTTCTATGTCGACCTGGCCCTGGCGCCGGGCGCGCGGCTGACGCTGCCGGCCGAGTATCCGGAGCAGGCCGTGTACATCGTCGAAGGCACGCTGGACCTGGGCCGCGACGGCCGCTTCGGCCCGAACCAGCTGGTGGTGCTGAAGCCGGGCGCCGTCGTGACGCTGGGCGCGACGGGAGAGGCGGGCGTACGCCTGATGCTGCTGGGCGGCGAACCGATGGACGGCCCGCGCTACCTGACCTGGAATTTCGTCTCCAGCTCGGCCGACCGCATCGAGCAGGCCAAGGAAGATTGGCGCGAACAGCGCTTCGCGCGCGTGCCGGGCGAGACGGAATTCATTCCGCTGCCGGAGCTGCCGGGGCGGCCCGTTCGCTACCCTTGAATCGTCGATCGCCGTAGGGTGGGCACCATGTGCCCACCTTGCGCGTAACGCGGCAACGCATCGGTGGGCACATGGTGCCCACCCTACGAAATCAAAAATCCACACTGCATGCGGTGCGGCCCCTTACGTCCATCCACAAGAGAGAGAACACATGAAACCCGTCCAGACCGCCATCGCCACCGCGCTCGCCAGCCTGCTCGCCGTCGGCGCCGTCCAAGGCCAGGACCAAAGCAAGGCCGACCTGATCCTCACCAACGGCAAGGTCGCCACCATGGTCAAGGAGGGCGAGTTCGTGCAGGCCGTGGCCGTCAAGGACGGCAAGGTGCTCGCCACCGGCAGCAATGCCCAGGTGCTCAAGCTGAAGCAGGCGGACACGCAGGTGATCGACGCCGGCGGAAGGACCGTGATCCCTGGCCTGAACGACTCCCACCTGCACGTGATCCGCGAAGGCCTCAACTACAATATGGAGCTGCGCTGGGACGGCGTCACCACGCTCAAGCGCGCACTGGAGATGCTCAAGGAGCAGGCGGCGCGCACCCCTAGCTGTGATGTTTCAATAGGTTGTTCATTCGGATTGGATTTGAGAAACTGG
>CAUSCY010000090.1:0-13256 GCA_963529995.1 uncultured Massilia sp. | reverse complement strand
GGCCGCCGGCCTTGCACGCGGCGCGCGCCTGACCTGGGTCGCGGCGCTGGCGTGGGAGCGCGCGGCCGCCCTGTGCGCCCGGCTGGAGCTGCACGCGGCGCTGCCGGCCTACCGCCGCCTCGCGCTCGATGCCTGGCGCGACTGGGGCGCCCACGGCCGCGTGCGCTACCTGATGCAGACCTGGGATGCCGTGCCGCACGCCCGCGCGCACGTCCCGGGCGAACCGGGCGAGGAGCGCCGCGCCGCCCGCGCCGATACCGTCGGCGAACTCGGCGTCGCCATCGCGCACGAGGTCAACCAGCCGCTGGCTGCGATCCTGCTGCACGCGGCGGCCGCGCGGCGCTGGCTGCGCCGCGCCCAGCCCGATGCCGGCCGCGCGCTGGAAGCGTTGGAACAGATCACCGCCTGCGGACGCCAGGCCGGCGACATCGTGCGCAGCGTGCGCGGCCTGGCACGGCGCCAGACCGAGGACGTCAGCACCTTCCCGATCGACACGGCGCTGCTGGAAGTCGTGCAATTGCTGCGCGCGCTGATGCAACGGCAGGGCGTGCAGTTCGAGAGCCGCCTGCAACTGGCAGGCGTGCAGCTGCACGCCAACCGCGCCCAGATCCAGCAGATCGTGATGAACCTGCTGCTCAATGCCGTCGAAGCACTGGCCGGCATCGAGGGCCGCGCGCGCCGCATCGCGCTCGTGTCGGAGGCGGTCGCGCCGGCGCAGCTGGAACTGCGCGTGACCGACAACGGTCCAGGCGTGCCGCCCGGCGAGGAAACCCGCATCTTCGACGCGCTGCATTCGACCAAGCCGCACGGCACCGGCGTGGGCCTGTCGATCAGCCGCGCCATCGCCGAGGCGCATGGTGGCCGCATCGAGTTCGTGCCGGCGGAGCCATGCGGCGCGACGTTCCGGGTCGTGCTGCCGCTGCGCTGCGCCCCCGGCCTTCCCGCGCGGCAGGAAGGCGCGTGATGACGGAGCGGTTCTTCGCCCCGGTGGAGCGGGTACGCCGCTACATCGACGCCAACCTGACCGAGCCTCTCACGCTGGCCGACCTGGCCAGCCATGCGGGCCTGTCGCGGCATTATTTTTCGCGCCTGTTCCGCGCCGCCACGGGTGATCCGCCCATGCGCTACCTGATGCGCCGGCGCATCGAGCACGCCCAGGGCATGCTCGCCGGCCGCCGCCACAGCGTGTGCGAAATCGCCATGCTGCTGCATTTCGCCGACCAGAGCCATTTCTGCCGCAGTTTCCGCCGCCGTACCGGTCAATCGCCGCTGCAATACAGCCGCGCCCATTGAACCGGAACGGCGCGACCATTGTCCAAACGGACGCAAGCATCAATCGTTACAGGAGCCAACCATGACCACACCCGCCATTGCCGACCTGATTCTCACGAACGGGCGCTTCCATACGCTGGACCGCAGCCGTCCCGAAGCCGACACGGTCGCCATCGCCGACGGCAGGTTCGTGGCGGTCGGCGACGCCCAGGAAGTGATGCGCCATCGCGGCAACGCCACCCGGGTGATCGACCTGGCCGGACACACCGTCGTCCCCGGCCTGAACGACTCGCACCTGCACCTGATCCGCGGGGGCCTGAACTACAACCTCGAGCTGCGCTGGGAAGGCGTGCCCTCGCTGGCCGACGCCATGCGCATGCTGCGCGAACAGGCGCTGCGCACCCCGCATCCGCAATGGGTGCGCGTGGTCGGCGGCTGGAACGAATTCCAGTTCGCGGAAAAGCGCATGCCGACCATCGAGGAACTGAACGCCGCCGCGCCGGACACGCCGGTGTTCGTGCTGCACCTGTACGACCGCGCGCTGCTCAACCGCGCAGCCCTGCGCGCCGTCGGCTACGACAAGGACACGCCGAACCCGCCGGGCGGCGAGATCGTGCGCGACGGCGCCGGCAACCCCACCGGCATGCTGATCGCCCGTCCCAACGCGATGATCCTGTACGCCACGCTCGCCAAAGGCCCGACGCTGCCCATCGAACAGCAGATCAACTCGACGCGCCACTTCATGCGCGAACTGAACCGCCTGGGCCTCACCAGCGCCATCGACGCCGGCGGCGGCTTCCAGAACTACCCGGAGGACTACCAGGTCGTCGAGCAGCTGGCCGCGCAGGACCAGCTCACGATCCGCATCGCCTACAACCTGTTCACCCAGAACAAGGGCAAGGAGCTGCAGGACTTCCAGAAATGGACCGACATGGTCACCCCGGGCCAGGGCACGGATTACTACCGCCACAACGGCGCCGGCGAGATGCTCGTGTTCTCGGCCGCCGACTTCGAGGACTTCCTGGAGCCGCGCCCCGACCTGCCGCAGGGCATGGAGGACGAGCTGGAACAGGTGGTGCGCCACCTGGTGAGCCAGCGCTGGCCGTTCCGCCTGCACGCCACCTACGACGAATCGATCTCGCGCATGCTCGACGTGTTCGAGAAGGTCGACCGCGAGATCCCGTTCGCCGGCCTGCGCTGGATGTTCGACCATGCGGAGACGATCAGCGAGCGTAATATCGACCGCGTAAAAGCACTGGGCGGCGGCATCGCGATCCAGCACCGCATGGCCTTCCAGGGCGAGTACTTCGTCGACCGCTACGGCGCCGACGCCGCCAAGGCCACGCCGCCCATCAAGCGCATGCTCGACACCGGCATTCCCGTCGGCGCCGGCACCGACGCCACCCGCGTGGCCAGCTACAACCCGTGGACGGCGCTGTACTGGCTCGTGTCGGGCCGCACCGTCGGCGGCCTGAAGCTGTACGACGCTGCCTCCCGCCTGGACCGCCACACGGCGCTCGAACTGTGGACCTCGGGCAGCGCCTGGTTCTCCAGCGAGCAAGGCAAGAAGGGCCGCATCCAGGAAGGCATGTTGGCCGACCTGGCGGTGCTCTCCGCCGACTTCTTCCGCGTCGACGAGGAGTCCATCAAGGCCATCGAGTCCGTGCTGACGGTCGTCGGCGGCAAGGTCGTGTTCGGCCAGGGTCCGTTCGGCGATTATGCGCCGCCGTCGATCCCCGTGCTGCCCGACTGGTCGCCGGTGGCAAAAGTGCCGGGCCACTACCGCCCGGTGGCGCAGAAGGCGGCAGCGCTGCCGCACCAGTGCCGCGGCGCCTGCTCGGTCCACGCCCACGCGCACGACAAGGCGCGCCGTTCCAATGTGCCGGTCTCCGACTTCTCGTCCTTCTGGGGCGCGTTCGGCTGCTCCTGCTTTGCATTCTGAGGAGAAATACGCATGATCAAACCCAGCGACCTGTTGCTCGGCATTACCCTCGGCCTCGTGGCCGGCTACGTCGACACGGCGGGCTTCGTCGCCCTGTTCGGCCTGTTCACGGCCCACGTCACGGGCAACTTCGTGCTGATCGGCACCGAGATCGCCCGGCCCTCGGGCGGCCACGTGCTGCTGCTGAAATTCCTCGCGATACCGGCCTTCGCCGCCGGCGTCGTCCTGGCCCGCCTGCTCGACTTCCGCTGCGCGCGCCTGCAGCACAATCCGGCGCGCCCGCTGCTGCTCATGCAGCTGGTGCTGCTCACCGGCTTCATGGTGGCCGGCCTGGCCGCGGCGCCGATCGCCGATGCGCAGGCGCCGCTGGTGCTCGTCTGCGGCATGCTGGGCGCGGCCGGCATGGGCGTGCACAACGCGGCCAGCAAGCTGGAATTCGCGCGCCTGGCGCCGACCACGGTCATGACGGGCAACGTGACGGGCATCCTGATCGACGCCACCGACATGGCCACCGGCCGCGCGACCCCGGCCGTGCGCGAGCGCTTCAAGAAGTTCTTCTGGCCCGTGGTCGCCTTTGCCATCGGCTGCATCGCCGGCGGCACCGCCTATGTCTGGTTCGGTTTCTGGTGCCTGCTGCCAGCGCTGGCGCTGCTGGCCTGGCTGGCCGTGATGGACTGGCCCGTGCCGGTGCCTGCGGCCGCGGCCAAGGCAGCCTGACGACCCCATCGCCACACGCGACGCCCCGCGTCGCCCCGCGTCGCCCCGCGTCGCCCATGCGCGGCGCGGGCGTCCGCCGCACAAGACGTCCTGGTGCTATGCTAGGGCCATGACTACCAATTCCGATATCGAGCTGTCCGGCCCCTTCCAGGCCAAGGACGGCAACGGCCGTACCCTCGACGTCAAGGCGATCCGCATCTTCGACGAAGGCTACGGGATCATCGACGTGTACGTGGACTTCAAGGCCCGCCTCGAACCGGGCGCGCACAAGGACACCGTACTGCTGCGCCAGATCGTCGACCGCCTGCGCGCGCTCGGCTACAAGGGGCCGGACTTCGGCCTCGGCGACGCCGGCCTGCAGGAGAGCCAGCTGATCGTGCTCGAGGCGCCCGAGGAATTCGTCCCGTTCGCCAAGAGCCGCGGCTGGAAGAACCTGGCCGAGGACTTCGACGAATAGGCCGGGTACGCAAACGACAAGGACACCATCGTCGCCCCTGCGCAGGCAGGGGCCCGAGTTTGCGTGCAGCGAGCAACATCAGACCCCTGCCTGCGCAGGGGCGACGGGCTTTTGGCGTAGTTACTGCCGGCCCTTGCGCTTGCGCCGCTGGCCTGCACGTCCCATCGCGGCAAGCCCAGCCAGACCACCCAGCAGCATCGTCACCTCGGCCGGCTCCGGCACGGCGGCGATCGCATTCACGGACATGTAGAAATTCGTCTGCATCGCCGTATCGGACTCGTTCAGGTAGACGAGCGTAAAGCCCTGGTGGCCGGTGCTGTCGTTCGTCGGGATGGCCGTATGCGTGAAGCGGAAATCGATGGGCGGATCCGGATTGTCGCCGTCCAGCGCCCCCACCTGCAAATAGGATTGCGCCCAGCCCGGCACGCCGCCGATCACGGTGTCGGCCCAGGAGGCAACCCCCGTGACCACCAGCTGCGTATGCGGCAGCAGCGTGAAGTCGAAGCCGCCCGACATATTCATGCTGACGCGGCCATCCTGGCCCAGCGCATCGTCGGCGAACGCCATCACGGTCGTGCTCTCGAACCCGGCGCCCGCGTGGCCTTCCGCGAAGGACGTGCCGAATGCGTGGCGGCTGTCCAGCGCCGTCGTCGCATCGACCGACGACTGGAAATCGACGCCATAGTAGGGCGCCGTTTCCGACGATACGACGCCGCGCAGTTGCCGGTACTGCCGGGTCGAAGGCACATAGCCCGCCGCCGCCCCGTCCTGGGGTGTCAGGTCGATCACGTTCCATTGCACGTTCTCGAGGGAAGTGATCGAGCGGGTGGCTGCCAGTGCGGAAGGGCCAGCCAGGACACAGGCTGCCAGCAGCGAAAAGACTGCGGTGTTCTTCATTACGCTCTCCAAAATTGGTCGGGACGCGTCGCAGAAAAGGGAGGGACCAGTTGCGTCGTGCGACGCAGCGACGATTCTGCCTTCGTCTCGTCTTTACGGGAGCACGTTACGGATGGGGCTGGATATACCGGCCGCCACGACTGACATGCCTCCTTGTCAGACCAGGACTACAACGCGGCGACGTTCCGGCGTACACAGACAGCCGGTCGGCGATGGTATGCTATTTCCGCATCGCAATAGTTGGTAATAATTACATAACTGTGTGCGGATTGGAACCTATTCATGATCAGCTCGAACGACATCTGCCAGTGGCGATTTCGCATTTTTACCTCACTGATGTCGATCGCACGCGTCGTCGGACTCGTCGCCACGGTGCCGAGCGCCGCGCTCGCCATCTACTACGGCCGGCCGGAGGTTGCCCTGATGGACGTCCTGGCCCTGGGCTGGATCTTCGCGATCTGGCGGCTGGACCGCCTGCCCTACCGCGTCCGCGTCTGGAACTACCTGGCGATGCTGTTCGGCGTGGCCACGGGCACGCTGCTCACCGTCGGCGCGCTCGGCGTGTGCTACCTGATGGCGGTGCCCGTGATGGCGGTGATCCTGCTCGGCATGCCGGCCGGGTTCGCGATGCTGGCCCTCGGCGCCGCCTCGATGCTGGTGCTGGGCCTGACGGGCCACGGCGCCCTGCCCGTCGCCGACCTGGCCAACGATTCCTGGCAGGGCGTCGGCATCTTCACGCTCAATTTCGCCTGCGTGGGCGGATTCATCACCATTACCTGCGGCACGCTGCTGAAAGGCCTGTCGGGTTCCTTGAGTGACGTGCGCGGTTTCGCCGCATCGCTGGAAGAGGGACAGACGGCGCTGCGCGAGGCCAACGGCCAGCTGGGCCTGACCTCGGCCGCACTGGCCAACCTGAACGACATGGTATTGATCGTCAAGGTGACGGAGGGCGGCGACCAGGCGATCATCTTCGCCAACGCCGCCTTCGAGCGCCGCAGCGGCTACAGCGCGGACGAGGTGGCCGGACGCAGCATGTCCGTGCTGCATGGTCCGGACACCGATCCGGCGACGATCGACAGCGTCATGGCATCGATGGCGCGTTGCGAACCCGTGCGCACGCAAGTGATGAACTACACCAAGGCCGGCGAGCCGTGCTGGGTCGAAGTCGAGATGGTGCCCTTCGCCAGCGAAGGCGGACCGATCACGCACTGGGTCGTGGTGGGCCGCGACGTCACGGAGCAGCGCCGTTCGGCCGAGGCGATCCGCAAGCTGGCCTTCTTCGACGTCCTGACCGGGCTGCCGAACCGGCGCCTGCTGATGGAACGCCTGGACGCCCTGGTCGCCAAGGCGCACGCGGGCAAGGGCTACGGGGCCGTGCTGTACATCGACCTCGACAATTTCAAGAGCGTCAACGATGCGCGCGGCCACGCCACCGGCGATGCGCTGCTCAAGCACGTGGCCGCACGCCTGACCGGCGCCGTGCGCACCTGCGACACGGTGGCGCGCCTCGGCGGCGACGAATTCGTCGTGCTGCTCGACGAGCTGGGCACCGACGGCGCCGACGCCACGTACGCTGCGCTGGCACTGGCCGAACAGGTCGGCGCAGCGCTCAGGCGCCCCATCGAGATCGACGGCCAGACCTATTACTCGTCCGGCAGCATCGGCGTGGCCTTGCCCGTGCGTCCAGCGCACACCGTGCAGGACCTGCTGCGCGAAGCGGACATGGCGATGTACCATGCCAAGTCGTCCGGCCGCAACGGCGTGGCCCTGTTCGAGACGGCGATGCTGACCGCTGCCGAGAACACGCTGACGCTCGAGCACGACCTGGCGCACGCGCTGGACAACGACCAGCTGGCCCTGCACCTGCAGCTGCAGGTGGACCGCGCCGGCACACCGATCGGCGCGGAGGTGCTGCTGCGCTGGCGCCGCGCCGACGGCGCGCTGGTGCCGCCCGACGCCTTCATCCCGGTGGCCGAGGCCAGCGGCCTGATCGTGCCGATCGGCACATGGGTGCTGCGCCAGGCGATGCGCGCGTGGCGCGAACTGGAACGCGTCGGCTATCCGCTGCCCCTGTCCATCAACGTCAGCCCGCGCCAGTTCCGCGAAGCGAACTTCGTCGCCACCGTGCGCACGGCACTGGCGGAGACGGGCGTGCCGCCGGACCAGCTGATCCTGGAAATCACCGAGGGCCTGCTCGTCGACGACCTCAACGAGACCGCCGCGCGCATGCGCGAGCTGGCCCAGCTGGGCGTGCGCTTCTCGGTCGACGACTTCGGGACCGGGTATTCGAACCTGGCCTACCTGCGCAAGATGCCGCTGTACGAGCTGAAGATCGACAGGAGTTTCCTGCGCGACACGCCGCACGACGTCAACGGCACCGCCATCGTGCAGTCGATCCTCGCCATGGCCGGCCACCTCGGCCTGCGCGTCATGGCGGAAGGGATCGAGACGGAGGAACAGGTGCGGTTCCTGGAGCAGAACGGTGCACCGTGCATGCAGGGTTATCTGTTCTGCCGCCCGATGCCGCTCGACGACCTGATCGGCCGCCTGGTCGAGGAACGGGCGCCGGCGCTGGTGGCCTAGCCCTGTCGGATCGCCCGCCCCACTGGTATCATGGGCGGATGAATCAGATTACTTATCCTCCGTTTGTCATCGGTGTCGCCGGCGGAAGCGGCAGCGGCAAGTCGACGGTCACGCAACAGGTGCTGGCCTCGTTCGGCACCGAGATGGTGTCGGTCGTGATGCAGGACGACTACTACCGCGACCAATCCGACCTCACGCCCGAAGTGCGCCGCAAGCAGAACTACGACCATCCGCAAGCCTTCGACTGGCCGCTGCTCGTGCAGCACGTCCAGTCCTTGCGCAACGGCGAAACGATCCAGATGCCCGAGTACGATTTCACGATCGACAACCGCTCGGACAAGACGATTCCCGTCAAGCCGGCTCCCGTGATCGTGATCGAGGGCCTGTTCGCCCTGTACGACGCCGACTTGCGCAACATGATGTCGCTGAAGATCTTCGTCGATACCGCAGCCGACGTGCGCTTCATCCGCCGCATGCAAAGGGATATCGCCGAGCGCGGCCGCTCGATGGAGAGCATCGTCAACCAGTACCTGGAAACGGTACGGCCGATGCACAAGCAGTTCATCGAACCGACCAAGCGCCACGCCGACGTCATCCTGCCCCACGGCGCGAACGGTCCGGCGGTCGACGTCATTACCACCAAGGTGGCGAGTGTCATCGGCCAGTTGAAGCGCCCCTGAATGGCATGCCCGGGATAGCACGCCCGGGATAGCTATTTAGGGCGCACCAGGATCGCCTCGGCAATCACGCCGAACAGGCGATCCACCCGCTCCGCAAACGGCGCCTGGTCGTTCAGCCAAGCGAGCGCGCTGACGAGCGCCAGCAGATCCACCCCATCGATATCCTTGCGCGCCTTGCCGTCGGCTTGTGCGCGCGCCAGCAGTTGCGCGCCCGACGCGCGCAGCGACACGCACGAGGCGTGCAGCGCCGATTCCGGATCGGCAATCGCGGCCGTCATCGACGCCAGCACGCCGCGGTGCTCGTACGTCAGGTCGACCATGGCGCGCAGCCAGGCGACGAGCGCGTCGCCGCTGTCCGCCGAACGTTCCAGCTCCTCCGCCTTCGCCGTCACCGCATCGAAGTTCTCGCGCAGCAAGGCCGCGAGCAGCGCTTCGCGCGACGGGAAGTGGCGATACAGCGTACCGATGCCGACGCCGGCACGACGCGCCACGTCGCGCATCGACGTCTCCGCCCCCTGCTCCGCCACGACGGCTCGGCCCGTTTCCAGCAGGTGGTCGTAATTTTTCTGGGCGTCAGCGCGCATAAAACCCCTTGACAAGCGGAACACCGCTCCGTATATTGGAATCACAAACGGAGCACTGCTCCGATTATGTGGAGCACTGTTCCGGTCGAACCGGCCCATTTTTGACGAAGGAGATCGCCATGTCAACCAACACGATGAAAGCCATCCGCCTGCACCAGTACGGCGGCCCCGAAGTGCTGCGCTACGAAGACGCCCCGATGCCGGCGCTGAAGCCGGGCGAGATCCGCGTGCGCGTCCACGCCGCCGGCATCAACCCGCCCGACTGGTACCTGCGCGACGGCTACAGCACCCTGCCGGCGGACTGGCGCCCGCCGGTCCCGCTGCCCGCCATCCCGGGCTCGGACCTGTCCGGCGTCGTCGAGGCGGTGGCCGACGACGTGCAGGGCTTTGCCGTCGGCGACGCCGTGTTCGGCATGGTGCGCTTCCCCAGCTTCGGCGAGAGCGCCGCCTACGCGGAATACGTCGCGGCGCCCGCACCGCACTTTGCCCACAAGCCGGACGGCATCGACCACGTGAACGCCGCCGCGGCGCCCATGGCCCTGCTGACCGCATGGCAGTTCCTCGTCGAACTGGGCCACGACGAACCGAACCCGTTCCAGCCGCAGCCGCATCGCCCGGTGCCGCTGGCCGGCAAGACGGTGCTGGTGAACGGCGCCGCCGGCGGCGTGGGCCACTTCGCCGTGCAAGTCGCCAGACAGCAGGGAGCGCGCGTCATCGCGGTGGCTTCGGGCGAGCACGAATCCTACCTGCGCGGGATCGGCGCCGACGACTACATCGACTACACCAAGGTCAAGCCCGAGGACGTCGCGCGCGACGTCGACGTGGTGCTGGACGCCGTCGGCGGGCCCGCCACCGGCCGCTTCCTGCGCACGCTCAAGCGCGGCGGCGCGCTGTTCCCAGTGTATCCGCTGGGCTTCGACGGCAGCGAGGAAGCGGCGCGGCTGGGCGTGACGGTATCGGCGACCCAGGTGCGTTCGAACGGCGGCCAGCTGGCACGACTGGCGCAACTGCTCGATACGGGGACGATCCGCCCCGCCATCGACAGCACCTTCCCGCTGGCCGATGCCCGCGGCGCGCACGAGCGGGCGGCGCGGGGCCACATCCGCGGCAAGATCGTCCTGACGGTCGCATGATCATGAAGATCCCGCACGGCACGCCGGCGTGGTTCGCGATGGTCGGCACGGCGATGGTGGACGCGGCCCGCCAGGCCGCGCTGCCGCCGGACCTGCACGTCAGCCTCGTCGAACGCTACACGGACGGCATCGAGGTGGCGCCGGGTCTGCTGCAGGGCCTGCGCTTCGACATCGCCGGCGGCCAGCCCTCGTTCCGGATCGGGGCGGGCCCCGACGAGCGCGGCGACGTGACGATCGCCGTGACGGCGGCGGCGTCGCGCGCGCTCAATACGATGCCCGGCGCCGACCCGCGCTTCGCGGCGCTGTTCGCCGACCTGCAGGCATGCGGCGTATTGACGATCGACGGCGACCTGGCGCGGCTGGGTGCGTGGTTCGGCGCGGTGCACGACCGGATCGTCGAACGCACCGCTTGAGCAATCGGAGGAACAGCCAGGGCCGCCGCCTTGTCGTGTAGACTCGTCCGCATACGAGCAACGACAAAGGAGACAAGCATGAGCCATCATCACCTCGATCGCCGCAGCCTGCTCAAGGCCGGCACCACGGCCGCCATCGGCAGCCTGCTGGCCGGCGCTGGCCGCGGCCTGGGCGCGCAGGAGCAGGCCGCCGTCAACGGCAACCGGGTCAAGTCGGTGCCGCCGCTTGCGGCCAGGGTCGGCATGCGCCTGGCCACCTGCGCGCTCGGCCCGGCCGGCGCCCCCGGCCTCGTCGTCGTGCTGGACGACGGCACGCTGGTCGACGTGAAGGCGGAAGTGGCGCGCCAGAAGGCCAGGCTGGACTTCGACCCGGGCTCGGTGCTGGAACTCGTCAAGAGCGGCAATGCGGGCCTGGAGCAGGTGCGCGCCATCGCCGCCAAGGCGGCCAGCCGCAAGAGCGGCCTGCTGCCCGTTGCCCAGGCGCGCTTCCTGTCGCCGATCCCGCGTCCGGACCGCAACATCTATTGCGTCGGCTGGAACTACCTCGACCACTTCGAGGAGGGCAAGAACGCGCGCGCCGACAAGCACACGGACACGCTGCCGGAACACCCCGTCTTCTTCACCAAGGCCACGCACACGATGAACGGCCCGTTCGATCCGATCCCGCAGGACACGGCAAACTCCGTGCAGACCGACTGGGAAGCGGAGCTGGCCGTCGTCATCGGCAGGCAGGGGCGCGACATCGCGGAGGCCGACGCCATGGACTACGTGTTCGGCTACGCGGCCTACAACGACACGACGGAGCGCGACGTCCAGCAGAAGCGCCACGGCGGCCAGTGGTTCAAGGGGAAGAGCCTGGACGGGCACGGTCCGATGGGGCCCTGGATCGTCACGGCAGCCGGCGTCAAGCTGGACGACGTGCGCGTGATCTGCCGCGTCAACGGCGTCGAGAAGCAGAACGCCAGCTACAAGCAGATGTACTTCAAGATCCCGCGCATCATCGCCGAACTGTCGCGCGGCATGACGCTGGAACCGGGCGACATCATCGCCACCGGTACCCCGTCCGGCGTGGGCTTCGCGCGCAAGCCGCCCGAGTTCATGAAGGACGGCGACGTCATGGAAACGGAGATCACGGGTGTCGGTATCATCCGCAACACGATCCGAAACACGATCCAGAACGCGACCCTCGCCCGGGGCTGAGCCGGCCGCGCCGGCATGCCCGGCGACCCGATAATGTAAAATCCGATCATTTTTGATTCATGATCTCGCGATCATTATCGGGGAAACGATGGAGGATGTGAAGGAATCCGCGGCCCAGCAGGCAGCCCCGGCGGCGAGCGCCGCGCGGCCGCCGCGCTCGCGCCTGCGCAAGATGCTGTACCTGCTGGCGGCCGTCGCCCTGCTGGCGCTCGTCGTCGTCGGCACGGCGGCCTACCGCGATGCGGCCGGCGGACGCACGCCGCCGCGCGTCGCGATCGATGCGGCGAGCACCATCGACAGCATCATGGCGCAAGCCTACGGCAGCTATTCGACCGACAAGAAGGGCTGGCTCTACGTCGGCGACGACAACATCACCTACCTGATGCGGGTCGTCCAGCAGCAGAAGGTCGTCGACGGCGCGGATGGCGACGAGCTGTACGTCCTTGCCAGCGGGGTCGCCGTGGACGGCAGCGAGCACGCCGTCTACGGCGCCTTCCACGTTCGCCCTGCCCGCCCCTACGACGGCAGCCTGACGCAGGCGAGCCTGCAGGTCCGCTACGAATCCACGCTGGCGGTGCGGCCGGACCAGGTGCGGTTCCTGGCGCTCGGCGCGCAGCTGCGCGGCTGGATCGTGCAGGCCCGGAGCGGCACGGATCCGACGCAAGACCCCGTTACCACCACGAATACGGTGCTGGCGCCGCATGGCGGCGAGATTGCCGTGCTGGGCGAATTCCTGGCCGCGCGCGAATCGCGCCCGAGCGTGTCGTGCGCCGAGGCGAAGGCCGCGTGGGAGACCTGGAACCGCGACGCGGCGCAGGACGCCGGCGACGCCTCCGCCGCGGACCAGGCGGACCAGACGGACGATAGCGAAGAAACGGAAGAGGAAGAACCCCTGCGCTGCGAGCAGCGCAGCTGGACCTACCGCACCGCCCCCGTCGAGGGCGCGCTGCCCGGCCCGATCACGGTGACGGCCGCCGGCACCCTCGACGGCCAGCCCGTCGAAGCGCATATGTGGACGCTGACCTTCGATCCGCGGCGCTTCGTCTACGACATCCCGCGCGAACTGCGCGACGAATAGGCTGGCGATGACGATCGGACCGTTTTCCTTCGCGCCCGGCGTGCTGACCGCGCTGCTCGTGCTGTTCGTCGGCCTGGGCGTGGGCAATGCCGTCGCCGCGAAGCGCCGCGTGCGCGTGGAACTTCTGCTGTGGACCTGTGCGGCGGCCGCCGTGGTCGCGGGGCGCGCCAGCTTCGTGGCGCGCTGGTGGTCCGGCTACGCGGCCGAACCCCTGCGCCTGCTGGACCTGCGCGACGGCGGCTTCGACGCGACCGTCGCCGCCATCGCCGCGCTGCTGTGCGGCGCCGTGCTGGCCTGGCG
>CAUSCY010000089.1:0-13834 GCA_963529995.1 uncultured Massilia sp. | reverse complement strand
CCAGTTTCTCAAATCCAATCCGAATGAACAACCTATTGAAACATCACAGCTAGACACGCACGCCGCTGCGCCACAGCGCAGTACGTGTCCGGCAGTATGTGTTCGGCAATACGTGCGCGAGCGAACGTGCACGTGCCGGGCGCCGCGCATCCGCCCGATCGTTCACCATGCGCCGTCGACCCCGCCGGCGCTCCCGCCACGCTTCCCGCCATTACCGTAGCCGCATCGCAAGCCGGGTTTGCCGCCGATCCGTGCCAACGCGACAATATTGGCTTTTTGTCTTACCATTGGCACATCAAGCCCTTCATCTAATGAGATTATGACAAGCAAAATTCGTAGCGCGATCCTGTCGGCACTCATGGTTGCCGGCGCAACGTCGATGGTTCTCCCGGCCCACGCGGCCGCCCCCGTGGCCACGGCGACCGTGGCCGGTCTGCCGGACTTCGCGGACATGGTCGACAAGGTCGGCCCGGCCGTCGTCAACATCCGCACCACCGAGGTCGTGCGCCTCGGCGAGGAGGGTGCCGGCGGCATGGGCGGCGACGAGGAAATGCAGGAATTCCTGCGCCGCTTCTTCGGCGGCCAGATGGCGCCGCGCGGACGGCGCGGCATGCCCCAGCAGCAGCCGGAAGAGCGCGAAGTGCAGCGGGGCGTCGGCTCCGGCTTCATCATTTCCGACGACGGCTACGTGCTGACCAATGCCCACGTGGTCGAGGGCGCCGACGAAGTCACCGTCACGCTGACCGACCGCCGCGAATTCAAGGCCAAGGTGCTGGGCGCCGACCGCCGTACCGACGTCGCCGTGCTGAAGGTCGACGCGCGCAACCTGCCCAGCGTGCGCATCGGCGACTCCGACCGCATCCGCGCCGGCGAATGGGTGATCGCGATCGGCTCGCCGTTCAACCTGGAAAACACGGTCACGGCCGGCATCATCTCGGCCAAGTCGCGCGACACCGGCGAGTACCTGCCGCTGATCCAGAGCGACGTGGCCGTCAACCCCGGCAACTCGGGCGGTCCGCTGATCAATATGCGCGGCGAGGTCATCGGCATCAACTCGCAGATCGCTACCTTGTCCGGCGCCTATAACGGCATCTCGTTCGCCGTGCCGATCGACGAAGTGATGCGCGTGTCCGACCAGATCAAGAAGACCGGCAAGGTCACGCGCGGCCGCATGGGCGTGCAGATCAGCGAAGTCACGCGCGACGTGGCCGAGGCGCTCGGGCTGGGCAAGGCGCGCGGCGCCGAAGTCGCGATGGTCGAGCCGGGCGGCCCGGCCGAGAAGGCCGGCGTCAAGGTCGGCGACGTGATCCTGAAGTTCAACGGCAAGGACATCGAGAAGAGCACCGACCTGCCGCGCCAGGTGGGCGGCACCCCCGTCGGCACCCGCGCCACGATTACCGTCTGGCGCCGCGGCGCCCAGGTCGAGCTGCCGGTGACGATCGAGGAGCTGAAGGAAGAGCAGCCGGACACGGGCCGCGCCGCCAAGCAGAAGAAGCAGGCGCCAGAAAAAGCGCCGAACGCGCTGGGCCTGCAGGTGTCCGACCTATCGGCCGCGCAGAAGCGCGAACTCAAGGTCGAGGGCGGCGTGCTGGTCGACGTCGTGGGCGGAAGGGCGGCCACGGCCGGCATCCGCTCGGGTGACCTGATCCTGCAGATTAATAATGTCGAAGTCACGTCCACCGCGCAATTCAATGGCCTGGTGGGCAAGCTCGATCCGAAGAAATCCGTCGCCCTGCTCGTGCGCCGCGGTCCGGCGTCGCAATACATCGTCATCAAACCGCGTCCGTGACGATACGCCTCACCTTGTTCTCGCGCAGTTATTGCCACCTGTGCGAGGACATGGGGGCGGCCGTGCGCGCCTTCATGGCGCGTGCCGGCATCGACGATTACCGGCTCGACATCGTCGACGTCGATGCCGATCCGGCCCTCGTCGCGCGCTACGACGAGCTGGTGCCGGTGCTGGCGGCCGGCGCCGGCAACGTCGAACTGTGCCACTACTTCCTCAACGAAGCGGCGCTGGCCGCTTATTTGGCCAGTCAACAACACCCGTCGCCTTGAAGAGCCAGGCTTACGCCGCAGCGCGTGCCAGCGCCTCGTTGGCCGCCGCCATGCTGGGCATCTCGATGCCCAGCATGCGTTCCATGAACGCCCGCTTGGCATGGCTGCGCGGGCTCGCCCAGAAGCTTTCCAGCCAGGCTTGCGGCGCGCCGTCCAGGTCGATGCGCAGCTGGTGCGGGCGTCCTATCATCTCCACGTGGACGTAGGTGGCGAAGCATTCGGCGAAGTCGTCGTACGGGTTGGTGGCGCCGTACAGGCTGGCGAAATCGGACAGTTCCAGACCCGCATAGGCCGTGACGATGGCGTCGCCGTGCAGCTTCCTGTTGCCGTAGAAGTCGACGGCGTCGCGCAGCGCGAAATCGGACCGTTCCTGCGCCACGAAGCGGTCGGCGGCATTCGCCGTCCAGCTCAGTGCCAGGTAGGAGAAGTCCCAGGAGAATTGCGCATCCGGCGCCGCTTCCCACCAGCGCGGCAGGAAGTCGCCGTCGGCCGTCAGCACGTGGCCGAATTCGTGCAGCAGCAAAAATTGCAGGGCGTTCGCGCGCGTGTCGTCGGCGGGGGCGGCGATCGTCGTGTCGAGCGCGAAGCCGGGACCTTGCACGAACGGCAGGTTGTCCTTCCAGGTGGCCCAGGAGTTGGCCGTGTGGCCTGCCATCATCTCGACGTCGAGCAGCACGATGCAGCCCAGGATGCGGCCGTCGCTGGCATCGACGACGATGTCGGTGGCGCCCGACGAACCCAGTCCGCGGCCCAGGCAGATCCCCAGCAGCAGCGGCGACACCAGATCCAGTACGCCGGCCGGCATGCCGCGCAACGCCTGCCCGATGTCGGCGTGCAAACCTGCATCGGCCTCGACCGGCGCAGGCACCGCATCCACGCCTGTGGCCTCGTTCACCTGTTGCACGAAGTCGCGCACCTCGGCCGGCAGCGGCAGGATGCGCTCGTGGATCGGGTAGGCGTACAGCTCGGTCCAGGCTTGCGGGTCGCGGGTGAGGATCATGGCGGCGTCGGAGTCAGAGTGGGAGACGAAAAGGGCGGCGATAGATCCTTAACGGCTGAGCTCATAAATACTTGACGGTAGGTAAGTGCGACGCTCGGTCCGACATGGCCGTTGACGATGTTGCATGCCGTCTCTCGCGGAAACCGGGCTTTCTGACCCGAAATCCGGTAAAATGCGCGATTGGGAGCGATTTCGTCCGCCGCCGGCCAAGGCCCGGCCGACCGATTCGCTCGTAAGGCGCTCGCCTGGGCCCGCATGGTCCCGCCGGAGCGCTTTTTTCGTATTCCGCCGGCGCGCCGAACTTCGACGGCGCCGGCCAGGGCCGCGTCCCGCTCTTTTTGGTTTTGAGTTTTGAATGAAAAACATACGTAACTTTTCCATCATCGCCCACATCGACCACGGCAAATCGACGCTGGCCGACCGCATCATCCAGTTGTGCGGCGGCCTGTCGGAGCGTGAGATGGACGCGCAGGTGCTCGACTCGATGGACCTGGAGCGCGAGCGCGGCATCACCATCAAGGCCCAGACCGCGGCGCTGCAGTACAAGGCGCGCGACGGCCAGACCTACAACCTGAACCTGATCGATACCCCGGGCCACGTCGACTTCAGCTATGAAGTGTCGCGCTCGCTGTCCGCCTGCGAAGGCGCGCTGCTGGTCGTCGATGCGAGCCAGGGCGTGGAAGCGCAGACGGTCGCCAACTGCTACACGGCGCTGGATCTGGGCGTGGAAGTGGTGCCGATCCTGAACAAGATCGACCTGCCGCACGCCGACCCGGACAATGCCAAGAAGGAAATCGAGGACGTCATCGGCATCGACGCGTCCGACGCCACCGTGTGCTCGGCCAAGACCGGCCTGGGCGTCGAAGACGTGCTGGAAACGCTGATCGCCAAGGTCCCGCCGCCGCAGGGCGACCCGGACGCGCCGCTGCAGGCGCTGATCGTCGACTCCTGGTACGACCCGTACGTCGGCGTCGTGATGCTGGTGCGCGTGGTCAACGGCACGCTGCGTCCGAAAGAGAAGATCCTGCTGATGGCGACCGAGTCGGTCAACCTGGTCGAGCAGATCGGCGTCTTCACGCCGCGCTCGGTCTCGCTGCCGGAATTGAAGGCAGGGCAGGTGGGCTTCATCATCGCCGGCATCAAGGAACTGACCGCCGCCAAGGTGGGCGATACCGTCACGCTGGCCAGCCGTCCGGCCGCACAGCCGCTGCCGGGCTTCAAGGAAGTGCAGCCGCAGGTGTTCGCCGGCCTGTTCCCGGTGGAAGCGAACCAGTACGACGCGCTGCGCGACTCGCTGGAAAAGCTGAAGCTGAACGATGCCGCCCTGATGTACGAGCCGGAAGTGTCGCAGGCGCTGGGCTTCGGCTTCCGCTGCGGCTTCCTGGGCCTGCTGCACATGGAAATCGTGCAGGAACGCCTGGAGCGCGAATTCGACATGGACCTGATCACGACGGCGCCGACCGTCGTCTACGAGGTCGAGATGCGCGACGGCACCATGATCCGCGTCGACAATCCGTCGAAGATGCCGGAACCGTCCAAGATCAACGAAGTGCGCGAGCCGATCGTCGACGTCAACCTGTACATGCCGCAAGAGTATGTCGGTGCCGTGATGACGCTGTGTAACGGCAAGCGCGGCGTGCAGATGGACATGGCCTACCACGGCCGCCAGGTCAAACTGCACTACGAGATCCCGATGGCCGAGATCGTGCTGGACTTCTTCGACCGCCTGAAGTCGACCTCGCGCGGCTACGCGTCGATGGACTACGAGTTCAAGGAAAACCGCGCCGCCGACGTGGTGAAAGTCGACATGCTGATCAACAGCGAGAAGGTCGACGCGCTGGCGATCATCGTGCACCGCGCCAACGCGCCGTACCGCGGACGCCAGGTGGCGGCCAAGATGCGCGAACTGATCCCGCGCCAGATGTTCGACGTCGCGATCCAGGCCGCGATCGGCGCCACCATCATCTCGCGCGAGAACGTCAAGGCATTGCGCAAGAACGTGCTGGCCAAGTGCTACGGCGGCGACATCTCGCGCAAGAAGAAGCTGCTCGAGAAACAGAAAGCCGGTAAGAAGCGCATGAAGCAAGTGGGCTCGGTGGAGATTCCGCAAGAAGCCTTCCTGGCCATCCTCCAAGTGGAAGAGAAATGAATTTGCAACTGATTCTCGGGAACTTTGCCCTGATCCTGTTCGTCGCGATGGTGGTCACGGGCGTCATCTGGTGCCTGGACGTGTTCGTGCTGTCCAAGCAGCGCCGCCTCCGGGCCGACAAGGCCCTGGCCGAGTACGACGCCCGCTACGCCAAGCTGACGGCCGACGGCATCAAGGCCGACAGCAATGCGGGCAGCCGCGCGGCGCTGGAAGCGTCGATCCTGCGCCAGCCGACCTGGGTCGAGTATTCGGGCAGCTTCTTCCCCGTGATCGCCCTGGTGTTCTTCCTGCGCTCCTTCCTGTTCGAGCCATTCAAGATCCCGTCCTCGTCGATGGTTCCGACCCTGCTGGTGGGCGACCTGATCCTGGTGAACAAGTTCGACTACGGCATCCGCTTGCCGGTGGTGAACAAGAAGATCATCGAGGTCGGCAATCCGCAGCGCGGCGACGTCATGGTGTTCAAGTACCCGAAGGACATGAGCCAGGACTACATCAAGCGCGTGATCGGCGTGCCGGGTGATAAAATCACCTACGAGAACAAGCGCCTGACCGTCAATGGCCAGCCGGTCGCCTACACGCCGCTGGACGATTACCTCGACGACGAGCGCCCGGTGTATCACAAGCAATACCTGGAAAAGCTGCAGAACGCGCCGCACCGTATCCTGAACATGGATGGGGCCCGCCCGATCAACCTGGCTGCCGTGGAGGAGTTCCCCCATCACGAGAATTGCACCTACTCCTACGATAAATTTACCTGTATCGTACCGGAGGGTAATTATTTCATGATGGGCGACAACCGCGACAACAGCGCAGACAGCCGTTACTGGGGCTTCGTCCCGGACCAGAACATCGTCGGCAAGGCCGTGTTCGTCTGGATGAACTTCGGCGACCTGAAGCGCATCGGCGGTATCCACTAAGCGGACCGGTGCGGCGATGAACAGAGCAGGCGAGAATGTCGGTATTGTCCGGCGCATCGGGGCGGAGAGCGGCGTATCGCTGTCCGGCCTGATCGTCGTGCTGGCGGTGCTGGGGGCGATCGCGCTGGTGGTCATCAAGACCGTACCGGCCTTCATCGAATACCGCGCCGTCAAGAACGCGATCGCCGCGGCCAGGACCGCAGGCGGCACCGTTCGCGAAATACAGCAGGCGTTCGACCGCAACGCCGGCGTCAACGACATTACCGCGGTCCAGGGACGCGACCTGGTCATCACCCGCGACGGCAACGATGTGCAGGTCAGCTTCGCCTACGAAAAGCGGGTGCCGCTGACGGGCAACGTCAGCCTGCTGTTCGATTTTTCCGGCACCACCGACCCGAGCGGCGTGGTGGCGGCGGAAGAGACTGGCCGCGCCCAGTAATCAGCCGGCAAGAGGCGGACCATTGTTGTGTCCGGCTCGGCGCCGGCCCAACAGATTGGTACGACAATGAATCTTCAGTTATTGCAAACTCGCCTAGGTTACACGTTCCGGGACACCGGCCTGCTGCAGCAGGCGCTGACCCACCGTAGCCACAGCAGCGTGCATAACGAGCGCCTGGAATTCCTCGGCGACTCGATCCTGAACTGCGTCGTCGCCTCCATCCTGTACGAACGTTTCGACAACCTGGCCGAAGGCGACCTGTCGCGCCTGCGCGCCAACCTGGTCAAGCAGCAGACGCTGTACGAGATCGCCCAGAAGCTGGAACTGTCGCAGTTCCTGCGCCTGGGCGAAGGGGAATTGAAATCGGGCGGTTTCCGCCGTCCGTCGATCCTGGCCGATACGCTCGAAGCGCTGCTGGGCGCGATCTTCCTCGACAGCGGCTTCGATGCGGCGCGCGCCACGATCCGCGCCTTCTACATCCCGCTGCTCGATTCGGTCGACCCGCGCACGCTGGGCAAGGATGCCAAGACGCTGCTGCAGGAATTCCTGCAAGCCAAGAAGATCTCGCTGCCGACCTATAACGTGATCGCCACGCACGGTGCCGCCCACAGCCAGGAATTCGAGATCGAGTGCCTGGTGCCCAAGCTGGGCATCCAGGTGTTCGGCCGCGGCGGCAGCCGCCGCGCCGGCGAGCAGGCGGCAGCCCGCCTGGCGCTGGAAGTGGCCGAGCAGGCGATGCAGAAAAGTCCGTCCTCCGCGCGCAAGTCGCGTCCGCGCGCGGCCCAGTTGAAGCTGGCCGGCATCGCCACCGACCAGAGCGACGAGCCGGTCGCCGGCGAACTGACCTTGCAGTCGGCGCCCGCGCCGGCCAAGCAGCGTCCGCACCGCGAATAGGCGCGGCGGACACCACCGTATTCGGGCCGCGCGAGCGGCCGCACCATTTTCCGGACCAGCCGGAGCAGGAACCACTATGAACATGGACACCAATCCCGTCGACGCCAGCGCAGCAGGCATGACCCCGGAGAATTTTCGCTGCGGCTATATCGCCATCGTCGGCCGTCCCAACGTCGGCAAGTCGACGCTGATGAACGTGCTGATCGGGGCCAAGGTCTCGATCACCTCGCGCAAGGCGCAGACGACGCGCCACCGCATCACCGGCATCCAGACGCGCGACGATGCCCAGTTCATCTACGTCGACACGCCGGGCTTCCAGACCCGCCACGCGAACGCGCTGAACAAGACGCTGAACAAGACCGTGTCGAACACGCTGACGGCGTCGGACGTGATCCTGTTCCTCGTCGAGGCGGGCACCTTCGGCCCGGCCGACCAGCAAGTGCTGGACCTGCTGCCGAAGAACGTGCCGGTGATCCTGGTCATCAATAAATCGGACCGCATGAAGGACAAGGCCGAGCTGATGCCATTCGCCGCCAAGATGGCGTCGCTGCGCGACTTCACGGCCATCGTGCCCGTGTCGGCCAAGCTGCGCTTCCAGGTCGATGCGCTGGAAGGCGAGATCCGCCGCCATCTGCCGGAGAATCCGCCGGTCTTCGGCCCGGACGACATCACCGACCGCAGCGAGAAATTCCTCGCCGCCGAGATCGTGCGCGAAAAAGTGTTCCGCCTGCTGGGCGACGAATTGCCGTACACGAGCACGGTGCTGATCGAACAATTCCAGCAAGAAGGCAACCTGCGCCGCATCTTCGCCGCCATCCTGGTCGAGCGCGACACCCATAAATCGATGATCATCGGTAACAAGGGCGCCCGCCTGAAGGAAATCTCGACGCAGTCGCGCCTGGACATGGAAAAGCTGTTCGATGGGCCCGTGTACCTGGAAATCTGGGTCAAGGTGAAGTCGGGCTGGGCGGATAACGAAGCGGGCTTGCGCGCGTACGGTTACGAGTAACACACACCGTCGTTCCCGCGAAGGCGGGAACCCATGCTGACTATCCGGATTCATCACGCGGGAAAAAGCCGCGAGCTTATAGAAAGCCGCGGCCTTGCAACTTCAGCATGGATTCCCGCCTTCGCGGGAATGACGGGCAACCTAACGGTAGGTGACCCACCCGGGTTATCATTGCGCATGCCCAGCCGCGACGACGACATCATCGACCACGACCAGGAAGCCCCCGCGGCCTCCACGACCGCCAAGCGCCGCGCGCCCGTGCGCGATACCCGCGTCAACGGCCAGCCGGCGTTCGTGCTGCACAGCTACCCGTACAAGGAAACCAGCCTCATCGTCGACATGTTCACGCGCGACTTCGGGCGGATCGGCGTCGTGGCGAAGGGCGCCAAGCGGCCGCTGTCCAAGCTGCGCGGCGTACTGCAGACCTTCCAGCCGCTGTCGATCTCGTTCTCGGGCAAGTCCGAGCTGCGCACGCTGATCGATGCCGAATGGGTCGGCGGCATGCTGCCGATCGAAAAGACGGCGCTGCTGTGCGGCTTCTACCTCAACGAGCTGCTGGTCAAGCTGCTGGCGCGCGACGACCCGCATCCGGCCCTGTTCCAGCACTACATCTCGACGCTGAACGAACTGGCGCACGGCGAACCGGCGCAGATCGCCTTGCGAAAATTCGAACGGGCCCTACTTAAGGAGACCGGGGTCGCGGCCGACCTGACGCGTTGCAGCACGACGCGCGCGCCGGTCGAGGCGGGCAGCATGTACGTCGTCGATCCGGAGCGCGGCGCGCGCACGGCGGGCGCCGTCGAGTCCTGGCCCATCGTCGCGGGACAGACGCTGATCGACATGGAGCGCGAAGCCTACGACGACCCGCAGACGCAGGCCCAGAGCAAGCAGCTGATGCGCTTCCTGCTGGCCTACCACCTCGGGGGCGCGCCGCTGAACACGCGCCAGATCCTGATCGACCTGATGCAGCTTTGACAGCAACTGCCAGTTTTTAACGAAAGCCTAGCCACCATGAGCTTCCTGCAACCCGCCGGCCCCGTCATCGACCTGGGCGTGAACATCGACCACATCGCCACCGTGCGCAATGCGCGCGGGACCACCTACCCGGACCCACTGCGCGCCGCGCTGCTGGCCGAGCAGGCCGGCGCCGACCTGATCACGCTGCACCTGCGCGAAGATCGCCGCCACATCAAGGACGCCGACGTCATCGCGCTGCGCCCGCAACTGATCACGCGCATGAACCTGGAAGCGGCCGTCACGCAGGAGATGATCGACTTCGCCTGCCGCGTGAAACCGCAGGACGTGTGCCTGGTGCCGGAACGGCGCGAGGAAGTCACCACCGAGGGCGGCCTGGACGTGATCCGCTACCAGAAGGAAGTGGAGGCCGCGATCCGCCAGCTGCAGGGCGAGGGCATCCGCGTCTCGCTGTTCATCGATGCCGACGAGGCGCAGATCGCCTGCGCCGCCGCCGTCGGCGCGCCCGTCATCGAGCTGCACACGGGCCGCTACGCCGAGGCCGAGCACAAGGACGAGATCGCGCGCGAACTGGAGCGCATCAAGCTGGGCGTGCGCGCCGGCGTGAAGCACGGCCTGCGCGTCAATGCGGGCCACGGCCTGCACTACACGAACGTGCAGCCGATCGCCGCGATCCCCGAGATCCACGAGCTGAACATTGGCCACGCGATCGTCGCGCATGCGCTGTTCGTGGGCTGGGAGCACGCGATCCGCGAGATGAAGGCGATCATGGTCGATGCGCGCCTGGGCGTCTCGCTGGGCAACCCGCAAGCCGAGACCTGAGATGATCTACGGGATCGGTACCGACATCGTCCAGATCTCGCGCGTCAAGGCCGCGCTGGACCGCAACGGCGAGCGCTTCGCCGAGAGGATCCTCGGCCCCGAGGAACTCGTCAAATACCACGCCCGCCGCGCCAAGAACGAAGTGCGCGGGCTGCGTTTCCTGGCCACGCGGTTCTCGGCCAAGGAAGCGTTCTCGAAAGCCATCGGCATGGGCATGCGCATGCCCATGACGTGGCGCTCGGCCCAGATGCTCAACGCCCCGAGCGGCAAGCCGATGATCGTATGCAGTGGGGCGCTCGACGAATTCATGCGGACGCACCGCCTGAGCGCGCAGGTGACGATCAGCGACGAAGCCGACTACGGCGTCGCCTTCGTCATCGTGACCCAAGCGCCGGAGGGCACGTCCGCGCCTTGATTGGTAAGCGGAAGTGACGAAACTAGTAATCGACGTTGCAGTAGTTGCGGTAGTAGCCAGGCAGCAGAAACGCAAGACCCCGACCGCCAGGCCGCCGGCGCTTCGCGCCCGGCCCGACGCCTGGCAGGCATTGAAAGAGGAATTGATTGCCACGATGACGAAGGATGCGGAATCCCCCGTGCGCCCCAGCGAGGCGGCGCGCGAACAGGTACTGGCGACGGTCGCCAAGCTGCCGGACCTGCCTGGCGTGTACCGCTATTTCGACGGCGAGGACAAGGTCCTGTACGTCGGCAAGGCGCGCAACCTCAAGAAGCGCGTGTCGAGCTATTTCCAGAAGACGCTGTCGAGCCCGCGCATCGCGATGATGGTGGGCCAGATCGCGCGCCTGGAAACGACCGTCACGCACAGCGAGGCCGAGGCGCTGATCCTGGAAAACAACCTGATCAAGACGCTCAAGCCGCGCTACAACATCCTGTTCCGCGACGATAAATCGTACCCGTACCTGAAGCTGTCCGGCGGCGACTATCCGCGCATGGCCTATTATCGCGGCGCGCTGGACAAGAAGAGCCAGTACTTCGGGCCGTTCCCGAGCGCCTGGGCCGTCAAGGAATCGATCCAGCTGCTGCAGAAGGTGTTCATGCTGCGCACCTGCGAGGACAGCGTGTTCGCCAACCGCACGCGCCCGTGCCTGCTGCACCAGATCGGCCGCTGCAGCGGTCCCTGCGTCGACCTGGTGGCCAAGGAAGACTACAAGCGCGACGTCGACAATGCCGCGAAATTCCTGCGCGGGCGCCAGAGCGAGGTGCTGGAAGAATTGCAGGGCAAGATGGTGGGCTATGCCGAGAACCTGATGTTCGAGCAGGCCGCCGCCGTGCGCAACCAGATCCAGGCGCTGTCGCGCGTGCTGCACCAGCAGAGCATGGAGACGACGTCCGATGCCGACGTCGACGTCATCGCCGTGGTGGTGCAGGGCGGCCGCGCCTGCGTCAACCTGGCGATGGTACGCGGCGGCCGCCACCTGGGTGACCGCGCCTACTTCCCGAGCCACGTGGCCGAGGCGATCGGCGAGACGCTGGAAGAGACGTCGATCGAAGTCGACGTGCTGGCCGCCTTCCTGGCCCAGCACTACGCGGACAAATACGTGCCCGGCATCCTCATCCTGAACATCGAGTTCGACCAGCCCGAGCTGATGGTGGCGCTGACCGAGCAGTGCGGCCACCGCATCAACCTCGTGTTCCAGCCGCAGGGCCAGCGCCGCCAGTGGCTGGAACTGGCCCAGAAGGGCGCCGAGATCTCGCTCGCACGCCTGCTGTCCGAACAGGGCTCGCAACAATCGCGCACGCGCGCGCTGGCCGAGGCGCTGGCCCTGGACAGCGAGGACCTGGAAACGCTGCGCATCGAATGCTTCGACATCAGCCACACGGCCGGCGAAGCGACGCAGGCCTCGTGCGTCGTGTTCCACCACCACCAGATGCAGAACGGCGAATACCGCCGCTACAACATCAACGACATCACGCCCGGCGACGACTACGCGGCCATGCGCCAGGTGCTGATGCGCCGCTACGAGAAGGTGGCGAACGGCGAGGGCGTCATGCCGGACATCGCCCTGATCGACGGCGGCAAGGGACAAGTCGAGATGGCGCGCCAGGTGTTCACGGAACTGGGCCTGGACGTGTCGAACATCGTCGGCGTGGCGAAGGGGGAGGGCCGCCGCGTCGGCCTGGAGACCCTGATCTTCGCCGACGGCCGCGAGCCGCAGGAACTGGGCAAGGAGTCTGCCGCGTTGATGCTGGTGGCGATGATCCGCGACGAGGCGCACCGCTTCGCCATCACGGGCATGCGCGCCAAGCGCGCCAAGGCGCGCCAGGCCTCGCGCCTGGAAGAGATCGAGGGCATCGGCGCCAAGCGCCGCCAGAAGCTGCTGGCCCGCTTCGGCGGCCTGCGCGGCGTGATCGACGCCAGCGTCGAGGACCTGATGTCGGTCGAGGGCATTTCGAGCACGCTGGCGGAAGAGATCTACCGCCAACTCCATTAAAGCGCCCCGTCGCCCCTGCGCAGGCAGGGGCCCAATTTCTGCCGGCGTTGCCTAAGCGCGTGCAAACTTGGGCCCCTGCCTGCGCAGGGGCGACGGTTTCACGTTCATATGTACGACCCGCACGCCTGCATCCGCACTGCTGAGCCCAACTGGTTTAAATGGCAAGAGCCATGTAGACTAGCGGCGCGCGGTAGGCGCGCACGCAAGCTTCACGGGCCACTTGTCAGGCCCGCCGTTCTCGAGTTGCTCATGCCCTTCAATATTCCGATTCTCCTCACCTGGCTGCGGGTCGCCTTGATTCCGCTGGTCGTCGGCGTCTATTACCTTCCTGATCACTGGCTGCACACGGCCGACCGCAACCTGGCCTCCACGCTGGTCTTCATCGTCGCCGCCGTCACCGACTGGTTCGACGGCTACCTGGCGCGGCGCTGGAACCAGACCTCGGCCTTCGGCGCCTTCCTCGACCCCGTCGCCGACAAGCTGATGGTGGCCGGCGCGCTGCTGGTGCTGGTGCAACTGGGCAGGGTGGATGCCATCATTTCCTTCATCATCATCGGCCGCGAGATCACCATCTCGGCGCTGCGCGAATGGATGGCGGAGATCGGCGCCCGCAAATCGGTGGCGGTGAGCTCGCTCGGCAAGATCAAGACGGCGGCCCAGATGATCGCGATCCCGCTGCTGCTGTTCCACGACCCGCTGTTCGCCGGCTTCGACACCCACCTGGCGGGCGTGCTGCTGCTGTGGATCGCGGGCGTGCTGACGGTCTGGTCGATGTTCTACTACCTGCGCAAGGCCTGGCCCCTCATCAAGGAGAAGTCCGGCGTCATGGATTGATGACAAGTCATCCTTGACACATAGCTCAGCATCTCTATAATGCCTGCCTGTTGCGAGACATTGCAGCAAACGAAACGAAGCGGGAGTAGCTCAGTTGGTAGAGCGCAACCTTGCCAAGGTTGAGGTCGAGAGTTCGAGACTCTTCTCCCGCTCCATAGTTTGCAGCGAATCGTAATAAAAGGTTGTCTTGGAAAGTAGTCAAAAATCTGAGATAATCGATAGTCCTAGCGACGCGGGAGTAGCTCAGTTGGTAGAGCGCAACCTTGCCAAGGTTGAGGTCGAGAGTT
>CAUSCY010000088.1:0-13879 GCA_963529995.1 uncultured Massilia sp. | reverse complement strand
ATGTCCAGGCTCTCAACTAACCGAAACAACCTCTTGCAACTTCACACCTAGGCCGGCCGCGATCTCCCGCCGGCCGGGGCGCGAGCGCTCGGAACAATAAAAAGGGGAGATCGTGGCACGAGGAAGCAACAGCCTCGCCGCCGCGTTGGCAGGGTTTCTCGTGGCCGCACTGGGACTGGCGTCCCCGGCGGCCCGGGCCCAGGTCGAAGTCCGCATGTGGACCTTGCTGTCCGGCGGCGACGGCGCGCGCATGCAGGCGCTCGTCCGCGACTTCAACGCCAGCCAGCGCGACGTGCGCGTCGTCAGTACGACGCTCAAGTGGGGCGAACCGTTCTATACGAAACTGATTACCGCCTCGGTGGCGGGCGCCGGGCCGGACGTCGCGACGGTGCACTTGTCGCGCCTCGTCAACCTGGCCGGCGGCGGCGTGCTGCGCCCGATCTCCGGCGCCGAACTGGCGGCGGCCGGCCTGCAGGGCGCCGACTACCTGCCGCGCCAATGGGCCAAGTCGCACTACCAGGACACGCACCACGGGAACCAATTGTGGGCGATTCCGCTGGACATGCACCCGCTGGTCCTGTACTACAACAAGACCCTGGCCGGCAAGGCCGGGCTGCTCGATGCGCAGGGGCGGCTGAAGCCCATCGAGGGCATCGACGCGCTGACCGAGGCGTTCCGCGTCGCCACCGAACGCACGGGCCGGCGCGGCCTGACGATGGAGAGCAGCCAGAGTTCGTACGCGATCTGGCGCCTGTGGCTGTCGATGCTCGCGCAGCAGAACGTGCCCATCGTCGCGAATGGCCGCTTCGCCTACGGCCAGGCAGGTCCCGCCACGCTGGCGCGCGTCGCCACCTGGTTCACCGGCGGCTATGCCCAGGTGGGCCTCGACTATCCCGCGTCGACCAGCCAGTTCATGGGCGGTAACGCGACCTTCATGCTGAACGGCGTGTGGGAAGTCCCGGAGATGGTGCGCGCGACGAAGGAAGGCACGCTGGGATTCGACTACGGCATCGCTCCGCTGCCGCGCATGTACGCCAATGCCAGCACCTGGGCCGATTCCCACGCCTTCGCCATCCCCGCCAACGCCGACAAGCCGCCGTCGCCCGCGAAGGTGGCGGCCGTGCTGCGCTTCGTGGCCTACGTCAGCCGCCACTCGCTGGGCTGGGCCGAGGGCGGCCACATTCCCGCCTACCGTGCGGTCGAGGAGTCGGCCGCGGCCCGCGCCCTGATGCCGAACGCGATGTATGCGCAGGCCGCGCATGACGTCGTGTATGACCCGGACGGCTGGTATATGGGGGCCGCCGGTCCGCTGGAGGCGATCGCCTCGAAGTTCCTGCCGGCCGCGTTGTACGGCTACATGACGCCGGAGCAGGCCGTGCGCCGCTTCGAGGACGAGGCGGCGAGGCTGGTCAAGAAGCGCCCGCCGCTGTACTGACGGCATGCAGAGGACATCGATGAAACCGGATACCGCGCTCCCCACCCGCAAGACGGACACGCTTCCCGCCTGGCTGCTGCTGGCGCCGTTCCTGCTCGCGTTCGCGCTGTTCTTCGCGCTGCCGGCGCTGCAGACGTTGTGGCTCAGCCTGACGGAGAGCAGCCTGACGCGCACCAGCGCCTTCGTCGGCCTGGACAACTACCACACGCTGCTGAACGATCCCGCGTTCTGGGATTCGGTCGGCAATACCTTCTATTTCGCGTTGCTGACGGTGATCCCGCTGTGCGCGGTGGGCCTGCTGATGGCGCTGCTGGTGAACCGTTTTCTCCGCGTCCAGGGCCTGCTGCAGGGCGTGTTCTTCCTGCCGTTCGTGCTGCCGATCTCCGTCATGACGCTGATCGCCAGCTGGATGCTGCAGCCCTCGTCCGGCGTCGTCAACCACGTGCTGGGCACGGACCGCGCCTGGCTCGCCGATCCGTATTGGGCGCTGCCCGTCGTCGCCATCAGCACCGTGTGGTGGACGGTGGGCTTCAACATGCTGCTGTTCCTGGCGGGCCTGCGCAACATCCCGAAGGAGCTGTACGAGGCGGCGTCGCTGGACGGCGCCAGCGGCTTCACGCTGTTTCGCGCGATTACCTGGCCGGCGCTGCGTCCCGTGGTGGCCACGGCGCTGGTGCTGCAGATGATCGCCTCGCTGAAGGTGTTCGGCCAGACCTATATCCTGACCACGGGCGGGCCGTTCAACACGACGCGCGTGACGCTGCACTATATGTACGAGACGGCATTCACCCAGAGCGACGCGGGCTATGCGGCCGCCATCGCCATGGCCTTCGTCGCGATCGTCGTGCTGCTGTCGCTGGTGCAGGCCGCCGCCGTGCGCTGGCTTGCCGGGAGGAGCGCGTGAGCGCCCGCCGCGGCCTGGGTTGGACCGCCGCCGGCGCGGCCTGCGCGCTCGCGCTGGCGGTGCTGTGGGCGGCGCCGCTGCTGTGGGCCTTGAGCACGGCGCTGCGGCCGGAGCCGGAAACGGTAGCGGCGACCTTCCGCTGGTTGCCGCAGGTATGGACGCTGAACGCGTTCCGCGAGACGCTCGCCGCCGGCAACCTCGTGCTGTGGCTGTTCAACAGCTTCTTCGTCGCCTTCCTCGTCACGGTAGTGACGATGGCGATCAGCCTGATGGCCGCGTACGCGTTCTCGCAGCTGCGGTTCCGCGGCCGCAACCTCGTGTTCGGCGTCGCCATGCTGGGCTTCCTGCTGCCGTTCGAGGCGCTGCTGGTGCCGCTGTTCCGCACCATGAACGCGCTGGGCCTGATCAATACCTACGCCGGCATCGTGCTGCCGCAGGTGGTCGCCCCCGTCGTCATCTACGTGTTCAAGCAGTTCTTCGACGGGATTCCCGCCGACTACCGCCAGGCCGCGACGCTGGACGGCGCCGGCCCCTTGCGCGTGCTGTGGAGCGTCTACCTGCCGCTGTCGGGGAACATCGTGTGGGCGATGGCGATCGTGACCTTCATCGGCGCCTGGAACAACTTCCTGTGGCCGTTCATCGTCGTCACGTCCAACGAGATGATGACGATCCCCCTCGGCCTGACGCAGACCTACGACGCCTTCGGCGTGCGCTACGCCCAGCTGATGGCGGGGGCGCTGCTGGGCGCGCTGCCCGTGGCGCTGGCCTACGTCGTGTTCCAGCGGCGGGTGACGCAGGGCTTCCTGGCCGCTGGCGGCCTCAAATGAACATGGAGACGGGATGGCATCGGTAAGGCTCAGGGACATACGGAAGCACTACGGCGACAACGTCGTCATCAAGGGCGTCGACCTCGACATCGAGGACGGCCAGTTCGTCGTCTTCGTCGGCCCGTCCGGCTGCGGCAAGTCCACCTTGCTGCGCATGATCGCGGGCCTGGAGGACATCACGGCCGGCACGCTGGAGCTGGACGGCGTCGTCAGCAACACGGTGGAGCCGGCGCGGCGGGGCATCGCCATGGTGTTCCAGAGCTATGCGCTGTACCCGCACATGACGGTCGCCGAGAACATGGGGTTCGCCTTGAAGCTCACCAAGGTGCCGAAGCCGGAGATCGCCGAGCGCGTGCAGCGCGCCGCCGAGATCCTGCAGATCGGCCACCTGCTGGCGCGCCGGCCCAAGGACCTGTCCGGCGGCCAGCGCCAGCGCGTGGCGATCGGCCGCGCCATCGTCAGGAAGCCGGCCGTATTCCTGTTCGACGAGCCGCTGTCGAATCTGGATGCGGCACTGCGGGCCCAGACGCGCGTCGAGCTGGCGCGCCTGCACCGCGAGCTGAACGCCACGATGATCTACGTGACGCACGACCAGGTCGAGGCGATGACGCTGGGCCAGCGCATCGTCGTGTTCAACGGCGGTCGCATCGAGCAGGTCGGCACGCCGCTCGACTTGTACGAGCGGCCCGCGAACCTGTTCGTGGCGGGCTTCCTGGGGACGCCGAAGATGAACTTCCTGCCGGTGGAGCTGCTGTCCGCCGACCGTCACGGCGACCGTGGCGCCAACGGCGCCGGCGCCCGCGTGCGCCTTCCCGGCGGCGCCGTGCTGCGCGTCGACGCGGCCGTGCCGCCCGGCGCCGGCGGCGCCTTCACGCTGGGCGTGCGGCCCGAGCACCTGCAGCCTGCGGGGGGGGCGGACGGCGCCGCCGAGGAGGGGGCGATCGCCGGCACACTGAACCTGGTCGAGTACCTGGGCGACGTCACGCTCGCCTACGTGCAGGTACCCGGCGCGGACGAGATGGTGGCAGCCAAGCTGGCCGCGGGTACCCCGCTGCCCGCCGTCGGCGCGCGCGTGCTGCTGCGCTTCGATGCGGCGCGCGCCTACCTGTTCGGTGCCGACGGGCGGGCTTGCCCGGCCGCCGGCGGCGCTGGCGGCGCGTCCACCTGAGGCCATGCGCGGCCGCGGTATGCGCGGTATGTTGCGTGCATGCCGCAACTGTCACAAGCGTACGACGCCGAATTCTGCTTTCTGTTAATTTCCTGATAATCAATTTAACAGACGCGGCCGATGTGCAGGCCGCCGAGAATCGGGAGAGACCCCCAATGACCGTTTTCCAGCTCCGGCCGCTGCACGTGGCCGCCATCCTCCTGTGCGCCCAGGCTGGCGCTGCCTGCGCGCAGGAGGCCGCACCGGCCCAGGCCCAGAATCCCGACAACCCCGCAACCGCGGCGCCTGCCCAGGCCCCAGGTGCGCCCGCGGCCGCCACGCCTGCCGCGCCGACCCAGCCGCAGCAGCTGCAACAGGTGACGGTGACGGGCCTGCGCAGCAGCATCCGCACGGCCGAGGCGATCAAGCGCGACTCCATCCAGGTGGTCGACTCGATCAACGCCGAGGACATCGGCAAGTTCCCGGACCGCGCCGCCGGCGACGCGCTGCAGCGCATCGCGGGCGTGCAGGTGGGACGCGACCGCGGCGAGACCAGCTCCGTCATCATCCGCGGCCTGCCGGACGTCGTCACCACGGTGAACGGCATGGAGATCTTCACGGGCACGGGCCGGCGCCTGGCCTACCAGGACCTGCCCGTGCAGGCGATCGGCGGCTTCGACGTCTACAAGACGGCGACCCCGAACCAGCAGGAGGGCGGCATCGCCGGCGGCATCGACGTGCGCCTGCGCGCGCCGTTCGACCTGAAGAGCTTCAATGCCACCGGCTATGTGGAGAACCGGCGCCAGAAGGTCAACGGTTCGGACAACACGGATACCAGGAACAATCCCGGCGGCGGCTTCTCGCTGAGCAACCGCTGGAACACGGGCATGGGCGAGATGGGCGCCCTGGTCGACGTCGCGTTCAACCGCGAGCACTGGGGCTATCCGGTGCAGTGGGTCGACCGGCCCGACCGCATCTTCTCGGTGAGCCCGGACGGCACGGCCGTGCGCCTGAACGATGGCGACCCCGTCGCGCCGCTGCGCCCGGGCGACCGCCTCGGCGAATTCCCGAATATCGGCGGCATCTACAATGCGGGCGACCGCGATCGCGGCAGCATCCACGGCGCCTTCCAGTGGAAGGTGCAGCCGAACCTGGAGCTCACCGCGCAATACCTGGGTACCGGCTATCGCGGCCGCAGCGAAGTCGACTACATGATTGCGAACACGACCTGGGCGCCGCGCCTGGCCAACGCGGTGCTGGCGCCGGACGGCGACTACTGCAACACGCCGGAAGGCCGGATCTGCCCGATCACGTCGGCGTATGCGCCGGCCGCGCAGTACGACTCGGGCGCGTACAGCTACGATCCCTACGTCGCCACCAGCAGCTGGGGCGTGAAGGAACACACGGTCTCGCACTTCTTCAACCTGGGCCTGCAATACCGCGAAGGTCCTTGGAAGCTGTCCTCGAACGTGGCGTGGACCAAGTCCACCTTCGTCAACGACACGATGATCGTCGACCAGCAGGTGCCGGGCGCCAGCGTCAACGGCTATACCTACGGGGCCGACGGCCACGGCGGCTACAATGCCATCACCACGCCGGGCAGCAGCAATCCGCTGCGCGATCCGAGCCAGTTCGTGCTGCGCGGGATGGTGCAGAACTGGGGCGTGCAGAAGGGCGAGCAGACCCAGTGGCGCGGCGACGCGTCGTACCGGCTGGGCGACGGCTTCTTCAGCGGCATCGACGCCGGCCTGCGCCTGTCGCAGCGTAACGCCAGCTACCATGGCGCCGAAGGCCACAGCGACTTTACTGGCGCCGTGCGGCCGAACCCCGTCGCCGCCTTCGGTCCCGGTTTCGAATCGCTGGTGCCCGGCGTCGACCGCCTTGGCGGCCAGTGGCTCACGCCGTCGCGCGACTACCTGATCGACCAGGCCGACAGCGTGCGCAGCGTCTACGGCGCCGCCGCCGGCCGCGTGGCCGAGGATCCGCTGCGCAGCTTCGACCAGAAGGAGACCACGAGCACGCTGTACGCGGCCGCGCGCTGGAAGACGAAGGCAGGCGACGTGGACCTGTCCGGTACCGCCGGCGCCCGCATCGTGCATACGAGCCGCGACCTGAAGGGCAGCAGCCGCATCGGCGACGTGATCAGCGCGATCGACCGCAGTACCAGCGAGAACAACGTGCTGCCCAGCGCCGCGGCCGTCATCGGCTGGCGCGAGAACCTGCAGTCGCACCTGTCGGTCGGCAAGACCATCAACCGTCCGGACTTCGCCTCGCTGAACCCGGCGCTGTCGCTGGTCCCGTCGACGGTCAATGCGCCCGGCACGGGCTCGTCCGGCAACCCGGACCTGCGTCCGACCAAGTCGGTGAACAGCGACGCCACGCTGGAATACTATTTCCAGAAGAACGGCTACGCGCAGATCGCCGTGTTCCACCGCGATATCGACGGCTATCTGCAGAACATGGAGAGCCAGGAAGTCATCGACGGCCAGACCTATCGCGTGACACGCCCGCAGAACTCCGGCAAGGGCAAGCTGAAGGGCGTCGAACTGGGCGCGCAGAAGTTCTTCGATTTCCTGCCGGGCGTCTGGAGCAACTTCGGCATCCAGGCGAACTACACGTGGATCGACGGCGAGAACGAGACGCTGCTGTCGCCGACCAGCAGCCAGTACCGCAAGACGGCGCTGACGGGTGTCGCCAAGCAGAACTACAACGTGGCGCTGCTGTACGAGGGTAATGGCATCACGGGCCGCCTGACGGCGAACCGCCGCGGCGAGTACGTCGAGCAGATCGCGGAACCGCGCTTCGGCCAGGACCGGACCGTCAAGCCGGCGACCTTCGTCGACTTGAGCCTGTCGTACGAGATCAACAAGCATATCTCGCTCCAGTTCGACGCCATCAACATCACGAAGGAGAAGTACGAGAGCTACCTGGGCAGCGAGATCCGCCCGCGCGACATCCGCTACAACCCGACCACCTACGGCCTCGGCCTGCGGTTCTCGCTGTAAGGGGCGCCGCATGGGCACGTACGCGAACCCGGTGTACCCGGACGTATTCGCCGATCCCTTCGTGCTGCGTCATGAAGGCGTCTACTACGCCTACGGGACGGCGCCGGGCAGCGCGGACGGCGGAGAGATCCCCGTGCTGCGGTCGATCGATCTCGTGCATTGGGAAGCGGCGGGCCATGCGCTCGCGCCCACCGGCGCGACCCAGTTCTCGGCGCCGCAGTTCTGGGCTCCAGAAGTGGCCGCGCACGACGGCAGGTTCTACATGTACTACTCGTCGGGCGGCGCGGCCTCGGAGGGAACGGACCACCGCCTGCGCGTGGCCGTGGCCGACCATCCGGCCGGCCCCTTCGTCGACGCCGGCAAGCTGCTGGTGCCGTACCATCCGTTCTCGATCGACGCGCACCCTTTCCGCGACGCCGACGGCCAGTGGTACCTGTTCTATTGCGTGGACTTCGTCGAGCCGGACGGCGACCAGCGCGTCGGCACCGGCATCGTGGTCGACCGCCTGACGGACATGACGACGCTGGCCGGCGAGGCGCAGACCGTCGTCCGCCCCCACCACGACTGGCATGTGTTCCGCAAGGGACGCGAGATGTACGGCAAGGTGTTCGACTGGCACACGGTCGAGGGACCGGCCGTGCAGGTCCACGACGGCAAGTACTACTGCTTCTACAGCGGCGGCGCGTGGGAGCGCGACAACTATGGCGTCAGCTATGTCGTCGCCGACCACCCGATGGGACCCTGGCGCAGGCCGGAAGGGGGCGAGGAAGCGCTGCTGATGCGCACGCCGCAGGGCGGCCAGCTGCTCGGCCCGGGCCACAATTCCTTCACCGTGTCGCCGGACGGCAGCGAGACCTGGATCGTGTACCACGCCTGGGATCTGGCGCAGACGGCGCGGCGCATGTGCATCGACCGGCTGGACTGGGTCGAGGGCAGGCCCGTGACGCAGGCGCCGACGTGGACGGAGCAGCAGGCACCCGCCACCTGACGTCGTCCCCGCGCAGGCGGGGACCCAATCTTGCATGCGTCGCCGCGACCAATGAAATTGGGTCCCTGCCTGCGCAGGGACGACGTGGCATACGGCCGGTGCCGCTTCGTCAATCCCAGTAGTGCGTCTTCTCCTCTTCCGACGCGCGCCGGTCGCGCGCGATCATCTCTTCCAGTTCCTCGCGCGCCTGCTTGCTCAGCGAGACGAAGGTCTCGCGGTCCTTGTAGTACGGGTACACGGCTTCCAGGCTCTGCTTGTTGTGGCGGCGGAAGCGGTTGGCCGCGTTGCGCGTGCGGTAGGCGCTCTGGCCCAGTCCTTCGGTCAGCACCGTGCGGCCCAGCTTGAGCGCCGATTCGTAGGTCTCGCGCTCGATCATCGTCACGCCCAGGTCCATCAGCTGGTAGTAGTGCGTAACGTTGCGGGCACGCGCGAAGATCGGCAGGTCCGGGTAGTCGCGGCGCACGTTGTCGACGAGGGCCAGGCTGTCGTCGATGTCGTCGATGGCGACGACGACGGCCCTGGCCTTGGCGGCGCCGGCGGCCCGCAGCAGGTCGGCGCGGGTGGCGTCGCCGTAGAACACCTTGAAGCCGAAGTGGCGCAGCACCTCGATCTGGTCGGGATCGTGGTCCAGCACCGTCAGGCGCACGTCATTGGCGTGCAGGAAGCGGCCCACGATCTGGCCGAAGCGGCCGAAACCGGCGATGATCACGTGGTCTTCGTTCGGCTCGATGGCATCGGCCTTCTTCTTGCTAGCCTTGCGTCCGCCGTCGCCGCCCTGGCGCCAGGCCTGGATGCGGTCGTACAGCATCAGCGTCAGCGGCGTGACCACCATTGACAGCGCCACCACGACGACGAGGATCGAGGCGACCTCGCTGGAAAACACGTGCGCCGTGGCCGCGGCGCCGAACACGACGAAGGCGAACTCGCCGCCCTGCGACAGCAGCAGCGCGAACTGCAGGTGCTGGCCGCGCGCCATGCCCTGGATCCGGCTCAATGCGTACAGCAGCGCGATCTTGATCACCTGGAAGGCGGCGACGAGGCCCAGGATCAGCAGGGGCTGAGCCAGGAACACGGCGAAGTCGACCGACATGCCGACGGCGATGAAGAACAGCCCGAGCAGCAGGCCCTTGAACGGCTCCACGTCCGATTCCAGCGCGTGGCGGTATTCCGAGTCGGCCAGCAGCACGCCGGCCATGAAGGCGCCGAGCGCCATCGACACGCCGATCCACTGCATCAGCAGCGAGATCGCGATCACCATCAGCAGCGCGAACGCCGTGAAGATCTCGCGCGTGTCCGTCTTGGCGATCACGCGCAGCAGCGGCCGCACGAGGAAGCGGCCGGCCACGATGAGGGCGGCCAGCACGACGACGACCTTCAGCACCGCCTGCCAGGCATTGCCGCCGCCGCCCGCTTCCTCGGCCACGCCGAGCAGGGGCACGATGGCGATCATCGGGATCGCGGCGATGTCCTGGAACAGCAGGATCGAGAAACCGGCCTGGCCGGCCGGCGTGGGCATCAGGTTGCGTTCCTCCAGCGAGGCGAGGGCGATCGCCGTGGACGACAGCGACAGGCCCAGGCCTGCGATCAGTGCGACCTTCCAGTCGATGCCGGCGAGGAGGGCGGCGCCGAACAGGCCTGCCGTTACGCCCAGTACTTGCGCGCCGCCCCAACCGAAGATCGGACGGCGCAGCGACCACAGCTTGCTGGGTTCGAGCTCCAGGCCGATCAGGAACAGCAGCAGCACCACGCCGAATTCGGCGAAGTGCAGCGCATCCTCGACTTCGCTGATGAGGCGGAAGCCGTACGGGCCGATCAGGATGCCGGCCAGCAGGTAGCCGAGGACGGCGCCGAGCGCGAGGCGCTTGGCGAGCGGCACCACCAGCACGGCAGCGGCCAGGTAGACCATGGCGTTGAAGAGCAGATTGTGTTCCATCGTTAAGCCTCCCCGGTGTAGGGCGTGGCGGCCGCCAGCGCCAGGCCGGCGTAGCCCGCCAGCCGGCGCCGGAACTCGGCCGCGTGCGCGGCGATGGTGGCCTCGTCGGCCTTGGCGGCGCCGTGCAACACCAGCGGCTCGATCCAGTCCATGCCGCACAGTGCGGCGGTCTGTTCGAACGGCGCGAGGAAGTCGGCGAACGGGCGGCCGTGCAGGCCGCCGGGGCGGTAGGCTTCCGGCCCGCTGCCCGTCGTGGTCACCAGCCAGTAGCCCTTGCCGCGCAGCGCGCACAGGCCCTTGCCGTAGGCCCAGCCGGGCTGCAGCACCTGTTCCATCCACTCCTTCATCATGGAAGGCATGCCGTACCAGCGGAACGGGTGGAGGAAGACGACGAGGTGGGCGGCGGCCAATAAAGCGCGCTCGTGGTCGCCGTCGATGTCGAAGTCGGGATACAGTTCGTACAGGTCCTGGACCTGTACGCCTGGCGTGGCGCGCGCGGCATCCACCAGGCGGCGGTTGGCGGGCGAGCGTTGCGGCGCCGGGTGGGCGTAGATAACGAGGATGGGAGCGGTTGTCATGCGGGCTTTCCAATATTGCAGTGTTGCGTTATTGCACTTATAGCATATCGACGCCAGCCACGCTCCTGTCGAAGAACCAGCTTTCTCCTTGAACATCTTACGCCCGACATGTCCTACAAGTCAGCCGGGCGCGTGCCGATGGTCGCGGCCCAGGACGGGCGTATGATGAATCCATCAAGATTGACGAGGAGATCACGATGTCCATGCAAAGCGAAGGTAATGACGCCAAAGGGCGCAACTACGACCAGGTGACCAAGGACGGCAGCACCTCGATCGGCACGTTGGGCGCGGGCGGGACCGGCGGCAACAACGACGTCGGCCGCATGTCCGGCGAACGCGCGGCCGAGCGCGACGGCCGCCCCGGCGGCGGCATCAATACGCAGTCGGACCCCGGCGGCAATGTGCAGGGCGGCCGTACCGACGACCTGCTGTCGGACGGCAGCGCTGCCGACCGTGGCGACGGCTTCGTCGGCGAGGAAGCCGGGGAATTGCAGACGGGCCTGGGCGGCATCGGCAGCCTGAGCACGGGCAATGCCGGCAGCCGCCAGTCGGAGGACGATGGGGAGTCGGCCGCCGACCAGCGCAACCGGAGCTGACGGTAAACGTAGGGTGGGCACCATGTGCCCACCGCGCGTTCACCCATCGCACGCATTGGTGGGCACGTGGTGCCCACCCTACGTCGAGCAGCAAGTAGCAAGCAAGCCGCCCCTCGCGGGGATCGTGGCGCGCCTCAGATATGCAGCGCGTGCCCCAGCGCCTTGAGCGCCGCCTCCTGCACTGCCTCGCCCAGCGTAGGGTGCGCATGGATGGTCCCGGCGATGTCTTCCAGCTGCGCGCCCATCTCGATCGATTGCACGAACGCCGTCGACAGTTCCGACACCCCCTTGCCGACCGCTTGCCAGCCGACCACCACGTGGTTGTCCTTGCGCGCCACCACGCGCACGAAACCGTCCGTCCCTTCGATCGTCATGGCGCGGCCGTTCACGGCAAACGGGAAGCTGGCCGTGACGACCTCGATGCCGAGGCGCGCCGCATCCGCCGGCGCATGGCCGACGACGACGACCTCGGGGTCGGTAAAGCACACGGCCGGAATCGCCGTGGGCGCGAAGTGGCGGCGCTTGCCCGCGATGATCTCGGCGACCATCTCGCCCTGCGCCATCGCGCGGTGCGCCAGCATCGGCTCTCCCGTCAGGTCGCCGATGGCCCAGACGTTGCGCATCGACGTGCGGCACTGGTTGTCGATGCGCACGGCGCGCCCGTTCATGTCCAGCAGCAGGCTCTCGAGGCCATATCCTTCCGTGTGCGGGCGGCGTCCGACGGCCACCAGCACGCGGTCGGCTTCCAGCACCGTGTCGTGGCCGCCGCCGTCGCGCAGGCGCACGCCGCGGCCGTCGTCGGCCAGGCCCAGCACGCTCGCTTCCAGCAGCACGTCGACGCCGAGCCGCTTCAGGCTGGCCGCGACGGGCCGGGCCAGCTCGTCGTCGTAGGCGGGCAGCACGCGGCCGGACGCCTCGACGACGGTGACGCGGGCGCCCAGCTTGCGGTAGGCGGTGCCCAGTTCCAGGCCGATATAGCCGGCGCCGACCACGACGAGGTGCTCGGGAATGCCGGACGGCGACAGCGCCTCGGTCGACGAGATGACGTTGCCGCCGAAGGGCATGAAGGGCAGCTCGACGGGGCGCGAGCCGGTGGCGAGCAGCAGGTGTTCGCAGCGGATCCGGGTCGTCGACCCTTCGCCGTCACCCGTGTCGACGTCGACTGTCTTGCCGTCGACGATGCGCGCGTGTCCCCGTACCAGCCTGGCGCCGTTCTTCTTCAGCAGCGCGGCGACCCCGCCCGTGAGCTTGGCGACGATGCCGTCCTTCCAGCCGACGGTGCGGCCGATGTCGATCGTCGGGCTGCCGGCCCGGATGCCCAGCGGCGACGCGTCGCCAGCGTGGGAGCAAGCCGCGTGGAATTCATCGGCGGCGTGGATCAGCGCCTTGGACGGGATGCAGCCGATGTTCAGGCAGGTGCCGCCCGGGTTCGCGCTTTCCACCAGCACGGTCGGGATGCCCAGCTGGCCGGCCCGGATGGCGGCGACATAGCCGCCGGGGCCGCCGCCGATAATTAATAGCGTTGTCGTTTCGGTCGTCATCGTCACTCCACGAACAGCAGGGTCGGGGCTTCCAGGTAGCCGCGGATCGTCTGGATGAACTCGGCCGCCACCATGCCGTCGATGACGCGGTGGTCGAACGAGGACGACAGGTTCATCAGCTTGCGTGCGACCATGCCGCCGTCGCGCACGACGGGCCGCTCGACGATGCGGTTGACGCCCACGATGGCCACTTCCGGGTGGTTGATGACGGGCGTGCTGACGATGCCGCCCAGCGCACCGAGGCTCGTGATCGTGATCGTGGAGCCGGACAGCTCGTCGCGGGCGCACTTGCCGTCGCGTGCCGCCTGGGCCAGGCGGGCGATCTCCGCGGCGTTCGCCCACGGATCGCGCGCCTCGCTGTTGCGCACGACGGGCACCATCAGGCCGGCGCCGGTCTGGGTGGCGACGCCGATGTGGACGGCCTCGTAACGCGTGACGACGCCCGCGCCGTCGCCGCTACTGTCATCGTAGCGTGCGTTGACCTCGGGGAAGCGGCGCACGGCCAGCACGACGGCGCGCATCAGCAAGGGCAGCAGCGTGATGCGGCCGCGCTCCTCGCCGTAGCGCGCGTTGAGCTGCGTGCGCAACGCCTCCAGCTCGGTGACGTCGATCTCCTCGACGTAGGTGAAGTGCGGGATCTGGCGCTTGGCCAGCTGCATCTTCTCGGCGATCTTGCGGCGCAGGCCGATGACGGGCACGGCTTCCTCGCCGTCCCGCTGCGCGTAGCGCATGTCGGTACCGTGTCCGTGCGTTCCGCGGCCTGCCAGGTGGGCATCCAGGTCGGCGTGGGTAATGCGCCCGGCCGGACCGCTGCCTGCCACGTACTGCAGTTCGATGCCCAGGTCCCAGGCGCGCTTGCGCACGGCGGGCGCCGCCTGCGGCTTGTCGCCGGCGGCGCGGGCCTGCGGCCGGGGAGGCGCGGCAG
>CAUSCY010000087.1:0-14061 GCA_963529995.1 uncultured Massilia sp. | reverse complement strand
CTTATCGACTGTTGATTGTTAAAGAACTCGAATTCTGTACTGCCTTGCTGCGCTTGCGAATCGTTTTGTTCGTCAGCAGCAGAGGAACGAGATTATGAAGCAAACTACCTAACTCGTCAACCCCTCTTTTTTCTTCAGCGCCAGTGGCGTTATCAAAACACCTAGCTCAACTACTTGATTTCGTTCAGCTTTTCTTGCACTGCAGAAGCAGGAGGCGAACTATAGCAAACGGATGAGCAGGTCCGCAAGAGGCAGTTTTCGAAATATGCGGCCGGCGTGCAACATGGTTCGATGCTTCTAGACAGAGATAGAGGTAGCGGCCCATGCGTTTCCAGTGTGCTATCTTTGCCGCCTTTATATTATCGACCTTCGTCATGCGCATTCCAACCATCGCCCCGACAGCCAACACCGCCCTCGCTGCCAGTCTCGACGACGCGATCAATAACAAGACCAAGCCGCTCGGCAGCCTCGGCACGCTGGAAACCCTGGCCAAACGCCTGGGCCTGATCCAGCAGACGGCGGCGGTGACGGTCGACCAGCCGGCGATCGTCGTGTTCGCGGGCGACCACGGCGTCGTCGCGGAAGGCATCTCCGCCTATCCGCAGGACGTCACCTGGCAGATGGTCGAGAACTTCCTGGCCGAAGGCGCCGCCATCAATGTGTTTGCGCGCCAGAACGGCTGCGCGCTGCACGTGGTCGACGCCGGCGTCAATCACGATTTCGGCCCGCGTACCGGCCTGGTCGACCGCAAGATCGCCCACGGCACCCGCAACTTCGCCGTCGAACCGGCGATGAGCGCCGAACAGTGCGCAGCGGCCCTCGAACACGGCGCCGCCATCGTCGCCGCCCTTCCCGGCAACGTCGTCGGCTTCGGCGAGATGGGGATCGGGAACACGACGGCGGCAGCGGCCCTGATGCACAAGCTGACGGGCGTGCCCGTCGCCGCCTGCGTCGGCGCCGGCACGGGGCTGTCGGCCGAAGGCGTGCTGCACAAGCAGCGCGTGATCGAGGCCGCGGTCCAGCGCCACGAAAGTGTCGATGCGCCGCTCGACGTGCTGGCCACCTTCGGCGGCTTCGAGATCGCGATGATGGTCGGCGCCATGCTGAAGGCGGCCGAACTGCGCAAGGTCATCCTGGTCGACGGCTTCATCGTCACCAGCGCCCTGCTGGTGGCTGCGCGCGTGGCGCCCGCCATCCTCGACTACTGCGTGTTCGCCCACTGCTCGGACGAAGCCGGCCACCGCCGCATGCTGGGCCAGCTCGGCGCCGCGCCGCTGCTGCAACTGGGCCTGCGCCTGGGCGAAGGCACGGGCGCCGCGCTGGCCCTGCCGCTGCTGCACGCGGCCGCCAACTTCCTGGCGCAGATGGCCACGTTCGCGTCGGCCAGCGTCAGCGAAAAATCGGCGGACGCCTGAGCCGGACCGGTCGCGCCGTCATGCAGCAGATCCGCCTCTTCTTCATCGCGCTGCAGTTCTTCACGCGGCTGCCGATCCCGGCCTGGGTCGGTTTCGAGGCGAGCTGGCTGCAGCACGCGTCGCGCTACTTCCCGCTGGTCGGCTGCGTGGTGGGCGCGATCGCGGCCTCCGTCTACTTCACCGCCGCGCTGGTCCTGCCGGCCCCGGTGGCGGCCGTGCTGTCGACCGCGGCCTCGATCTACGTCACGGGCGCCTTCCATGAAGACGGCTTCGCCGACACCTGCGATGGCCTGGGCGGTGGCATGACGCGCGAGCGCGTGCTGGAGATCATGAAGGATTCGCGCGTCGGCGCCTACGGTGCGATCGGCATCGTGTGCATGCTGGCCGCAAAACTGACGCTGCTGGCCTCCTTGCCGCCGGCCCTTGCAGTGGCGGCCCTGTGCCTTGCCCACCCGCTGTCGCGCCTGGCCGCGACCTCGCTGATCTGGAAGCTGGACTACGTGCGCGGCGAAGGCAAGGCCAAGCCGCTCGCCCAGCAGATGAGCACCGGCGAATTCGCCATCGCCTCGTTCACCTGCGCCTTGCCTGCAGCCGTGCTGCTGGCCGGGGGCTGGATCGCGCCCGGTGTCGTGCTGGCTGCCGTCCTGGCCGCGGCCGGCGCCGCGCTCTGGCTGGGCCGCAAGCTCGTGGTGCGCCTGGGCGGCTACACGGGCGACTGCCTGGGCGCCGTGCAGCAACTGGCCGAAGTGGCGATCTACGCCGTCATCCTGGCGACGCTGGGACACGGCGCCTGGCCAGCATGAAGCTGCACCTGCTGCGCCATCCGCGTCCCGCCGTCGACCACGGCCTGTGCTACGGCGCCAGCGACGTGTCGGCCGACGCCGCCGCGCTGGCCCAGGCCCTGGCGGCGCTGGCCGAAGCCGGCCTGCCCGGCAGCCTGCCCGTCTACACGAGTCCCTTGCGGCGTTGCCGCGACCTGGCCGCTGCCCTTGCGCCCGCCGCACTGCACGTCGATGCGCGCCTGGCCGAGATGGACTTCGGCGCCTGGGAGATGCGCTCCTGGTCCGATATCCCCCGCGCGGACGTCGATGCCTGGAACGCCGACCTGCTCCATTACCGTCCCGGCGGCGCCGAGAACGTCATGGACGTGGCGCACCGCGTGGCGGCCTTCCGCAGCGAACTGCTGCATGCAAACCTGCCGGAAGCGCTGGTGATCTGCCACGCCGGCACTATCCGCCTGCTGCTGGCGATGCGACCCGGCCTCGCGCTCGAACAGGCGGCGCTGGACGCGGCCAGCACGCCGCACCGCATCGGCTACGGCCAGCTGCAAGTACTGGAGATACGGTAAAACCCTTATAATGGCGCCGTTTTGGTGCTCGCGCCCGTATTCTCGGGCGTAGTTAAACGGGAAACACGACGTCGTCGCCGCATCGGCGAAACGCAAGGTGTGCTGCCCCCGCAACGGTAAGCAAGTGCCGCATCGCGAATGTCTTCGCGCGGCAACCGTCCTCATGACCACTGTGCATCGCATGGGAAGGTCGGACGGCCATACTTGCCAGCCCGGATACCGGCCAAAAGGTGGAAGCGCGCTCCTTGCAGTCTGCGCGCGCTTCTGTTCATCTGGCCGACGGGGACGTCGGCCGGTTGTCCGACATTAGAACATCATGCATCTTCAAGTTTCACGCCTGGCAGCCGCGGTGGCGCTCGCATTCGCCATTGCCTCCCCCTGCGCCTTCGCCGATACCGCCAACCCCGAGACCGTCGTCGTCACCGCCTCGCGCACCCCGCAACGTGCCGAGGACGTGATTGCCGACGTCACCGTCATCGGCCGCGACGAGATCACCCGCTCGGGTCTGGGCTCGGTGGCCGACGTGCTGCGCCGCCAGCGTGGCATCGAGATCGTCCGCAACGGCGGCGCCGGCACCAATACCAGCGTCTACCTGCGCGGCTCCAATGCGAACCAGGTCGTCGTGCTGATCGATGGCGTGCGTGTCGGTTCCTCGACGACGGGCAGCGCCAGCTGGAACGCGATCCCGCTGTCCTCGATCGACCGCATCGAAGTCGTCTACGGTCCTCTGAGCTCCCTGTACGGCGCCGATGCCATCGGCGGCGTGGTGCAGATCTTCACCCGCAAGAGCGAAGGCCAGCCGGCATTCGTCGCCAGCGGCGGCGGCGGCACCTACGGCAGCAACCAGTACGACGCCGGGGTATCCGGCTCGACCCGCGGCTCGACCGGCGGCGAGCACGCGGTCAGCTATGCGCTGAGCGGCGCCCACGAGGAATCGAACGGTTTCAGCGCCACGCGGCCGGGCGTGGGCAGCAGCTACAACCGCGACGACGACGGCTATACCCGCAACAGCTTCAACGGCCGCGTCGCGTGGCAACTCGCGCCGGGCCACGAGATCGGCGCGCAGTTGCTCAAGAGCCGCCTGAACGCGCAATACGACAACGGCAGCGCCGCCTACGACACGCACAACCTGCAGGAGCTGGAAAGCTACTCGGTGTTCGCCAACGACCGCATCCTGCCCTGGTGGCACAGCACCGCGCAGGCGTCGCGCTCGAACGACAAGTCGGGCAGCTTCACGGCGTCCGGCATCAGCCAGATCAATACGCGCCAGGACGAGTACACCTGGCAAAATACCTTCGACGTCGGCCCGGACACGCTGCAGGTGCTGGTCGGCCACCGCAAGGAAGACGTGCTGTCCAGCTCCAGCGCGGCACTGACCCGCGCGCGCGTCACCAACTCGGTGGCGGCGTCGTACGACATGCGGCGCGGCAGCCACCTGGTCGACGTCAGCGTGCGCAACGACCACTCCGTGTACGGCTCGAAGACCACGGGCGCCGCCGGCTACGGCTACGAGTTCGGCAAGGACCTGCGCGCCACAGCCAGCTTCGGCACCAGCTTCCGCGCCCCGACGTTCAACGAACTGTACTACCCCGGCTACGGCCTGCCGACCAACAAGCCGGAACAGGGCAAGAACGCCGAAGTCGGCCTGCGCTGGCAGGTGGCCGGCGCGGAGCTGAAGGCGAACTACTACCACAACCGCCTGACCGACATGCTCGTCAACGTCACCCCGTGCCCCGGCGCCATCACGGGCAGCTGCGCCTACAACGTCAACCGCGCCACGCTGGAAGGCCTGACGCTGGAAGCCGACCGCCGCTTCGGGCACCTGGACCTGCGTGCCAGCGCCGACTTCCAGGATCCGCGCGACGACACCACCGGCAAGCGCCTGGCGCGCCGCGCCAAGCGCCATGCCACGCTGGCCGCCGACTACACGGTCGGCCCGGTCGCCGTGGGCGCCGAGGTGCAGGGCGCGGGCGACCGCTTCGACGATGCCGCCAACCGCAACCGCCTGGGCGGCTACGGCCTGGTGAACCTGTACACTAGCTGGCACGTCAGCCCCGACTGGTCGCTGCTGCTGCGCGTGGAAAACGTCGGCGACAAGCACTACGAGCTGGCCCGTAACTACCGTACCGCCGGCCAGACCTGGTTCGCGGCACTGCGCTACGGCATCCGCTAACCATCGATCCGCCTTCGTCCACGCATGCAAGCTACCGTTCCCCTTCGCCGCCGCGCCGCCCTCATCGTCGGCGTGCTCGCCTGCCTCGCCATCGCCAGCCTGCTCGTGGGCGGCATGAGCGGATCGGTCGCGGTATCCCTCGGGGAAATGCCGGAGGCGGTGGCGCAGGTGCTGGAGGGACGCACGGACACGCTGGCTGCGTCGCTGCTCGCGCTGCGCGCCACCCGCGCATTGATGGCCTTCGCGACGGGCGGTGCGCTGGCCCTGGCCGGCGTCATGATGCAGGCGCTGCTGCGCAACCCGCTGGCCGACCCGTACGTGCTGGGCATTTCCGCCGGCGCCTCGGTCGGCGCGCTGTTCGCCCTGCTGATGATGTGCGCCGCCGCCACGGTCGACGCGGCGGCGATTGCCGGCGCCGTCGCCATCTCGCTGCTGCTGTACGTGCTGGCACGGCGCGACCTGCGCCACGGTTCCGCTGCGGAAGGCGGCAGTTCGCAATTGCTGCTGACGGGCGTGATCCTGATGTCGGCCAGCATGGCCCTCGTCACGCTGATGCTGTCGGTCGCGCCGGAAAGCCGCCTGCGCAGCATGGTGTTCTGGATGATCGGCGACCTGTCCGGCGTGCCGCTGCGCGCCTTGCCGTGGATCGTGCTGGCCGTCGGCCTGGCCTTCGCGCTGCGCAATGCGCGCGCGCTGAACATGCTGGCCCTGCATGCGGACAGCGCGGCCACGCTGGGCATCCATGTCGGCGCGCTGCGCAAGGGCCTGTTCTTCATCTCGGCCCTGCTCACCGCCAGCGCGGTGAACTCGGCCGGCTCGATCGGCTTCGTTGGCCTGATCGTCCCGCACGCCTGCCGCTTCGCGTTCGGTCCGGACCACCGCGTGCTGATCCCGTCGGCGGTGCTGGCGGGCGGCGGCCTGCTGGTGCTGTGCGATACATTGGCGCGTACCGTGATCGCGCCGACGCAACTGCCGGTGGGCGCCATCACGGCGCTGATCGGCGCGCCCGTCTTCCTCTACCAACTGCACCAACTGCGCAAATGAGCCCCATGATCGTTACCCGCGCATTGACCCTGCAGGTCGCCGGCCGCACCCTCGTGCAGCACCTGGAGTGGCAGGTGGGTGCCGGCGAATGCTGGAGCATTATCGGCCGCAACGGCGCCGGCAAGAGCACGCTGATGCGCACGCTGGCCGGGCTGCAGGCGCCCACTGCCGGCAGCGTCGAGATCGACGGCCGCGCGCTGCCGGACTGGCCGCTGGAAGCGCTGGCACGCCAGCGCGCCTACCTGGCCCAGGCGCGCCAGGATGCATTCGCCTACAGCGTCATCGAGACCGTGCTGTCGGCGCGCCACCCCTACCACGGCAAGCGCTACTGGGAAGGCAGCGACGACCATGCCGCCGCCCACGCGGCGCTGGATGCGATGGAAGTCGCGCACCTGGCCCCGCGCGACGTGCGCACGCTGTCCGGCGGCGAGCGCCAGCGCGTGGCGATCGCCGCCCTGCTGGCCCAGGACACCCCGCTGCTGCTGCTGGACGAACCCGCCAACGCGCTCGACCTGGCGCACCAGGTGAGCGTGATGTCGCTGCTGGCGCGCCTGTGCCGCGAGCGCGGCAAGACCGTCGTCGCCATCGGCCACGACCTGACGCTGGCCGCCGGCATCTCGACCCACGCCTTGCTGCTGGACGGCGCCGGCCGCTGGCAGGCCGGTCGCGCGCAGGACACGCTGCGCGCCGACCTGCTGAGCGACTACCTGTGCCACCCGATCGAGATGATCGAGCATGGCGGCCGGCGCATCTTCATTCCTCTGGAGTCCCCACAATGAGCGACACGACCGAACACACTGCGGCACTGAACGAGCGCCACCGCGAGCGCATGGAACGCAAGAAGGCCGTCATCGACGCCAAGATCGCGGCCGCCGACAAGAAGATCGGCATCATCATCGTCAATACCGGCAACGGCAAGGGCAAGAGCTCGAGCGCCTTCGGCATGGCCGTGCGCGCGCTGGGCCATGGCATGAAGGTCGGCGTGGTCCAGTTCATCAAGGGCGCCATGTCCACCGGCGAAGAACAGTTCCTGCGCCGCTTTCCCGAGGAAGTCAGCTTCCACGCGATGGGCGAAGGCTATACCTGGGAAACGCAGAACCGCGAGCGCGACATCGCCAAGGCGCGCGAGGCCTGGGAACAGGCGCGCCGCTTCCTCGCCGACCCCGCCTGTGGCCTCGTGGTGCTGGACGAACTGAACATCGCCCTCAAGTACCGCTACCTCGACGTGCACGACGTGATCGCCGACCTGCTCGAGCGCCCCCTCATGCAGCACGTGGTGATCACGGGCCGCGCGGCGCCGCAGGAGCTCATCGACATCGCCGACACGGTCACCGAGATGAACGTCGTCAAGCACGCGTTCAAGGCCGGCATTGCGGCGCAAGCCGGGACGGAGTGGTGATGGGACTCCCGGGTGCACGCATGGTCATGGTCGCCGCGATCGCGTCCGGCCAGGGCAAGACGTCCGTCACGGCGGCGCTGGCGCGCAAGTTCAAGCGCGAAGGCCAGCGCGTGCGCGTGTTCAAGTACGGTCCGGACTTCATCGACCCGATGCTGCTCGAACGCGCCAGCGGGGACAAGGTCCATTCGCTCGACCTGTGGATGGTGGGGCCGGAAGCCTGCCGCCAGCGCCTCGCGCAAGCGGCGCTGGAGGCCGACGTGGTGCTGGTCGAGGGCGTGATGGGTCTGTACGACGGCAATCCGTCGGCCGCCGACCTCTCGCGTGCGTTCGACATCCCCGTGCTGGCCGTGATCGACGCTTCCGCCATGGCGCAGACCGCCGGCGCCGTCGTGATGGGCTTGCGCGACTACGGTCCCGTGCAGCTGGCCGGCGTGGTCGCCAACCGCATCGCCAGCGAGGGGCATGCGCGCATGGTGGCCGCGTCGCTGCGCGACATTCCGCTGCTGGCGACGATGCCGAAACAGGCGCAACGCCTGCCCGAACGCCACCTGGGCCTGGTGACGCCGAACGACGTCGAGGGTCTCGACGCCATGCTCGATGCCCTGGCCGACGGCCTGCAGCTGGACCGCCAGGCGTGGGACGCGCTGGCGCCGCGCATGCCGGCCAGCGTGCCGGAAGCGCCCATCGCGCCGCTGCTGGCCGGGAAGACGGTGGCGATCGCACGCGACGCCGCATTCTGCTTCCTGTATCCGGCCAACGTCGACGTACTGCACGCACTGGGCGCGCGGCTGCACTTCTTTTCCCCGCTGGCGGACGAGCCGGTGCCGGAAGGCGCCGATGCCGTCTACCTCCCGGGCGGCTATCCGGAGCTGCACGGCGCCACACTGGCGCGCGCGGCGCGCTGGCAGGAATCGATCCGCGCCGCACACCGCGCCGGCACGCCGATCCTGGCCGAGTGCGGCGGCATGATGGCCTTGTCCGAGTCGATCACGGACAAGGAAGGCCTGACCTGGCCGATGCCCGCGCTGCTGCCGGGCCGCGTGCGCATGCAGGCGCGCCTGGCCGGCCTGGGTCCGCAGGCCATGCCGACCGCCGCCGGCGAGTTGCGCGGCCATACCTTCCACTATTCGCTGCTGGACACGCCGGCCGAACCCGTGGCATGGACGACGAAACATCCGTCCGGCGTCCAGGGCGAAGCCGTCTATCGCGCCGGTTCGCTCACGGCATCGTATTTCCACGGCTTCTTCGCCTCGAATCCGGCAGCGGCGGCCAGCCTGTTCGGAGCGGCGCCATGAGCCGTACCCTGGTCCTGGGCGGCGCCCGCTCCGGCAAGAGCGCGCTGGCGGAACGCCTCGCGCGCGACTCCGGTAAAGAGGTCGTGTACCTGGCCACCTCGCGCGCCGGCGACGGCGAGATGGCAGAGCGCATCGCCCATCACCGCGCGCGCCGTCCTTGCGACTGGCGTACGGTGGAAGAGCCGACGGCGCTGGCCGACACGCTGCGCGGCCTGTGCGCGCCCGGGCGCATCGTGCTCGTCGATTGCCTGACGCTGTGGCTCACGAACCTGATGTTCTCCACGCACCAGGATTATCCCGAGGTCGGCCCGATCGACCTGGCCCCGCTGTTCCATGAAGAGCGCCGCGCCTTGCTGGACTGGCTCGACGCGCCTTGCGACGGCGACGTCGTGTTCGTGTCCAACGAAGTGGGCATGGGCGTCGTACCCTACGGCGCCATCTCGCGCGCCTTCGTCGACGAAGCGGGCCGCCTGCACCAGGACGTGGCCGCGCGCTGCGAACGCGTCTTGTTCGTGGCGGCCGGCCTGCCGCTGGCGCTGAAGGGTGCGCCGTGCTGACCGGCCTGCCGCCCCTGACGTTGGCGCTGCTGCTGGCGGCCGGGGTGGCGCTCGACCTGCTGCTGGGAGAAGCGCGGCGCTGGCATCCGCTGGTCGGCTTCGGCCACCTGGCGCACCGGCTGGAGCGGCGCCTGAACAAGGGGCGCCGGCGCATTGAACGCGGCCTGCTCGCCTGGACGCTGGCCGTGCTGCCCCTGTCCGCGCTGGCCTGGTACGCCTGCACGCTGCCCGGCGCCGCCGGACTGGCGCTGCATGCGCTGCTGCTGTACGTCTGCATCGGCCTGCGCAGCCTGCGCGACCATACGCTGCCGATCCATGCGGCGCTGGCGGACGGCGACTTGCCGCGCGCGCGCTGGCTGACCTCGCGCATCGTGAGTCGCGATACGGCGCAAGCCGGCGAGGCGGACCTGGCCAAGGCCGGCGCGGAATCGCTGCTGGAAAACGGCAACGATGCCGTGTTCGGCACGCTGTTCTGGTTCCTCGTCGCCGGTGGCGCGGGCGCCGTGCTGTTCCGCCTGGCGAATACGCTCGATGCGATGTGGGGCTACCGCAACGAACGCTTCAACCTGTTCGGCCGCGTGGCCGCCCGCATCGACGATGCGCTGAACTATGTGCCCGCGCGGCTGACCGCGCTGTCCTATGTGCTGCTGGCCGACGGCGGCCGGCTGCGCGCGTGGCGCTGCTGGCGCGCACAGGCGCCCCGCTGGAGCAGCCCGAACGCCGGCCCCGTGATGGCCAGCGGCGCCGGCGCCCTCGGCGTGTCGCTGGGCGGCGCCGCCGTGTACGACGGCGAAGTCGAGCAGCGCCCGCTGCTGGGCAGCGGTCCCGCAGCGCGCGGCGTCGATATCGTGCGCGCCTGGCGCCTCGTATGGCGCACCGCCCTGCTGTGGGTAACGGTCGCCGTTGCCGTCGCGGCGGCGGTCACCCTATCGGGAGGTGCCCATGCTTGAACATGGCGGCAACCTGCGCGCCGCGAAGCTGCACTACGGCGGAGACGACTGGATCGACCTGTCGACCGGCATCAACCCGATCGGCTATCCCGCGCCCGCCCCGTCGCCCGACGCCTGGCAGCGCCTGCCCGAGCCGAGTCCGGAACTGGTGCGCGCCGCCTGCGGTTACTACGGTGCGCCGCAATTGCTGCCCGTGGCCGGCACCCAGGCCGCGATCCAGGCGCTGCCGCGCCTCCGTGCGCCAGGGCGCGTGACGGTGGCGGCGCCCTCGTATGCGGAACACGCCCACCACTGGGGACGCCACGGCCACCAGTTGCGCCAGGTGCCCTACGACGCGCTCGATGCGGCGGTCGAGACGAGCGACGTGCTCGTCGTCTGCAATCCGAACAATCCGACCGGCGCGGCCGTCGCGCCGCAGCAGCTGCTGGACTGGCATGCGCGCCTGGCCGCGCGTGGCGGCTGGCTCGTCGTCGACGAAGCGTTCGGCGACACGGCGCGCGCATCCAGCATCGCCTGCCATGCGGGCACGCCGGGGCTGGTCGTGCTGCGCTCGGTCGGCAAGTTCTTCGGCCTGGCCGGCCTGCGCCTCGGCTTTGTCGGCGCCGAGACGGCGCTGCTGACCGCCCTGGACGACCTGCTCGGTCCCTGGGCGGTGAGCGGACCCGCGCAGGAAATCGCCATCGCCGCGTTGAACGACACGGACTGGCAGCGCGCGACGCAGGAACGGCTGGCCCGCGACGGCGCGCGCATGCGTGCGCTGCTTGCCGGCGCCGGCATCGCGGCCGGCGGCACGCCGCTGTTCCACTGGTGGCCGGAAGCGCGGGCGGAAGCCTTTCACGATCACATGGCGCGCCGCGCGATCTGGGTGCGCCTGTTCCGCGAGGCCGCGCGCGGCATTCGCGTGGGCCTGCCCGCCTCCGAGGCGCACTGGCGCCGCATCGAACAAGCACTCCGAGAATGGACCGAACGATGAAACGATTGCTCTTCCTGGCCACCGTGGCCGCAACCCTCCACGCGCAGGCCGCCGTCACCGTGAAGGACGACGCCGGCAATGCCGTCACCGTGCAGAAACCGGCGATGCGCGTGATTTCGCTGGCGCCGCACATCACCGAGCTGCTGTTCGCCGCGGGCGGCGGCAGTCACGTCGTGGGTGTCGTGTCATACAGCGACTTCCCCGAGGAGGCGAAGAAGATCCAGCAGGTGGGCTCGAACCGCGAACTCGACCTGGAACGCATCCTCGCGCTGAAACCCGACCTCGTGGTGGTCTGGCGCCACGGCAGTTCCGAGCGCCAGATCGAGGTCATCAAGCAGCTTGGCGTGCCGATGTTCCACAGCGAGCCGCAGAAGCTGGAAGACATCGCCGACAACGTGGCCAAGCTGGGCCAGCTGATGGGGACCGACGCCGTGGCCGGCCCCGCCGCCGCCGATCTGCGCAAGCGGATCGGCGCCCTGCGCAACCGCTACGCCAACCGCCCCGTCGTGCGCACGTTCTACCAGGTCTGGGACAAACCGCTGTACACGCTGAACGGCAAGCAGATCGTCAGCGACGCGCTGCGCCTCTGCGGCGGCGAGAACATCTTCGCCAATCTGAACGTGACGGCGCCCGTGGTGTCCATCGAGGGCGTGCTGCAGGAGAATCCGGAAGCGATCTTCGGCACCGCCGAAAAGAACTATGGCGGCGTGAGCCTGTGGAAGCCGTATCCGAACCTGACGGCCGTACGCAACGACAACCTGTTCACCATCGACGGCAACCTGGTGAACCGCGCCGGCCCGCGCATGATCGCCGGCGCCGAGCAGTTGTGCGAGAAGCTCGAGATCGCGCGCCAGCACCGCAGCGCGAAACCGAAGCCATGAGCGGCTTCCCGTACACCACCCTGATGGTGCAGGGCACGACCTCGGATGCCGGCAAGAGCACCGTGGTCGCCGCCCTGTGCCGCCTGCTGCGCCGGCGCGGCGTACGGGTAGTGCCGTTCAAGCCGCAGAACATGGCCCTGAACAGCGCCGTCACGGCGGACGGCGGCGAAATCGGCCGCGCCCAGGCGCTGCAAGCCATCGCCGCCGGCGTTGCACCGCATACGGACATGAACCCGGTGCTGCTTAAGCCATCGAGCGACATCGGCGCACAAGTCATCATCCACGGCCGCGTGCGCGCCGAGATGAATGCGCGCGACTACCACCAGTACAAGACCGTTGCGATGGGCGCCGTGCTCGAATCGCATGCGCGCCTGCGCGCGCAGTACGACGCCGTGATCGTCGAAGGCGCCGGTAGTCCGGCCGAGATCAACCTGCGCGCGCGCGACATCGCCAATATGGGTTTCGCGGAAGCGGTCGACTGCCCCGTCGTGCTGGTAGCCGACATCGACCGCGGCGGCGTGTTCGCCCACCTGGTCGGCACGCTGTCCTGCCTGTCCGACAGCGAACGGGCGCGCGTGATCGGCTTCGTCATCAACCGCTTCCGTGGCGACATCAAGCTGCTGGAACCGGGCCTCGACTGGCTCGAAGCGCAGACGGGAAAACCCGTGCTGGCCGTGCTGCCCTACCTGCACGGACTGTATCTGGATGCCGAGGATGCCGTCCAGGGCGTGACCCGGCGCGACGGCAAGTTCCGCGTCGTCGTCCCGAGCACGCCACGCATGAGCAACCACACGGACTTCGATCCGCTGCGCGCGCATCCGGATGTCGACCTGCGCTTCGTGCGCGAGGGAGAAGCGATTCCCGGCGCCGACCTCGTCATCCTCCCGGGCAGCAAGAACACGCGCGGCGACCTCGCGTGGCTGCAGCGCCAGGGCTGGCCGGGCGCGCTGCGCCGCCACCTGCGCTATGGCGGCAAGGTGATCGGCATCTGCGGCGGCTTCCAGATGCTGGGCCGCCAGGTCGACGATCCGCATGGCGTCGAAGGCGCGGCAGGCCGCTCCGATGCCCTCGGCCTGCTCGACATCGAGACGGTGCTGACACGCGATAAACGCCTCGCGCAAGTAAGCGGCCACTGCGCCTTCGCAGCCGATGCGCAGGACGCTGCCGTGGATGGCTATGAAATCCATATGGGGACCTCGCACGGCGGCGCGCTGCAGCAGCCGGCGTTCACGATCGGCGGGCGCCCGGAAGGCGCGTGTTCGGACGACGGGCAGATCCTCGGCACCTATCTGCACGGGCTGTTCGATAATGCATCCGCCTGTGCCGCCCTGCTGCGCTGGGCCGGCCTGCACAGCGCCCATGCGGTCGACGCGACGGCGCTGCGCGAAGCGAGCCTGGACCGCATCGCCGATGCCGCCGAACCGCTGCTGGAGCGGCTGCTCACCTTGCGCGACCCCTCATAGTGCTGCGCTATCGCACGGTTCGAACGATCCCATTGGCCGAGGAAGATGAGAATGGGTATCATTTACCTCATCAGGTCAATGCAGGAGTTCTTTCATGGTCGTCGCACGCAAGAGCAGCCAGGTCATCACCCACATGGCGATCGGTTTCGTCATCGCCTATGCGTTCACCGGATCGGTGGCGCTCGGTGGCCTCGCCATCCTGGTCGAGCCGGTACTGAACGTGCTGCTGCTGCCCTTCCATGAACGCGCATGGGCACGCAAGGCGCATGGCGCCACCGGACGTCGCCGCACCCTGATGCTCAGCCTGGAAAAGATCAGCCAGACGGCCATGCACATGGTGGTTGCCTTCCTCGTGATGTTCTTCGCCACCGGGTCGATGGCATTCGGCGGCATGGCGGCCGTGCTGGAACCGGTATGCAATGTGATCCTGATGCCGCTGCACGACAAGCTGTGGGACAACGTGCAGGCGGCTTGAGCACACATCGAATTGAAGCTCTGAATCGAAACGCCAAAGCAAAAAACCCCGCCGAGATCACTCGACGGGGTTTTTCATATAACTAGCC
>CAUSCY010000086.1:0-15953 GCA_963529995.1 uncultured Massilia sp. | reverse complement strand
GCCCAAGCAGTCTAAAATCCGTGTCCAACTTTTGTGTGGCAGTTCAAGGCCGGGGGCCAATTACCACGCGCTTCGGCTGCGCCACGACATTGGGTCCCGGCCTTCGCCGGGACGACGGTTTTGCTCGGCCGGGTGCGCTCTTAGTTGTCCTTGGCGGACACGCTGCGCGGCACGATCGCGAACTGCGGCGCGCCGGAGTAGTCCGGCTTCACGCTGCGCGCCATGAACTGCTTCCAGGCCTTTTTGCCGGCGTCGCCGGCCACGTCGGCGGCAAACGCCAGGGCCGGCTGCATGTTCGACGGGTAGCCCGTGGCGGAGCTCGCGTATCCCGTCATTTCGCCGGGCCGCAGCTTCAGCGCGGCCGCCATTTCCGGTCCGCCGCAGGGCAGGGCGAGGAAGTCCGGTTTGTGGCTGGCCGCATAGGCCTCGGCCATGGTCGGGTAGATGGGCGCGGTCTTCGACGGGCGCACGGTCAGGTCGTAGATCGCGCCGTCGATCCAGCACGTGCCCGCATCCACCATGCGCGCGACGGGGAAGCGTGCCTTCCAGGCCAGCAGCCGTCCCGCTTCCTTGAATCCCAGTTCGGCCAGGTGGCCGACGGCCGCCGTGAAGAAGTCGTCCTGCCACGGGGCGAGGCCGGTGCCGTCCCGGTACACGATGGCATAGCCGTTGGTGACGACGCCCAGGCGGTTGGCGTCGGGATTGTCCGTATAGGTCTTGTTGTACCAGGCCAGGTTGTGGCCGAGGATGCCGACCAGGTGCGACTTGAGGCGGTGGCTGTCGGGCGTGATGTAGGCCGCTTCGCCCAGCGTGCGCAGGCCCCAGGCCTGGCCGCGCACCTGCTCGGGGCTGAGCAGGCCCTTCACGTTTTCGCGGTAGCCCGGGTTCGACGAGTACACGTCGTTATTGGCCCAGAACAGCAGCTCTTCCAGGTAGTAGTAGTCGCCCGTCAGCAGGTAGGGCAGGTAGGCGAAGTTCGGCTGGTGCGAGACGTCCGACACGTACGGCGACTTGCACGCGTCCGGCGCCGCGCAGACGGGGAACATCTCCTGCTTGCCGGTGGCGGGATTGCGCGTGTCGCCGGGATGGCCGAGGATCGTCATGTACGGGTAGTCGACCAGGCTGACGGGGTCGCCGGTGCGCTTGTCGCGGCGGTGGATCGACCAGCTGCCGGCCAGATCGGCCGTGCCCAGCGTCGCCTCGGCCGCGCGCGGATCCATGCTCAGCAGGTATAGCGCTGCCCATGCCGGCAGCAGGCCGATGTCGTTGCGTCCGCCCGTCGTCGGCATATAGGGTACGGCCATGCCGATGCCCATCGGCTCGATCGCGGCGCCCATCCAGCGCGACTTGATGTTGGCCAGCGCGGTGGCCGACACGGCGATCGACTGGTCGTAGTTGGGCAGCGCGCGCGAGGCGATCAGGTAGGGCGTGTCGTGGCGCAGGTAGGTGGCGGGCGCCGCGCCGCCATCGCCCCACCAGAACACCTTGCGCCAGCGCGCGTGGTGATAATGGGTGAGCGCCGCTTTCTCGTACACGTCCTTGCCGCCGACGCTGATGGTCGCATCGTAGCTGAAGTTGCGCGGCCCCGGCTCGTAGGCCCAGGCGTTTTCCAAAGTGACATCCACGCGCGCGCGTTTCGCTTTCGAAAACCAGCGGATCGCGAAGTGCGCCGTCAGGTGCGGGTGGGCTTCGCCGCGCGCATTGGTCAGGGGCGCCGCCACCAGCCATTCGTCGGCCAGCGGACCGGCCAGCCAGGCCTGCACCTGCTTGCCCGCCAGCAGGCGCGCGGCCGAGGCGCTCCATGTCTCGCCGTCCAGCTGCACCTTGACGCCGGCCTGGAACCCTTGCGCCAGCAGTTCGGCGGGAGAGACGGCCTTGCCGGCAGCCGGCTTGGCGCCCGCATCCTTCGCGATGGCCAGCATCAGCGATTCGCCCGGCGCCAGCGTCGGCACGACGGTGCTGACAATCGCATGGCGCACGGAACCGTCCGCATGACGGGCCTTGACGTCGACCTGCAGCGGCAAGGCGGCCCCGTCGGCCAGCCTGCCCACGAGGCGGTCCGACGGCTTGACGTCGCCGGGCGCGAATACCTGGCCGAAGGTGACGGGCACGTCCTGCTGCGCCTCCTTGCCCGTGCTCTCGACGAAGACGCCGGTGATGCCGCCGACGATCTTGCGCACGGCGGCAGCGGCGGGCGCGGCGCTCGATACGGAGGAGGCAGCGCCGCCGTAGCGGTTCGTCACCACCTTGTCCGCATCCACCGTGCCGGTGTTCGGCAGACCGACGTACGTCGACTGACCCTGGGCGGGCAGGGCCAGCAGCAGCGACGACAACAGCGAGGGCAGCAGCAGCGTGCGCATGGCCGGGCTTACTGCTTGAGCGTGCGTTCGAACAGCTGGTAGATGCGGCGGTACTCGTCGTACCAGCTCTCCGGCTGCACGAAGGAATGGCGCTCCATCGGATACGGCGCCAGTTCCCAGTTGTCCTTCTTCAGTTCGATCAGGCGCTGGGCCATGCGCACCGAGTCCTGGAAGAACACGTTGTCGTCGACCATGCCGTGCGCGATCAGCAGGTGGCCCTGCAGGTTCTGGGCGTACTCGATCGGCGAGGACACCTTGTACGCTTCCGGATCCAGTTCCGGCGTATTCAGGATGTTGGCCGTGTACTCGTGGTTGTAGGTGGTCCAGTCGGTTACCGGGCGCAGCGCGGCGCCGGCCTGGAACACGCCGGGCGCGCGCAGCATGCCGATCAGCGTCATGAAGCCGCCGTAGCTGCCGCCGTAGATGCCGACCCTGGCGCGGTCGCCCTGCTGGTTGGCGACCATCCAGTTCACGCCGTCCAGGTAGTCGTCCAGTTCCGGATGTCCCATCTGGCGGTAGATCGCGGTGCGCCACTTGGCGCCATAGCCTTTCGAGGCGCGGTAGTCCATGTCCAGCACCACGTAGCCCTTCTGCACGAGCAGGTTGTGGAACATCTGTTCGCGGAAGTAGGGCGTGTAGCGGCGCGACACGTTCTGCAGGTAGCCGGCGCCGTGCACGAACATCACGACCGGGTATTTCTTGCCCGGTTCGAGCTGCTCGGGGCGGTACAGCTTGGCCCAGACCGGGTCGGCGCCGTGGGTCGAGGGTACGGTGACGAGTTGCGGCTGGATCCAGTCGCGCGCCTTGAAGTCGGCCGTGCGGGTGTCGGTCAGCTTGACGGCCGCGCCGCCGTGCGCGGGCAGCGTGGCGATCTGCGGCGGCAGGTAGGAGCCGGAGAAGTGCACCAGCAGCTTCTTCTGGTCCGGCGACAGGCGGAAGTCCTCGACGCCGCCATCCAGGCTGCTGACTTCGCGCGTCGCGCCATCCTTTGCCGAGACGGCGCAGACTTCGTAGGCGCCGGGCGTCTTGCGGTTGCACATCACCCAGGCCGTCTGGCCGTCGGCCGACCAGGCCACGTCCGACGCTTCCCACTTGCCGCTCGTGAGTGCGCGGGCAGTGCCTTCCGCGTTACGCACGTACAGGTGCGAGTAGCCGCTTTCCTCGGACAGGTACCACAGCGTCCTGTCGTCGGGCAGCCAGCCGAATTCGTTGTTGTCGTAGTTGACCCAGGCTTCGTCGCTCAGGCGGTGCGCCGGCTTCAGGGTCGCGCGCGGCAGGTCGACGGTGGCGATCCAGCGGTCCTTGTTGTCGACGGAGCGCAGCATGACGGCGACGTTCGCGCCGTTCAGGCTCCAGGTGATCGCCTCGCCGCGGAAGCCGATCATCACCGGGCGGTTGCCCTTGAGCGGATCGAGCTTTTGCGCGACGCGCATGGCGGCGAGCGGATCGACGGCGATGCCGGGCAGCGCGTCCAGCGCCAGGTCCTTCACGTCGCGCGTGGCCAGGTTGACCAGCTTCAGGCCGTGGCCTTGCGGCGGGTTGCGGCCGACGCGGGTGCGTTCGTCCGAGAATTCCTCGTAGCCGCTCTCGGTGACGTAGCGCGGCATCTTGCCGACGCGGCCCTTGGGCGCGTCCTTCGGTCCCGTCACGACCAGCAGCCAGCGGCCGTCCGGGGACAGGGCGCTGCTCACGATGGCGATCTTGTCGCCCAGGTAGATCGGCGCCGGGGCGCGGCTCGGGTCGGCGCGGCGCTCTTCCTCGGCGTGGGCGCGGGTGGCGTCGCGCTCGTCCTTCTGGCGCTTGAGGGTGGCGATCAGGCGCAGCTGCAGGTCGCGCAGCGCATCGGCATCCTGCGCGTTCGGATCCTTGGCGGCGCGGATCACGGCCAGCGGCGCCAGCACGCGGTCCTGGCGATCCCACTGGTACCAGTCGTCACCCGAGCGGAACTGGATCGCGCGGCCGTCGGCGCTGTACTGCGGGCTCGCGATGACGGCGCCGTTGCCGCGCGTGACCTGGACCAGGGTGCCCGTCTTCAGGTCGCGCTCGAACAGGTCGCCGTTGCGCACGACGATGGCGCGGGTACGCTCGCGGTTGAACAGCACGTCCGGGCTGTCCAGTTTGGCCAGCTCGGCGTCCTTGACCTGGCTGGCGCCGGCCTTGCCGGCATCGACGCGGAAGATGTCGCGCACGGGCGAGCCGGTGCGCTTCTGCTTGTACAGCACCTGCTTGCCGTCCCAGTTCCACCACGCCGCTTCCACGGGCGTGCCGATCCAGTCGGGATGGGCCATGGCCTGGTCGAGGGTGACGGGCGTCGAGGCGAAGGCGGGCAGCGCGGTCAGCGCAGCGAGTACGGTCAGGGCAGGGAGTCGGATCATCAGTCGGGGCTTGCTCGAAGATTGCAAAAAAGCATTCTAGCTCAGCAAGTCATGCGGCTGGGATCGGATTCGGAGAGAAAAGCGGGAGCGTGGCGGGCATGCGTAATAACAATCGCGGCAGGGCGTATTATTGCGACGCACAAAAAACAACGCCCGGCGAATGCCGGGCGCGGGAGATGGCATAGTGGCCGGGATCGGCCAGCCGATTTATGCGCGGCTGTCGGCGGCCCACTGCTCGGTCGGGGCGCTGACCGAGGGATTGCGCACGAACATCACGATGCGGGTGACGATGGCGAGGGCCGAGATGGCGACGGTGACGTATTCGATGGCGGTCATGGCGGTATCCTGTTATTTGGTGTTGATGCGGTTCATTTCGGCGGCGAGGGCGCCGCTGGCCGGCTGGGCGGCATCGACGACGAACCAGCCGCCGTGGGCGGTGTACATCTCGATGGCGAAGGCGCGCAGCTTGGCGGCGGCTTCGGCGAACTGGTGGCGCAGTCCCTTGCTCTGCGCCTGGGTGATCGTTGCGGTGTTCATGCTCATCTCCAGGTAAAAAATCTCTCGTGTTGCGTTGCAGTATAGGACTGTCCTCGTCATAAAAAAACTTTTAGTTCGTGATGTGTTGCATCAGCTTTGTGAATGTTTTCTTTAAGGAAACTATCGACTGTCTTTACTTCCGTTATACGATCAGCGAATATCTGTGGAGAAACATACCAAGCCGTGGCCCGAAACTTGCATACCCCACCAGGATGAAATCGCCTCCCAAGCCAGCCCGTACCCTGCGCATCGTCGTGGTCAACACGGCACCCGCCGACGACGCCGGCGAAGCCGCCCTGGAAGCCCAGGCGCGGCGCAATACGGCGCTGCGCATCGGGCTGCTGGAATCCGGCTACGACATCGTTGCATCGCTGCCGGCCGACATCTTCCTGCCCGAGCGGATCGCCCAGATCCAGCCGGACATGATCATCATCGACAGCGAATCCGATGCGCGCGACGTGCTCGAGCACATCGTCATCGCCACCCGCGACGAACCGCGCCCGATCGTGCTGTTTACCGACGACCAGACCACGTCGAGCATGGATGCGGCGATCGATGCCGGGGTGTCGGCCTACATCGTGGCGGGGCTGCAGGCCGAACGCGTCAAGCCGGTGCTGGACGTGGCGCTGGCGCGCTTCCGGCGCGAGCAGCGCCTGCTGGACGAGTTGTCCGACACACGCCGCCAGCTGGCCGACCGCAAGCTGATCGAGCGCGCCAAGGGCGTGCTGATGGCCAAGAGCGGCTTGAGCGAGGAGGAGGCGTACCAGAAGCTGCGCGGCATGGCGATGAACAAGAAACTGAAACTGGCCGAGGTGGCGCAGCGCATCCTCGATGTGGAAGATTTGCTGGGATAGACCAGCTACTGCGTCGTCCCCGCGCAGGCGGGGAACCAATTTCTGCCGGCAGCCCCGCGGCGCGAGCAAAATTGGGCCCCTGCCTTCGCAGGGGCGACGGTAACAATAGAGCAAGGAACCAAGATGGCAGGTGCTTATATAACCGGCTCCGACCGCCCCGAAAAGGGCGTGATCCGGGTCGGCTTCATGCCGCTGACCGACTGCGCGTCGGTCGTGATGGCGTCCGTGCTGGGACTGGACGAAAAGTACGGCATTCGCATCGAGCTGCATCGCCAGCATTCGTGGTCGGGCATGCGCGACCGCCTGCTGGGCGGCGAGATCGATGCCGGCCACCTGCTGACGGGCCTCCTGTACGGCATCGAGACGGGCATCGGCACGCCCGCCACGCGCATGGCCGCGCTGATGAATTTGTCGCGCAACGGCCAGGCCATCACGCTGTCGCGCGCGCTGGCGACGCAGGGCGTGACGGACCTGGCGTCGCTGGCCGCGCTGCAGAGGAAGCACCCGCGCCGCCTCACCTTCGCTCACACCTTCCCGACCGGCGACCATGCAATGTTCCTGTATTACTGGCTGGCCGCCGGCGGCATCGATCCGCTGCGCGACGTGCAGGTGGCGACGGTGCCGCCCAGCCAGATGGCGGGCAACCTGGCGGCCGGCCACATGGACGGTTTCTGCGCCGGCGAGCCCTGGGGCGCGCGCGCCGTGCTGGACGGCAGCGGCTTCACGGCCGCCGCCAGCCAGGACATCTGGCCCGACCACCCGGGCAAGGCGCTGGGCGCCACCGCCGCCTTCGTCGACGCCAATCCGCATGCCTGCCGCTCGCTGATCGCGGCCGTGCTGGAAGCGGGGCGCTGGATCGACGAATCCATGGAGCACCGCGCCACGGTGGCCGAGGTGCTGTCCAGCCCCGCCTACGTGAACGCCGACCGCCAGGTCATCGCGGCCAGGCTGCGCGGCGAATACGACAACGGCCTGGGCAAGCGCTGGCTCGATGCCGATCCGCTGCAGTTCCACGCCGGCGGCGCCGCCAATTTCCCTTACCTGTCCGACGGCATGTGGTTCATGACCCAGCACCGGCGCTGGGGCCTGCTGCGCGAGGAGGTCGACTACGCGGCCATCGCCGGCCGCGTCAACCGGGTCGGCCTGTACCGCGAGGCGGCGCTGGTGGCCGGCGTGCCGGCGCCGTCCTCGCTGATGCGCACCTCCATGCTCATGGACGGCAAGGCCTGGACCGGCGCCGACCCCGCCGCTTATATCTCTTCCTTCCCGATCCACCGCCCCGTACTCGCCGGCGCATGATTGGTGCGCGGTGTTTTTTGAACATGCCCTCATTTCGCGCATTGTGCACCGCAATGAAGCGTAGTCCCTGAGCGCACCGCGCCGGCCAGGGGCAAGCGCCTCTGGCACGCCTCTTGCAAACACTCCCTGCAAGGATCAACGGCGATCCCGAACGAATACAGCGCCGGCCCAACGGAGGGCCGGCACAGGACAACGGCGTCCGCTGCACCCGCCCGCGCATGCAATCGCATGCGCGCCGCGGCCAGGCAGCGGACGCCTTTTCTTTTTTTCAGGGGAACCAACCATGTCGGGCAAAGCAAACAGCATCAAGCTCTTCTCCTTCAATACGCCGCAGATGCGCGCCTTCCACATGAGCTGGGTGGCCTTCTTCGTGTGCTTCTTCGCGTGGTTCGCCTGCGCGCCGCTGATGCCTGTCATTAAGGGCGAGTTCCATTTGTCGATGGCGCAGATCGCCGACATCAATATCGCCGCCGTCGCCATCACCATCCTGGTGCGCCTGCTGGTCGGCCCGTTGTCCGACCGCTTCGGCCCGCGCAAGACCTATACGGGCCTGCTGGTGCTGGGCGCCATCCCCGTGCTGGGCGTGGCGGCCGCGCAGAGCTACGAAAGCTTCCTGCTGTTCCGCCTGGGGATCGGCGCGGTCGGCGCCAGCTTCGTGATTACCCAGTACCACACGTCCGTCATGTTCGGGTCCAAGGTGGTCGGCACGGCCAACGCCGCATCGGCCGGCTGGGGCAATAGCGGGGGCGGCGCGGCGCAGGCGCTGATGCCGCTGCTGATGGGCGCCGTCGTCATGCTCGGCGTGAGCGAGACGATGGGCTGGCGCGTCGCGCTGCTGGTGCCGGGCCTGGCGATGCTGGTCACGGCCGTCGCCTATTGGAAGCTGACCCAGGATTGCCCGGAAGGCAACTTCGACGAACTGCGCGCCAAGGGCATCCCGTTCGAAGCGAACAACAAGGGCGGCATGGCCAGCTTCCTGGAAGCCTGCCGCAACTACCGCGCCTGGCTGCTGTTCGTCACCTACGGCGCCTGCTTCGGCATCGAGCTGTTCGTGCATAACATCGCCGCCACCTATTACGTCGACCATTTCGGCCTGCCGCTGAAGGCGGCCGGCATGGCGGCCGGCAGCTTCGGCCTGCTGGCGCTGTTCGCCCGCGCGCTGGGCGGCTGGCTGTCCGACCGCGCCGCCAACCGCGGCGACCTGAATTCGCGCGTCACGCTGCTGTTCGTGCTGATGCTGGGCGAGGGCCTGGGCCTGCTGTGGTTCTCGAACACGACCAGCGCCGCGCTGGCCATCACGGCGATGCTCGCCTTCGGCCTGTGCACCCATATGGCGTGCGGCGCCACCTATGCGCTGGTGCCGTTCGTGAACCGCAAGGCGCTGGGCGGCGTGGCCGGCATCGTCGGCGCGGGCGGCAACGTCGGCGCCGTGCTGGCCGGCTTCCTCATGAAAGGCACGGGCGACGTACGCCAGACCTTCCTGATCCTGGGCGGGCTGGTCCTGTTGTCGGCCCTCTGCGCCATCGGCGTGCGCTTCAAGCTGGAAACCATCGAAGGCGCGGCCCCCGCGGCGGCGTGAGCATCAAGGTACAAGGAGTCCGAGCATGAAACTGATCGTCATCGGCCACGGCATGGTGGGCCACAAATTCCTCGAGACGCTGTTCGCCGACGTTGAAGCGGCAGCCGATTTCGATGTCACCGTCCTGTGCGAGGAAGCGCGTCCGGCCTACGACCGCGTGCACCTGTCCTCGTTCTTTTCCGGCACGACGGCCGATGCCCTGTCGCTGGTCGCCCCCGGCTTCTTCGAGCGCCACGCCGGCCGTATCGACCTGAAGCTGAACGCCAGGGCCGTGGCGATCGACCGGGCCGCCCAGACCGTGACGCTGGCCGACGGCGCCGTGCTCGATTACGACAAGCTGGTGTTCGCCACCGGTTCGACCCCGTTCGTGCCGCCCGTGCCGGGCCGCGAGCGCAAGGATTGCTTCGTCTACCGCACCATCGAAGATCTGGAAGCGATGCTGGAATGCGGCGCACGGGGCAAGTCCGGCGTCGTGATCGGCGGCGGCCTCTTGGGCCTGGAATGCGCGAAGGCGCTGCGCGACATGCAGCTGGACACCCACGTCGTCGAATTCGCGCCGCGCCTGATGGCCGTGCAGGTCGACGACCTGGGCGGCCGCATGCTGCGCACCAAGATCGAGGAACTGGGCGTGACCGTGCACACGCAAAAGAACACGCTGCGTATCGTCGACGGCGACACCGCCACGCACCGCATGGAGTTCGCCGACGGCAGCGTTCTGGAAACGGACATGATCGTGTTCTCGGCCGGCATCCGCCCGCGCGACGAGCTGGCGCGCGCCACTGGCCTGGCCATCGGCCCGCGCGGCGGCATCGCCATCGACGATGCCTGCCTCACCTCGGATGCGAACGTCTACGCCATCGGCGAATGCGCCGCCTGGAATGGCCAGACCTTCGGCCTCGTCGCGCCGGGCTACGACATGGCGCGCACCGTCGCCCGGGCGCTATTGGGACAAGCCGGCAGCTTCGCCGGAGCCGATATGAGCACGAAGCTGAAACTGATGGGCGTGGACGTCGCGTCGATCGGCGATGCGCATGCCGCCGCGCCGGGCGCGCGCAGCTTCCAGTACACGGACGAGCGCAAGCAGGTATATAAAAAGATCGTCGTGTCCGACTGCGGCAAGCGCCTGCTGGGCGCCGTGCTGGTCGGCGACGCGGCGGAGTACGGCACGCTGCTGCAGATGATGCTGAACGGGATGGCGCTGCCGGAAGCGCCGGAATTCCTGATCCTGCCGCAGGCGGAAGGGGGCGCGCACCCGGCCATCGGCGTCGACGCCTTGCCGGCCACGGCCCAGGTCTGCTCCTGCAATGCCGTGAGCAAGGGCGCGATCGCGGACGCGGTGGCGGGCGGCGCCTGCGACATCGGCGCCATCAAGGCCTGCACCAATGCGGGCACGTCCTGCGGCGGCTGCGTGCCGCTCGTCACGCAGGTCATGAAGGCGGAAATGAAGAAGGCGGGCCTGGCCGTCAGCAACCACCTGTGCGAGCACTTCCCCTACTCGCGCCAGGAACTGCACCATCTGGTGCGCGTGGGCGGGATCAAGGATTTCGGCACGCTGCTGCACAAGCACGGCAAGGGCCTGGGCTGCGACATCTGCAAGCCCGTCGCCGCCAACATCCTGGCCTCGACCTGGAACGACTTCGTGCTCAAGCCGAAGCACGCCAGCCTGCAGGATTCGAACGACTACTTCCTCGGCAATATCCAGAAGGACGGCACCTATTCCGTCGTGCCGCGCATGCCGGCCGGCGAAGTGACGTCGGACGGCCTGATCGCCGTCGGCCAGGTCGCCAAGAAGTATGGCCTGTACACCAAGATCACGGGCGGCCAGCGCGTGGACCTGTTCGGCGCCCGCGTCGACCAGCTGCCTGCCATCTGGGAAGAACTGATCGCGGCCGGCTTCGAATCGGGCCACGCCTACGGCAAGTCGCTGCGCACGGTGAAGTCCTGCGTCGGCTCGACCTGGTGCCGCTACGGCGTGGGCGATTCGGTGGGATTCGCCGTCGCGCTGGAGAACCGTTACAAAGGCCTGCGCGCGCCGCACAAGATCAAGTTCGGCGTGTCCGGCTGCACGCGCGAGTGCGCCGAGGCGCAGGGAAAGGACGTCGGCCTGATCGCCACGGACAAGGGCTGGAACCTGTACGTATGCGGCAACGGCGGCATGAAGCCGCGCCATGCCGAACTGCTGGCGTCAAGCCTGACCGAGGCGCAGGTCGTGCAGCTGGTCGACCGCTTCCTGATGTTCTACGTGCGCACCGCGGACCGCCTGCAGCGCACCAGCACCTGGCGCGTGGGTTTGGACACTGAGCTGGAAGGCGGCCTCGATTACCTGAAGCAGGTCATCGTCGACGACAAGCTGGGCATCGCCGCCGAACTGGAAGCCGACATGCAGCGCGTCGTCGACACCTACGAGGACGAATGGAAGAACGCCGTCGAGGACCCGGCCGTACGGCGCCGCTTCCAGACCTTCGTCAACAGTGACGCCGCGGACGACAACGTCGTGTTCGTGCCGGAGCGGGGCCAGATCCGTCCCGCCACCATCGAGGAACGCCGCCGCACCATTCCCATCGCCATCGCTTGACAAGAATCGAGGAGAACGCCATGCACCGTGACATCGCATTGACCAAGGAGTGGACCCCGGTCTGCCCGCTGGAGCACATCGTGCCCGATACGGGCGTCTGCGCACTCCTGAACGGGCGCCAGGTGGCCGTGTTCCGCGTCGGGGACGCATCCCCGCGCCTGTTCGCCATCGATAACTTCGACCCGAACGCGAACGCCGCCGTGCTGTCGCGCGGCCTGGTCGGCAGCCTGGGCGAGCGCATCGTCGTCGCCTCGCCGATCTACAAGCAGCATTTCGACCTGCAGACAGGCGAATGCCTGGAGGCGCCGCACAACTCGGTGGCCAGCTATCCGGTACGCGTCGAGGACGGCCACGTATGGGTGGGAGCCTAGCCATGGAACAGCCCAAGTCGCTGTCGCTCGTCGTGATCGGCAACGGCATGGCCGGCATGCGCACGGTCGAGGAATTGCTGAAGCTCGCTCCGGACATGTACCGCATCACCGTGTTCGGCGCCGAGCCGCACGGTAACTACAACCGCATCCTGCTGTCGCCCGTGCTGGCCGGCGAAAAGACCGTTGACGACATCATGCTGCACGCGCGCGCCTGGTACGACGAGCACGGGGTGACGCTGCACGCGGGCGATCCGGTCGTGCGCATCGACCGCAAGCGCCGCACCGTGCACGCGGCGTCCGGCCTGGCCGTGGCTTACGACCGCCTCCTGATCGCGACCGGATCGAAGCCTTTCATCGTGCCCGTGCCGGGCCACGACCTCCCGGGCGTGATCGGTTTCCGCGATTTGCAGGACGTCGACACGATGCTGGCCGCGGCACGCGCAGGCGGACGCGCTGTCGTGATCGGCGGCGGCCTGCTCGGCCTGGAGGCGGCGAACGGCCTGCTGCGCCAGGGCATGGACGTGTCGGTCGTGCACGTCACGGGCAGCCTGATGAACCAGCAGCTGGACCCGCCCGCGGCCGAGCTGCTGCGCGCCAGCCTGGAACGGCGCGGCCTGCGCATCCTGCTCAACCGCCAGACCGTCGAGATCGCGGGCGCGGGGCGCGTGCAGTCGGTGCTGTTCGAAGGCGACGAGGAGATCCCGGCCGACCTGGTCGTGATGGCGGCCGGCGTGCGTCCGAACGTCGACCTGGCCCGTTCCGCGGGCCTGCACTGCGAACGCGCCATCGTCGTCGACGACACGCTGCAGACCTACGACCCGCGCGTGTACGCCGTGGGCGAATGCGTGCAGCACCGCCGCGCCACCTTCGGCCTGGTGGCGCCGATCTGGGAGCAGGCGCGCGTGTGCGCCGCCCACCTGGCGGGCGCCGGCCACCGCCGCTACGTGCAGCAGGCCACCGCCACCAAATTGAAGGTGACGGGCGTGGACCTGTACTCGGCCGGCGACATCGTCGGCGGAGACGGCAGCGAAGACCTCGTGCTGCGCGACCGCCGCGGCGGCATCTACAAACGCCTGGTGGTGGCCGGCAACCGCCTGACGGGCGCCGTGCTGTATGGCGACGTCGCCGACGGTCCCTGGTATTTCGACCTGATCCAGCAGCGCACCGACATCTCGTCGATGCGCGACCAATTGTTGTTCGGCCAGGCCTGCGCGAACGCGGCCTGACGAGGAGTCCTGCCCATGAAGCTGTCCGCCATTCCCACCACCGTCAAGACCACCTGCCCGTATTGCGGCGTCGGCTGCGGCGTCGATGCCCGCGTCGGCGAGGATGGCGCGTTGTCCATCGCCGGCGATGCCTCCCACCCGGCCAGCCAGGGCCGCCTGTGCGTGAAGGGCGCGGCGCTGGGCGAGACGACCGGCCTGCAGGGCCGGCTGCTGGCGCCGATGCTGCGCAACGAGAATGGCCTGCGCGAGGCGTCCTGGGACGAGGCGCTGGACAAGGTCGCCGGCGGCTTCGCCAGCATCATCGCCGAGCACGGCCCGGATTCCGTGGCGCTGTACGTCTCCGGCCAGCTGCTCACCGAGGACTACTACATCGCCAACAAGTTCATGAAGGGCTACGTCGGCAGTGCCAACATCGACACCAACTCGCGCCTGTGCATGTCCTCGGCCGTGGCGGGCCACAAGCGCGCGTTCGGCGAAGACATCGTGCCCGGCTGCTACGAGGACTTCGAGCTGGCCGACCTCATTGTGCTGGTGGGTTCGAACGCCGCCTGGTGCCACCCGACGCTGTACCAGCGCATCGTGCGCGCCAAGGAAGCGCGTCCGCAGCTGCAGGTGGTCGTGATCGACCCGCGCCGCACAGCCACCTGCGACATCGCCGACCTGCACCTGCCCACCAAGCCGGGCACGGACGTGTGGCTGTTCGACGGCCTGCTGGCCTACCTGGCCACCCAGGCTGCGGCCGACCGCGATTTCGTCCAGCGGCATACGGATGGCCTGGCCGATGCGCTGGACGCCGCCGGCAAGGCGGGCTCCATTCTGGACGTGGCCAAGGCGTGCCGGGTCGATCCGCAAAGCCTGCAACGCTTCTACGCCCTGTTCGCGAGGACGGAGAAGACCGTGACCGCGTTCACGATGGGCGTCAACCAGTCCAGCAGCGGCGCCGACAAGGTCAATGCCATCATCAACTGCCACCTGGTCACGGGCCGCATCGGCAAGCCGGGCATGGGCCCGTTCTCGCTGACGGGCCAGCCGAACGCGATGGGCGGGCGCGAGGTGGGCGGCCTGGCGAACATGCTGGCCGCGCACATGGACCTCGAGGACGCGGACCAGCGCGCCGCCGTGCAGGCGTTCTGGGCGTCGCCGCGCATGGCGGACAAGCCCGGCCTGAAGGCCGTCGACCTGTTCCGCGCCATCGAGGAGGGCAGGATCAAGGCCGTGTGGATCATGGCCACCAATCCGCTCGTCAGCCTGCCGGATGCGGCGCAGGCACGGCGCGCATTGGAAAAATGCGAGCTGGTGGTGGCTTCCGACATCGTGCTGGGCACCGACACGAATGCCGCGGCCCACGTGCTGCTGCCGGCGCTGGGCTGGGGCGAGAAGGACGGCACCGTCACCAATTCCGAGCGCTGCATCTCGCGCCAGCGCGCCTTCCTCTCCGCGCCCGGCGGCGCCCGGGCCGACTGGGACATCGTCTGCGACGTCGCCCGCCGCATGGGGTTCGCCGGTTTCGACCTCACGGCGCCGCACGAGATCTTCGACGAGCATGCGCGCCTGTCGACCTGGCGCAACGGCACCGATGGCGGACGCCCGCGCCTGTTCGACATCGGCGGACTGGCCGGCATGACGCGCGCCGCCTACGATGCGCTCGAACCCGTGCAATGGCCCGTGCGCGCGCCGGGCGACATGACGGCGCGCCTGCTCGGCGACGGCCGGTTCTCCCACCCGAACGGCAAGGCGCGCTTCGTGCCGACCGCGCCGCGCGCGCCCGCGCACCTGCCGGACGGCGAGTACCCGCTGGTGCTGAACACGGGCCGCGTGCGCGACCAGTGGCACACGATGACGCGCACCGGCCGTTCGCCGCGGCTGGCCGAGCACGTGCCGGAACCGTTCGTCGACCTGCACCCGCAGGATGCGCTGCTGTGCGGCGTGAAGGCGGGTGAGCTGGCGCGCGTGACGAGCAACTGGGGCGCCGTCGTGGCGCGCGTGCAGCACGGCGGCGGCATCGCCCGCGGCAGCGCCTTCATGCCGATTCACTGGAGCGCGCAGACGGCATCCGACGCGCGCGTGGGCACCGTCGTCAATCCGGCCGTCGATCCCGTCTCGGGCGAGCCGGAATTCAAGCACACGCCCGTGCGCATCGAACCGTTCGGCGTCGCCTGGTACGGCTTCATCCTGAGCCGCGCGGAACTGCCGCTGCAGGAGGCGGCGCACTGGACCCGCATCCAGGGCCGCGACTTCGTCCGCTACGAGCTGGCGGGACGGGTGCCGTTCGCGCAATCCCAACGCTGGACGCGCGCGCTGCTCGGCCTACGCGAGGACGACGAGGACGCCGACTGGATCGAGGTCGAGGACAAGAGCGGCGGCATGGTGCGCGCGGCCCACCTCGTCGATGGGCGCATCGAGGCCTGCCTGTTCGTGTCGCAGCGCCAGGACCTGCCGGCGCGCGCCTGGCTGGCGTCGCTGTTCGCGCAGGAGAGCCTGACGCAGGCCGACCGCCTGGGCCTGTTGTCGGGCCGCGCGAAAGAGCAGGGCGCAGATCCGGGGCCGACCGTCTGCTCCTGCTTCGGTGTGGGCCGCAAGACGATCGAGATCGCGATCCGGCAGCACGGTTGCCGCGACGCCACCGCCGTCACGGCCTGTACGAAGGCGGGCGGCAATTGCGGTTCCTGCGTGCCCGAGATCCGCGCGCTGCTGGCCGAGACCGAGACCGAGGCCGCGGGAGTCTAGCTGTGAAGTTGCAAGAGGTTGTTTCGGTTAGTTGAGAGCCTGGACATCGG
>CAUSCY010000085.1:0-16808 GCA_963529995.1 uncultured Massilia sp. | reverse complement strand
TGCTGCGCTTGCGAATCGTTTTGTTCGTCAGCAGCAGAGAAGAGAGATTATGCAGTATTTCGCTTGAATCGTCAACTTCTTTTTTTCTTCTTCGCTGCCGCGTTACGCTGCGTGCCGTGAAGAGGACGCGCAGTATAGCAACCCATCCCGGGTAGCGCAAGGGTCACCGGGAGAGAAGCGACTCTTTCTATATATCTGCAGACGCCGGCTGCCGGCGCAGCTGCTCCGCATCGCGGATGGGCGACGCGCCGAACAGGCGCCGGTACTCGCGGCTGAATTGCGACGGACTTTCGTAGCCGACCTCGTACGCCACGCTGGCCGCTTCGATGTCGCCGCTCATCAGGAGCTTGCGCGCTTCCAGCAAGCGCACCTGCTTCTGGTATTGCAGGGGACTCATCACCGTCGCCGCCTTGAAGCGGCGATGCAGCACGGAAGGACTCAGGTGCACGGTACGCGCCAGCGCGTCGATGCGCAGCGGCTCGTTGTAATGGGTGCGGATCCAATGGATGGCCTCCCCCACGGCGCGCTCGCGCTGGCCGCCCGTCACACCGCGGGAGAGCGTCGCACCGCCGGGCGCCGTCATCATACGGTAGATGAGTTCCTGCTTGAGCAGGCGTCCCAGCACCGGTACGTCGCGCGGCGCGTCGAGCAGGCGCAGCGCACGCACGAAGGTTTCGAGCAGCGCCTCGTCCGCGTGCTCCACCGTGACGGCAGGCGGGTCGGCGTCCGGCATCGGCAAGGCCAGCCCCATCTCCAGCACGAAGGCCGCGACCTCCTTCGGGTCGATATCGATGCGGATACCATAATAGGGAGTCGCCGCATCCGCCTCCACCACGCGGCCCGACACCGGCATCGCGATGCCCGCCTGGACGTAGGATCCGGGGCCGTAGTGCAGCACCTGCTGCCCCACCAGCATCTCCTTGCGGCCCTGCACCAGCAGGCAGGCCGACGGCGTCAGGATGCCGCGTCCGACCGCCGTCGGCCGGGAGCGGCGGATCAGCCATAGCCAGGGCAGGTCCGTCGCCAGGTCGACGTCGCCGTCCGGCAGGCCCGCCAGCCGCCGCGCGACCAGCGCGCGCAGTTGGCCGATGGATGCGTGTTCGGAGGGATGTGTCATAGCCCATGGTGGCCTTGGGTTCCAGGTACTCCTCCAGGCCGAAGCTGCCGAATTCGCGCCCGATGCCCGACTGCTTGAAGCCGCCGAACGGGGCCTCCGGCGCATCATACAGGCCATTCACGAAGACGCGGCCGGCCACGATCCTTGCCGCCACCCGGTTGGCGCGCGCCAGGTCGGCGCCGAACACGTAGGCGTGCAGGCCGTAGGGCGTGTCGTTGGCGATCGCGATGGCATCCTCGTCGTCGCGGTAGGCGATGATGGACAGGACGGGGCCGAAGATCTCCTCGCGCGCGATCGTCATGTCGTTCTTCACGTCGCCGAACACGGTCGGCCGCACGAACCAGCCCTGCTCCAGCCCTTCCGGCTTGCCGGGGCCGCCCTCCAGCAGCGTTGCCCCTTCCTCGATGCCCTTGCGGATGTAGCCCTGCACGCGCTCCCACTGCTTGTGCGTGACCATGGGACCGACCGCGACGTCCGGATCCGATGTCGGCCCCACCTTCAGGGCGCGGAACGCCTGCACGGCCAGCGCCTGCGCCTCGGCCGCGCGGCTGGCCGGCACCAGCAGGCGGGTGCCGGCAATGCAGGCCTGGCCGCTATTCATCACCGCGGCCTGGACGGCGATCGGCACCGCCCTGGCGAAATGCGCGTCGTCCAGCAGGACCGTGGGCGACTTCCCGCCCAGCTCCAGCGTGACGCGTTTCATGGTGTCGACGGCGCCGCGCGCGATCGCCTTGCCGACGGCAGTCGAGCCGGTGAACGAGATCTTGGCGATGTCGGGGTGGCGCGTGATCTCGGCGCCGACGGCATCGCCGCGGCCCGTGACGATGTTGACGACGCCCGGCGGCAGGCCGGCCCGGTGCAGCGCGCGCGTCATGACTTCCGTCTGCACCGCGCTCAATTCGCTGGGCTTGATCACGGCGCTGCTGCCGGCGGCGATGGCCATCGCCAGCTTGCTCGCGATGAAGCCCGCATTCGCGTTCCACGGTGTGATCATGCCGACCACGCCGTGCGGCACCATGGTCACGCGCGCGCCGCCGACCTCGCGTTCGAACGGATAGCCGGCCAGCAGCTTGCGCGCCAGCGCGAACGAAGCGGCGGCGCGGCGCGCGGTGCCGACGGCCATCGCCATGGTGCCGCCGTATTCGCGCACCATGGCCGCGACGATGTCGCTTTCCGCCGCCTGCACTTCCTCGTGCAGACGCTGCAGCCATTCCATGCGCTGTTCGACGCTCGCCTGCGACGTGAGCGCGAATGCCTCCCTGGCGGCGGCGATCGCGCGCTGCGCGTCGACTTCGTCGGCCAGGACGACGGTGGTGGCCTCCCGCCCGGTGGCCGGGTCGACGAGGACCATGCGCTCGGTGCCGTGCGGCGCGACGAAGGCGCCGCCGATATAGATCGTGTCGATGGTATGCATGCTGGACTCCTTGTTGGTCATGGCGCCATGGTAGAAGTCCGCACGTCCATGGCGGTAGACCGATCCTGACGAAGGATTGCCCGATCCTGCCGACCGGCGCGGGAACGGGCAATCCGAAAGCCGCTGCAACGCCGGCCGTGGCGGCGGACGCTTGCCCAGGACCTGCTCGGTTCCTGCCCGCTTCCTGATCGTTTCCGGCTCAGTTCCGAATCACCTGCTCGAACGCCTGCGCCGCCTTGCTGCGGTAACGCTCGCGGTGCCGCAGCAGGAAGAAGGGGCGCGGCGGCAACGCCAGCGGCGCCCTGGCCAGCAGGCCGGCCGCGATGTAGGGCGCGGCCACGAGTTCGGACAGGCCGGCGGCGTAGCGCCCCGTCATCACGGCCGCGCGCACGGCCTCGTTGGACGGCAGCGTCAGGGCGACGTGCAGCGCCGACACGTCGACGCCCTGCCCCGCCAGCGTCGCCTCGAACACGGAGCGCGTGCCCGAACCGGGTTCGCGCATGATCCACTGCGCATCCTGCAGGTCGCGCGCCAGCAGCCTGCGCTTCCTGGCCCACGGGTGGTCCGGCGCGACCACGACGGCCATGCTGTCGTGCCCGACCTCGTCCGACGCCAGTGCCGCGTCGGCCACCGTCCCCTCGATCAGGCCCAGGTCGGCCGCCCCTTCGCGCACGGCGGCGGCCACCGACTGGGTATTGCCGACGTCCAGGTGCACGTCGATGTGCGGATAGGCGTCGCGAAAGCGCACCAGCAGCGGCGGCAGCCAGTAGCTGGCGATCGTCTGGCTGGCGTGGATCGCGAGCGCACCGCGTCCCAGCGTCGCCAGCTCGGCCAGCGCGCGCTCGGCGCCCGCGGCGCGGGCCAGCGTGGCGCGCGCCTCGTGCAGGAAGATGCGGCCGGCCGCATTGACTTCGATGCCCCGCCCGACGCGGTCGAACAGCAGCGTGCCGTAGCGCTCCTCGAGGGAGCGGATCGATGCGCTGACGGCGGACGGCGTGAGCGCCAGCGCGTCGGCCGCCCGGGTCAGGTGCTGGCGCTCGGCCACGGCGACGAAGATGCGGAGCTGTTCGAGGGTCATCGTTCGATTCTACTACACGCTTTATTCGATATTTCAAGATGGACCGAACGATAAGGGCGGCTCGATACTGGGGACTCTTCGATGGAGTCCGCCATGAACGAAAAAATTACCCAATTGCTGCCGGGCCTGGTCCTCAGCGCCGCCGTCACCCTGGCCGCGTGGCTGCTGGAACTCGCGGAGATCGGCATCTTCGGGCGTGCCTGGCTGGAAAGCCTGGTGCTGGCCATCCTGCTCGGCAGCCTGATCCGCACCTGCCTGCCGATCCCGGCGCACTACGAGCCCGGCATCCGATTCTCCGCCAAGATCCTGCTCGAAGTCGCCGTCGTGCTGCTGGGCGCCTCGGTCAGCGCCAGCGCGATCCTGGCACGCGGCCTGCCGCTGCTGGGCGGCATCGCGTTGTCGGTGATGCTGGCGATCGGTTTCAGTTACGCGGTCGGCAAGCTGTTGCGCCTGCCCCACCGCATGGCGCTCCTGATCGCCTGCGGCAATTCGATTTGCGGCAACTCGGCGATCGCCGCCGTCGCTCCCGTCATCGATGCGGACGGCAAGGACGTCGCTGCCGCCATCGCCTTCACGGCCGTGCTGGGCGTCGTCGTCGTGCTGCTGTTGCCGCTGCTCGACCGTGCGTTCGGCATGACGACGCTGCAGTACGGCGTATTCGCGGGCATGACGGTCTATGCCGTGCCCCAGGTGCTGGCCGCGGCCGCGCCCGTATCCCAGGCCAGCCTGCAGGTCGGCACCGTCGTCAAGCTGGTGCGGGTGCTGATGCTGGGTCCCGTCGTGCTCGCGCTGTCGCTGTTCGGCCGCGACGGGGAACGACACGGCACCGAACGCCGCATGCCCGCTCTCTCGCACCTGGTGCCGTGGTTCATCGCCGGATTCCTGGGCCTGATGGCGCTGCGCTCGTTCGATCTGCTGCCCCATGCCCTGCTGGAGCCGGCGCACGTGGGAGCCGGCTGGCTCACCAGCATGTCGATGGCCGCGCTGGGGCTGGGCGTCGATGCGCGTTCGGTGCTGCGCGCCGGCGGCAAGGTCAGCCTTGCGGTCGTCGTGTCCCTCATCGGCCTGGGAGCGATCAGCTGGGGCTTGATTGCGCTGCTGGGGATCAGCTGACGAGGTACGCTGATGTGGCATTCGCGCAACCTGCTGGCTGTGTGACAACGGGTTCGGAGCACGGTTCCCCGCGATTCAGCGGTACATGATGCCGGTCTGCATCCGGTCAGGTCGAGGCGCGCATCCGGCCGTTTCGTTCAAAATGCTTGCATTACACACCGAGGAGCGTAATAGTATGTGCGATAAACAAGGAAGCAACAGGGATCTACCCTAGGCGCATTCCTCGGAGAACAGTCCGCAAAAAATAACGATGGCCCCGTCCATCAGTTAAGGACACAGGAGACAGCATGCTGGAGATTGCCGTGGAACACGTCAGGCGTGTCCACTCGGTCGTCCGTGGGAGGCTCGAGTCGGATCACGCATTGGGGGCAGCGCCCCTGCAGCACCGCGCAGTACACCATCCAGGCACCACCAACCGGATCACGCAATCGTGGATCCGGTGCCTCAACGAATACAAGCTCGACCCCGGCAGCAGCATCGAACCCGAGGTGGTATCGGCCGTCGAGCTGCAGGAGCGCCAGGAGCGGCTGGCCGACGTGCAGGCGGTCGCCAAGGTCGAGATGGCCAACCTGTACCAGCAACTGGCCGGCTCCGGCTACGCGATCATCCTCACCGACCGCGACGGCGTGCTGCTCAATTACTTCGGCGATCCCGCCTTTACCCATGCGGCCTCGAAGACGGGCCTGATGCCCGGCGCCTTGTGGACCGAGCGCGTGCAGGGCACCAACGGCATGGGCACCTGCCTGTTCGAGCGCCGTCCGTTGACCGTGCACCAGGACGAGCACTATCTGTCCCGTAATATCGGCCTTTCATGTGCAGCTGCACCCATCTTCGACCACGAAGGCGACCTCGTCGGGGTGCTGGACGCATCCGGCGAATCGCGGCTGGCGCAACAGCACACGCTGGCGCTGGTCAATATGTCGGTACAGATGATCGAGAACCGCGTATTCCTGCACCAGTTCCGTCACGAGTACATCGTACGCTTCCACAACCGGCCGGAATTCGTCGGCACGCTGAGCGAAGGCGCGATCGCCCTCAGCGTCTCCGGCAAGGTACTGGCGGCCACGCGCTGCGCCCTGTTCCAGCTCGGCCTGCGCAGCCACGAAGAGATCGTCGGCCGCGATATCGGCGAGCTGTTCAACGTGACGTTCTGCGGCCTGATCGATTCCAGCATCCGCAAGTCCTCGCACCCTGTCCCTGTCTTCGAGACCCGCAGCGGCGCGCGTTTCTTCGCGGTCATGTACCAGCCGGTGGCGCCCTCCAGCGCCCGTCCGATCCTGCGTGCCGCGACAGACGCGGCGCAAGCGAACGGCAACGCGCCCGCCACGGCGCTCGACGCGCTGCATTTCGGCGACCCGCGCATGGCCGCCGGCATCGAGACGGCCAGGCGCGTGCTCGAGCGTAACGTCGCCATCCTGCTGCAGGGCGAAACGGGGACGGGCAAAGAGATGTTCGCCCGCGCCGCCCACCAATCGAGCAGCCGGGCGCGCCGTCCTTTCGTCGCGATCAATTGCGCATCCATTCCCGAAACCCTGATCGAGAGTGAGCTGTTCGGCTACCGCTCGGGCGCCTTCACGGGCGCCAGCAAGGACGGCCAGCGCGGCAAGCTGCTGCAGGCGAACGGCGGCACCCTGTTCCTCGACGAGATCGGCGACATGCCCATCGAGCTGCAGGCGCGGCTGCTGCGAGTACTGGAGGAACGGGAGGTCGTCCCGCTCGGCAGCGAGACGCCCGTCAAGCTCGATATCCACCTCATCAGCGCCACCCACTGCGACCTGCAGAAAAAGATTAGCCAGGGCACCTTCCGGGAAGACCTGTATTACCGCCTGCAAGGGGTGACGATCACGCTGCCGCCGCTGCGCGAACGCCTCGACCGTTGCGCGCTGATCCGCCACCTCGCGCTCGAGGAAAGCGACGAGGGCAGCCCCGTCGAGCTCGACGACCGCCTGCTGGACGTGCTCGAACGGCAGCGCTGGCCAGGCAATGTGCGTCAGCTGCGCCACCTGCTGCGCACCATGGTCGCACTGCGCGACACCGACTTGCTCACGGTGCACGACCTGCCGGACGAATACCGCACGATCGCCCTGCTTCCCCTGGATGACGATGGCGACGCTGCGTCGCAAGCCGCGGATGCGCCGGTCGCGGATGCTGCTGACGCGCCGCCTGCGGCACAGAAGCTGAATCCGCTCGAAAGCGCAGAACGGCGCGCCCTGCTGCAGGAGCTCGCCAGGCACGAGTGGAATCTGAGCAGCGTCGCCCGGGAACTGAACATCAGCCGCAATACGCTGTACCGCAAGCTGCAACGGTTCCAGATCAAGCCGCCCGACAAGTCGCTGTTTCACTGAACCCGCTCACGGACCCTGTTCACCGGACCCAGTTCATTACTCTGCTTCGCAATGCATCGGCCATGGTTGCCCGCTACACCGCCACCGCCATCTTCCTGCACTGGCTGATCGCGCTGCTGCTGCTCGGCCAGTTCGCCTTCGGCCTGCTGTTGGGCGACATCCCGCGCGGCACGCCCGAGCGCGGCTTCTACGTCAACCTGCACAAGAGCAGCGGCATCCTGATCGGCCTGCTGGTCCTGGTGCGCATCGCTTGGCGCCTTACCCACGCGCCGCCGCCGCTACCCGCCACGATGCCGGCCTGGCAGCGCCATGCGGCCCGACTGAGCCATGCCGTGCTGTACCTGTGCATGGTGCTGCTGCCCCTGTCCGGCTACCTGGCATCGAACTTCAGCCGCTACGGCGTCAAGTTCTTCGACGTCGTCCACTGGGCACCCTGGGGACACGACGACAACACCTGGTACACGCTGTTCAACCAGACCCATCACTTCGCCGCGCTGGTGCTGGCCATCTTCGTCGCCCTGCACCTGGTCGCCGTCGCCAAGCACATGCTGGTCGACCGCGACGGCCTGTTGCTGCGCATGTGGCCAGCGCGTGCGCGCTCTCATCCCGCCCGACCAACCCCATCCCCGGAGATCCGATGAATCCTCGACGACACACCGCCCGCTTCCTGGCTGCCTCGGCATTGCTCGCCGCCCTGGCGCCGCTGCACGCTGCGCCGACAGCTGCCTCCACCGCCCTGGCGTATGTGCCGAACGAAGGATCGGGCACCATTTCCGTCATCGACACGGCGAGCGACACGGTCGTCGCGGACCTGCCCGGCGGGACCAAGCCGCGCGGCCTGGCAGTCGGACCGGACCGGCGCTGGCTGTACGTCAGCGACCAGCCGCACAGCCGCCTGCAGCTGGTCGACCTGGCATCGCGCAAGCTCGGCCCTGCGGTCGCGCTGGGCGAGTCGCCCGAGGGCGTGGCGATCTCCCCGGACGGCCGCTGGGTCGTGGCCGCCGTCGAAGGCAAGAACGAGATCGCCGTGACCGATACGCGCAGCAATGCGCTGGCATTCTCGATCCAGGTGCACGGCAAGAATCCCGAACATGCCGTCTTCAGCCCGGATGGTCGGCTGCTGTTCGTCAGCGCGGAGGAAGGAGAGGCGGTCGACATCATCGATTTCGCCGCCCGCAAGCAGGTGTCGCAGGTGGCCGTGGGGGCACGCCCGCGCGGCATCGGCTTCCTGCCCGACGGCAAGCGCGCCTATGTTGCCACCGAGAATGCCAACGAGGTCTTTGTCATCGACACCAGCAGCTTCACCGTCCTCGCCCGCATCAAGGCCGGCCTGCGCGCCAACGGCATCGCCGTGCATCCGGACGGGCGCGAAGTGTACGTCTCCAATGGCGGCGACGCCAACGTCTCCGTCATCGATACGGCAAGCAACAAGGTCGTGGCGACGGTCCCCGTCGGCCAGCGGCCATGGAATATGGCATTGACGCCCGACGGCAAGAAACTGTATGTCGCCAACGGACGCTCGAACAATGTCTCTGTGATCGATACGGCCAGCCGCACCAAGCTGCGCGACATCCCGGTGGGCAAGCTGCCCTGGGGCGTCGTGGTCCGCTAGACGCCGCATTCCCGCGGCCCTGCCCGGCGCCATGTACTCAGAAGGCGCCGACGTCGACGCTGACTGCGCGGCGCATATGCGCCGGCAGCGCAAGCGGCGGTGCGCCCTTCAACAGGTCGAGCACCAGGCCGGCCGGATTGCAGCCGATCGATGCATGCAGGCCGACATAGGCGGCGGTAAGGCGCGGATTCACGTCGAGTACCACCGTGCCCTGCGGCGTCAGCACGAAATCGATGCCGACATACCCCCACAAACCGGGGATGGCGGCCGCCACCTGCCGGGCCAGGGCGGCAAGTGCCCCGTCGTCGTCGGACATGCCATTGACGACGCTGCCGAGGAAGTGAAAACGGTTGTCGCGCATCGCCACCCGCTCCTGGTTACAGGCGAGAACTTGTGCCACGCCGTCGCGGCAGAGCAGCGACAGACTGCCCAGCTTGCCGGCGACGAAAGGCTGCAGCACATAGTTACCGGTCGTCCTGGCGCGGACCCAGGCCAACGCTTGCGCGCGATCGCTGAACAGCAGGGTATCGAGGCAACCGGCGCCATCGTCAGGCTTGACCACCCAGGGGCCGCCGATCTGCGGCAGAGCCTCGTGCGGGCTGTAGGTGGCGATCGCCGCCACGCCGCCGTCGGCCAGCACGCGTGCCAGCTTGAGTTTGCTGGCTGCCACCTGGACAGCGCCGGGCGCGCTGCCCAGCAAGATGCGCTGCCCACCCAGTATCCCGCGCGACAGCTGCTCGAGCTTGCCACCTGTCTCGCACACGAGCGGCCATACGGCATCGGCCGCACGCATGCCGGCGGCGAAATGGACGCCGAACGGTGAGTCGACGTACACCGTCTCCAGCGCTTCGCCCACGCTGTGGGGCGCCGGGGCGGCAGCGTCGTACACGCCGCCGCTCGTGTTGGCGGGCATCTCGGCATGCATGTTGCCACTCAGGTTGCCGTTGAGGTTGCCGTTGAGGTTGCCGCTCAGCTTGCCGTCCATCTCGCCCGCGCGGGTACCAGTATCCGCGGTCGCACCCGGTCCGCTGCCAGCCGCCGGCACGACCTCGACACCGGACAGCGCGTCGAGATCGGCCACCAGCGCCCGCAGCAACATGCCGTCCTGGCGCCGGAGCCCTTGCGGCAGCGGCCGCGCGCACGGCGGTTCGCTTGCGGCAGCTGCTGCGCGATGATCGAACACGAACACTTTCAAGCGTGCCATGCATGCCTCCGGCTGGTTCCATGTCCATGTGCCCGGCCACGCCGGCAATCATTGTCGCGGATGTGTCACACCCGTCAGTGTGAGTGTCTCGTCGATCGCCGGCGGGGCTGCGGCCGAACCCTGGGCCGGGGCGGTCGTGGCGACGACGGTCGCATTTCGCGCCCTGCCCCGCGTCCGATCCTGTGTCTTATCTTGTGCCTTATCCTGCACCATGTCCGGTGCCATATCCCAGTCGCCCAGCGAACTACGCAGCTGGAACAGTTCGCCCGGGACCCGTTCGCTGAAGACGAAGGTGTAAGTCTTGTGCACATAGCGTTCGAAACGCGCATGCATCGGATCGTCCAGGTAGGGCTGGATACGCACCATCCGCGCAGGCAACGACTTGCCTTGCCAGGTGATGGATTGCACCTCGACCCGCGCGTGCTCTGCCAGCGCCATCCGTATCCGCTTGCGGAAGTACGCGGCCGAACCGCCGGTCAGGCGACTCATCTCGGCGATGTCGCGCTCCAGGAAACCGAGCAGCACCGGATTGCCATGCGCTTCCTCCAGCGCTGGCACCTCGTGCGCGTGCGCGCCCGACAGGAAATGCAGCGTGGCGCGCATCTTTCGCTTGCCCTTGGCGTCCTTTGCGCCGGTGTCGCTCTCGCCGGCGCCTTTGCCGGCGGCAAGGTCGAGCCGGACTTCATCGCTGAAACCCGGTTCGACATTGCTCGTCTTGCGGAACGTGTAGACCAGCACCGCAGGCAGCGCTACATGGGCCAGGTGATCGGTCTCAAACAGCAACGTCTCGGCTGGAGACACGGCGCCGGAGCCCGCGCCGGGTTGTGTGGCTTCCTGCCTGTCGGACTGCTTGTTGGCCTGCTTATTTACCTGCTTATTTGCCTGCTTATCGGCCCGCTTATCTGCCTGCTGATCCGCTTCCCCATCTGCTTGCGCATCGGCCTGCGACGGAAACAGGACTGCGCACGACACCACGAACAGCAACGCCGCCCGACGCAAGCGGGACGCGCGGCGCGTCCTGTCCGGCGACGGTACTTGCACAGGCAAGCTCATCGCGGGGCTCCCGCCCGCCCGGAGGATGCGTGCAGCGCCTGACCGTCCTCGTCCAGCAACGGTACGCCATACTGTTCGAGGATGGCATTGATCTTTCCCTGGTTGGTGTCGATCAGCCGGTCGATGCGCTGCTTGAATTCCTTGTCGCCGTGGCGCACGGCCATCGCGATGTCGAAATCGAGTTTCATTCCGGGTCGCGATTTGAGCGGCACCGCGACGATGGGCGCCGCACGTGTCGCGCGCGCGAAGTAGCCGGCGATCGGTCCCCACACGAAGGCGACGTCGATCTTTCCGCCCGCAAGGTCGCGCTCGATGACCTGGCCGGGATACTGCTCGGCATCGCCGGACTGTGCCTGGTACCACTCGACCTGTCCCATGAGGTCGTTCTTCAGCAGCCAGTCGGTCACCGGCGATCCGGTAAATACGCCGAGCCGCAGCTTGCTGCGCTGCTCCGGCGCCAACGCCAGCAGGTCGTCCAGGTCGCGCACGCCGTCCAGCCCCTTGCCGCGGCCCTTGACGTAGACCAGTGCGTAGCTGGAGTGATAGTAGGCGTGGGTGGTGGCGGCCATCTCGAACCCGGTCGGCACGCCCGTGACGAGATCGCACTTGTAGCGGTCCGCATGTTCCTCCTTCGCCCGCAGCGTATTGCGGATGAAACCGATCCGTTGCGGGAACCACGTCGTCTCCAGCTTCCAGCCCAATTCCTGGGCGAACAGCGCCGCGATCCGGTTCTCAAAGCCGGCCTGGGAACGGTTCGAGAACGGCAGGTTGTTCGGATCCTGGCACACGCGCAACACCTTGTCCTGCCCGGGCCCGGCGTCGGACTGTTGCGGCGCGACCTGCTGGGCGGCCTGCTGGGCGGCGGCCGGAAATCCGAACCAGCCCAGGGTGCAGACACATCCGAGCGCAGCCAGGCGGACCTGCGCGCGCGCGGCGGCATTCATTTGCCCATCTCCTGCAGGCGGCCGGGCTGGATCGCGCCATCCGAACGGCCCTTCAGGTAGGCGTACAGGTTGTCGATGTTCTCGACCACCATCTTGCTGCCGTCGAAATTGGGCATGCCCTTGTCGATCCGCCCCTTCAGCACGGTTTCCTTGAACTGGTCCTTGCTCAGCGTCTTGAGACTGGCCACCAGCGACGGTCCGACCATGCCTTCCTGTGCGGCGCCGTGGCAGCGTTCGCAGGCCAGTGCGCGCCAGGTGCGCCACCCGCTCAGGGTGTGCGCATCGACCTTGTTGCCGTCGCTGACCTGGTAGGGTGCCGCGTCGGCCGCCTGGGCCAGCGCGGGTGCGAAGACGGCCGCAAACGAGACGATGCCGCCGGCGCCTGCGGCAAGCAGGGCTTTGATATACGTGTTCATAGCGATTCCTTCGAAATGCCGGAGCTGGCGGCGGCGCTGGCGCCGCCGCAGCAGCCGATCGATCCGACTGCGCGCGGGAAGCACGCACGTGCCTCCCATCGCGCAGTGCGCGTCAGCGTTCGGGCAGGGCGAACACGGTCAGCACGCCACCCAGCTCCGTGTACTTGGCGAGGTCCTTGTAGCCGCCGACGGCGCCCAGTCCTTCCGTCCCCTTGGTCAGGCCCGCCGCCAGGCCGATGCCAGCCCAGCCGCCGATCCCCGACAACACGCCGACGTACTGCTTGCCCTTGTATTCCCAGGTCGTCACGTTGCCGATGATGCCGGACGGGGTCTTGAACTTCCACAGCTCCTTGCCGTTGTTGTCGACGGCCTTCAGGTAACCCTCCAGGGTGCCGTAGAACACGACGTCGCCGGCGGTGGCGAGTGCGCCGCTCCACACCGAAAAGCGTTCCGGCTTGGACCAGACCATCTTGCCGGTACCGGCATCCCAGGCGATGAAGTTACCCATGCCGCCATGGCTGTTCGGCGCCGCATACATCGACAGCGTCGAGCCGACATACGGTTGGCCGGCCGTGTACTCGATCTGGAACGGTTCGTAGTCCATGCACACGTGGTTGGTGGGCACGTAGAACAGGCCGGTCTTCGGCGAGTAGCTGGCCGGCTGCTGGTCCTTGGTACCCAGTGCCGACGGGCACACGCCCTTGGTATTCACGTCCGGGCCGTTCTTGTCGGTGCTGTACTTGGCGACCACCTGCGGGCGGCCGCTCTTCATGTCGACGTGGGTGGCCCAGTTCACGACAGGGTCGTATTTCTCGGCCACCAACAGCTCGCCGCTGACGCGGTCCATCGTGTAGGCGAAGCCGTTGCGGTCGAAGTGCACGAGCGCCTTGCGCGGCTGGCCCTTGACCTTGATGTCGGCCAGGATCATTTCATTGACGCCGTCATAATCCCACTCGTCGTGCGGCGTCATCTGGTAGACCCACTTGGCCATGCCGGTGTCCAGGTCGCGTGCGAATATCGTCATCGACCACTTGTTGTCGCCCGGGCGCTGGCGCGGATTCCAGGTGCTCGGATTGCCCGTGCCGTAGTAGACGAGATTGGTGGCCGGATCGTAGCTGTACCAGCCCCAGGTGGTGCCGCCACCCAGCTTCCACTGGTCGCCCTGCCAGGTCTTGAGCGAAGAATCGGCGCCGATCGGAGCCATCTTGCCGTCGGTCCAGGTCATGGTCTTGTTCGGATCGACCATCAATTCCTTGTCCGGCCCGGTGCTGTAGGCTTTCCAGACCACCTTGCCGGTATTGATGTCGTGTGCCGTGATGCGGCCGCGCACGCCGAACTCGCCGCCGCTGATGCCGGTGAGGATCTTGTCCTTGAAAATGTGGGGCGCATTGGTGGTCGTCTCGCCGATCTTGGGATCGCCCACCTTCACTTTCCACAGCTCGTTACCGGTCTTGGCGTCGAGTGCCACCAGCGTGGTGTCGGCCTGCTGCAGGAAGATCTTGCCGTTGGCGTAGGCCAGGCCGCGGTTGACCGTGTCGCAGCACATCACGGGGATCACGGTCGGGTCCTGCTTGGGTTCGTACTTCCAGCGGATGCTCTGGTCTTCCAGCGAGATCGCGAAGACCTTGTTCGGGAAGGGGCTGTGCAGGTACATCGTGTCGCCGATGACCAGCGGGCCGCCTTCATGACCGCGCAGTACGCCGGTCGAGAAGGTCCAGGCGACGGTGAGGTCCTTGGCGTTCTTGCTGGTGATTTGCTTGAGTTCGCTGTAGCGGTGGTTGTTCAGGTCGCCGGCCTGCATCGCCCAGTTCTTCGCATCCTTGGCCAGCCGTGCGGTGTCGGTATCGGCCGCATGGGCCGCGCCCGCGCCCAATGCCAGACACGCACACCAGCAGATGAGTCTCGATTGCAATGACATGGTTAAGTCTCCTATGATTTTTATTCGGCCGGCCGCCCTGCACGCCACTGCGGCGCCTCCACCAGTCGTACAGCATGTAACGTGCCAGTGTCCGCTTGCCCCTCCTCCAAGGGGCGGACGCATCGCCGTGCGACGGCATGTTCAAGGGGCGGAACAGGTGCGTGATTCGCCTGTATCGTTCCCGGCACAACGCCGCACAGCCGCCTCAACGCTGGGACACGGCGCAGGCCTTGCTGGCGCTTGCCTCGATCGTCCTGTACTTGCCGGCCATGTCCTTGACCGATCCGGCATCGCGGAACAGGCCACCGCGCTCGCCGCCGAGCCCCTGGTTGCGCAAGGCCGTCGACATCGCCACGTAGTCGTCGTACTGAAGTTCCCTGGCGATCCGGTCGATGACGCAGGAGCACTTGTAGAGGAATTCATACTTGCCGTCGTGCTTCTGCATGCACTCCAGCACGTACTCGACGCGGCCGCTGGTGGGGAAATCGTCGGCGCGTGCCGCCAGGGGAAGGGCCATGGGCAGCAGTAACAGCGGCAGCAGCGGCAGCAGCGGCAAGCGCAAGGATGTCATTCCGGTCTCCGGTCATCGTTCTTGATCAGGTCTGGCAAGCGGTACCTGCTGCCTAATCCTTCAGTACGCCACGCTGGCGCGCGATCTGGGTCGAGATCGCGTCCATCAACGGCGGCGACAGCACATCGTAGGGCGGCAGGCCCATCTCGTTCAGGCGCCCGCGTACGGCCCCCATGTTCTCCGGACGCGCGCCGGATTCGATGATCGAGGACACGAAGGCGGCGAACCCCGGCGGCGCCCATCCCTTCTGGCGCGACAATTCCGTGTGCACGAAATCGAGGCCGTAAAACGCATGGTCCTTGTTTTCGATGCGGCCGAACATGTGCACGCCGCACACACTGCAGGCGTGGCGCTGGATCGTCGCGCTCGGATCGACGACCGCGAGCTTGTCGCCATTGGCCGTCACCTCGACCTTGTCGCGGCCGACCACGGCGATCTGCGCGAACAGCGATCCGTCCGGCTTCCAGCATTTGGAGCAGCCGCACACATGGTTGTGCGCCACCTGCGATTTGACCTCGACCGTCACCGTATCGGTGGCGCAATGGCAGGACAGCGTCCCGCCGGAAAAGCCCGGATCGGCCGGCGGGATGCCGGAATCGACTGCCGGGTGAATCTTGACTGCTGCGCTCATCGTCGCACTCATCTTCGCTCTCCAGGTTGATTGCTTGGGCTGCTTCGTGTGGATCAGTAAAGGACCACGGAACGGATCGACTGGCCGCTCTTCATCAGTTCGAAACCTTCGTTGATGCGTTCCAGCGGCAAGGTGTGGGTGATCAGGTCGTCGATATTGATCTTGTTGTCCATGTACCAGTCGACGATCTTCGGCACGTCGGTCCGGCCGCGCGCGCCGCCGAATGCGGAACCCTTCCATTGGCGTCCCGTCACGAGCTGGAACGGGCGCGTGCTGATTTCCTGGCCGGCCGCGGCGACGCCGATGATGAAGGATTGCCCCCACCCCTTGTGGCAGCATTCCAGCACCTGGCGCATCACTTGCACGTTGCCGATGCACTCGAAGGAATAGTCGGCGCCGCCGTCCGTCAACTGCACGATGTGGTCGACCACGTTGTCGACCTCGTTCGGATTGACGAAGTCGGTCATGCCGAACTTGCGCGCGATCTCGACGCGGCCAGGATTGATGTCGATGCCGATGATCTTGTTCGCACCAACCATCTTCGCCGCCTGGATCACGTTCAGGCCGATGCCGCCCAGGCCGAACACGGCGACATTGGTGCCGGGCTCGACCTTCGCCGAGAACACGACGGCGCCGACGCCCGTGGTGACGCCGCATCCGATGTAGCAGGCCTTGTCGAAGGGGGCATCGTTGCGGATCTTGGCGACGGCGATTTCCGGCACCACGATGTAGTTCGAGAAGGTCGACGTGCCCATGTAGTGGTAGATCGGATTGCCATCGAGCGAGAAGCGCGAGGTCCCGTCCGGCATCAGGCCGCGGCCCTGGGTCGCGCGGATCTGCTGGCACAGATTGGTCTTGCGCGACAGGCAGAATTTGCACTGCCGGCATTCGGGCGTGTACAGCGGGATCACATGGTCGTCCTGTTTCACGGACGTCACGCCGGGGCCCGTCTCGAGGACGATGCCCGCTCCTTCATGGCCGAGGATGGCAGGGAAGATGCCTTCGGGATCGGCACCGGACAGCGTGTAGTAATCGGTATGGCAGATGCCGGTCGCCTTGATCTCGACCAGGACCTCGCCGGCGCGGGGGCCTTCGAGGTCGACGTCGGCGATAGACAACGGCTCTCCGGCCTTCCAGGCAATGGCGGCTCTGGTTTTCATGCGGTCTCCTGGTCGAATGGTTGGACGATGCTGCAGATGCATGTCCAGCCAATCGCAAGGGCCGTGCCAGCGTCGCTGCACAGGGAACCCATGCACGCAGGCGCTCCGGGAGCGTAACAATTGCTCCGTGCCGCTGTTCAGACTTTGATCAGGTGTACCGTTTTTCGGCGCACCAAAGCAAAAAGCCCGCTCCAGATCACTGGAGCGGGCTTCGCTTAATAACTAGCCTGAC
>CAUSCY010000084.1:0-18367 GCA_963529995.1 uncultured Massilia sp. | reverse complement strand
GTGGACAATTTACTGTCCAACTTTCTTGTGGCAGTTCACCTTCGCCGGGGCGACGGTGTGTTGGCTGGTAGTCGTTTAGAGCCCGCGCAGGAAGGCGCGGATGGCGTCGCGTACTTTTTCCGGTTGGTCGAACATGGCGAAATGGCGCGCCGGCGCGATGCCCGTGACCTGCAGGCGCGGTACGCCTTCGAGCAGCGCGCGGTAGTAATCGAGCTTGGCAGACTCCGTCAGGCCCTGCTGCTGGCTGTCGAGGTCGAAGTAGGGCGCCAGCACCAGTACCGGCGCGGCGATCGACTTCAGGCCGGGACGCAGGTCCAGCGCCAGCACGTCGGCCGTGTAGCGGCCCACGGATGCCGGATCGCTGCGGCCCGTCAGCTTGGCCAGTTCGTCGGCCTTGTCCATGTCCAGCACGCCGATCGTGCGCATATAACCCTGCTGCTGGGCGGCGAAGGCGCCCGCCGGGATGGTGCCCAGGCGCGTGCGCATCGTGGCGGCCTGCTGGGCGCGCTGCTGCGCGGGGAAGTCCTCGGTGCCGGGGAAGACGGGCAGGCCGTCGATGCTGACGACGCCGCCCAGCAGCTGCGGCTCGTCTTCGGCCAATGCCAGCCCCAGGATGCCACCCAGGCTGTGGCCGATCACGACGGGTTTGTCCAGGCGCCGCTGCGCGATCAGTTTTTTCACGGCGTCCTGGGCGGCGGCGAACGGCTTCTCCGGTGCCGCCTGGCGCCCGTCGAAGCCGGGCAGCGTCAGCACGTACAGCGTGTAGTCGCCGGCGAAGGCGCGGATCGTGTCCTGCCATACCCAGCTGCCGCTGGCCAGGCCGGGCACCAGGATCAGCGGGCGGCCGCGCGCCCCGTGGCGTTCGACCAGCACGCCGTCGACCTCGAAGCGTTCGGCCGGCGTGATGGTGGCGGCATAGCGGCTCGCCGCTGCAGGAGCGGGTGCGGGATCGGCGGCGCGGGCTTCCTTGCCACTCTGCTGGCAGATGCAGAGGACGACGATCAACAGGGCGGCGATGCGGGGTTTCGTGCACTTCATGCGGACTCCTCGGGGAAAAAGATGGTTTCGATCGGCTGCGCGAACAGCCGGGATATCGCGAATGCCAGCGGCAGGCTCGGATCGTACTTGCCCGTCTCGATGGCGATGACGGTCTGGCGCGACACGTCCAGCAGCTCGGCCAGGTGGGCCTGGCTCCAGCCGCGCGTGCCGCGCAGGTCGCGGATCAGGTTCCTCATTGCTCGAGGCCCTGTTCCAGCCGCCGGTCCATGCGCGCGCGGGCCAGCGAGGCGAGGGCCCAGCTGGCGCCCATCACGATCCAGACCGAGAACATCGACAGGCGCGGAAAGCCGGCCGTCTCCAGGAAGCCGTAGCTGAAGGTGACGGCGCCCGTGATGGCGAAGGCCAGGCCGAGCGTCTCCAGCATGCGCAGGCGCTGGTATTCATCGATGCGGCGCACGTGGCGCGCGACGGCGCGGATCATCAGGGCGAAGCCGGCCATCGGCAGCAGCAGGACGACCGTCCGCACGGGACCCTCGGCCAGCGGGCGGCCGAACACGATCGATCCTGTCAGCAGGATCGCGTAGACGGCCAGCGCCAGAAACAGTTCGCGCAGGTAGGTGGTGGTGACGCGTCGTTCATGCATGGTGCGCTCCTCGGGATGGCTTGTGGATGTAAAGGATGCTTGACATGCTAGGCCGACGTTCGGGCAATGTCAAGCACCCTTTACATCTGTCGCGATCGTGCCGTTCGACTACAATGCACGCCTTTCCGTGCACACGCCGTTTCTGCCATGACCCAGACTCCCGAACCCTCCCGCCGCGCCATCGTCATCGGCGGCGGCCCCGCCGGCCTGATGGCGGCCGAGGTGCTGGCCGCGGGCGGCGCCGCCGTCGACCTGTACGACGCCATGCCGTCGGTCGGCCGCAAATTCCTCCTGGCGGGCAAGGGCGGCATGAACATCACGCATTCGGAACCTCTCGATGCGTTTGCGGGCCGCTACCGCGGGCGCCGCGCCGACGTGGCGCCGTGGCTGGACGCGTTCCCGCCGGAGGCCGTGCGCGCGTGGATCCACGATCTCGGCATCGATACCTTCGTCGGCACCTCGGGCCGCGTGTTCCCGGCCGACATGAAAGCCGCGCCGCTGCTGCGCGCCTGGCTGCACCGCCTGCGCGAGGCCGGCGTGCGCTTCCACATGCGCCACCGCTGGCTCGGCTGGGACGGCGCGCCGTCCGGCGGGATGCTGCGCTTCGCCACTCCCGAGGGCGAGCGCATCGAACGCGCCGATGCGGTCGTGCTCGCCCTGGGCGGTGCGAGCTGGGCCCGCCTCGGTTCGGACGGCGCCTGGGTGCCCGTGCTGCAGCAGCAGGATGTGGAGGTCTCCCCATTGGCGCCGGCCAACTGCGGCTTCGACGCCGACTGGAGCGAGCATTTCGCCGGCCGCCACGCCGGCGCACCATTGACGACGGCGGCGATCGCGCTGGACGACATCGACGGCACGCGCCTGACGCGCAAGGGCCAGTTCGTCGTCACGGCGACGGGCATCGAGGGCAGTCTCGTGTATGCACTGTCCGCGCCGATCCGCGAGCGCATCGCGCGCGACGGCCGGGCCACCGTCCACGTCGACCTGCTGCCGGACCACGATGCGGCGCGCGTGCTGGACGAGGTGGCGCGGCCGCGCGGTACGCGCTCGATGTCCAGCCACCTGCAGAGCCGCCTCGGCATCAAGGGTGTGAAATCCGGCCTGCTGCACGAGTGCCTGTCGAAGGAGGCCTATGCCGACCCCGTGCAGCTGGCGCGGGCGATCAAGGCGCTGCCGCTGGTGCTCCAGCGCCCGCGCCCGATCGACGAGGCGATCAGCAGCGCCGGCGGCGTGCGCTTCGACGGGCTCGACGCGGCCGGCATGCTGCGCGCCGTGCCAGGTACCTTCGTGGCCGGCGAGATGGTTGACTGGGAAGCGCCGACGGGCGGCTACCTGCTGACGGCCTGCTTCGGCAGCGGCCGCAGCGCGGGACAGGGTGCGCTGGCCTGGCTGGACCGTACGCGCTGACCGGGTCGCTCATGCTACGATGGCAACGTTTCCTCATGCCCATCATTCCATGAACAAGACCATTTCCTTCCTCCTCGCATTCTTCGTGGCGCATGGCGCCTCCGCCGCCGAACCGTCGTGCGCCCAGCAACTTGGCGCGAAGGGAGCGGCCGTCCTCGTGGCCCAGTGCACCAAGGCGTCCCCGGCCACGCACCCTCCCTGCAATGCGGGCAACAGCTGCGCGATGGTGATCGACGAGATCGAGCGCGGCTGCAATCTGCTGCATGGGGAGTCGTACGAGCCGAAGTTCTGCAAGGTGGCCGACATGCGCAAGGGGACGCTGCGCGCGACCGGCGTCGCGATGCCGTCCGGCGGCGGCGACGATGCCTACCTGCGCATCATGACGGAAAGCGGCGTGCAGCTGGGCGGCTTCTGCCTCGCCGGCAGCGGCTGCGACGCGTGGTTCGACGAAGGAGGTGACGGCGAGCCGCCGCTGGTTCTGCAGAAGAAGCTGCGCGGCCGCCGGGTAGACGTCGAATTCGTCACGGAGCCGAACCGCGGCAGGATCGCCGGCGACGATGCCGGCGCCGTCCTCACCTTCGTGAAGCGCGCCACGCTGCTCAAATAAGCGCGTTCAATCCTTGAACACGACGCTGCCGCTGCCGTGACGCGTCACGCTGCGCTGGTCGGGATTGCCGTAGACGACGGTGTCGCCGCTGCCCGTGAGCGACACGGTCACGTCGCGGCTGGCATACACGGCACTGTCCCCGGATCCCTCCTGCACGAGCGCCGCCTCTTCGGCGCGCAGGTGGCGGGCATCGAGGTCGCCCGAGCCGCGCAGGGTGGCGGCCAGCGAGCGCGTGGTGCCCACGAGGGTCAGGCGTCCGGATCCTTCGACGTCGCCGATCACCGTGTCGCTGCTGCCGCCCGTGACTTCGAGGTCGCCGCTGCCGTGCACGCTGGCCGTGATCTCGCGGTAACGGCCGTTGAAGCGCAGCGTGCCCGAGCCGCCCAGCGTGATGACGATGTGCTCGCCGCCGAAGCCGCTCACCGCATGTTCGCCGCTGCCGTTGACGGCCAGGTTGTCCAGCGTGCGCAGCGTGACGGCCACTTCGATCGGCTGGCGGTGGCGCAGCAGGATGCCGCGCGGGGCGATGCGCAGCGTGTCGCCGTCGAGCGCCGTGTCGATGTTCGCCAGCAGGCGCTGCTCGCCGCGCACCTCCAGGCTGGGGACGGCGCCCTGGCGCAGCGTCAGGTTGACGGGACCGCTGACGTCGACGCTGGAAACGGGCCGGTCCAGCGTGCGCTTGTCGGTGGCCACCAGGCGGCTGCCCGGGCTCGAAGGGCCGTTGCTGCCATGGGCGCGCAGCATATTGTACGAGACCCCGATCAGGACGAAGGCCAACAGCAGCAGGGCGAAGCCGATTTTCAAGAGTGCGCGCATCGCCGCCTTTCAGCTGCCCTTGAGCAGGGACCGGTTCATCTGCAGGTAGCGCTTGAGGCCTACCCATGTATAGCGTGTGACGACCAGCGACGCCAGCAGCAGCGCGATCCCGCCCAGCACCATGCCGCCGCCGAGCAAGGTCTGCGTGGTGCGCGATTCGGCATCCATGTCGGTGCTGATGCGCAGCGTGCTGTCGGCCACCGCCTCGGCGCCGCGCAGCACGCGCGAACGGCGGGAACCATTGCCGGAGTCGGTTCCATCGTCGCTGCCACTACCGGTATCGGGGCGTTCCTGCGTCACGTGGATGCCCTGGTCGCCGATGGTGATCAGCGTCTGGCGCTCGCCGCGGTCCTCGTCGATGGTGACGAAGCGGCTCGGCCAGTCCAGCACCAGTTCGTTGGTGCCCGCCAGGCCGCTGGCGGTGGTGGCGATGCCGGCCAGGTAGAACGCCAGCGCGCTGATGTACAGGGCGCACAGCAGCGAGGCATAGACCATCGCCGGCACGAGCATGAACAGGTTGAAGATGGCCAGGCCTACCGCGGACACGGCCATGCGTGCCGCGCCGGCCGGGCTTTTCTTGACGGTGAGGTTGGACAGGTGGGCGCTGGCGCGCAGCGTCATCGCGATCTTCTTCGGTTCGTCCAGTTCGCGCGCCACGTCCTGTTCGCTGCGGCCGGCGGCGACGCCGTCGACGAAGCGCTGCTCGTAGTAGGCGAGCGTTTTGGCCTGCACGTCGGGCTGCAGGCCCAGCATCGCCCGCTTGAGTGCGTCGAGGTATTCCAGTTTGCCCATGCGGCGTTCTCCTCCGGCCCTGGTCAGTGGTGGCCGATGACTGGCATGACGTTCATTGCCGGTTCCAGCGCCGCGCCGGGGCCGACGAGGCAGGGGTGGACGAGCGCCAGCGTGGCCAGGGTCACGACGGCCAGCAGGCCCAGGGTACGCAAGCCGAGTGCGAGGTTCATGTGCATTTCCGCCAACATTCTTGTCGATGTTCCCACTCTACGCAGCCGGAATGCGGCAAGCCAGTCCGGTGCGACGGACTGCCATATTGGCGGGATAGTCCGCATGGGGCGGCGACAGCCGGACGGCGCCGTTCACGGCCGGCGCGCCTTGAGGAGGGCGGCAGCCGCCTGCATGCCGCTGCGCACCGCCGCTTCCAGCGTGGCCGGATAGTCTCCCGCCGTATAGTCGCCGGCCAGGAACAGGCCGGGCAGGGCGGTGGCGTTGGCGGGACGCGCCAGGCCGGGCGTGCAGGCAAAGGTGGCGCGCTTTTCCGTGATGACCTGGGTCCAGCGCGGCTGCGCCAGGCCCGGCATGGCGAAGGCATCGGCCAATTGGCGGGCAACGGCGCCGGCTAGCGCATCCTGTGGCTGGGCTGCGGCGTCGCCCGCGGCGCTGACGACGACGGCCAGCAGGCCGTCCTGATCGCCCGGGCTGCCCGGGCCGTCTTTAGCGTCGCCGTCGAGCTGCCCGCGGTCGAACGCGAACTGGCCCCACAGGCCGTCCTGCGGGGCGTCGAGCAGCGCGCAGAACGGCAGCGGCAGGCGCGTGCCGGGTTCGTATTGCAGGTAGACGGTGGAAATCGGCTCGTAGGCGAAAGCGTCGAGCTGCGCGCACGTGTCCGACAGCGGCGGCAGCGCCCGCAGCAGGTTCGCAGCCTGCCATGGCGGGGCAGCGAGGACGACGGCATCGTGCACGAGGCAGCCGCCGTCGTTGCCTACGCGCCAGCGCCCGCCTTCGGGGGCGACCGTGGCGACCCGTGTACCCGTCAATACGCGGGCGCCACGGGTGTCGAGCCAGGCGCGCGCGGCGTCCGGGAACAACGCGTCGAGCAGCACGCGCGGCAGCAGCATGTCGGAGGCGGCGCGCTTCGCGCCCAGGCTGTCGCGCAGCACGGCCAGGAAGACCTTGGCCGACGCGCGTTCCGGCGGCGTGTTCAGCGCGGCGATGCACAGCGGCGTCCACAACAGGCGCTGCAGGCGCGGGGTCTGGTCGAAACGCTCGAGCAGCTCGCTCACGCTGCAGTCGTCGTGCAGTTGCCAGCCCATCCAGCGCGCGCTCGTCGAAAAGCGCGCCAACGCCAGCTTGTCCTCGCGCGCCAGGCCCTTGGCGCGCAACAGCGCGGCCAGCACGTGCAGCGGCGCCGGCAGGCGCGGCGCCGCGAAATCCATCAAGCCGGAGGCGGGCGGGTAGCGCATCTGCAGCGGCAGGCGCAGGAAGGCGGCGCGCGGGTCGACGCCCACGCGGCGCAGCAGCGTCAGGCTGTCCTTGTAGGCGCCCAGCAGGATGTGCTGGCCGTTGTCCAGCCGCCGTTCCCCGGCCGGTCCCTTGACCTCGACGGCACGCGCGCGTCCGCCCAGCGTGCGCGCGGCTTCGTACAGCGTGACCCGGCAGCCGGCGGCGGCCAGTTCGACGGCGGCCGCGCAACCGGCCCAGCCGCCGCCGACCACCGCCACGTCGGCGCCATCAGCCCTTGACATAAGTTTTCCACGCCAGCCACAGCTTGCGCAGCGGCGTCAGCGAAATCTTCTGGTTCAGCACGTGGTAGCCGTCGCGCGCGATCTCGTCGAGCAGCGTGCGGTAGATGGCGGCCATCATCAGGCCGGGACGCTGGGCGCGGCGGTCGGCCTTGGGCAGCAGGGCGAACGCCTCGTCGTAGATGCCCTGGGCGCGCTCGGTCTGAAACTTCATCAGCGCTTCGAACTTCTCGCTGTGGCGCGCATTCAGGATGTCGGCCGCCGTCACGCCGAACTGCTGCAACTCGTTGACGGGCAGGTAGATGCGGCCCTTGCGCGCATCTTCTCCCACGTCGCGGATGATGTTGGTGAGCTGGAACGCCAGGCCCAGCTTCTCGGCGTATTCCAGGGTCTTCGGGTCGGTCACGCCGAAGATGCTGGCCGACAGGATGCCGACGACGCCCGCCACGTGCCAGCAGTACTTGCGCAGGCCCGCGTAATCGAGGTAGCGCGACTGGTCCAGGTCCATCTCCATGCCGTCGATGATCGCCAGCAGGTGCTCTTCCTTCAGGTCGTACACGGCCAGGTGCGGCTGCAGCGCCAGCATGACGGGGTGGGTCGGCGTGCCCCCGTACATGCTCGAGACTTCCTTGCGCCACCAGGCGAGCTTGATGCGCGCGACGGAGCCGTCGCTGGTCTCGTCGACGGTGTCGTCGACTTCCCGGCAGAACGCGTACAGCGCCGTGATCGCGCGCCGGCGTTCGGGAGGCAGGAACAGGAAGCTGTAGTAGAAGCTGGAGCCGCTCTGCACGGTCTTTTGTTGGCAGTATTCGTCGGGAGACATAATCTAATTCTGGGTCATGCGGCACGGGCCGCGTGGTGGGTACGCGTGGTCGGTGGGCGTCCTGAATCCGCTATCTTAGCCGATGGAGCGGCCCCGCGAGCCTTCGCATTACATGCGGATGCCGCGCCAGCCGACGACGATCCAGTCGCGGCGCTTCAATTGGGGCCGGCGGCGGAACACGTCGTAGTGCACGCGCTCGATGGCGTCGAGGATGCGCAGGCCGCCCTGCACGATCATGCGCAGTTCCCAGCCGATGCGCCCCGGCAGGCGCGTGGCCAGCGGTGCGCCTTGCAGCATCAGCGCGCGCGCCCGCTCGACCTGGAAGCCCATCAGGGCGCGCCACGCCGGGCCGGTGCGGCCATGGGCGATGTCGTCCTCGGACACGCCGAAGCGCACCAGGTCTTCCCGCGGCACGTAGATGCGGCCCTTGTCGATGTCGATCGCCACGTCCTGCCAGAAGTTGATCAGTTGTAGCGCCGTGCAGATGGCGTCCGCGTCGCGCAGGCTGGCATCGTCGCCGACCTCGTACAGGCCCAGCATCAGGCGTCCGACGGGGTTCGCGGAACGGCGGCAATAGTCGAGCAGGGCGGCGTAGTCGGCATAGCGGGTCGTCACGACGTCCTGGCGGAAGGCGCTGAGCAGGTCGCGCAGCGGCTGCAGCGGCAGGCGGTGCGCGCGCACGGCCGCGGCCAGGCGCGCGAACATCGGGTCCGCGCCTGCCTGGCCGGCGGCGATCAGGTCCAGCTGCGCCTCGTAGGCCTGCAGCGCCGCCAGGCGTTCGGCGGGCAATGCATCGCCTTCGTCCGCGAGGTCGTCGGCACTGCGCGCGAACGCGTAGATCGCCTCGACCGCGGGCACCAGGCGGCGCGGCAGCAGGATCGAGGCGACGGGGAAGTTTTCGTAATGGTCGACGGCCATGAAGCGCGGATCTAGATTGCTGACTCTAAAGTCATTTATTTCGCATTGTTGCATGATTATAATTGCTGCGCTTCACCCCAGGTAATAAATTGATGCGACCAGCGCGACGCGACCGAGGCGCCGCGGCCGGCGTCGCCCCTGTGCAGCATCGACCGAGGACTCCATCGTGCTTGACTCGTTTTCCCCACGCCGCGCCCAGCCCCGCGCGGCCATGCTGACCGTCGTACTCCTTTCCACCCTGCTGGGTGCCTGCTCGAAGGCGCCGCCGCCCGCGCCCGACGTGCGCCCCGTGCGCGCCATGACGCTCGTCGCCGGCAACGGCGGCGCCAGCGCCGAGTTTTCCGGCGACGTGCGCCCGCGCTACGAATCGCGCCTGGGTTTTCGCGTCGGCGGCAAGATCAGCGCGCGCCAGGTCGACGTCGGCACCGTCGTCAAGCGCGGCCAGGTGCTGATGCAGCTCGACCCGCAGGACCTGCGCCTGGGCCAGGCCCAGGCCGATGCCAGCCTGCGCGCGGCGCTGACGACGGCGGAACTGGCGCGCGCGGAACTGAAGCGCTACCAGGACCTGCGCGCCCAGAACTTCGTCAGCCAGGCCGTGCTCGACGAGAAGGTGGCGGCGGCGCGCTCCAGCCAGGCCCAGGCCGAGGCGGCGCGCGCGGCGCTGCGCAACCAGGCCAACCAGACCGGCTACGCGCGCCTGCTCGCGGACGCCGATGGCGTGGTCACCGGCATCGACGCGGAAGTCGGCCAGGTGGTGCAGGCCGGCACGCCCGTCGTGCGCGTGGCGCGCACGGACGAGAAGGAAGTCGTGATCGGCGTGCCCGAAGACCAGGTCGACGCGCTGCGCGAGGTCAGCGACGTGCGGGTGCGGCTGTGGGCCGACCCGGATGCCAGCATCCCCGGCAAGATCCGCGAAGTGTCGCCGGTGGCCGACGCGGCCACGCGCACCTATACGGTCAAGGTCGCGGTGCCGGCGCGCGAGGACATCCGCCTCGGCATGACCGCGGTGGTCGCGCTGGCGAAGAAGGAGGGCGGGCAGGCGGGCGTCCGCGTGCCGCTGCCGGCGCTCTACCAGAACGGGGGCGCCACCTCCGTATGGATCATCGAGAACGGCGCCGTGCGCCTGGTACCCGTGAAGGTCGGCGGCGTGGCCGGCAACGACGTGCTGCTGGAAAGCGGCGTGCGTCCGGGCCAGACGATCGTCACGGCCGGCGTGAACCTGCTCAAGAACGGCCAGAAGGTGAAGATCCTGGCGGCCGACGTGGCGCGCCGCGGCGACGCCGAGCTCGAGGCGATCGGCGGGACCAAGTGATGGGGCGCTTCAACCTGTCGCGCTGGGCGCTCGAGAACATTCCCCTCACCCGCTACCTGATCGCGGCGCTGCTGATCGGCGGCATCCTCAGCTACCAGCAGCTGGGCCAGGACGAGGATCCGCCGTTCACCTTCCGCGCCATGGTCGTCACGGCCTACTGGCCCGGCGCCACCGGCGTGCAGATGGCCCAGCAGGTCACGGACAAGCTCGAACGCAAGCTGCAGGAAACGCCGCATATCGACAAGATCCGCAGCTTTTCCAAGCCGGGCGAGACGACGATCATCCTGGAACTGCGCGAGTCGACGCCGCCGCAGGACGTGCCCGCGACCTGGTACCAGGTACGCAAGAAGATCGGGGACATCGCGCGCACGTTGCCGCAGGGCGTGGCCGGACCGTTCTTCAACGACGAATTCGGCGATACCTACGGCTCGATCTTCGCGCTGTCCGGCGACGGCTTCACGTATGCCGAGATGCGCGACTACGCCGACTTCGTGCGCCAGCAGCTGCTGGGCGTGCCGCTGGTGGCGAAGGTCGAGCAGTTCGGCGTGCAGGAAGAAAAGGTCAACATCCTGTTCTCGCAGCAGAAGTTCGCGCAGCTGGGCATCCCCTTCGACCAGATCGTGAACCAGATCGCCACGCAGAACGGCATCGAGTCGGCCGGCGTGCTGGTGACGCCGCTGGAAAACCTGCAGGTGCGCGTGACGGGCGGCCTCAAGACCGTCAAGCAGCTGGAGGACCTGAGCCTGCGCGCCGGCGGCACCACGTTCCGCCTGGGCGACTTCGCCAAGGTGGAGCGCGCCTACGAGGACCCGCCGCACGACAAGATGCGCTTCAACGGCCACGAAGTGATCGGCCTGGGCGTGTCGATGGAAAAGGGCGGCAACATCATCCAGCTCGGCAAGGGCCTGGAGGAGACCGTGGAGCGCATCCGCGCCCAGCTCCCCGTGGGCATCGAGCTGGAACGCGTGTCGAACCAGCCGGCCGCCGTGACGGAATCGGTCGACGAATTCATGCACACGCTGGTCGAGGCGGTGGTGATCGTGCTGCTCGTGTCCTTCCTCGCGCTGGGCCTGCACCGCAAGCCCAGGCTGCGCCTGGACGTGCGGCCGGGCCTCGTCGTCGCGCTGACGATTCCGCTGGTGCTGGCGATCACGTTCCTGTTCATGCACATCTTCGACATCTCGCTGCACAAGGTGTCGCTGGGCGCGCTGATCATCGCACTGGGCCTGCTGGTGGACGACGCCATCATCGCCGTCGAGATGATGGTGCGCAAGATGGAAGAGGGCATGACGCGCTTCGAGGCGGCGACCTTCGCCTACACGTCGACGGCATTCCCCATGCTGACGGGCACGCTGATCACGGCGGCGGGCTTCCTGCCGATCGGCCTGGCCAAGTCCGCGGCCGGCGAATACACGTTCACGATGTTCTCCGTGAACGCGATCGCGCTGCTGGTGTCGTGGATCGTGGCCGTCAGCTTCACGCCGTATATCGGCTTCCTCCTGCTGAAGGTGCAGCCGCATGCGGCGGGAGAGGGCGGGGCGCACGGCCACGACGTGTTCGACACGCCCGGCTACCGGCGCCTGCGCCGCATGGTCGACTGGTGCGTCACCTGGCGCAAGACGACGATCGCGCTGTCGCTCGCCGTGTTCGGCCTGGGCGTGTTCGGCTTCAAGTTCATCGAGAAGCAGTTCTTCCCCGATTCCAGCCGTCCCGAGCTGATGGTCGAGATGTGGCTGCCCGAGGGCACCAGCTTCGCGACGAACGAGGCGCTGGCGAAGAAATTCGAACGCTTCGTGCGTGCCCAGCCCGAACTGCACAGCGTGACGAGCTACGTCGGCACGGGCAGCCCGCGCTTCTACCTGCCGCTGGACCAGATCTTCCCGCAGTCGAACGTGTCGCAGTTCGTCGTGCTGCCGAAGAATCTGGCGCAGCGCGAGGTCCTGCGCCGCAAGATCGAGGACGCGTTCAAGACCGATTTCCCGGAAGTGCGCGGCCGCGTGCGGCTGCTGCCGAACGGGCCGCCGGTGCCGTATCCCGTGCAGTTCCAGGTGGCCGGGCCGGATATCGCCGTCGTGCGCGGCGTGGCGGACAAGGTCAAGGACATCCTGCGCGCGAACCCGAACGCCGTGGGCGTCAACGACAACTGGAACGAGTCCGTGAAGGTGCTGCGCCTGGACCTCGACCAGGACAAGTTGCGGGCCCTGGGCGTGACGTCGCAGGCCGTGCGGCGGACGGTGGCGACGGTGCTGTCCGGGACCACGGTCGGCCAGTTCCGCGAGAGTAACCGCCTGATCGACATCGTCGTGCGCCAGCCGCTCGAGGAGCGCTCGACGATCTCCGTACTGGCGAATACCAACGTGGCGACGAGCACGGGCCGTCCCGTGCCGCTGTCGCAGCTGGCGCGCATCGAATTCGTGTGGGAGCCGGGCGTCGTGTGGCGCGAAGGGCGCGAGTGGGCGATCATGGTCCAGTCGGACGTCGTCGACGGCATCCAGGGTCCCACCGTGTCGGCCCAGGTAGGGGAGAAGCTGGCGTCACTGCGCGCCGGCCTGCCGGCCGGCTACCGCATCACGCTGGAAGGCGCGGCGGCCGACAGTTCCGAGGCCGAGGCCTCGATCGCCGCCAACGTGCCGCTGGTGCTGTTCATCGTGTTCACGCTGCTGATGCTGCAGCTGAAGAGTTTTTCGCGCGCGCTGCTCGTGTTCCTCACGGGTCCGCTGGGCGTGGCCGGCGCGGCGATGGCGCTGCTGCTGCTGCACTGCCCGTTCGGCTTCGTCGCCAACCTCGGCGTGATCGCGCTGTTCGGCATGATCATCCGGAATTCCGTGATCCTCGTCGACCAGATCGAGAAGGACATCGCGGCGGGCCACCCGGCCTGGGATGCGATCGTCGACAGCGCCGTGCGGCGTTCGCGCCCGATCCTGCTGACGGCCGCCGCCGCGGCGCTGGCGATGATCCCGCTGTCGCGGTCCGTGTTCTGGGGCCCGATGGCGGTGGCGATCATGGGCGGATTGCTGGTGGCGACGGCGCTGACGCTGCTGTTCGTGCCGGCACTGTATGCGGCATGGTTCCGCGTGCGCCGTCCTGGCCGCTGAGATGGTGGGCACGTGGTGCCCGCCCTACGATGTCTCACACGCTTATGGGTAGCAGTAGGGTGGGCATCACATGCCCACCATTCGCTGCGCCGCACCATATGCGTAAATGGTTGAAATATCGCGAGAAAATGGCTGGGTTACGTAATATCGGGGTGAAAACGCGGCCATATGCCGTTCGCCCGGATTAAAAATCGCCCAATGGTGTCAGAAAATCCAGTAAAATATCGTGTTGAAGTTGTAGCCCCTAAACAAGCGCATAGCAGGGCGGCCGGTTTCACCGTCGGGCGCCCTTTGTTTTTGCGGCAAGATGTTGGGCAAGATGCAGCATCCTGAGCGAGGATGGCGAAATTGGTAGACGCACCAGGTTTAGGTCCTGACGCCAGCAATGGTGTGGGGGTTCGAGTCCCCCTCCTCGCACCACGAATAATTATTTTTTTGGACGATTTTTACAATGGCAACTGCAGTCGAAAACCTGGGTAAACTCGAGCGCCGCTTGACTCTCTCTTTTCCGCTGAGCGACGTACGTACGGAAGTTGAAAAGCGCCTCAAGCAGCAGGCCAAGACCGCACGTGCGCCGGGCTTCCGTCCGGGCAAGGTGCCGCTCAAGATGGTCGCCGCCCAGTACGGCTACCAGATCGAGTCCGACGTCCTGAACGACAAGGTTGGCCAGGCCTTCAACGACGCCGCCAACGAAGCGCAGCTGCGCGTGGCCGGCATGCCGAAAATCGAACCGAAGCAGGAAGCGCCGGAAGGCATGCTGGCCTTCGACGCCACCTTCGAAGTCTATCCGGAAGTGTCGCTGCCGGCCCTGGACGGCATCGAAGTCGAAACCGCCAAGACCGACGTCTCGGACGCCGAGATCGACAAGACCATCGACATCCTGCGCAAGCAGCGCGTGCACTTCCACACCAAGGGTGAGGCAGGCGAGCACGGCGACGGCGGCGAAGCCGTCGCAGCCAATGGCGACCGCGTGACCGTCGACTTCGTCGGCAAGATCGACGGCGTCGAATTCGACGGCGGCAAGGCCGAAGACTATCCGTTCGTGCTGGGCGAAGGCCGCATGCTGCCGGAATTCGAAGCCGCGACCGTGGGCCTGAAAGTGGGCGAGAGCAAGACCTTCCCGCTGCCGTTCCCGGAAGACTACCATGGCAAGGACGTGGCCGGTAAGACCGCCGAGTTCACCATCACGCTGAAGAAGCTGGAATGGGCGCACCTGCCGGAAGTCGACGCCGAGTTCGCCAAGTCGCTGGGCATCGAAGACGGCAGCGTCGAAAAAATGCGCGAAGACATCAAGGTCAACCTGGAGCGCGAAGTCGGCGCCCGCATCAAGGCCCGCAACAAGGAAGCCGTGATGGACGCCCTGGTCAAGCACACCGACATGGACGTGCCGAAGGTCATGGTCGAGCAGGATTCGCAGCGCCTGGCCGAGCAGACCCGCCAGGACATGGCCCAGCGCGGCATGGACGTCAAGAGCCTGCCGTTCCCGGCCGATTTGTTCGCGACCAAGGCCGAGCGCCGCGTGCGCCTGGGTCTGATCCTGTCGCAACTGGTCCAGGACAATAACCTGCAAGCTACCCAAGAGCAGGTGAAAGCCCAGATCGAAGACTTCGCACAAAGCTACGAAGATCCGAAGGAAGTTCTGAAGTACTACTACAGCGACCGTCGCCGCCTGGGCGAAGTGGAAGCTCTTGTATTGGAAGAAAACGTCGTTAACTACGTGCTTGGCAAGGCGAAGGTGACGAGCAAGGACATCGCCTTCGACGAGCTGATGGGAAGCACCGCTCAGGCGTAATCTTCCTGAAGGGAGCCGTGCGACATCCCGCACAAGTTTTTGGGATAGTGCGGCTCCGTAACTCTTCATTAAAGGAATTGACAGGTATGAATCGTAATCCGGCATTGGATACCCAAGCCCTCGGCCTCGTGCCGATGGTGATCGAGCAGAGCGGTCGCGGCGAGCGCGCCTACGACATCTACTCGCGCCTGCTGAAGGAGCGCGTGATTTTCCTGGTCGGTCCTGTCAACGACCAGATGGCCAACCTGATCGTTGCCCAGATGCTGTTCCTGGAAAGCGAGAACCCGGACAAGGACATTTCGCTGTACATCAATTCGCCGGGTGGTTCCGTGTCGGCTGGCCTGGCCATCTTCGACACCATGAACTTCATCAAGCCGGACGTGTCGACCCTGTGCACCGGCCTGGCCGCGTCGATGGGCGCCTTCCTGCTGGCCGCTGGTGCCAAGGGCAAGCGTTTCTCGCTGCCGAACTCGCGCGTGATGATCCACCAGCCGTCCGGCGGTTCGCAAGGCATGGCGTCGGACATCGAGATCCAGGCCAAGGAAATCCTGTACCTGCGCGAGCGCCTCGCACGCATCATGGCCGACAATACCGGCCAGACGATCGAGCAGATCCACAAGGACACGGACCGCGACCGCTTCATGTCGGCGGAAGAATCCGTCGAATACGGCCTGATCGACAGGGTCTTGACGAACCGCGGTTAAGCATTCGACAAGATGTTGCCCGTACGACGCCCGGACGCGACAGCGCTTCGGGCGTTTTGTTTTCAAATCGGGTAGCATGGAGCCGTGCACACTTGTTGCACGCACTTGTTGCATACTTGTATTAGCGATATATTCATAGCAATTCAACGAAAATCTGCCCCATGTCAGACAAAAAATCCTCCAGCGGCGAAAAACTCCTGTACTGCTCGTTCTGCGGAAAGAGCCAGCACGAAGTGAAGAAGCTCATCGCGGGACCATCGGTTTTCATCTGCGACGAGTGCATCGACCTGTGCAATGACATCATCCGCGACGAGACCTCGAACGTGGAATCGGTGGCAGGCGCAAAGTCGGACCTGCCGACCCCGCACGAGATCGCCGAACTGCTCGACCAGTACGTGATCGGCCAGCAGACGGCCAAGCGTATCCTGTCCGTGGCGGTGTACAACCACTACAAGCGCCTGAAGCACATGGGCAAGAAGGACGAGGTCGAACTGGCCAAGTCCAACATCCTGCTCGTGGGCCCGACCGGCTCCGGCAAGACGCTGCTGGCACAGACGCTGGCGCGCATGCTGAACGTGCCGTTCGTGATCGCCGACGCCACCACGCTGACCGAAGCGGGCTATGTGGGCGAAGACGTCGAGAACATCATCCAGAAGCTGCTGCAGAGCTGCAACTACGAAGTCGAGAAGGCGCAGCGCGGCATCGTCTACATCGACGAGATCGACAAGATCTCGCGCAAGTCGGACAATCCGTCGATCACCCGCGACGTGTCGGGCGAGGGCGTGCAGCAGGCGCTGCTCAAGCTGATCGAGGGCACCATGGCCTCGGTGCCGCCGCAGGGCGGCCGCAAGCACCCGAACCAGGACTTCGTGCAGATCGACACGACCAATATCCTGTTCATCTGCGGCGGCGCCTTCGACGGCCTGGCCAAGGTCATCGAAAACCGCTCGGAAAAATCCGGCATCGGCTTCGGTGCCAGCGTCAAGAGCCAGTCGCAGCGCTCCGTCTCGGACGTGCTGCTGGACGCGGAACCGGAAGACCTGATCAAGTTCGGCCTGATCCCCGAGCTGGTCGGCCGCCTGCCGGTCGTCGCCGCGCTGAGCGAGCTGACGGAAGACGCTCTGATCCAGATCCTGGTCGAGCCGAAGAACGCCCTGATCAAGCAGTACACGAAGCTGCTCGACATGGAAGGCGCGGAACTGGAAATCCGCCCGGCGGCCCTGCATGCGATCGCCAAGAAGGCGCTGGCACGCAAGACCGGCGCGCGCGGCCTGCGTTCGATCCTCGAACATGCGCTGCTCGACGTGATGTATGAATTGCCGAGCCAGCAGAACGTCGTGAAAGTCGTCATCGATGAAAATACGATCACGAATGGTGCGAAACCTTTGCTGATTTACAGCGAATCGCCGAAGGCGGCCGGGGAAAACTGAAATTTCCGGGCACACACACAACAAAGGTATTGAAACGCTGAGTTGAGGCGGTACAATCAATCTCAACAAAAGTCGGCTTCAATCGAAAAGCCACTCGCGGTTTAGCTGCGTAGTGGCTTTTTTATTTGAATCTCCCGCTTTTGTGGAAACGGCTATTATTCCTATCAAGTGATGTTTTTTTTGCTTGTGGAAAATTTTTATTCGGCCGGGCTTGTGTTTTCGGCGAAAGCTCCCACATCGAAAACACGCTTTCTATAAGGTATGCCATGACAACTTCTAAATTGACCGAGCAAATGACGCTGCCCCTCCTGCCCTTGCGCGACGTGGTGGTGTTTCCGCATATGGTGATACCGCTGTTCGTCGGCCGCCCGAAATCGATCAAGGCACTCGAGGCTGCGATGGAACAGGGCAAGAGCATCATGCTCGCTGCCCAAAAGGCAGCTGCCAAGGACGAACCCTCCGCCGCAGACATCTACGAGATCGGCTGCGTGGCCAATATTCTGCAAATGCTGAAGCTGCCCGACGGTACCGTGAAGGTGCTGGTCGAAGGCGCGCAGCGTGCCCGCATCAATCACATTACCGACGGTCCCAGCCATTTCGTGGCCGAGCTCTCGCCCATCAATTCGGAAATCGGCGACGATTCCGAAGTCGAGGCGATGCGCCGCGCGATCGTCCAGCAGTTCGACCAGTACGTCAAACTGAACAAGAAAATCCCGCCCGAGATCCTCGCTTCGCTGGCCGGCATCGACGACGCCGGCCGCCTGGCCGATACCGTCGCCGCGCACTTGCCGCTGAAACTCGAGCAGAAACAGGTCATCCTGGAGATCTTCAACGTCGCCAAGCGCCTCGAGCACCTGCTCGGCCAGCTGGAAGGCGAGCTGGATATCCTGCAGGTCGAAAAGCGCATCCGCGGCCGCGTCAAGCGCCAGATGGAGAAATCGCAGCGCGAGTACTACCTGAACGAACAGGTCAAGGCCATCCAGAAGGAATTGGGCGAAGGCGAAGACGGCGCCGACATCGAGGAACTCGAAAAGAAAGTCATCGCCGCCAAGATGCCGAAGGAAGCCATGGAAAAGGCCCAGTCGGAGATCAAGAAGCTCAAGCTGATGTCGCCGATGTCGGCCGAAGCCACCGTCGTGCGCAACTACATCGACACGCTGATCGGCCTGCCGTGGAAAAAGAAATCCAAGGTCGTCATCGACCTGGAAAAGGCCCAGCAGGTGCTCGAGTCCGATCACTACGGCCTCGACAAGATCAAGGAACGCATCCTGGAATACCTCGCGGTGCAGCAACGCGTCGACAAGCTGAAGGCGCCGATCCTGTGCTTCGTCGGTCCTCCGGGCGTGG
>CAUSCY010000083.1:0-18883 GCA_963529995.1 uncultured Massilia sp. | reverse complement strand
GGGCCCGCCCCCGCCCCCCCCCCCGGGCGCGCACCGGGGGCGCCGCCCCCCGGGGCGCCCGCGCCAGTTGCCCGCGGGGCCCCCCCCCCCCCCGCTCGTGCGCCGCGCCGGTGCCCGGATACAGCGGCGACTGGTGGCTGGAGCCGAAGAACAGCTGCGGGTGGTGATAAAAGGCGGCCTGCGTGCCGTTGCCATGGTGGACGTCGAAATCGATCACGGCGACCCGCGCCAGGCTGTGCGCCTGCAGCGCATGCATGGCGGCGATGGCCACCTGGTTGAAGATGCAGAATCCCATCGCCCGTCCCGGCTCGGCGTGGTGGCCGCAGGGACGCGTGGCGCAGAACACATTGCGCGCCGCGCCCGCCAGCACGGCATCCACGCCTGCGCAGGCGGCGCCCACGCAGGCCATCACGGCATCCCAGGACCCGGGCGACATCGCCGTGTCGCCGCCGTCCAGCAACACGATGCCCGTACTTGGTGCCAACGCTTCGATCTCGTCGACGTAGTCCTCGTCGTGCACGAGCAGCAGCTGCGCGCGCGTGCCCGGCGGCGCCTCGCGCCATGCCAGCGCTTCGAAACCCGGTTCGCGCAGCGCATCCAGCACGACGTGCAGGCGCTGCGGCGATTCGGGATGCGACGGTCCCGGCCGGTGCGCGAAGCAGGCCGGGTGGAACATCACCAGCGTGCCCATCGCGCTCGCCTCAGTCAACTGCGCCCGCCGCGATCGCATGGTTGGACATGCGCTCGATCGCCTGGCACAGCGCCGAATGATCGAGTTGCGCGAGTCCGTGGGCGGCGCAGGAATTCATCAGCTCCTGCACGACGGCCGTGCTGGGCAACGACACCCCCAGGCTCTTCGCGCCCTGCAGCGCCAGGTTCAGGTCCTTCTGGTGCAGCGCGATGCGGAAACCGGGTGCGAACGTGCGCTTGACCATGCGCTCGCCATGCACCTCGAGGATGCGCGACGCGGCAAAGCCGCCCATCAGCGCCTCCCGTACCCTGGCCGGATCGGCACCCGCCCTGGACGCGAACAGCAGCGCCTCGGACACGGCCTGGATCGTCAGCGCGACGATGATCTGGTTCGCCACCTTGGCCGTCTGGCCGTCGCCGTTGCCGCCCACCAGCGTGATGTTCTTGCCCATCATGCGGAACAGCGGCAGCACCCGCTCGAATGCTTCCGGCGCGCCGCCCGCCATGATCGTCAGCGTCGCCGCCTTGGCGCCCACCTCGCCGCCCGACACGGGCGCATCGAGGTAGTCGCAGTCGCGCTTGTTGATCTTTTTGGCGAACTCCTTGGTCGCCAGCGGAGAAATGGAACTCATGTCGACGACGATCTTGCCGGGACTGAGCGCCGCGGCGACGCCGTTCTCGCCGAACAGCACCTCGTCCACCTGCGGCGTGTCCGGCACCATCACGATGACGATGTCGGCGCGCTTGGCGACCTCGCCCGCATTCGTGCACACGGTGGCGCCGCCCTCCACCAGCGCCAGCGGCGGGTTCTTCATGTCGTGCAGGTACAGCTTGCAGCCGCCCGCCTGCAGGTGGCCGGCCATGGGGCCGCCCATGATGCCGAGGCCGATGAATCCTACTTTGGTCATGATGTTCTCCAGTCGATGTCAGTGGGTGCTCAGGACGCCGTGTTGCGCCAGCCAGTCCAGCCCGTCGTAGGTCGTCGTGCGCGGCTTGTATTCGCACCCGACCCAGCCTGTGTAGCCCATGCGGTCCAGCCGGTCCAGCAGGTAGCGGTAATTGATTTCCCCGGTGCCAGGTTCGTTGCGGCCCGGGTTGTCGGCCAGCTGGATGTGGCGGATCAGCGGCAGGTGGGCGGCGATGGTGGCGGCGAGTTCTCCCTCCATGCGCTGCATGTGGTAGATGTCGTACTGCAGGAACAGGTTGTCCGATCCCGTCTCGGCGATCAGGTCCAGCGCCTGGCGCGTGCCGTGCAGGAAAAAGCCGGGGATGTCGAAGGTATTGATCGGCTCCACCAGCAGCGCGATACCCTCGTCCTTCAGGCGGCGCGCGGCGAACGCCAGGTTCGCCACCAGCACATCGTGGGCCCGCGCCCGCTCGACGCCCTGCGGCACGATGCCGGCCAGGCAGTTCAGCTGCTTCACGCCCAGTGCCTTCGCATACGCGATGGCGCTCGCCACGCCCTGTTCGAACTCGCCGCGCCGGCCCGGGTGGCAGGCGATGCCGCGTTCGCCGCCGGCCCAGTCGCCGGCCGGCAGGTTGTGCAGCACCAGCTGCAGGCGGTGCGTGTCGAGCCGCTCGGCGATCTGCGCAGCCGGGTAGGCGTAGGGGAACAGGAACTCGACGCCGGCGAAGCCCGCCTGCGCGGCCTTCTCGAAGCGGTCGAGGAAATCGAATTCGGTAAACAGCATCGTCAGGTTGGCGGCCAGTTTCATGTCGTCGTCCTCATTCCACGGTCAGCACGTCGTTGAATTCGTTGAGCGCGTCGATCTCCGTGCCCATCGCGATATTCGTCACCCGCTCGAGGATGACCTCGACCACCACCGGCACCGCGTACTGGCGCATCAGCGCGCGCGCCCGTTCGAAAGCCGGCACGATGTCGTCGGGCCGGAACACGCGGATCGCCTTGCAGCCCAGTCCTTCGACGACGGCCACGTGGTCGACGCCATAGCCCTCCAGCTCGGGCGCATTGACGTTCTCGAACGACAGCTGCACGCAGTAGTCCATCTCGAAGCCCCGTTGCGCCTGGCGGATCAAACCCAGGTAGGCGTTATTCACCAGCACGTGGATATACGGCAGCTTGAACTGGGCGGCCACGGCGAGTTCCTCGATCAGGAACTGGAAATCGTAGTCGCCGGAGATGGCGACGATGTCGGCATCCGGGTCGGCCACGCGCACGCCCAGCGCGGCGGGGATGGTCCAGCCCAGCGGTCCCGCCTGGCCGCAATTGATCCAGTGGCGCGGATGGTGCACGTGCAGGAACTGCGCGGCGGCGATCTGCGACAGGCCGATCGACGCCACGTAGCGCACGTCGCGCCCGAAGTAGGCATTCATCTCGTGGTACACGCGCAAGGGATGCACGGGCACGCTGTCGTAGTCGCTGCGGCGCAGCAGCGTGCGCTTGCGCTCCTGGCAGGCGTGCAGCCAGCCGGAGCGATCGGCCAGGCGCCCATCCGCCTTCCATTCGCGCGCTACCTCCACCAGCAGGGCCAGCGCCGCCTTGGCGTCCGACACGATGCCGAAGTCCGGACCAAACACCCTGCCGATCTGCGTCGGCTCGATGTCGATGTGGACGAATTTCCGGTCCTTCGTGAACACGTCGACGCTGCCCGTGTGGCGGTTGGCCCAGCGGTTGCCGATGCCCAGCACGAAGTCCGATGCCAGCAGCGTCGCATTGCCGTAGCGGTGGCTCGTCTGCAGGCCCGCCATGCCGGCCATCTGCGGATGGTCGTCGGGGATCGAACCCCATCCCATCAGCGTCGGGATCACGGGCACGCCGGTGAGCTCGGCGAACTCCACCAGCAGCGCCGATGCGTCGGCATTGATGATGCCGCCGCCCGCCGTCAGCACGGGTCGCGCCGATTCGTTCATCATGCGCAGCGCCTTCTCGACCTGGGCGCGCGTGGCGGCCGGTTTATACGCCGGCAGCGGAGAGTAGGTGTCGGCGTCGAACTCGATCTGCGCCAGCTGCACGTCCAGCGGCAGGTCGATCAGCACGGGACCGGGGCGGCTCGAGCGCATCAGGTGGAAGGCTTGCTGGAACGCCTGCGGCACCAGCGCCGGCTCGCGCACGGTGACGGACCACTTGGTCACGGGCCGCGCGATCGACTCGATGTCGACGGCCTGAAAGTCTTCCTTGTACAGGCGCGCGCGCGGCGCCTGGCCCGTGATGCACAGGATCGGCACCGAGTCGGCCTGCGCCGCGTACAGGCCCGTGATCATGTCGGTGCCGGCCGGGCCCGACGTGCCGATGCACACGCCGATGTTCCCGGCCGCGGCGCGCGTGAATCCTTCCGCCATGTGCGAGGCGCCCTCGACGTGGCGGGCCAGGATGTGGCGGATGCTGTCGCGCTTGCGCAACGCGGCGTACAGCGGATTGATCGCCGCGCCCGGCACGCCGAACGCCACGCGCACACCTTCCTTTTCCATCACCAGCACTGCTGCTTCTGCTGCGGTCATCTTGGCCATCATTCCTCCGGCGGGATGGTTGAGCGAATCGATGAGCCCATGCTAGGACGGGGCGGCGTGTTTGATAAGGCCACAAAAAATCCGTGTATTCGATACCTGGGGTATGGAATACTGGCAGCTCTACCGGGACGGGTTCCGCGCCATGGACAAGATCAAGGAGATGACCGCGTTCGTCGATGCCGTCGACCAGGGCAGCCTGGCGCGCGCGGCGCTGGCCCAGCACGTCACGCCCGTGATGCTGGGACGGCGCATCGATGCGCTGGAGCGCAGGCTGGGCGTGAAGCTGCTGCACCGGACCACGCGCCACCTGACGCTGACGGAAGCAGGGACGCTATTCCTGGAACATTGCCGCAAGCTGTTGTCGGACCTGGATCTGGCCGAGACCATCGTCTCCGAAGGACGCGGCGAGGCCAGCGGCCACCTGATCGTCTCGGCGCCGGCCGCGTTCGGGCGGCTGCACGTGGCGCCGCATGCGCCGCCGTTCCTGGCCGCGCATCCGAAGGTGCGGATCTCGTTCAACCTCACCGACCAGGTGGTGGACCTGGTGCGCGAAGGCTACGAGCTGGGGATCCGCATCGGCGGCGCGCTCGATCCGAGTTCCGTCGCCGTGCGCCTTGCGTCGAACCGCCGCGTGGTGTGCGGCACGCCGGCCTACTTCGCGCGCTGCGGCATCCCGCGCACGCTGGACGACCTGGCGCAGCACAACTGCCTCGCCTTCAACCTGCAGGGCGGACAGCAGCGCGGCTGGTATTTTCAGAAGGACGGCAAGCCCGTCACCGTCAAGGTCGGCGGTAACCTCGATTGCAACGACGGCGAACTGCTGCACCGCTGGGTGAGCGAGGGATTGGGTCTCGCATGGCGCTCGACCTGGGAGATCCAGGCCCAGCTGGCGGCAGGGGAATTGATCACGGTGCTGGACGACTACGCGCTGCCCGACTACGACATCATGGCCGTCTACATGCAGCAGCGGCACCTGCCGGCACGCGTGCGCGCCTTCATCGACACGCTCAAGGCGACCTACGCGCAGCCAGGGTACTGGACACGCGGCGCGTAGGGTGGGCGCGGCCGGCGTAGGCACCATGTGCCCACCGAGCGCCGCCCCCATCACGCGTCAAATGACCCGCTCGGCACGCAGCGCCGCGATCTGCAGCGGCGTGTACCCAAGCTGGGACAGCACCTCGTCCGTGTGTTCTCCCAGCAGCGGCGAACGGCGCACCTCGGTCGGACTGTCGGACAGCTTGATCGGATTGCCGACCGTGAGATAGCTGCCCCGTTCCGGATGCTCGACCTCGACGATGGTGCCGGTGGCGCGCAGCGACGGTTCCTCGGCGATCTCCTTCATCGACAGGATCGGGCCGCAGGGAATGTCGTACTGGTTCAGCACATCCATCACCTCGAACTTGTTGTGCTGCTTCGTCCACTCCTCGACGGTGGCGAAGATCGCCATCAGGCGCGGCAGGCGCGCGCGCGGCGTGGCGAAGTCCGGGTCCGTGATCCACTCTTCTCGGCCGATCACCTTGCAGATCGCCGGCCACACGGCCGCCTGCGCGATGAAATAGATGTAGGCGTTGGGATCGTCTTCCCATCCGCGGCACTTCAGGATCCAGCCCGGCTGGCCGCCGCCGGAAGCATTGCCGGCGCGCGGCACGGACGTGCCGAAGCTGCCTTCCGGGTACTGCGGATATTCCTCCATCACGCCCGTGCGTTCGAGGCGCTGCTGGTCGCGCAGCTTGACGCGGCACAGGTTCAGCACCGCATCCTGCATCGCCGTCAGCACGCGCTGGCCGCGACCCGTGCTCGTGCGCTGGTACAACGCGGTGACGATGCCCAGGGCGAGGTGCAGGCCGCTGCCGCTGTCGCCGATCTGCGCGCCCGTCACCACGGGCGGACCGTCGTCGAAGCCGGTGGTAGAGGCGGAGCCGCCCGTGCATTGCGCCACGTTCTCGTACACCTTGCAGTGTTCGTAGGGGCCGGGACCGAAACCCTTCACGGAGGCGACGATCATGCGCGGATTGAGCTGCTGGATGCGCTCCCAGGTGAACCCCATGCGGTCCAGGGCGCCGGGTGCGAAATTCTCGACCAGCACGTCGCAATCGCGGATCAGGGTCTCCAGCACGCCCTTGCCGGCCGGGTGCTTGGCATCGAGCGTGATCGAGCGTTTATTGTGGTTGAGCATCGTGAAGTACAGGCTGTCCACGCCTGGGATGTCGCGCAACTGGCCGCGCGTGGCGTCTCCCTCGCCGGCCCGCTCCACCTTGATGACGTCGGCGCCGAACCAGGCCAGCAGCTGGGTACACGTGGGCCCCGACTGGACGTGGGTGAAATCGAGAACGCGAACGCCTTCCAGTGCCTTGCTCATGCCCGTCTCCTCGGATGTTTTATGCGTACTCGGCAGCGGGGCGCGCCGGTGCCGGGCCATCTTATCGAAACACTCACGAATCACCACTTGACCGCGATCAAGATTTACAAAATGCGCTAGAAGAGCGTTTCCAGCGCACCGGAGGCGCTGCCGTCGTAGCCGGGCAAGCCGTCCAGCACGGTACGGAAGGCCGCGCTCTCCAGCGCCGTTCGCACGGCCGCCAGCAGCGGCGTGGCCAGGGCCGTCTTGTCGCAGGCGAGGAAATAGCGTTCGCGGCAGACGGGGATGAAATCGAGGTCGAAGCGCCGCGCCGCCGTCTCGACGCCGAAGCTGACGTCGGCCATCCCGCTCGCCACATAGGCCGCCACCGCCGCGTGCGTGAATTCCGCGCTGTCGAAGCCGGCGATGCGGGACGGGTCGAGGTTGCGGTCGGCCAGCAGCAGTTCCAGCAGCACGCGGGTGCCGGAACCATGCTGGCGATTGACGAAGCGCAGGCCGGGCCGCACGAGGTCGTCCAATCCCGTTACCCCCTTCGGGTTGCCCCTGGCGACGAACAGGCCCTGCTGGCGGCAGGCCAGGTGCAGGAAGGCATGGCGCGCCGGGTCCAGCCACTGGCGATGCGCGGCGGCGGCGGCCGGTTCGAACTGGCCCACGGGCAGGTGGAAGCCGGCCAGGTCGCACTCGCCCCTTGCCAGCGCCGCCACCGCTTCCGTACTGCTGCGGTACTTGATGTCCACCGTGACGCCCTGCTCTCCCAGCTGCGTGACGAGGGCCGCCACCGCGAAGCCGTGCGAGGCGGTCAGGCGCAGCACCTGCGCATCGGCGGCCAGCACGCGCGCCAGTTCCTGCTGCAGCTCGGACGCGAGGCTGTCCAGCAGAGGACTCAGGCGCGCGCTGATGCGGCGGTCGGCCCAGATCAGTTTTTCCGCCAGCGGCGACAGCAGCGTGCCCTGCCCACGCACCTTGTGCACGAGGCGCGCGCCGAACTGCGCGCCGAACTGCTCCAGCAAGCCCCAGGCATGGCGGTAGGACATGCCGCAGGCCGCCGCCGCCTTGCTGATGCTGCCGGTCTCGCTCACGGCCGTCAGCAGGGCCAGCAGCGCAGGCAGGGCGACCGGCGTGCCATGGGCATCGCGCAGGATCCAGTCAGGGCGGATGTCGACCTTCAGCATATGCAAATCATTTCCTATTGATTCAACATTTTGCGGGTGCTAGGCTGGATTTATAACACCAAACCGGGCCGGCATATGTTCGACCGAACATGAGCGGGCTTCAAAGGAGACACGATGAACGCACAGCCTGCCCCCGCCACCGGCGGTTTCACCATCGACCTCGCCGGCACCCTCGCCGACATCCTTGACCGCCACGGCACGCGCCAGGACCAGCTCCTGCCCGTGCTGCACGCGCTGCAGGACCGCATCGGCTTCGTTCCGCCCGATGCCGTGCCGGCCATCGCTGCGCACTTCAACCTGTCGCGCGCCGAAGTCCACGGCGTGATCACGTTCTATCACCATTTCAGGAGCAGCGCCCCGGCGCGCCGCACGGTGCAGGTGTGCCGCGCCGAAGCCTGTCAGAGCATGGGCGCCGACCGCCTGCTGGCGCATGCGCAGCAGGTGCTCGGTTGCGGCCTGCACGAACACAGCGCGAACGGCGCCTTCGCGCTGGAACCGGTGTACTGCCTGGGCCTGTGCGCCAGCTCGCCCGCATTGTCCATCGACGGCGTCCCGTTCGCCCGCGTGACGCCGGCGCGCTTCGACCGCCTGGTCGCGGGCGCCCTCTCCCAACCCACCCAAGCCGCTATTCAAGCCGTGGAGGCCGCATGAGCACGCGCATCTACATTCCTTGCGATTCCGCCGCGCTGGCGGTCGGTGCCGACGATGTCGCCGCCGCGGTGGCGGCCGAGGCGGCGCGGCGCGGCCTCGACATCGGGATCGTCCGCAACGGCACGCGCGGCCTGCTGTGGCTGGAGCCGCTGGTCGAGATCGACACGCCGGCCGGCCGCATCGGCTTCGGCCAGGTCGATGCCGCCGACGTGCCCGCCCTGTTCGACGCGGGCTTCCACACGGGCGTCGGCGACCATCCGCTGTGCCTCGGCCTCGTCGAACAACTGCCCTACCTGGCGCGCCAGCAGCGCCTGACGTTTTCCCGCATCGGCATCACCGACCCGCTGTCGCTGGACGACTACGAAGCCCACGGCGGCTTTCGCGGCCTGCGCAACGCCTTGCTGATGGCGCCGTCCGAGATCGTGGCCGCCGTAACAAGCTCCGGCCTGCGTGGACGCGGCGGCGCGGCCTTCCCCACCGGGATCAAGTGGAACACGGTGCTGAAGGCGCCGGGCACGGAAAAGTACGTCGTCTGCAATGCCGACGAAGGCGATTCCGGCACCTTTGCCGACCGCATCGTGATGGAGAGCGACCCGTACATGCTGGTCGAGGGCATGACGATATCCGGCATCGCCGTGGGCGCCACGCGCGGCTACATCTACGTGCGCAGCGAATACCCGCATGCGATCGCGCGCCTGGAAGCGGCCATCGAACGGGCGCGCAACGCAGGCTTCCTGGGTCGCAGCCTGCTCAGCACGGGCCGCACGTTCGAGCTCGAAGTGCGCAAGGGCGCCGGCGCCTATATCTGCGGCGAAGAGACGGCGCTGCTGGAAAGCCTGGAAGGCAAGCGCGGCATCGTGCGCGCCAAGCCGCCGCTGCCCGCGCTGGCCGGCCTGTTCGGCAAGCCCACCGTGATCAACAACGTGCTGTCGCTGGCCGCCGTGCCCCTGATCCTCGACAAGGGCGCCCAGTACTACCAGGACTACGGCATGGGACGCTCGCGCGGCACGCTGCCCGTGCAGCTGGCCGGGAACATCAAGCAGGGCGGCCTGATCGAACTGGCGTTCGGCGTCACGCTGCGCGAGATCCTGTACGACTACGGCGGCGGCAGCGCTTCCGGCCGTCCGATCAAGGCCGTGCAGGTCGGCGGCCCGCTCGGAGCATATTTGCCGGAATCGCAATGGGACACGCCGCTCGACTACGAAGCGTTTGCCGCGCTGTGGGCCGTGCTGGGCCACGGCGGCATCGTCGTGCACGACGACAGCGCCGACTTGTCGCAGCTGGCACGCTATGCGATGGAATTCTGCGCCGTCGAATCCTGCGGCAAGTGCACGCCCTGCCGCATCGGTTCCACGCGCGGCGTCGAGGTCATCGACAAGATCCGCGCCGGCCGCGACACCGGCAAGCAGGTTGCGCAACACGTCGTACTGCTGCGCGACCTGTGCGACACGATGCTCAATGGTTCGCTGTGCGCGATGGGCGGCATGACGCCGTATCCCGTGCTGTCCGCACTGAACCACTTCCCCCAAGATTTCGGCCAGGCCGACACCAGCCAGCACGCCGCCTAGGAGAACGCCATGATCGAAACCATTCTGACCCGCGACCTGGGCACGCCGCCGCCCGCCTTCGTGGAAGCCGCTACCGAATTCGTCACGCTGACGATCGACGACCGCCAGGTGACCGTTCCGCTGGGCACCTCGGTGATGCGCGCCGCCGCACTCTCGGACATCAATATCCCGAAGCTGTGCGCCACCGACAGCCTGGAACCGTTCGGCTCCTGCCGCCTGTGCCTCGTCGAGATCGAGGGCCGGCGCGGCTATCCCGCTTCCTGCACGACCCCGGCCGAGCAGGGCATGGTCGTGCGCACGCAGTCGCCCAAGCTGCAGCAGCTGCGCAAGGGCGTCATGGAGCTGTACATTTCCGACCACCCGCTCGACTGCCTGACCTGCCCGGCGAACGGCAATTGCGAGCTGCAGGACATGGCCGGCGTGACGGGCCTGCGCGAGGTGCGCTACGGCTACGAGGGCGAGAACCACCTGAAGCTCGCGAAGGACGAATCGAATCCCTACTTCACCTTCGACTCCTCGAAATGCATCGTGTGCAACCGCTGCGTGCGCGCCTGCGAAGAAACGCAGGGCACGTTCGCGCTGACGATCTCCGGCCGCGGCTTCGACTCGCGCGTTTCCGCGGGACAGAACGAACCGTTCATGGCATCGGAGTGCGTGTCCTGCGGCGCCTGCGTGCAGGCCTGCCCCACCGCCACGCTGCAGGAAAAGACCGTCATCATGCTGGGCCAGGCCGAGCACAAGGTGACGACCACCTGCGCCTATTGCGGCGTCGGCTGCTCGCTGACGGCGGAAATGAAGGGCAGCGAAGTCGTGCGCATGGTGCCGGCCAAGGACGGCAAGGCGAACGAGGGCCACGCCTGCGTGAAAGGCCGCTTCGCCTGGGGTTACGCCACGCACAAGGACCGCATCCTGAAACCCATGATCCGCGCGAAGATCACGGATCCGTGGAAAGAGGTCAGCTGGGACGAGGCGCTCGACTACGCGGCGTCCGAATTCAAGCGCATCCAGGCGAAATACGGCGTCGATTCCATCGGCGGCATCGTCTCCTCGCGCTGCACCAACGAAGAAGGCTACCTGGTGCAGAAGCTGGTGCGCGCCGCGTTCGGCAACAACAACGTCGACACCTGCGCCCGCGTGTGCCATTCGCCCACCGGCTACGGCCTGAAGCAGACGCTGGGCGAATCGGCCGGCACGCAAAGCTTCAAGTCGATCGCGCATTGCGACGTGGTGATGGTCATCGGCGCCAACCCGACCGACGGCCACCCCGTGTTCGGCTCGCGCATGAAGAAGCGGCTGCGCCAGGGGGCGAAGCTGATCGTCGTCGATCCGCGCCGCATCGACCTGATCAAGTCGCCGCACGTGCGCGCCGACTATCACCTGCAGCTCAAGCCCGGCACCAACGTGGCGCTGCTGTCCGCGCTGGCCCACGTGATCGTCACCGAGGGACTGCTGGCGGACAGCTTCATCGCCGAACGCTGCGAGGAACGCGCCTTTGCCCAGTGGCGCGATTTCGTGGCGCAGCCGGAACAATCGCCGGAAGCGACGCAGGACGTGACGGGCGTGCCGGCCCCGCTGGTGCGCGAAGCGGCGCGCCTGTATGCGACGGGTGGCAATGCCGCGATCTTCTACGGCCTGGGCGTGACGGAACATGCGCAGGGCTCCACCGCCGTGATGGCCATTGCCAACCTGGCGATGGCGACGGGGAACGTGGGGCGCGAAGGCGTGGGCGTGAACCCGCTGCGCGGCCAGAACAACGTGCAGGGCTCGTGCGACATCGGCTCCTTCCCGCACGAGCTGCCCGGCTACCGCCACGTGTCCGACGGCACCGTGCGCGGCCTGTTCGAACAGGCCTGGGGCGTGCCGCTGCAGGCGGAACCGGGCCTGCGCATCCCGAACATGTTCGAGGCCGCGCTGGACGGCAGCTTCCTGGGGCTGTATTGCCAGGGCGAGGACATCGTGCAGTCCGACCCGAACACGCAGCACGTGACGGCTGCGCTGCAGGCGATGGAGTGCGTGGTGGTGCAGGACATCTTCCTGAACGAGACGGCCAAGTTCGCCCATGTGCTGCTGCCCGGTTCCTCGTTCCTGGAAAAGGACGGCACCTTCACCAATGCCGAGCGGCGCATCTCGCGCGTGCGCAAGGTGATGCCGCCGCGCGCCGGCTACGCCGACTGGGAAGTGACGGTGGCGCTGTCGAACCGCCTGGGCTACCCGATGCACTACACGCATCCGTCCCAGATCATGGACGAGATCGCCCTTCTGACGCCCACCTTCGCGGGGGTCAGCTACCAGCGCCTCGATGAACTGGGCAGCATCCAGTGGCCCTGCAACGACGCCGCGCCGGAAGGCACGCCGACGATGCACATCGATGCATTCGTGCGCGGCAAGGGCCGCTTCATCATCACGCAGTACGTGGGCACGTCGGAAAAGGTCACGCGCAAGTACCCGCTGATCCTGACCACGGGGCGCATCCTGTCGCAGTACAACGTGGGAGCGCAGACGCGGCGCACGGAGAACGTGCAGTGGCATGCGGAGGACCGCCTGGAGATCCATCCGCACGATGCGCAGGAGCGCGGCATCAAGGAAGACGACTGGGTCGGCATCGAGAGCCGCGCCGGCGCCACGGTGCTGCGTGCGCTCGTCACGGAGCGCATGCAGCCGGGCGTCGTCTACACGACCTTCCACTTCCCCGAATCGGGCGCCAACGTGATCACGACGGAGAATTCCGACTGGGCCACCAACTGCCCCGAGTACAAGGTGACGGCGGTACAGGTGATGCCGGTGCAGCAGCCGTCCGAATGGCAGCAGCAGTACCGGCGCTTCAACGACACCCAGCTGCAGCTGGCCACTACCGAGTGAGGAACATGCGATGAATATCGACCACCTGGTCACGATGGCCAACCAGATCGGCACCTTCTTCGCGTCCTTCCCGGACCGCGAGGAAGCGCATGCGGGGATCGCCACCCACCTGGAACGCTACTGGGCGCCGCGCATGCGCGTGAAGCTGTACGAACACGTGGACAGCACGCGCTGCAGCAAGGAGGACAGTGGGCTCGATCCCATTGTGCTGTCCGCCATCGCACTCCACTGCAAGCGGCAGGACGTACCGGTGATGCGAGACACGTCGGTGCCGAAGGACGAGGATACGGGCGGGGATGCGGGCTAAGTTAATATTTATTATATATTATTGAAATTTATTATTGCCAATCGGCGCTTGAGGTGATAATGATCCTCAAGCGCTTTGACTGAAGCATTTAACTCGAAACTTCGAGAATACCCTTACTAACTGCTTTATCCAACATAGAACTATATTCATCTGCCGGATTTTGAATTATTATTTCGACAGTCTCTGTCGCACGAGATATTGCGATATAAAGTAGAGATAAAATTCGGCGACGTTGATGTATTGGTATTGGATTTAAAGTTGCATAATCTGGCAACGCAGTCACGATAACATCTTCAAATTGAAGACCAGCAGTATATTCCGCCGCCCCCAAAACGATAGATTTCCTTCGATAACGCATATTATCGACGTCATCACGGCTACGCATGAAAAGTACCGGTAGGCCAGCCTCTTCAAGAGCCGACGAAAATCTCTCGCCATTGCTCTCGTCTAACATAACGATAGCTAGACGACGACTTCCATTTTTAACAAACAAATTTTTTGCTGCTTTTACCGTTGCATCTATTTCATCGTTTATAGAGCTCACCTGATGATATTTAGGAACCGCTGAAGCTTGAGCTTCTGATTCCCATTTTGCAACATCGACTAACCAATCATCACCAAGGTCCAAGGTAGGATAGGAATATTGAATAAATTTTACAAGCTCTAATATTTGGGGAGAAAATCTGTGAACCTTCACCAAGTCAAAAGAGTTCACTTCACCCAAGTCGCGTTCGGCTTGCCCACTTTGGCGCGATTTAACATCTGCCATTGGAAAATCCACATAAACTTCGTAAGGAGATTGCCTTGGATCCAATGCCATGAACAGTCGAGGAAACGCTGCCGCGTCTCTAGTTAGATAATTTAATACTTGCCGTTCCTGTTCAGTAAATAAATGAAATTCGTCAATGAAAATTGTATCGTAGCCCTCATCTTCACGTCGATAGTTCCAGCCAAATGTTTCAAGATAACTAAGAAGATCATTAATAACCTGATCAACAGTAAGCATTTTTTCAGCTTTCAGTCCTTTAATGTACTCGGCATGTACCTTTAGAATGAAGCGCTTATCTCCGTCATTGCCTAAAGGCATCATCCAATCCATTCGTTCGAGAGCTAAATACTTTCTCTCAGCATTGACTCCTGGAAGGATGCTTGCCGCTCCGAGCACGGCAGAGAACTCATGCATCACATCCCAAACAAATGAGTTCCATTTAGGACTTCCTGGTAAACTTTCGACTCGATTTACGAATTCTGCGGAACAGCCCATTGCGAATAGTGGCCACTCAGTTTTCTTTAACTTTACAAGGATCTCGCTAATTCGACGCAGCTGCTCAGTTTTCCCTGTATAGCTATCGTTTCCCAGAACACTTGAGCCAGCAAACTGTGTTTGAGGCAAAATAGCTTTTGCAATCTCTACCAAAGGAAAGACTGTTATTTTTTGAGCTATAGATTTTTCGTCGAGTGCGTTTAGAATTTCATCAACCTGCTCAGCCATTGCCCAACTATGGGTGACAAATAATATTTTGGACTTTTCCTGCTTAGCAGAATAAACTTCTTTAAGAGTTTTTACTGCTAAAGCTAAAGTTTTTCCGCTACCTGCTGGCCCTCGAAGTTTTACTGAATGACTCCCGTCATGATTCAAAAATAGCTGCTGCTGGTCATTTAAACTACCTATCCAGTCTGAGTACGTTTTATGACGCACCACAGCATCAAAGGTAGCTGCGCGTAAGTCGATAGCACCACCTAAAGATACATAGCCCGTATCTTTTTCGCATTTTAAAAAAGAAGATAGCGCTTTGCTTTTTGCCTCATTCCAATTTAATAAGGCACTATTATAGTCTTTGCTATTTGGTTGAAAATTATCTAAATCGACAGTTTCTTCTTCAGACGTAATTTTCCAGAAGCAGACATCGCCGTCTCCAACTGAAATTTGAGCTATCCATCGAAAGTTTCCCAAACTTCTAGGAGCAGCAAAGAAAGTTACCAGATCTTTAGCGTGGTATTCCATCCAATCAGGTGGGATTCTAAGCGGAAGCTTTTTTGCAAGCTCAACGAGCCTATGTGCGCGTTGCAAAAAGTTGGAAACATGACCACTTTGCAGTCTGTTTACCAGGTAATCCACTACTTCAGAAGAAAAGAATACTCGTCCTTGGCTAGTATCGCCATTATTAACAAAGAAATGCACAACGCTTTCTTCATTCAAAACAAAAATTCCATCGTTACATGGATTAGGCTCAATTTTCCCTTTTAGCCAATTCACACTATCCTTGTTAGACAGTAACGCCATCAAAGCATCAGAATTTGAGAATACGATAGATTTAGCCATTTTTTGTCCTTATTGAAATTTTGCAATTAACGATTCCTTAACACCACCTGCAATGTTGAGGCGATCATTTTCATAATCAGCTGGCAAACCGATATCAGAAAACACTTGTCCTAATTGCTGTGTTAATCGGTATAAAAAAGGCGACTCTAATCGTCCAATTCTTTTTGCAATGACTTCTTCTCTTCGTAAATCCTTTGCAACAACGGCAATTGAATCTGCATGAAGTTCCCTGACTAGACGCAAATATGCAACGAAACCTTTACTTTCTTCGTAGGGCAATCTCGAAATAAAAAAAACATCGCCCGGCAGACTCTCTACAGATTTTTCAATATCTCTCAGCACTGCGATATTATCAGCTGGCGTTCCTGATACAGCAGTTTTTGAGTCGGCAATAAGTTTTATCAAATTCTCGATAGGTATACTTTCCTGCCTCTCAATCAAATTTCTATAAATTGAAAGTATTCGTTTCCATTTTTCTTCCTCAACAGCTTCAGCATTCAAAAACTTTAATATTGCTGCATCACTTCCGCCCATAATCATGGCATGTATCGCTTCAGGACCAACACTGATGCTTTTATCGTTTTTTCTTATTGCACTTTGCACACTTGGTATAACTTGCTTAAAAAATCCAGTTTCTGCTTTTTGCAACTGCTTTGGCAGAGTGAACAATCTCCAATAATCGTGCAATTCAAGTATTGGAACATAAGACATAATCCCACGATGTTTTTTCTTATCGATATCGCAATCAGCAGTAATAATTACGCCCCACGTTTTCCAAGGCGATTCACTCTTACGGAATTTTACTAAATCTCCTTGCCTAAAGCTATGAGCATCATCTACTGCTGAGTACTCACCTCTCCAATCAGCTTTCTCGAATTCTTCTTCCACCATTACCCCTGATATAAATTAAAATTAAATAAAACAAAGAGTAATCCTAATATGTTTCTTTCATAATTTAACTTGAGATAAGTTATCAGTACAATCATACATAAATTATGTCTTCGATGGCACGGTAGATAGGCAAAAAAAAACGCGAGCTATGGCTCGCGCTTTTAACTTACACATATATATATTTATGCCGCGACGCCCGCCTCGTGCGCCTGCTGGTCCGCGTGGTAGGAGGAACGCACCATCGCGCCCACGGCCGCGTGCACGAAGCCCATCTCGTAGGCCTTCTCTTCGAACATCTTGAACGTGTCCGGGTGCACGTAGCGGCGCACCGGCAGGTGCGAGTTCGACGGGGCCAGGTACTGGCCGATGGTCAGCATGTCGATGTCGTGCGCGCGCATGTCGCGCATGACTTCCAGGATCTCTTCGTCGGTCTCGCCCAGGCCGACCATCAGGCCGGACTTGGTGACGGCGTTCGGGTACTTGGCCTTGAAGTCGCGCAGCAGCACCAGCGAGTGCTGGTAGTCGGCGCCCGGGCGCGCTTCCTTGTACAGGCGCGGCACGGTTTCCAGGTTGTGGTTCATCACGTCCGGCAAGCCGTCGGCGAAGATGTTCAACGCCTTTTCCAGGCGGCCGCGGAAGTCCGGCACCAGCACTTCGATCTTGGTGTTCGGCGACAGCGCGCGGGTCTTGCTGATGCACTCGACGAAGTGGCCGGCGCCGCCGTCGCGCAGGTCGTCGCGGTCGACCGAGGTGATCACGACGTAGGACAGGCGCAGGTCGGCGATGGTCTTGGCCAGGTTGCCCGGCTCGTTGACGTCGAGCGGGTCCGGACGGCCGTGGCCGACGTCGCAGAACGGGCAGCGGCGGGTGCACTTGTCGCCCATGATCATGAAGGTCGCGGTGCCCTTGCCGAAGCATTCGCCGATGTTCGGGCAGCTGGCTTCCTCGCACACCGTCACCAGGTTGTTCGCGCGCAGGATGTCCTTGATCTCGTAGAAGCGCGACGAGGCGGTGGCGGCCTTCACGCGGATCCAGTCCGGCTTCTTGAGGCGCTCATGCTGCTCGATCGGCACGATCTTGATCGGGATGCGCGACGTCTTGCTCGCGCCCTTCTGCTTTTCGCTGGCGTTGTAGGCTGCTGCTGCGGCGGTACCGGTATCGATTTCGGAAGTCATATGGCTCTCTGCCCCGATGGGCGTCAGTTCGGCATTCAATTGGTCGTTGCAGGTTGCGCCTCTACCGGCGCCGTCGAAAGATGGTGGACCAGGGCGCGTGCCAGGGCCTGTTGCACGTCGGCCAGCGGCGCTTCCACGCCCATGGTGCGCATGTCCACCGTGGCCAGCCCGGAATAGCCGCACGGGTTGATCCACGTGAAAGGAGACAGGTCCATCGCCACGTTCAGCGACACGCCGTGGTAGGTACAGCCGTTGCCGCGCACCTTCAGGCCCAGCGCGGCGATCTTGGCGCCGCGGCGAGCTCCCTCGGCGATGTAGATGCCGGGTGCGCCTTCGACGCGTTCACCCGCGAGATTATACGCCGCCAGCACGTCGATGACCGCCTGCTCGATCTTGTTGACGAACTGGCGCGCGTACAGCTTGCCGCCCGGCTTGTTGCGGCGCAGGTCCATCAACAGGTAGATCACGACCTGGCCGGGGCCGTGGTACGTGACCTCGCCGCCGCGGTCGGTCTGCACCGCGGGCACGTCGTTGGCCGGCACGCCGGGACCGGCGAGCAGGTGGCCGCGGTCGGCGCCCAGGCCCAGCGTGAAGACGGGAGGGTGCTCGACGATCCACAGTTCGTCGGGCGTGTCGGGGGTGCGCGCATCGGTAAAGGCGCGCATCTCGGCGAAGACGGGTTCGTAGTCGGCGCGGCCTAGCTCGCGGATGACCGGAGCGGCGGGACGGTTCGCTTGCATGAGTATGGTCGGGGCTGGTGTGCCCCGTCATTATAAGCCAGCCGGATGGCCGGCGCTGCAAGCCCCTCGGTCGACCAGGGCTTGCAGGCGCGATATGCAACGCTTACAGGACGATTTTCACCATCGGGTGGCCCGACAGTTCGCGGTAGATGTTGTCGAGCTGTTCACGGCTGGTGGCGCGCACGGTCAGCGTCAGGCCGATGTAGTTGCCGTTCGACGAAGGGCGCATCTCGACCTTGCCGGCGTGGAACGTCGGGTCGTGGGCGACGACCACGTCGACGATGGTGGCGGCGAACTCGTCGTGCGTCGCGCCCATCACCTTGATCGGGAAGTCGCTGGGGTATTCGATGAGGGATTCTTTGGGGTCCATGGCCGCTCCTGTGTCAAAAATGTATTGTTAAGCCCGGCCCACATGGGCGAGGCCGATATTATCCTGCAAACGACGTAGGGTGGGCACCCCTGTCCACCTGAAACGCCGGCCTGTCGCCAACATTTCAGGTGGGCATGTGATGCCCACCCTACGCATTCTTGCGTCTATATGGGAACGTTTTCCCCCGTTTCAACGTTCCTGCTGGTGCCGGCCGCGGTTGTCCGTATGCGCGCGGCCGCCCTCGTCACCGCGGCGGGCCGGCGGCGCCGGTGCAGGGGCCGGCGGCGGATTCGGACGTGCCGCTGGTGCC
>CAUSCY010000082.1:0-19307 GCA_963529995.1 uncultured Massilia sp. | reverse complement strand
CCTCAGTTGGCGGTAGCTAACCACCAACTCAATCAAGATACAAGGGTGGGCACCACGTGCCCACCATGGCATGCGCAGTGGCACGCGCGCACGGTGGGCACATGGTGCCCACCCTACGTGGTTCGTCCCAGCCAGGCGCGCAGGCGCTGCCACGGCCCGGTCCGGCGCGGCGTGGCGTACACGCGCTGCGCCGGCAGCTGCAGGGCCAGCTCCGTGCCCAGCCCCGCGCGGCTCCAGATCTCCAGCGAACCGCCCAGGGCGAGCGCGCGTTCGCGCATGCCGGCCACGCCCCAATGGCCTTCCTTGCTGCCGTCGGGGCCCACGTCGTCCGGCATGCCGGCGCCGTCGTCCCGGACGAACAGGCCGAAGTGCTCGTCGCCGTAGACGATTTCCGCCTCGATGTGGCCGGCACGCGCATGCTGGTAGGCGTTGAACAGGGCTTCGCGGCCGATCCAGTAGATCTCTTCGTGGGCGCCAGGCTCGATGGCGCGCGCCGTGCCGGTGGCGACCAGCGTGAACGGCGGGCCGAACTGCTCCTGCAGCGATTGGCCGAAGCGGACCAGGGCGTGGCCGATGTCGTCGCCGTCGCCGCGCCGCGTGCGCAGGTTCAGCAGTTCGTTGCGGCCTTCCGTCATGACCTTGTCGGCCTGGTCCAGGATATCCTCGATGCTGCGCTGTCCCTCGCTGCCTGCGGGCAGGCGCTTGGCCACGCCGTGGAAGCGCAGGATCAGCGCCTGCATGCTCTGCAAGAGCGTGTCGTGCAGCGCCCGCGCGATCCGCTCGCGCTCGGCCAGCCGTTCGCGCAGGCGCTCGCCGTAGCGCCGCGCAAGCCGGCGCGTGCGCCAGGCATACAGACCCGCCAGCAGGCCGGCGCCGGCGGCGGCGCACAGGGCGTGGAACCAGACCGTTTGCGTGAGTCGCGGCGCGATCTCGAACGACAGCGCGGCGCCTTGCGTATTCCAGACGCCGTCGTTGTTGGAGGCGACGACGCGGAAGCGGTAGCGCCCCGGTTCCAGGTTCGTGTACGCCGCCGCGCGGCGGCCGTCGCTGTCGCGCCAGTCGGGGTCGACGCCGTCGAGCCGGTAGCGGAACTCCATCCGTTCCGGGTCCTGGTAGGACAGGGCGGTGAAGTCGATCTCCAGCGTCTCGGTGCCGGCGGGCAGGCGTGTGCCGTCGGCCGATGCGTAGTCGGTGCCAGCGGCTTTCAGGCCGAGGATGGCGACGGGCGGCACCAGCGTGTTGCGCGGCAGCCGGGCCGGGTCGAACGCATACAGGCCGCGGGTGGTGGAAAACCACAGGGTGCCGTCGTCGCTGCGCGCCGCCGACGGCACCGGAATGATGGGACTCGTGGTGCCGGCCACGCCGTCGCGGTAGTCGAGCCGGCGAAAGCGCACCGGGTAGCGCGGTTCGGCCAGCGCCCGCTGCAGCTCCGCCCGCGCGATGCTGGAAATGCCGTTGCCGCCGTTGAGCCACAGCGTGCCGCCGGCATCGAATACCATGCCCGTGATGCCGGCGAACGGCTCGCCGCGGACGCCGCCGATGGCAAGGAAACGCTTGCCGTCGAAATGCGCGAGGCCGTTCTCGCCGCCGATCCAGGCGCCGGCACCGCCGGGCAGGATCTGCACCACGGTGCCGATCGCCAGGCCGTCGGCGTGGCCGTAGTGCCGTACGCGTCCGTCCTCGATCACGGCGAGCTGGTCGTTGACGGAGCCGAGCCAGACCCGGCCCCGCGTATCGGCGGCGACCGTCGTCGCCGCGAACGACGCCAGCTCCGGCAGGCCGCCGCCGGCCGACCACTGCCCGGCGCGCCACGCGTACAAGCCGTTGCGTCCCATGCTGACCCACATCGCGCCGCTGCTGTCCTGCGCGAACGCATAGGCGAAACCGCGCCAGGGGCGGCCGGCCGGTGCCGGCACCGGTTGCAGCGTGCCGTTCTTCAGCATGCCGAGCTGGCTGTCGCTGCGGCCCACCCATACCGTGTCGTCGCGCGTCCGGTACAGCGCCGTGACCACGTTGAGGTTGCCCGGTTCCGGCATGTAGGGATGGAACGGGCCGCCGGGCGCGGCGGCGAACAGGCGATCGGTCCACGCGCCGCTGCCCGGCCCTCCCGCGATCGGCCTGGCATTGTTGGCCGTGTAGCTCGGCATGGGTGCCGCGCGTACGCGGGCCGGCTTGTAGCGATCGAGTCCATGTTCGCTGCCGACCCACAGATTGCCTTCGCGGTCCTCGAAGAAGGCGTTGGCGGCGCGATCGCCGAGCCGGTCGACGACGGGCTTGCCGTCGGCGGCATGGCCGACGCGTACGATGCCCTGGATGGTATCCATCCATGCCTGCCCCTTGCGGTCGAAGATGAAGATGCCGGTCCCGATGTCGATATTCCAGGCCGCTGCAGGGCCGGCTTCAGGCGGCGCCAGCATGCGCAGGCCCCGCGTCGCGAGGTTTGTCGTCCAGACGCTGCCGTCCGGATGCTGCATGATTACCCCGTGCGCGTTCAGCGCGCCCTGGCGCACGAACCTGGCGCCGCCTTTCGGCAGCCTGAAGACGGCCGTGTCGCCGCGTGCCCAGAGCGTGCCGCGGCGGTCGAACAGCAGCGAATAGATGCGTTCCGCGGGCGCCTCCAGCGCTGCATCCGGACGCCGCCAGCCACCGTCGAAATAGACGAGTCCCCGGCTGGTCGCGAGCCACAGGCGGCCGGCCGCGTCGCGGGTGGCGCAGAAGATGGTGCCGGCCGGCGTGTCGGGATCGTCGAGGTGGTAATGGCGCATCCGGCCCCCCTGCATCAGGCTGACCCCGCCGTACTTGTAGCCGACCCACATGGTGCCGTCGCGCAGGATGCCCATGGCGGAGACGTTCGACGACAGCGGCGCCTGCGCGCCCGTCGCGCGGAGGAAGCGCACGCCGTCGAAACGGTACAGGCCCGAGGCGCTGCCGATCCAGATCCAGCCGTCGGGCGCCTGGGTGATGCCCGTGATGCCCGTCGGGGCGCCTTCGCTGGCCGTCCAGCTGCTGTGCACGAGGTCGATGTCGGGGGCGAAGCGGGGCGGCGCCGTCATGGCGCTTGCCGCGGACAATGCGGCGCCTGCGCCCCACAAGCAAGGCGCCAGGATCAGGATGACGAGCGATGGACGGGGCGGGCGGCGCATTCCGTGACGGACATGGTGACGTTACGCCATGATAGACAATGACCGTATGTCAATAACTCCTCAGATATGAGTAGTTGCGCCCTCTCGCGGATTGGTGGTAGGCGATGGTCGACCGACCGGATCGTGCCGGAGGGGCGGCGCGGACGGCCGCCCCGGGATGCCGGCGCATCCGGCGGATCCGACGCTTACCGGGTCGCTGCCTCGTAGCGGCGCGCCACCTCATCCCAGTTGATGATGTTGAAGAAGGCGGCGATGTAGTCCGGACGGCGGTTCTGGTAGTTCAGGTAGTACGCGTGTTCCCACACGTCCAGGCCCAGGATCGGCGTGCCGCCCGACAGGCCGGCGAAGCTGCCCATCAGCGGATTGTCCTGGTTGGCGCTGCTCTCGACGAGCAGCTTGCCGTCCTTGCCCACGGTGAGCCAGGCCCAGCCGCTGCCGAAACGGGTTTGTGCTGCCTTGGTGAAACTTTCCTTGAACTTGTCGAAGCCGCCCAGCTCGCTGTCGATGGCCGCGGCGAGCTTGCCCGACGGCGCGCCGCCGGACGGCGTCAATACGGTCCAGAACAGCGCGTGGTTCGCATGGCCGCCGCCGTTGTTGCGCACGGCGGTCTGGATCTGCTGGGGCAGGGTGTCGATCTTCGTGATCAGCTCTTCCACCGGCACCTCCTGCACACCGGCCTCGCCGATGGCATTGTTGAGGTTGGTGACATAGGTCTGGTGGTGCTTGGTATGGTGGATTTCCATCGTGCGCGCATCGAAGTGCGGCTCGAGCGCATCGTAGGCGTAGGGCAGGGGTGGCAATTCATAAGGCATGTTCGTTCTCCCTTCAGTGGAATGGGTTCGGAAAGGAAGACCTTGCCGATGTCGCAAGGTCCTCCGTGCACATATGTTGCTCGCATCGGAAACATCAAGTGCTGATGGGCGAGCGCTGCTCCGGGCATCGCGGCGGCCGCGACGAACCGGCTCGCTTTCCACTATACCGAATGGGGCCCGGGGCCATCGTCCGCTTGCCCAGCCGCAGCATCCGTGGCCCAGCCCTGTTCCAGCGCCAGGGTGCTGGCGTTCCGGTGCGCGCGGGCATCGAGCGGGATGTCGACCACGAACGTGGTGCCGCGTTCGGCGCTGCTGTCCAGGCCGATGCTGCCGCCGTGGCTCTCGGCAACGGCCCGCACATAGGGCAGGCCGATGCCCCAGCCCTGCCTGGCATCGCGCCTGGCCGATTCCGCGCGCCGGTACATCTGGAAGATGCATTCCTGTTCCTGGTGCGGGATCGGCTCGCCCTCGTTGTGCACGGTCAGCACCAGGCGCCCGTAGATCTCGTCCGTGCGGATCGTGATCCGGGTGTCCGGGCTGCCGTACTTGACGGCATTCGTCACCAGGTTTTCCGCCACCCGCTTCATGGCGGCGCGGTCCCACCAGCCTTCCAGCGGCCCGCCCTCGACGTCGAAACGGTCGCCATACGTGGCGATGGCGTCGGCCAGCACTTCCCTGGCCACGTCGTGGATGTCGACGCGCTCCACGGCGAGTTCGATCCTGCGGCCGCCCTGGAACGCCATCGTGTCGAGCAGCTCGTCGATCATGCCGCCCATGCGCTGGGTATTCGCGAGCGCCTTGGCGGCCGCCGTCCTGATGCGGACGGGATCGTCGCTCAGCAGGATCAGCTCGAGCGCCGTCACGGTCGCGGCCAGCGGATTGCGCAAGTCGTGCGCGAGCGCCGCCGCGAAGCGCTCGCGAAAGCCGCTGTGCACGAGCGAGAATGCTTCGACGGCCTGCTGGATGCCGGCGTCGATGGACGCGTGGACGGCATGGATCTCGACGTGGTCGAGGGCCACGCCATCGCTGTGCAGCACCTCGAGGATCGCCCAGCGCAGCAGCTGGTATTCCTCGATCAGGGCGGCATGGTCGTAGGTGGTGATGCGCGCGCGCTCGCCGCCGTGCTCGGCGGCCACCGTGGTGCCGTCGACGGCCGAGGTGCGCGGGTAGTCCGGGCTGATGCTCTGCGCGATGTTGTCGTAGAAGACGGGCAGCGTGTCGATCAGGACCGGCTGCTGCAGATCGCGCGCCTGCGGCACCTGCTCGTGCACGCGGCGCGACCAGGTGTCGAAGACGCGCTCCCGCAGGGCGAGCATGCGCCTCGCTTTCTCGGACAGACGATATGCGCCGGCGTCCTGATCGCTGGCTAGGCTCATGCGCTCCCTCCGCTCAAATGGTGTGAGAGCCATGCTACGCCACTTGGCCGGAGGGCCCGCGCATGTGTAACTGCAGAGCGGCCCCGCAGTTACATTTTCCTTGCCGCCGGGGTCAGTACGTCCAGTTCAGGCTGACGCTCGCATTGCGCGGCGCCGCGTAGTAGCTCTGGTTCCAGTACAGGCTCTGGAGGTGGCGCTTGTCGGTCAGGTTGTAGACGTTGGCCGACAGCTTCAGGTGCGGCGTGATGTCGTACTGCGCCATCAGGCCCACCGAGGCGTAGGAGCCCTGGCGGATCACGGCGACGACGTCGTCGAGGTAGATCCGCGACTGCCAGTTGATGTTCGCACCGACCTTCAGCTCCGGCAGCGACGGGAAGCGGTAGGTGGTGGCGGCGCGCACGGTCTTGCGCGGGATGTAGGTCTTGACGTCCTCGCCCTCGTTGCCTTCCATCGACAGCTGCGCGAAGCCGATGTTCGCATTCCAGTTGCGCGTCAGCTGACCGCTCGCTTCCAGCTCGAATCCCTTCGATTTGGCGCTGATGCCTTCGTAGTAGGCGTCGACGCCGTTATCCAGATAGCCGAGCATCTGGGCAGAATTGTCCTGCTTGGTCTTGAAGACGGCGCCGGACAGGTTCAGGCGGCCGCCCAGCAGTTCGCTCTTCACGCCCAGTTCGTAGGTCTTGCCTTCGACCGGCGCCAGCGGCTGGCGGTTGGCGTCGATCTCGCTTTGCGGATTGAAGATCGCCGTATAGCTGGCGTAGGCCGACACGTTGCGGTTGATGTCGTAGACGAGGCCCGCGTACGGCGAGGTCTTGCTGGCCGAGCGGTAGCTGTCCACGCCGTAGCTGTTGCCGCTGGTGTCGACCTTGGCATGGTTCGCACCGGTGAGCAGCTTCCAGTCCTCGGCCAGGTTCCAGCGCACGGCCACGAAGGCGTTCTTGCGCTTGTCGGTGAAGCCGCTGGTGGCGATGCTGGCGTCGAACGCCGGCTCCGGATAGCTGCCGTCGACGGCCGTATTGCCCGGCAGGTCGGTGCCGATGCCCTGGCCGTAGGCCGAGAACTGGTCGACCTGCGATTCGGCCCAGGAGCCGCCGAAGCTCAGGTCGTGGCTGCGGCCGCCCAGGTCGAACTTGCCGGTCACCGAGGCGTCGGCCAGCTTCTGCTTGAACTTCGAGCGGTACAGCGACGGGTAGCTGGTCAGGCCCAGGCCCGTGGCGCGGTCCTGGATGCCGGACACGAAGAACAGCTTCGAATCGGTCGGCGACAGGTTGTAGGTGGCCGTCGCCTTGCCCGTCCAGCCGTTGCCGAAGCGGTGCGTCCATTCGGCGAAGCTGCTGTTGACGGCGGCGTCCTGGTAGCTCCAGCTCGGCGCCGTGTTGGCGGCGGTCGGGTAGTTCGTCGGGCTGCCGTCCGTGTAGTACAGCGGCAGCGCGCCCCACATCGCGCCGTCGGCCGCGCTCTTCTGGTACGTATAGCCGGCGGCGACCTTGTCGTTCGCGCCCAGCTTGCCTTCGACGATGACGGAGGCGACCGTCTTGGTCAGGTTGTAGCGGTCGAGCCAGGAGCCGCCCTGGTCGCGCGCCACCACCACGCGCGCCGCCCACTGTTCGTTCAGGGGAATGGTGACGTCGCCGTCGAAGCGCTTGTGGCCCCAGGTGCCGTAGGTCAGGCCGGCGGAGGCGGCCAGCTTGTCGCCGGGGCGCTTGCGGGTGAAATTGACGGTGGCGGACGGGTTGCCGGTCGAGGACAGCAGACCGTTGGCGCCACGCACGATGTCGACCTGCTCGTACAGCGCCGTGTCGAAGTTGCCGGTGACGTTGCCGAACACGAAGGGGATGCCGACGCCATCGTACTGGAAGTTGGTGATCTCGAAGCCGCGCGCCGTGTAGTAGACGCGGTCGGTCTCGATCGATTCCACCGTCACGCCCGGTGTGCTGGCCAGCATGTCGTTGACGGAGTTCAGCTTGAAGTCGTCCATCTTCTCGCGCGTCACCACCGACACCGACTGCGGCGTCTCGCGCAGCGACAGGTCCAGGCGCGTGGCCGTGGCGCTGTCGTACACCGTGTAGCCCGGCTTCGCGTTGGCGCCCGTGATGGTGACGGTCGCCACGTTCGTGTCCGCCTGCACTTCCGGCACCGCCGGCGCATCCGGCTCCGCGGCCAGCACCGGGCTGCCGGCGGCGAGCAGGGCGCAGGCCAGGGCCAGCGGATGCAGGCGCAGGCGGCGGGCGGAATCGGATTGCGGGAAACGGGGCGAACGTGGGCGGGACATTGGAACTCCTGGCTGGTCGCCGGCATCGTGCCGGTCAAAGTTAATAAGAATCATTCGCAATTATAACGAGCCGTGGACAAATGTTCCACTTTTCTTAAGGCAAATATTTCTGGATAAAGGGAGGGGGCAACGCCCATCGCCTTGCAGCGTCGTTCGTCGGCTGCCTGATGCCGGTGTCCCGAGCATGTCGCCGCCATGCGCCGTCGAGGGGCGTCGCTTGATCCAGCGCACGCCCGCCACATTCGAAAAACATATGATCATCTACGGCGAGGTAGCAAAGAGGTCATGCAACGGCTTGCAACGCCGTGGAGGCAGGTTCAATTCCTGCCCTCGCCTTATCGCCTCATCTCCTCATCTCCTCATCTCCTCATCGCCTGACGCGGTCATCGCGGAACGGGCAGTCACGGCGCTGTCATGACGGTGGGGTAGAGTGGGGGGATCCCCGAACTCCATGCTACCGAGGCACACCATGAGGAATACAGACCACCCCGACCTGGTCCGGCGCGTCCATCTCGACATCGCCGACAGCTACGACGAAGAACTCGAACTGGAACTGGACGACCGCGACCTCGATCCCGACACGCTGCTGCCCGCGCATGCGCAGGGAGAGGAAGAACGGCGCGCGCGGCGCGACTATTTCCGCGAGCTGTTCCGCCTGCAGGCGGAGCTGGTCAAGCTGCAGGACTGGGTCGCGTACACGGGCCACAAGGTCGTGATCCTGTTCGAGGGCCGCGACGCGGCCGGCAAGGGCGGCGCCATCAAGCGCATCGTGCAGCGCCTGAACCCGCGCGTGTGCCGCGTGGTGGCGCTGCCGGCGCCGAACGACCGCGAGCGCACCCAGTGGTATTTCCAGCGCTACGTGCCGCACCTGCCGGCGGCCGGCGAGATCGTCCTGTTCGACCGGAGCTGGTACAACCGTGCCGGCGTCGAACGCGTGATGGGCTTCTGCACGGACGACCAGTACGAGGAATTCTTCCAGACCGTGCCGGAGTTCGAACGCATGCTGGTGCGCTCCGGCATCCAGCTGATCAAGTACTGGTTCTCGATCTCGGACGAGGAGCAGAACGCGCGCTTCCTCGCGCGCATTCACGATCCGCTCAAGCAGTGGAAGCTGAGCCCGATGGACCTGGAGTCGCGCCGCCGCTGGGAGGAATACACGAAAGCCAAGGAAGTCATGCTGGAGCGGACCCACATCCCCGAGGCGCGCTGGTGGGTCGTGCAGGGCGTCGACAAGAAGCGCGCGCGCCTGAACTGCATCCACCACCTGCTGCAGCAGATTCCCTACGAGGAAGTCGACCGGCCAACGATCCAGCTGCCGGAGCGCGAGTACCACGACGACTACGTGCGCCGTCCGGTGCCGCCGGAAATCATCGTCCCGGATATCTACTGATCGACGCCGGCCATGGCGCCGGCCCGCCGCATCCGCCATGGCGATCGGGTCCCGATAAGGTCCCGATAAGGTCCGCTAATCGGCGGAACAAGCACTTCTAATTGGAGCGCGCCGCCGCCCGTCCGTACAATGCGCCGTTCGGCAAATCGCCGTGTATCATCGGACACCGCGGCATGCGTGATCGGAATGTGTTTCTTACCCGGGATGGGCTTGCGGCCTTGCTGTCCCGCGAACGGCAGGCCGAACGCGAGCGTATCGCGCGCATCCTGCACGATCATTTCCTGCAGCAGTGCCACGCGATCCTGCTGGCGCTGGAGTCGGACAGGCTCGATCCGATCGCGCTGGCCGCTGAAAAGCGCGCGGCGCTGGCGCTGGGACGGGAATTGATCGTCGAACTGCGCCAGGCCAATGGCGCCGGGCCGTTCGGTGCGCGCGTCGTGGCCCTGGCGCGGCGGCTCTGCGAGCAGGCCGGCATCCATTTCGATTGCGCACTCTCGGACCGGCTGTTCGCCCGGTCCGATCCGTTCGCCGACGCGTTGTACATGTGCGTCGCCGAAGCGCTCCGCAACGCGGTACGGCATGCCAGCGCCGGAACGGTCCGCGTGGGCGATACGTGGTCGTCCGGGCAGATGGTCGTCAGCGTGACCGACGACGGTATCGGGATGCCCGCCGCCGTCCTGCATGATGCCGGCGTCGACCGGCACTTCGGCCTGGCCGGCATGCGCGAACGCATCGCAGCGATCGGCGGCGTGTTGAACATCGGGCGCCGCGAGGGCGGCGGCACCGTGGTGGCTTTCCGGTTCGACCGGGACGAGGGGCGGGACGCGTGGCGGGACGACGCGTCCGCGGCGCGCAGGCATCGGCCGTAGCCATTCATTGATTCGGCGCGCCGGATATGCAACCATCGCAGGGATGGTCGTCAACCGGGACGGCCTTGACGGGGACACCATGCGGGGAATCGAACTGCGCCAGCTGCGCTACTTTGCCATCCTGGCGCAGGAACTGCATTTCCGCCGGGCGGCCGACCTGGCCTCCATCACGCAGTCCGCATTGAGCCAGCAGATCGGCAAGCTGGAACAACGCGTGGGTGTCGCGCTGTTCGCGCGCGAAGGGGGCAAGGTGGTGCTCACGCCGGCTGGCGCGGTGCTGCACCGCGAGCTCGATGCGATGTTCGTGCAGCTGCAGCGGGCCTTGCGGCTGGCGCGCGAAACTGCCGGCGAACGCGAATTCGTACTCTCGCTCGGCATGGTCGAATACACGAACCTGCCGTTCATCCCGGCCGCGCTGGTACGCTTGCGCGCGGCCTATCCCGAACTCAAGGTACGGCGCCACGAAATGCATGCCTGCCTGCAGATGGACGCACTGGCCAGACACACGATCGACGTCGGCATCGGGGTGCCCGCCTCCATGCCTGCCGGTGGCGCCGACATCGACGCGCTGCCGATCCTGAGCGGCCCGTGGGCGGTCGTGATGCGCGCCGACCATGCGCTGGCGGCGCGGCCGTCCCTGCGGATCGCGGAACTGGCCGGCGAGCGCCTCATCTTTTTCGCGCGCCCGGTGGTGCCGCACCTGTACGACCGGGTAGTCGCGGCCTGCATGGACGCGGGCATCGCGCCCGATTTCGTCTACGAGACCCAGCAGGCGCAGATGGGCATCGCGCTCGCCGGCGAAGGCGCCGGCCTGTTGCTGGGCGCGGCCTACATCTTCACGGCGCTGCCGGACGGCCTGGTGCTGCGGCCGCTCGCCGACGTCGCGCCCTTGACCGTGCACCTGTTCACGCGCGCCGGCGAAGCCGATATGCTGGTGCACGATTTCGCCGCCATCGCGGCCGAGGAGGCGCGCCGCACGCAACTCCTGATGGATGGCCTGGGCTGACGGCGGCGGCGCCCGCATCAGCGGTCGCCGCTGCCTGCTGCGCGGGCCGCGACCAGCCGCTGGCGCTGTTCGCCCAGGCCGTCGATCCCCAGCCGCATCACGTCGCCCGGCTGCAGGTAGCGGGGCGGCCGCATGCCCATGCCGACGCCGGGCGGCGTGCCCGTCACGATCAGGTCGCCCGGTTCCAGCGTCATCATCCGGCTGCAATAGCTGACCAGCGCGGCGCAGCCGAAGATCATGTCGGACGTGTGGCCCGTCTGCATCCGTTCGCCGTTCACCTCGAGCCACAGGCCGAGCGTCTGCGGATCCCCGATCTCGTCCGCCGTCACGAGGTAGGGACCGACAGGCCCGAACGTGTCGAAGCCCTTGCCCTTGCTCCACTGGCCGCCGCTGCGCTCCATCTGGAACGCGCGGTCCGTGACGTCGTTGGCGACGCAATAGCCGGCCACGTAGCACAGCGCCTCGTCCTCGGCGACGCCGGCCGCGCGGCTGCCGATCACGATGCCGAGTTCCACTTCCCAATCGAGCTTGGTCGCCTCGGCCGGCGCGACGACGTCATCGTCCGGACCGTTCAGGCAGCTCAGCCATTTCGTGAACAGGACGGGTTCCGCGGGAACGGGCAACCCCGCTTCGGCGGCGTGCTCGTGGTAGTTCAGGCCGATGGCGACGATCTTGCTGGCGCCGGTCCAGGGCATGCCCAGCCGCGGCCGGCCGGCGACGAGCGGCAGCCGCGCCGGGTCGAGCGCCGCCAGCGCCTGCCGCGCCGCCGGCCCCAGCACCCGCGGCGTGATGTCGTCGAGCAGGCCGGAAAGATCGCGGATGCCGCCGTCCGCATCCAGCATGCCCGGCTTTTCCTGGCCCTTCGGCCCGTGGCGCAGCAGTTTCATGGCGCGCTCCCGTTACGGGCGGACCGTGTAGTTGGCGGGCGTCCAGGTCCAGGCCTGGCCGCGGGCGCGGATATAGCCGAGGCCCGGGAACTGCAGGTGGGCGGCGGCGACCAGGTCGTCCTCGCGCGCGATCTTCGAGAACACCTCGGTGCGTGCGGCGTAGGCCTGCTTGCCGTCGCTGTCGAAGCCGATGGTGACGGCGGGCGCGTCGAACTGTACGGATGCCACGTGGATCAGGTCACCGAGGATGACGAGGCGCTTGCCCTTGCTCTCCACGATGTAGGTCGTGTGGCCCGGCGTGTGGCCATAGCTGGAATACGAAGCGATGCCCGGCACGACCTCGCCGTTGCGCTCGAAGGGCTTGAACTTGCCGGCCTGGATGTACGGGGTCAGCGAGACCTGGGCACCCTGGAAGAAGCTGACGAATGCCTTCGGCGCCTTGGCCATCTCGGCCTTGTCGAGCCAGTAGTCGGCATCGCGCTTGTCGAGGTGGATGGTGGCGTTCGGGAAGACCATGCGGCCGTCGGCCATCAGGCCGCCGACGTGGTCCGGGTGCAGGTGGGTGATCAGGATGTCGTCGACCTGTTCCGGGCGGTAGCCGGACGCCGCCAGGTTGGCGGCCAGCTTGCCCAGCGTGGGCCCGAACAGGGCGCCGCTGCCCGTATCCACCAGCACCAGCCGGGTGCCGGTGTTGACGAGGAAGGCATTGGTCGAGGTGGTGGTCGGCGTGCCCAGGTGGGCGGCGGCCAGCGCCGCGCGGGTCTTGGCCTTGTCGTTGTTCAGCAGGTCGACCATCGGCAGGTCGGCCGTGCCGTCGTTCAGCGGCGTCACCTCGACGTCGCCGACCATCACGCGCGCATAGCCGGGCGTGCCGATCTTGGACAGCGGCGCCGCCGCGTGGGCCTGCAGCGCCGCCAGCGCGCACGCCGCCGCCACCGTGCGTGCCAGGGTTTTCAGGTTGATGGATCCGTTCATTGCATGCTCCTTTGTTGTCGTGAAATGGATGCAGCTCAGGCTGCGCTCCGTGTGAACCAGGTGATCAGGACCGAGATGGTCGCTATCGAGAGAATCGTGGAAGCGAGGATGCTGCCGGCGATGTTGCTGGCGTCGCGCTGGTACATATTCGCCAGCATGAAGGGGCCCGTACCCGTCGGCAGCGCGGCCAGCACGACCGCGATGGCCGTCTGCGTCGGCGGCAGCGCGAACACGCAGCGGGCCAGCGCCCACGTCAGCAGCGGCTGGCCGACCAGCTTCAGTGCCACCTGCACCGACAGCGCGCCGAAACGGGGACGGCTGTGGGTATCGGCAATGAACAGGCCCAGCGACACGAGGGCGCACGGACTCGCGGCGGCGGCCAGCAGGGCCAGGAAGCGGTCGACGCCCGCCGGCAACGGCGGGCCGAGGTCCGCATACACGGCACCCAGCAGCGGCGCCAGCAGCATGGGGTTCTTCAGCAGCGAGGTGCCGACCTTGACGGCGATCCGGCCCGTGCTGCCGCCGTCGCCCAGGCCGAGCTCCATCACCGTCACGGCGATGCCGAACAGGATGCAGACGGTGATGATGGCGGTGATCGTCACCGGCGTCATGCTTTCCGGACCGAACGCGGCCAGGCACAGCGGGAAGCCGATGAAGCCCACATTGGCGTAGCCCGCGTTCAGGCCTCCGAGGCTGGCGTCCGCCAGCGCGCTGCCGCGCCAGCGGCACACCGCCACCGTCAACCCATAGATGACGGCGCAGCCCAGGCCGAACGCGGCGATGAAGCCGGGCCGGTCGAGCGCCTTCCAGCTGGCCTTGGCCATGACCTGGAACAGCAGCGCAGGAATCCCGAGGTAGACGACGAAGCGGTTCATCTCGAACGCGCCGGCCGCGCCCATCCAGCCGAAGCGGCGCGCCGCCCAGCCCGCGCCGATCAGCGCGAAGATCGGCAGGACGATGGAAAACAGGACGTCCATCTAGCCGGCCCAGCCCTCGAGGAAGGCCAGCAGCTCGGCATTGACGCGTTCCGGCTGCTCTTCCTGCGGCAGGTGGCCGGACTGCGGAATCGCCACCGCGCGCAGGTCGCTCGCCATCTCCGCCCAGATCGCCGCCATGTCGAACATCTTGCCGACGGCATGGAAGTCGGCGCCCCACAGGGACAGCGTCGGGCAGGCGATCTCGACGTCGGCATCGACCTTGTCCTGCTCGACGTCCTCGGCGATGGCGCGGTAGTCGGCCATCGCGCCGCGCACGGCGCCCGGGCGGCGGTAGGCCTCGACGTAGGTGCGGAAGGCGTCGCCGTCGATGGCCAGTGGGTTGTAGCACCAGTCGGAGAACAGGTGGCGCAGCCACAGGTCCTCGCGGCCGGCGATCAGGGCTTCCGGCAGGTCCGGCACCTGGTTGAAGATGAAGAACCAGTAGGACTTGGCCACGGCCGGGCTGAACTCGCGCGCCACGATGCGGGTCGGGACGTTGTTCATGACGACCAGGCGGTCGACCATCTCGGGATAGTCCTTGGCGAAGCGCGTCGCCACGCGCGCGCCGCGGTCGTGGCCGACCAGCGCGATCCGGTCGATGCCGAGCGCGCGCAGCAGCTCGCGCAGGTCGCGCGCCATGTTGCGCTTGTCGTAGCCGCCGGCCGGCTTGTCCGTCTCGCCGTAGCCGCGCAGGTCGGGCGCGATGATGCGGTAGCGTTCGGCCAGCACCGGCACCTGGAAGCGCCAGACGAAGTTCGTTTCCGGGAAGCCGTGCAGCAGCACGACCGGTGCGCCCGCGCCGGCTTCCAGGTAGTGCTGGCGGATGCCGTTGGCGGTCAAGGTGTGATGGCGGATGTCGATGCGCATGAAAATCCTTTCGGTGGCAAACGGCGCCATTGAAACAGCGGCCGGGGGACGCGTTACCTGCCAAAGGATCGGGTCGGGAGATATACCCGAAAATTGCGACTTTAGTAGGAGTGGCGTTTTCTTTTCCTTGCCTAGACTCGCCGCGATCAACCCATCGCGACACAGGAAGGAACCATGGACGACCACGATCAGCACCAACCCCTGCATCGCCGCGACTTCCTGCGCGGTGCGGCCGGCGCGGCCCTGGCGTCGGCATTGGCGCCGGCATCGGCATCCGGGCAGGGCACCGGCGGCGCGCCGGCGGGCCATGCGCCGGGCTATTTCACGGCGGCCGAATGGGCCTTCGTCAACGCCGCCGTGGACCGCCTGATTCCCGCCGACGGCAACGGGCCGGGCGGGCTCGACGCCGGGGTCCCCGTATTCCTGGACCTGCAGATGCAGCTGCCCTACGGCCACGGCGCCTACTGGTACATGCAGGGGCCGTTCCATCCGGACGCACCGCCCACGCTGGGCTACCAGATGCGCATGACGCCGCGCGAGCTGTACCGCGCCGGCATCGCCGCCGTCGACCGCGCCGCGCTGCAGGCGCACGGCAAGCACTTCGCGGAGCTCGACGCGGCGCGCCGCGATGCCGTGCTGACCCGTGCCGAGCAGGGCGCGCTGGCGCAGGACGGGGCCGTCGGCGCGGCCTTCTTCGCGCTGTTGCTGCGCAATACCCGCGAAGGCTATTTCGCCGACCCGATGTACGGCGGCAACCGCGGCATGGCGGCGTGGAAGATGATCGGCTTCCCCGGCGCGCGCGCCGATTTCACCGACTGGATCGACCAGCAGGGCAAGCCCTATCCGTACGGCCCCGTGGCCATCCGGGGATCGCGGGGGCGCGCATGAAGGCGGTCGATGCGGTCATCATCGGCTATGGCTGGACGGGTGCCATCATGGCGAAGGAACTGACCGATGCCGGCCTGTCGGTCGTCGTCCTGGAGCGGGGTCCCGCGCGCGATACCGGCACCGACTTCGTCTACCCGCGCATCGCCGACGAACTGAAATACGCGGTGCGCGGCGACCTGTGGCAACCGCTGGCCGGCGAAACCGTGACGGTGCGCCACCGCAGCGGCGAGACGGCGGTGCCGTACCGCCAGTACGGCTCCTTCATCCTCGGGACCGGCACGGGCGGCGCCGGCGCGCACTGGAACGGCCAGCAATGGCGCGCGTCGCCGAACGACCTGCGCATCCGCAGCGTCTACGAGGAACGCTACGGCAAGAAGTTCATCCCGCCCGACATGACGATCCAGGACTACGGCATCGACTTCGCCGAGCTGGAGCCGTACTTCGACCACTTCGAACGGGTCAACGGCGTGGCCGGCGTCGCCGGCAACCTCCGCGGCCGGCTGCAGGAGGGCGGCAACCATTACGAAGGGGCGCGCAGCAACCCGTTTCCGGCGCAGCCGCTCCCGCCCATCCTCAGTTCCCAGCTGTTCGCCAAGGCGGCGCGCGAGCTGGGCTACAAGCCGTTCCCGGTGCCGGCCGCAAACAGCACGACGGCCTACACGAATCCTTACGGCGTGCGCATGGGACCGTGCAATCTGTGCGGCTTCTGCGAGGGCTTCGGCTGCTTCCTGTATTCGAAGGCGGCGCCGCAGACGACGATCATCCCGGTGCTGAAGGGCCGGCCCAACCTGGAGGTCCGGCACAACGCCTACGCCACCCGCATCCTGCTCGACAAGGGCGGCAAGCTGGCCACCGGCGTGCGCTATGTCGACGCCCACGGCAAGCAGGTCGACCAGCCGGCGGCGCTGGTGGTGCTGGCCAGCTTCCAGCTGAACAACGTGCGCATGCTGCTGCTGTCGGGCATCGGCGAACCCTACGACCCGGCCACGGGCAAGGGCACGGTGGGCAAGAACTACGCCTACCAGATGGTCAGCAGCACGACCGCCTACTTCGACGAGGACGTGCACATGAACCCCTTCATCGGCGCGGGCGCCGCCGGCCAGCAGGCCATCGACGAATTCAATGCCGACCACTTCGATCACGGCGGCCACGGCTTCGTGGGCGGCGCGATGATCTTCGCCGGCGCCACCGGCGGGCGTCCCATCGTGCAGATGCCGCTGCCGCCGGACGCGCCGCACTGGGGCAGCGGCTGGAAGAGCGCGGTGCGCAAGCACTATGCGCATACCAGCTCGGTGGCGACCATGGGCTCGGTGATGTCCTACCGCGACCGCTACCTGGACCTCGATCCGACCTACCGCGACGCCCACGGCCTGCCGCTGCTGCGCATGACCTTCGACTGGCATCCGAACGAATTCCGGATGACCGCCTACACGTCGGCGCGCGCCGCCGAGATCGTGCAGGCCATGCGGCCGGCGCGCACCAGCCAGCGCATGCTCAAGCCGGGCGACAGCTACGACGTGCGGGTCTACCAGTCGACCCACAACACGGGCGGCGCCATCATCGGCACCAACCGCGCGAACAGTGTGCTGAACCGCTATTCGCAGTGCTGGGACGTGCCCAACGTGTTCGTGTTCGGCGCCTCCTCGTTCCCGCAGAACATCGGCTACAACCCCACCGGCCTGGTGGGCGCGCTGACCTATTTCGCGGCCGCGAAGATCCGCTCCACCTACCTGAAGACCGGCGGTCCGCTGGTGCATGCATGAAAACGCGTTCCATCCTCCTGGGCGCCGCGGCGGTGGCGGTGGCCGGCGTCGTGGGCCTGTTCGGCGCCACGCGCTGATCCGACATGCACGCGGGCGTGCAGCCGCAGGCCGGAGCCCTCGACGCCGCGGCGGTGGCGCGCGGAGCCTACCTGGCCCGCATCGGCGATTGCGCGGCCTGCCACAGCGTGCAAGGCAAGCCCGCCTTTGCCGGCGGCCTGCGCATGGACACTCCGATCGGCGCCATCTATACCAGCAACATCACCCCGGACCGGCGCTACGGCATCGGCGACTACACGCTGGCCGACTTCGACCGCGCGCTGCGCTACGGCGTCGCGCGCGGCCATACGCTGTACCCGGCCATGCCGTACGGCGCCTATTCGCGCACCACGCCGGACGACGTGGCCGCCCTGTACGCCTATTTCATGCGCGGCGTGGCGCCGGCCGCCGTGCCCGTGCGCGCCAACGAGATCCCGTTCCCGCTGTCGATGCGCTGGCCGTTGACGCTGTGGCGCTGGGCATTCTCCCCCGCGCCGCAGCCGTCCACGCTGGCCGGCAGCGATCCCGTGCTGCGCCGCGGCGCTTACATCGTCGAAGGCCTGGGGCATTGCGGCGACTGCCACACGCCGCGCGGCCCGGGCCTGCAGGTACGTGCCTTCACGCCGGCGGACGGGCCGGCCTACCTGTCCGGCGCCCTGATCGACGGCTGGCACGCGCCCAGTCTGCGCAACGGCGACTCCAGCACCATCGGCGCCTGGAGCGAGCAGGACATCGCGCAATTCCTGCGCACGGGCAGCAACCGGCACGGCATGGCCTTCGCCTCGATGAACGAAGTGATCGCCAACAGCACGCAGTTCCTCGACGCGTCCGACGCGCTGGCGGTAGCGCGCTACCTGAAGTCGCTCAGGGACGAGGGCCGCGGCGCCGGCGCCTTCGCCTACGATCCGGCCACCAGCCGCGCGCTGCGCGGCGGCGATGCCGGCGCGCGCGGCGCCTTGCTGTACCTGGACAACTGCGCCGCCTGCCACCGTCCGGACGGCAAGGGCTATGAAGGGGTGTTTCCTGCACTCGCCGGCAATCCCGCCGTCGCGGCGGGGGACGGGCAGTCGGTGGTCCGCATCGTCCTCGAAGGGATGCAGTCGGCCCGCACGGCGGCGACGCCCGCGCAGTTCACCATGCCGTCCTTCGCGCAGCGCCTGAGCGACGACGAGGTGGCCGACGTCGCGACCTTCGTGCGCGGCAGCTGGGGCAACCGCGGCGGCGCCGTCGCGCGGAGCGAGGTGGCGCGCCTGCGGCGCTGAGCCTACACTACAGGGAAATGAAGCCGCGCTTCGCGGCCATGGTCACGGCATGGGTGCGGTCGTTGGCGCCCAGCTTGACCAGGATGGTGCTCATGTGGCTCTTGACCGTCGTCTCGCCGATGTGCAGCAGGTCGCCGATCATGCGGTTGGAGTTGCCGGCGGCGGCAAGCTGCAGCACCGCCAGTTCGCGCGGCGACAGGGCGTCGGCCTCGTGGTATCCCGCGATTTCCTGCTTCGCCTCCGGCGCGATGGCGCGTGCGCCCTGGTGGACGGAACGCACCGCCTGCGCCAGCTCGGCGCCGCGCACGTCCTTCAGCAGGTAGGCGGCGGCCCCCGCCTTCAGGGCCGCCATGATGCGGGCGTCGCCGGCGAAGGTCGTGAGCACGATGATGCGCGCATCGGGATAGCGCGCGCGGATCCCGGCGATGGCTTCCAGGCCGTTCTTGACGGGCATCTGCAGGTCGATCAGCGCGACGTCCGGACGGTGACGCACGAACTGGACGACGGCTTCCTCGCCGTTGGCCGCCTCGCCGACGACGTCCATGCCGCCCTGCGCGCGCAGTGCTGCGGCGATGCCGGTGCGCATCAGCAAATGGTCGTCCGCGATGAGGAGTCGGATCGGTGTCGGGTGCGGAAGCAGCATGGTCGTCTTGTCCGGTTGAGGGTTACAGACACGATTCTTGCGCAAGCGGCGGCGGCGATCCAGTTATACCAAAGGATAGAAAAAAAAAGGCGCTGTGCGCGTTAATTAGGTAAGGCGCCGGCCGTCCGGCGGCAGCGTAGT
>CAUSCY010000081.1:0-19338 GCA_963529995.1 uncultured Massilia sp. | reverse complement strand
TGTTGTCCTCTTCCTCGTCGAAGTCGTATTCGTCCTCGATGTCGCCGACGATCTGTTCCAGCACGTCTTCGATGGTGATGAGGCCGGCCACGCCGCTGTACTCGTCGACGACGATGGCCATGTGGTTGTGGTTCGCGCGGAAGTCGCGCAGCAGCACGTTCAGGCGCTTCGATTCGGGGATGAAGATCGCCGGGCGCAGCATCTTGCGCACGTCGAAGGATTCCTCGGCGTAGTAGCGCAGCAGGTCCTTGGCCAGCAGGATGCCGACCACCTTGTCACGCTCGCCCTCGATGGCGGGGAAACGCGAGTGCGCCGTTTCCAGCATGATGGGCAGCCACTCCTCGATCGGCTTGGAGATGTCGATGACGTCCATTTGCGAACGCGGGACCATGATGTCGCGCACCGACAGGTCGGAGACCTGGAACACACCCTCGATCATGGAGAGGGCATCGGCGTCGATGAGGTTGCGTTCGTGGGCGTCGTGCAGCACTTCCAGCAGCTCGGCGCGGTTTTCTGGCTCAGGGGAGATCAGCGCGGTCAGCCGTTCGAACAGCGACCGGTGGGTTTTGGCGTCCGTTCGGACGTCAGCAGGGTGCTCAGGCATAGTTGGCATGAAGCCGTTGTTGCGATGGGCCATAGGATACACCAAAAGCTGTCATGCCTGTTTTTTATGCAGCCCGCGTGTCCACCCATCCTTTTGAAGGGGGTGGCATGATGTGTGCGCCACTTCACACATTTTTTTGTCTATATTGACGATTCACCAAGGAAAGGAGTCCCTCATGCCCGCGCTGAACGTGAACGGTACCACCACCAACCTGGACGTCCCCGACGACATGCCGCTGTTATGGGCGCTACGCGACGTGATGGGACTGACCGGCACCAAATTCGGCTGCGGCGTCGCCCTGTGCGGCGCCTGCACCGTGCACCTGGACGGCCAGGCGATCCGCTCCTGCGTGACGCCCGTGTCGGCGGCCGCCGGCAAGAAGATCACGACCATCGAGGCGATCGGCAACGATCCGGTCGGCGCCAAGGTGCAGGATGCCTGGCGCCAGCTCGACGTGGTGCAATGCGGTTATTGCCAGTCGGGCCAGATCATGTCCGCCACCGCGCTGCTGCACGCGACGCCGAAGCCGTCCGATGCCGACATCGATGGCGCGATGGCGGGCAATATCTGTCGCTGCGGTACCTATAACCGCATCCGCCGCGCCATCAAGATCGCGGCTGCCTGAGGAGACGGAACATGGACAACATGACGCAGGAACCCCAGGATACCCAGGACACCCAAACCCCGAAGTCGCAGGGCCGGCGCCAATTGCTGAAGGCCGGCGCGGCCGGCGGCGGGGCGCTGCTGTTCGGCTTCTCGCTGTTCGGCTGCAGCAAGAAGCCGGAAGGCGACCGCAAGGAACCGCCGTCGGAACAGGCGGTCGGCCAGGCCGCGACGGCCGTGTCGAACCAGCCGCCGGGCCTGGCGCACGACGCCTTCATCCGCATCGACCGCGAAGGCATCGTCACGCTGATCGTCCACAAGGTCGAGATGGGGCAGGGCACGTTCACGTCGATGCCGATGCTGCTGGGCGAGGAGCTGGGCGCCGACCTCACCAAGGTCAGGCTGGAACAGGCGCCGGCCGACAACACGCTGTATGCGGACGCCATGCTGGGCGGCCAGGTGACGGGCGGCTCGACCTCGGTGCGGGCCGCGTGGAAACCGCTGCGCGAAGCGGGCGCCAAGGTGCGCACGGTGCTCGTGCAGGCGGCGGCCGACCAGTGGAAGGTACCGGTGGGCGAACTGAAAGTGGTGGCCGGCACGATCCGCCACGAGGGCTCGAACCGCTCCATGCACTTCGGAGAAGTCGTCGACGCCGCCTCCAAGCTGAACTTCCCGGCCACCGTCAAACTGAAGGATGCGGCCGACTTCGGCCTGATCGGCAAGTCGATCAAGCGCCTGGACAGCCCCGCCAAGGTGAACGGCTCGGCGCTGTTCGGCATCGATGCGCGCCTGCCGAACATGGGGATCGCGGCGGTGGCCGCCTCGCCCGTCATGGGCGGCAAGGTCGCGGCCATGGACGAGCAGAAGGCGCTGGCCGTGAAGGGCGTGCGCCAGGTGCTGCGCATCGAGGGCGCGGTGGCCGTCGTGGCCGACAACTTCTGGTCCGCCAAGCAGGGCCTGGCGGCGGCCGCGCCGCGCTTCGACGACGGCGCCAACGCCGCCGTCAGCACGCAATCGATCGTGGCCGACATGATGAAGGTCTCGCAGGGCACGGGCGCCGTCGCGCGCAACGATGGCGACGCGCTCAAGGTCCTGGACGCCTCGGGCGGCCGCCGCATCGATGCCATCTACGAGGTGCCGTTCCTGGCCCACGCGACGATGGAGCCGATGAACTGCACGGTCGACCTGCGCCAGGATGGCTGCGACCTGTGGGTCGGCACCCAGGTGCCGGCGCTGGCGCAAGGCGCCGCCGCCAAGCTCACCGGCCTGCCGATCGAGAAGGTCAAGGTCCACAATTTCTACCTGGGCGGTGGTTTCGGACGCCGGCTCGAGGTCGACAACGTGATCCAGGCGGTGGCGTTCGCCAAGCTGCACAAGGGCCCGTTGAAGGTGGTCTGGACCCGCGAGGAAGACATCCAGCACGATATGTACCGTCCCTATTATGTGGACCGCATGTCGGCCAAGCTGGATGAGAAAGGCATGCCGTCGGCATGGTTCCACCGCGTGACGGGGTCCTCGATCATGTCGCGCTTCGCCCCGCCGCTCGTCAAGAACGGCGTCGATCCGGACGCGGTGGAGGCGGCTGCCGACCTGCAGTACACGATTCCCGCCATGCGCGTGGAATACGTGCGCCACGAGCCGCCGGGCCTGGCCACCGCGTTCTGGCGCGGCGTGGGGCCGACCCACAACGTGTTCGTGGTCGAGAGCTTCATCGACGAGCTGGCGTTCGCGGGCAAGACCGATCCGGTGGCATTCCGCCGCGCGCTGCTGCAAAAGTCGCCGCGCACGCTGGCGGTGCTGAACGTGGCGGCCGAGAAGGCCGGCTGGGGCAAGCCCCTGAAACCCATCGCCGGGCGCAAGGTCGGGCGCGGCGTGTCGACCCAGTTCGCGTTCGGCAGCTATATGGCGCAGGTGGCGGAAGTGTCGGTGGGCGCGGACGGCGACGTGCAGGTGCACCGCGTCGTGTGCGCGGTCGACTGCGGCCAGAACATCAACCCCGATACGATCGTCGCGCAGATGGAGGGCGGCATCGTGTTCGGCGCCACTGCCGCGCTGTGGGGCCAGATCACGCTGGACAAGGGCCGGGTGCAGCAGACCAACTTCGGCGACTACCGCGTGATGCGCATGAACGAGTCGCCCACCATCGAGGTGCACCTGGTGAAGAGCGGCGACGAGCCGGGCGGGATCGGCGAGCCGGGAACGGCGGGGATCGCGCCGGCGCTGGCCAATGCGGTGTTCGCGGCGACGGGGACCAGGATTCGCAAGTTGCCGATTGGGGAGCAGCTCAAGAAGGCGTGATGTGCATGTGAAGGTGGGCACGTGGTGCCCACCCTACGATATCGCGGACGTAGGGTGGGCACCACGTGCCCACCGTAACGCCGATCACTCGTTGTCCGCGTACGGATCCGGATACTCGAGCGCCTCCATGATGTCGCGCTCGAGCTGTTCCATCTCTTCCGCTTCCTCGTCCGTCTCGTGGTCGAAGCCCTGGGCGTGCAGCACGCCGTGCACCACCAGGTGCGCCGTGTGTTCCTCGACCGTCTTCTTCTGTTCCTCGGCCTCGCGCTGCAGCACGTCAGTGCACAGGACGATGTCGGCCTGGGTCGGCTCGTCGTCGTCGATCTGCGCGCCTTCGTTGTAGGCGAAGGTGAGGACGTTGGTGGCGTAGTCCTTGCCGCGGTAGTCGCGGTTCAGGGTCTGGCCTTCGGCGGCGTCGACGAAGCGGATCGCCAGTTCGGCCGGGCCGAGCAGGGCGGCGCGCACCCAGCGCTCGATCATGTCCGGGGTGATCTCGGCTTCGAGGCGGGTGTCGGCGTACTGGACGTCGAGCTCCAGCTTATGGTTTTTTTCTTGCATGGCGTGTGCTCGCAGGTTTGGACAGGTCGCCGATCTCCTGGATCGCGGCCGACTTCTCGTAGGCGTCGACGATGCGTGCCACCATCGGGTGGCGTACCACGTCGGCGCTGGAGAAATGGGTGAAGGCGATGCCGCGTACGTCCTTCAGCACGTGCATCGCATCGACCAGGCCGCTGCGCTGCGTCTTGTGCAGGTCGACCTGGGTGACGTCGCCGGTGACGACGGCCTTGCTGCCGAAGCCGATCCGGGTCAGGAACATCTTCATCTGCTCGACCGTCGTGTTCTGGGCTTCGTCCAGGATCACGAAGGCGTGGTTGAGCGTGCGCCCGCGCATGAAGGCCAGCGGGGCGATCTCGATCACGCCCTTCTCGAACAGCTTCTGGGTGCGGTCGAAGCCGAGCAGGTCGTGCAGCGCGTCGTACAGCGGGCGCAGGTAGGGATCGACCTTTTGCGAGAAGTCGCCCGGCAGGAAGCCCAGGCGCTCGCCCGCTTCGACGGCCGGACGGGTCAGGATGATGCGCTTGACCGCGTCGCGTTCCAGCGCGTCGACGGCGCAGGCCACGGCCAGGTAGGTCTTGCCGGTGCCGGCGGGGCCGATGCCGAAGCTGATGTCGTGTTCGAGCACGGCCTTCAGGTAGCGGATCTGGTGCGCGGTACGGCCGCGCAGATCGGTGCGGCGCGTCTTCAGTACCGGGCTGACCAGGTCGGCGGGATCGTCTTCGACGCCCGCTTCGGCGCGCTCTTCCTCCTCGGTGAGCGTTTCGCCCGGCTCCTTGGCGGAAGGTGCCGGCTCGCCCGCCTTGGGCTTGATGCCGGAACGCTGCTCGACCAGCGCGAGCTGCACTTCCTCGAGCGGCACGACCTTGTCGGCCACGGCGTAGAACCGCTCCAGCAGTTCGACGGCGCGCTCGGCGTTGTTGCCGCTGACGATGAATTTCTCGCCGCGGCGGAAGATGGTCACGTCCAGCGCGGCCGAGATCTGGCGCAGGTTTTCATCGAGCGGACCGCACAGGTGGGCAAGCCGCGTATTGTCGAGCGGCTCGGGGACGAAGTACGAAGGCTGGGTTGGCGTTTGGGTTTTCAACTGGCTTTGGCAATCGTATCAATGCTGGCGACCAGGTCGCCGCGCAGGGAGTAATCCAGGCTCTCGGTAATGCGCACGTCGACCAGCTGGCCGACCAGTGCCTCGCCGAGCTCGCCCGGGAAGAAGTAGACGATGCGGTTGTTCTCGCTGCGGCCCTGCAATTCGTCGCCGCCGCGTTTCGACGGCCCTTCGACCAGCACGCGCTGCACGGTGCCGACCATCGCCGCGCTGGTCTTGCGCGTGTTGGCGTCGATCTGGGCCTGCAGGCGCTGCAGGCGCGCCAGCTTGACCTCGTGCGGGGTGTCGTCGTCCAGGTTGGCGGCCGGCGTGCCGGGGCGCTTGCTGAAGATGAAACTGAAGCTGTTGTCGAAGCCGACGTCTTGCACCAGCTTCATCATCGCCTCGAAATCGGCATCCGTCTCGCCCGGGAAGCCGACGATGAAGTCGGACGAGATCGTGATGTCCGGGCGTACCGCCTTGATGCGGCGGATGATCGACTTGTATTCCAGGCCCGTGTAGCCGCGCTTCATGGCCTGCAGGATGCGGTCGGAACCGTGCTGCACGGGCAGGTACAGGTGGTTGACCAGCTGCGGGATCTTCGCGTACGCGTCGATCAGGCGCTGGGTGAATTCCTTCGGGTGGCTGGTGACGAAGCGCAGGCGCTCGATGCCGGGGATTTCGGCGACGTACTCGAGCAGCAACGCAAAGTCGGCAATCTCCCCGCTCTCCATGGCGCCGCGGTAGGCGTTCACGTTCTGCCCCAGCAGCATGATTTCCTTGACGCCCTGGGCGGCCAGGCCGGCGACCTCGGTCAGCACGTCCTCGAAGCGGCGCGAGACTTCCTCGCCGCGGGTATAGGGCACCACGCAGTAGCTGCAGTACTTGCTGCAGCCTTCCATGATCGACACATAGGCGACCGGACCCTCGACCTTGGCGGGCGGCAGGTGGTCGAACTTCTCGATTTCCGGGAAGCTGATGTCGACCTGGGTCGCACCCGACTGGCGGCGCATCTCGATCATCTGCGGCAGGCGGTGCAGCGTCTGCGGGCCGAACACGACGTCCACGTGGGGCGCGCGCTTGACGATGGCCTGGCCTTCCTGCGACGCCACGCAGCCGCCCACGCCGATCACCAGGCCGGGCTTGTTGCGCTTGAGCTCCTTCAGCCGGCCCAGGTCGGAAAATACCTTTTCCTGCGCCTTTTCGCGCACCGAGCAGGTATTGAAGAGGATGACGTCGGCATCGTCCGGGGTATCGGTGCGCACGAGTCCTTCGGCGGCGCCGAGCACGTCCGCCATCTTGTCCGAGTCGTACTCGTTCATCTGGCAGCCGAAGGTCTTGATGAATACTTTTTTCTGCATGGAATGCTTTTGGTGTCTGTGCTGGTGCTGAAGCTTTGACAATGGAAGGCCAGTTTACCGTAAATCGGAAACGCCCCCCAGCGAGGCGCGCGGCACCGGTTTCCATACCTTGTGGAAATGCTATTTGTAAAAACTATACTTTTGATACGGTTGGTTACATTGTGTCTTCTTGAAAATTCATTTCCAGGTGTTATGTTTAACCTTGTCAGACGGAGTCAATTTTAATTTCCCCAAGTAAATCAAATAGTTCCTGCTGACTAGCAATTGCAAAATTAGCGCAAAAAAACTCTTGCGTGCGCCACAATCTGTCACCATGTGCTGAAATGACTATGTGACAAGCTTTCCCAGCGATAGCTTGATTTCGACCAATGAATTCTGTGTCCAGGTCGTGGTTGGACCCGACATACGAGTTTGATAATTTGTTCGAAAAACAAGTGTGCTTGGGAAGTGGAAGCTTGCCGGACCCAGCGTCCGGGGAGGTTCCGACAAGGGAGCGCACGCGGTCCGGTGCGCGTGCCGCGCAGTTCATGCAGGCCAAACTGCTTGAACGTTCGGTAACGGTACCGGGAACTTATGTTGACGAAAGTTAGTCATTAACACAGTTCGTAAAAGAACTATTTTAACCACTCACGAGGAAATCATGGCACATCATGCTCTGTCATCACAGGAAAGCTACAACCCGAACCACTTGCTGGACATTCTGCTCGGCAAGATGCAGCTGAAGAACGATGCTGCGCTGTCGCGCATGCTCGAAGTCGCTCCTCCGGTGATCAGCAAGATCCGTCACCATCGCCTGCCGGTCGGCGCCTCGCTGCTGATCCGCATGCACGAAGTGACCGGCATGAGCATCCGCGACCTGCGCGACCTGATGGGCGACCGCCGTACCAAGTACCGCCTGTCCGACGCTCAAGGCCGCCCGAAGCCCGAAGAGAAGGCTGCACAGCAGGCCGCTCAACAGGCAGCTCAGCCGCAAGGCCAGTCGCAAGCAGACGAAGCAGGCAGCAAATCCGGCAATTATGCGCACTGATGCCGTGGGCATGACAGCCGGTCCTGTCATGCCTTCGGCGCGACCCGGCGGCGGAGCGTCCTTGCGGAGCGCTTCCGTCGCCGTCATCCTGGCCATGCTCAGACCATGAGGATGGCCGACATCTCGCCTAGCTGCGTTTCGGTCTCCCGGAACAGGTGCAGGTAGGCTTCTTCATTCAGCCCCATCGCATCCCAGGCCACGCTGGATAGGCGCGGCACCACGTCGTCCCTCTCGCCCGACAGGTCGAGAGCGTGGACGATCGCATCGGCCACGTGCACGATCGTGGCCAGGAAGCCGGCGCCGGGCGTATCCGGCGCATGGTGGAATCCAATTGCCTGGCACATGGTGCCAGAGAAATTCCAGTGCGCAGCCAGCGCCAGGCCGGCGTCGACGTGGTCCACGCCCAGCACGGCCCTTTCCGCGTCGCGCCACTCGGCCGCATGGGCCGCGCGCCAGGCCAGCACGTCGCCATAGGCTTCCGGATAGCTCGTCACCAGCACCAGGCGGCCGATATCGTGCAGCAGGCCGGCCGTGAAGGCGATGTCCTGGTTGAAGCGCATGCGCCGTGCCAGCGCCCGCGCGCAGGCGGCGGTGGCGATCGAATGGCGCCAGAACGCCTTGTCGTCGAAGCCGGGGCAGCGTCCGCTCGGGAAGCAGCCGCTGACGGCGGCCACCGTGATCAGGTTGCGCATCCGCTGGAAGCCCAGGTAGGTGATTGCCTGCTGGATCGTGGTCACCTTCACCTGCAGGCCATAGGCCGCGGAATTGGCCAGGCGCAGCGTCTTGGCCGTGAGTACCTGATCGTACGAGACTTTCTTTGCCAGTACGGAGATGTCGATGTCGTCCTGCTCGATGCTGGCCAGCAGTTCCATGACGACGGCCGGCAGCGAGGGCAGGTCCTGCACGCCGCCCGCCAGTTCCTCGACGGTGATGCGCTTCATCACGGCACCTCCGGGGTGTCGGCGGCCGGCACGGCGTCGCGCTGCAGGCGATAGGTCTCGACGTAGCGGCGCAGCGTGGCGGTGGCACGGCCGTCGGCGTCGTCGCGGCCGTTGTTGCGGAACAGGTGGTCGAGCCGCGCCTGCACGGCGGCCGGATCGGTGGGCGGCAAGGAGGTGGTCATGCGATTTCTTTCCTTTTCGTAATCTTGCGGATCATACCATTCGGCTATGATCGATTGGCAGGGGCCGTACCCGGCCAGAGGATGTATTGTATGCTCGCCGGGGCCTTGCCGTCGGCATCGCACACTATCCGACACGAACACATAGGAACCCGATGAAACTGTATTTCGCCCCTGGCGCCTGCCCCCTTGCCTCCCACATCGCCCTCGCAGAAGCCGGCCTCGACTACACGCTGGAACGCGTCGACCTGGGCAGCAAGCGCACCGCCGGCGGCGCCGATTTCCTGGCGATCAATCCGAAAGGCTATGTGCCGGCGCTGGAGTTGAAGGACGGCACCGTGCTGACCGAAGGCCCGGCCATCCTCCAGTTCGTCGCCGACATGGCGCCGGACCGCCAGCTCGCGCCAGGCCACGGCACCATCGAACGCTACCGGCTGATCGAGTGGCTGAACTTCATCTCGGCCGAGCTGCACAAGAGCTTCAGCCCGCTGTTCCGCCCGACCGCGGCGCCGGAAGCGAAGGACGCCGCGCGCGCCGCGCTGCGCCAGCGCCTGGCATGGGTGGCCGGCCAGCTGGAAGGGCGCGACTACCTGCTGGGCACGCAATTCTCGGTGGCCGACGCCTACCTGTTCACGGTGCTGAACTGGGCCGGCCGCGTGCAGTTCGACCTGTCCCCGTGGCCGCGCCTGCCGGCCTACATGCAGCGCGTGGCGGAGCGTCCGGCCGTGCTGCAGGCAATGCGCGAGGAAGGCCTCGTCAACTAAGGAGAAACCGCAGCCCGGTGCGCCGCGCGGCGTGCCGGCACGGTACCATGCCACATGACCAGCAAACGCTACATTGCCCTGCTCAGGGGCGTCAACGTAGGGCGCGCGAAACGCGTGGCCATGGCCGACCTGCGCAAGCTGATCGGCGATCTCGGCTATACCGAGGTGCGCAGCGTGCTCAACAGCGGCAACGTGGTCTTCAGCGGACCCGCCAAGCCGCAGGAGACGGTCGCGGCCGAGATCGAGGAAGCGCTGGTGCTCAAGCTGGGTGTGGCGGCGCGCACCCTGGTGCTCGACAGCGAGGAGCTGGCCGCGATCGTGGCCGCCAATCCGCTGCTGGCGCTGGCCTGCGACGATGCGCGCCTGCTGATCTTCATCCTGGGGCAGCACCACGCGCACGCGGCGATCGAGGCGCTGTGCCGGCGCGACTGGCAGCCCGGCGCGGTGGCGCTGGGCGAACGCGCGATCTATGTGTGGTGCCCGGACGGCATCCTCGACAGTGCGGCCGCCGCCACGCTGGGCAAGGAGCTGGGCGACGCCACCACCTCGCGCAACTGGGCCACGCTGAGCAAGCTGCACGCCCTGTGCAACGAAACCCCTGCCTGAAATGACGACGGCGCCAGTGGCGCCGTCGTTGCTGCTTCCATCGACCCGGCCTTGCGGCCCGCTTGCGCGTCATGCGAAAACGTTCGTCGGCGGAACGGTTTACTTCTCACACCTTATTTGAACTTCTCGCTGCTGACGCGGCTGGCCCGGTAGCCGATCAGGATCAGGCCGACCAGCATCATGGCAAACACTTCCGGTTCGGGAAGTTCGGACATCGAGGAGGGCGGCGGTGCCACCACCTCGGTGCGGTGCACCGTCGACAGGTCGGCCACACGGTAGGCGCGAACGCCGGCATGGGTCGTGTCGAGGTCGATAGCGGCGGCCTGGGCGGCGCCGCCGAACAACAAGCTGAGCGTTAAGGCAAGTGCATATCGTTTCACGGTCATTCCTTCGACAAAGCTGGCGGAACCTGGTCACGTGGCTTCGGCACCCGTATTGCATCGCAAGGGTATTCCATAAAACAAAGAAACTAATTGCTTAATGGATCTACGCTGACCGATGACAAATACGCGGGCCGATATCCAGCATAGCAAAAGATCCGTGTTGCATCGCGTCCGTTACGTGCTGTTACAGCTAAGTAAATGCCCGGAAACTTTTATATTTTCTAAATAAACAAATGTAATCAGTTAAGCATCAAACTATTGATTGATAAGCATTATTTTCGCCGTTTCTTGCTCCCGGATTATCTGAGGTACCGAAAGGACAAGGAATTTCGATGGCAGGATGATCACTGATGTTGCAGCGCACGTTTTTTTCGCCGCACGGTATACACCTTCCTTTTCTTTGCGGGTATAGTCTCCATATTCCTATTGCCTTAGAGCATCAAAACAATATCAAACGTACACGTTTGAATACCCCAAGCGGTTCAGAACTGCCGCCTTTCTCGTCCAGTCGGCACTTTGGAAGGCACGCAATACCACGCAGCATCACACCCTTCGTTTTTTGCAGAGTACCGATATGCCGAAATTTGCCCAAATTCAAATTGCCTTCAAGAATGTTTACGTTCGGATCTTGACCGCCATCGTGCTGGGCATGCTGACCGGCTGGTTCATCTACAAGGCCAACGTGCCGCAGGACACGGCGCCCGTCGTGCACTCGCAGAACATCGCCGAGATCACCGAGCTGGCCGCGAACAAGGAGCGCCTGGACTACCTCCTCATCGCCAAGCCGCTGTCGGATTCGCCGCGCTACGTCTACAAGTTCAAGGATGCGCCGCAGCTGCACGTGGTGAAGGTGCCGAGCACCTCGCACCTGTCGCTGGAGCGTGAAGTGCTGCTCAAGAACGCGATCCCGTATTCGATCGCCAAGGACGACTACCTGGCCACCCACAAGGCCGTGCTGCAGGAAGAGGGCGAGAACTTCGGCACCGACGTCGTCGACTTCCTGAAGCGCCACGCGCTCGACATCACCGTGCTGCTGGTGATCCTGTACGCGATCAAGTTCGGCATCCCGGGCATGGGCGCGAGCGCCCAGATGATCTCGCCGGACAAGCTCAAGGGCAGCCTGGACGACCTGATCGGCATGGAAGACATCAAGCAGGAAGTGCTGCACCTGGAAGACATGATCCGCAACCGCGAGATCTACCAGGAACACAATATCGACAAGCCGTTCAACGTGATGCTGACCGGCCCTGCGGGTACCGGCAAGACCAAGCTGGTCGGCTACCTGGCCAAGCGCCTCGACATCCCCCTGATCCAGGCGTCCGGCTCGGCGCTGGAATCGGGCTACGTCGGCGGCGGTTCGAAGGCGCTGAATGCCCTGTACCGCAAGGCCAGCGCGAAAGGCCGCTGCATCATCTTCCTGGATGAAGCGCAGAGCCTGTTCATGCCGCGCGGCCGCAGCGAAAAGAAATGGGAAGACGATACCGCCAACACCCTGCTGGGCCTGCTGGACGGCGTGAAGAGCGACAAGGGACAGGGCGTGATCTGGGTCGTCGCCTCGAACTTCGACGATGCCTCGACCGAGATGGACGAAGCGATGCTGCGCCGCTTCTCGGTGAAGATCAACTTCCGCCTGCCGAACAAGGCCGAGCGGCGCGAACTGCTGCGCAGCTTCCTGGCGCGCAAGAAGGAAGGCCTCGTCGACTGGAACGACCTCGACCTGGACCAGGTCGCCGAGATCACCCAGAACCTCAGCCCCGCGCTGCTGGAAACCGTGGTCGAGCGCGCATCGATGCTGTCGATCCAGGAAAAGGCGATCATCAATACGGATTTGCTGTTCCGTGCCTACGAGCGCGCCACCATCGGCCTGACCGACCGTGCCACCACGGCCGAGAAGCACAAGCAGCGCGAGCGCATCGCCGTGCACGAACTGGGCCACTTCTTCATGCAGATCGACCCGTTCCTGCGCCAGGGCCTGAGCCTCGCGCAAGTCAAGGAAAAATCGCACCTGCTCAAGATCAGCACCGAGGCCGTGTCGAAGATCGGCGCGCTGGGTTACGTGCTGCAGTCGGGTGACGACATGTCGCTGCGCACGCTGGAAGAGCTGGAGCGCGACGTGATCGGCCTGTACGGCGGCGTGGCGGCGGAAGAGCTGTTCTACGGCGCGCGCGGCATCTCGGTGGGCAGCCAGAACGACATCGAGAAGATCACCAAGATGCTGAACCTGATGGTCGGCCGCCTGTCGATGTACTCGCGCGCCAAGATCGACTACAGCCAGTTGCAGAACGACGCCAGCGGCGAGCACACGCTGCGTCAGGTCGAAGAAAAGTCGGACGAGCTGTACAGCTACACGCTGGACGCGATCCGCGACTACGAGAAGGTGATCGTCGCGCTCAAGGACACGTTGCTGGACCAGTACGTGCTGTCGAAGGATGCCGTGTTCGCGCTGCTGGCCGAACACGAGGAAGCGCTGCGCGCCGGCCTGGATGCGCCGCGCGCCGTGAACCTCACGCTGTGCGCCGAGGAGGCGGTGGCGTAAGGCCGAACGATTGGTTGATGGTTCCCGGGCGACGTCGGCCCGGGTTACGACGGCGGACAGCGATGTCCGCCGTTTTTTTTGGTCCGGCCTTTTTCTTATTGCTGCAGGACGGCCGGCACCGGGATGACGAGGATGCTCTTGTTACCGGCAAAGAACAGTGTCTTGCCGTCCGGGCTGATCGCCGTCGACATGCGCGGATCGCAATAGGCGCCCGGCGTGCAGCTGGTCGGCGAATCGGCGACGTCGAAGTAGCCGAGGATGGGGAAGGTCCCGCTGACTGCCTTGCTGGTGTCGAACACAACGATGCGCGGCTGCGCCGTCGGTCCCATGTTCGGACCAAAATACATCACATAGGTGCGTGCGCCGTCCGGCGTGATCACCGAGCCATAGCTGTAGCCCGCATACGGACCGTCGGTCAGCGCGAGCTTGCCCAGCACCTTGAACGTGTTGTCGCGCACCTCCTGGTCGTCCAGCACGATGCGGCTGCCGTCCAGGTTCTGGGACGCGTTGTAGAAGAACGCCAGGTTGGCGTCCGGGTTGTCGCGGATCACGCCGTCGGCCGCGTCCATGTATTGCACCGGCAGGAAGGGCGACGAGGACGAGGTCTGGGTGAAGACGAGACGCTCGCCGTCGCCCGACAGCGAGAACCACGGCCCGCCGTAGTACATCGTCCCCGCATGGCCGAACTCGCGCGTACGCAGGTCGAAATACGCCATCGTGTTCCATTGGTTTCCTTGCGGGAACCAGGCGCGGCCGTCGTTGGTCACCGCCAGGCGCGGCGACACGTACAGGCCCTTGGCATAGCTTGCGCCCTGATAACTGGCTTGCTCCGCCAGCGTCACCGGGTCCCGCAGCGAGAGCCGGCCGGACAAGGTCGTGACGACCAGCGCAGCGCCGTCCGGACCCAGGGCCGCATCGTCGGCGCCGCTGAGCGACACGCTCGATGCCGACCAGCCGGTGCCGTCATAGCCATAGCGCAAGACTTGCTGCAAGTCGCGATTCACGACGAGCAAGGCCTGACGCTCGGCGTCGAAGCGCAGGGTACCTTTGACGCCCTCGCTATCCAATGCCTGGTAGCGGAACTTCGCCGGTGTGACGATCTTCAGGCTCGCGGAACCCGTGTCCAGGCCCATCGCATTGCCGATCGAAAAGCGTGCGCTACCGGGGTTGGCGGCCGACGCCGTCATGGCGATTTCCGTATCGCTGACGCGGCGTACATTGCTGACGGTAAGTCCGCTGACGTCCAGTCGCGACAGGTCGGCCAGCGCGCTGAAGCCGTGGCCGCGCAGGCGCACCGTGGCGGACTGGCCGGGCATGAGCGTATGGGGGCCGACATAGCTCACGTCCGCGAGCGCTTTTCGGAGGGTGACGGCGACGGTTGTCTGCGGCACGTTCGGCGCGTCCGCGGCGATCGCGACGACGGCCGTATAGTCGGCGGAATTCGGCAGCTTTGCGAATTCGGCGGGGTCGACCGCGACCTGCAGCGTGGACGCATTGGTCATGCCGCTGGCATTGACGAGTTTCAGCCACGGCGCATTCGCCACGGCGGCACGCCATTGGACCGACTTGGTGCCGGACAGGTTGACCGCGCTCTGCGCCGTCAGGCCAGCCGCGCTGGAGTCCGAGCCGGCCACGATGACGGGCGGATTCTGCACCGACCAGCTGATCGGCAGGTTGACCTGCAGGTGGTACGGCAGGCGCCACGGCGATCCTTTGTGCGGCTGGCTGCAGACTTTCGGATCGTCCTTGCACAGCTTCACTTCCAGCGTGCCGTCATACGATCCCGCCGCCAGGCCGGGTGCCGTCCGCAACTGCGCCGCATAGCTGTACTGCGACTGCGCGCTGATGTTGACGTTGGACGAGAAAACGCCCTTGTCGTCGACGATGGCGACGTTGATGGTATCGGGGAAGTTGCAGTTGGCCGTTGCCTGGACGGTGACCGCCGTGGAGACGCCTTCCTCCAGCGTCAGGTTCAGCGGGCTGGGCGACAGGGTGAGGCAGGGATCGTTGGCCGCGACCGGCGTGGTGGGCGCGGGGGTGGGCGCGGGTGCGGTGCCGGACGGGGTCTCCGATCCGCCACCGCCGCCGCCACAGGCGCTTAGGAGCGCCACGAGCAGCGATGCAAAAACTTTTTTCATGATAACAGACGTGTCTTTACGGCAAAGCGCGTCACGTTACCAGAAATTAAAAAAGATGCAACGTAAATATGCGTTGCATCCATACAGCTTCTTCAGTGCGCCGCAGCCGGCGCATTCTCCAGCGTTTCGATCACGTGCCGGGTCATGCTCTTGGCCAGCTCATGTTCGCCGATGAAGACGGTGCCGCCCGTATCCTCGCGCAGCAGGCGCGCCTCTTCCTCGTTGTGGGTACGCACCACGCAGCGGATCGTCGGGTTCAGGGCCTTGGCCGTCTCGACCATGGCGCGCACGTGGAAGGTGTCCGGCGTGGCGATGACGAGCATGGAGGCACGCGCGATATGGGCCTGGATCAGCACCGCCGGATCGCCCGCGTTGCCGGCGACGGCCGGCTGGTCGCGCTTGCGCAGTTCCTCGACGATGTCGCGGTTCTGCTCGGCCACGACGAAGTGCACGCCCTCTCGCGTCAGTTCGTCGGCGATGCGCCGTCCCACGCGGCCGTAGCCGACCAGCACCACCTGGCCCGTCAGGCGGTCGTGTTCTACCGACATCGGCAGCTCGGCCAGAGGATCGGTGGAGCGCTCCAGCTGGCGCGACAGCGGCGAGCGCTTGCGCAGCCAGTTCTGCAGCGGCTCCACCGTCTTGAACATCAGCGGGTTGACGGCGATCGAGATGATGGCGCCGGCCAGGATCAGGTTCTGGCCCATTTCCGGCAGCAGCCCCAGCGACATGCCCAGCGCGGCCAGGATGAAGGAGAACTCGCCGATCTGCGCCAGGCTGGCCGAGACGGTGATCGCCGTATTGAGCGGATAGCGCAGCGCCAGCACGAGGGCGAACGCCGCCAGCGACTTGCCGAACAGGATGATGGCCAGCACGCCCAGCACCTGCAGCGGACTCTCGACCAGCACGCGCGGATCGAACAGCATGCCCACCGAGACGAAGAACAGCACGGAGAAGGCGTCGCGCAGGGGCAGCGTCTCCTCGGCGGCGCGGTGGCTCAGCTCCGACTCGCGCAGCACCATGCCGGCGAAGAAGGCGCCCAGCGCGAACGACACCCCGAACAAGTGCGACGATCCGTAGGCGATGCCGACGGCGGCCGCGATCACGGCCAGCGTGAACAGCTCGCGCGAACCGGTCTTGGCGACGCGCCACAGGAACCACGGGAACAGCTTGCGGCCGACGATCAGCATCAGCGCCACGAAGGCGCCGACCTGCAGCAGCGTGGTGCCGAGCGCCATCCACAGTGAACCGCCGCTGCCGTCGCTCTTGCCGCCCAGGACGCCCGACAGCGCCGGCAGCAGCACCAGCACGAGCACGGTGACGAGATCCTCGACCACCAGCCAGCCGACCGCGATGCGGCCGTTGAAGGAATCGAGTTCGCCCCGGTCCTCCAGCGCCCGCAGCAGCACGACGGTACTCGCCACCGACAGCGCCAGGCCGAACACGAGGCCCGCGCCCATGCTCCAGCCCCACCAGTGCGCCAGGCCCATGCCGAGCAGGGTCGCGACGGCGATCTGCAGGATGGCGCCGGGCAGGGCGATGCCCTTGACCTCCATCAGGTCATCGAGCGAGAAGTGCAGGCCCACGCCGAACATCAGCAGCATCACGCCGATCTCCGCCAACTGGGAAGCCAGTTGCACGTCGGCCACGAAGCCCGGCGTGGCCGGGCCGATGATGACGCCGGCGGCGAGATAGCCGACCAGCGCAGGCAAGCGCAGCTTCACGGCGATCATGCCGAGCAGCAGGCCGAGCCCGAGGGCGGCGGCGATCGTGGTGATCAGACTGATGTTGTGTTCCATCCGTGGTGGTCTCCTTGTCAATAAACTTTCCCAGTATAAGGGACGATCTTTATTGATGGGCCAAAATCGCGTAAAAAAACCGAAATTGCCGTGAAATCGATGAGAAATGCATGCGGATGCATGCGCATTGCCGTAGTTTGTTGCAGTTGCTGCAAGCCGGTGCGCCTCCAGTCCGGCCTCTGGGCTAGGATGGAGCCTGGAGGAATTGCCGAGTGGAGAAGCGTGTGGAGGCGATGCGGGACAAGGAACTGGAACTGCGCGGGACCAAGCGCCTCGCGCTGGCCTTTTTCATCGGTGCGGCCGTGCTGTTCGTGGTGGCGCTGGCACTGCCCGCATCGTGGTGGAGCGGCCTGCTGAAAGCCTTTGCCGAAGCGGCGATGGTGGGCGCGCTGGCCGACTGGTTCGCCGTGACGGCGCTGTTCAGGCGCATTCCGATTCCGTTCGTGTCGCGCCACACGGAGATCATCCCCGCCAACAAGGAGCGCATCGCCGACAACCTGGCCGCCTTCGTCGAAGAAAAATTTCTCGACACGGAATCCATCGTGGGCCTGATCCGGCGCCACGACCCGGCGCAGAAGGTGGCCGACTGGCTCGTGGCGCCCGCCAACACGGAGCGCCTGGGCAACTACCTGGTGCGCATGGGCAGCTGGGTCCTCGACTTCATCGAGGACGCGCCGGTACAGCAATTCGTGCGCCGCGCCGTGCACGGCATGATCGAGGGCGTCGACCTGTCGAAGACGGCCGGCGCCATCCTCGAGAGCCTGACGCGCGACCGGCGCCACCAGGAGATCCTCGACGAAGGCATCCGCCAGCTCGCCCGGCTGCTCGATAACGAGGACACGCAGGCCGTCATCGCCCAGGGCATCGTCGACTGGCTGCGCGAGGAATACGCCTTCATGGAAAAGATGCTGCCGTCCGAACTCATCGGCCGCAAGGGCGCCGACATCACGGTGCGCCTTGCCGCCGGCATCCTCAAGCGCGTCGACGAGGATCCCGCGCACCCGCTGCGCCAGCGCTTCGACGCCTTCATCGAGGACTTCATCGCGCGCCTGCAGGCCGACCCGGCATTCGCGCAGAAGGGCGAAGAGATCAAGCGCTACCTGGTCGGCGACGAGACGCTGAACGGCTATATCGGCGCGCTGTGGACGGACCTGAAGGGGTGGATCAGGGCCGACCTGGACAAGGAGGATTCGGTCCTGCACCGCCGCCTCGTCGCCACCGGCGCCTGGGTCGGACGCATGCTGGCCGACGATCCGCTGCTGCGCGCCTCGCTGAACGAGAGCCTGGAACTGGCAGCGCGCGGCGCGGCGCCGGAATTCGCGGGCTTCCTGACGCGCCACATCGCCGACACCGTGAAAAACTGGGATAGCGAGGCGCTGTCGCACCAGGTAGAACTGAATATCGGCAAGGACCTGCAATACATCCGCATCAACGGTACCGTCGTCGGCGGCATGATCGGCGTGGTGCTGTATTTATTGTCGACCGTGCCCACCTGGCTGCATATGGCCGGGGTAAGATGAGCTCATTGCCGATGGGAGGAAGCGCGATGTACACAGCAGCCGATGCGACGCTGGCCGGCGTCCCCGAACTGGAAGCCATTCCGGGCCGCGACCTGTTCGAGGTCGCGCGCTACCTGATCCCGATGCAGGCCAGCCTGGTGCAGGGCTGCCTGGTCGCTTCCGGCATCCCGGCCGTGCTGGCCGATGCCCACCTGATGCAGACCGACCTGCTGCTGGCGCCGGCGCTGGGCGGCGTCCGCATCCTGGCGCCGCGCGAATACCTGGACCAGGCGCAGGCCGTGCTGGCCGCTTTCGAGCGCGGCGAATTCGCGCTGGACGAGGATGCGGACGTGGGTCCGGCCTGAATCAGGCGGACGCGGCCGTTAAACGGGATCGGCTAGACTCGGGTCATATGATAAGCATGAGGTAATGACCTTGAGGAAATTTTATATTGCGACCATCGCCATGCTTGCAGCGGCAGCGTCCGCCCAGGCCAGCGTCGATACCACGCCCAAGCCGGGCGGCGTCTACAAGCTCAAGCCGGGCATCTATGTCGCCAAGGACGCGGCCTGCGAATCGCCGGCCAATGCCGAGATCCGCCAGTACGACGGCAAGGGCATCTCGACTGCGCATACGCGCGCCTGCAAGGCGACCGTCCGCTCACGCCGCGGCAATACCTATACGGTCGACCAGCGCTGCATCGACGCCGGCGCCGGCCCGGCGCCACGGTTCACCCAGCGCCAGCAGGTGGTCGTGCAGGATGCGCTGACCTTCACGCAGATCATCAAGGGCGAGCGCACGACGTACCGCTACTGTCCGGTGTACCAGTTGCCGAAGGATTTGCAGAAGGCGGGGAGGGGCTGAAATGAAAACGGCCCGCTTCTTGCGAAGCGAGCCGTTTCACGCTATTGGTGGTGATAGGTGGACTTGAACCACCGACCCCAGCATTATGAGTGCTGTGCTC
>CAUSCY010000080.1:0-21290 GCA_963529995.1 uncultured Massilia sp. | reverse complement strand
CCGATGTCCAGGCTCTCAACTAACCGAAACAACCTCTTGCAACTTCACAACTAGCCAACAAACCGACTATCGTAAGCCCGCTGGATTGCACCCCGACGTACACGATTAACATTTCATCCCGTTAGGAATCGCCATGCCTGCCCTGACTCCCGACAAATTCATCGAAGAATCGAATGAAGGCGCTACCACCTTGTGGATTTCCGAGGCCGGCGACCTGAGTCAATTCGGATCGTTCCTCGAAGTGCTCCAGCCTGGTGCGCAGTCTTCGATCAAGCACTGGCACAGCGCGGAAGATGAGATGGTGTACGTGCTCGAAGGGGAAGTAACGCTGATCGAAGGGAATACCGAGACCGTGCTGCGGCCGGGCGATGCCGCAACCTTCCGCAGCGGTGTCGCCGTTGGCCACACCTTGCAGAACCGCAGCACGCTGCCGACCAGATGCCTTGTCGTAGGCACGCGCGCATCCTTGGATCGCATCACCTATCCGGACCATGACAGGGTATGCATCCGCGACCGTTCGCTCCCGGACGACGTATGGACCACGCTCGACGGCGCGCCGGCAACGAGCCCGTATTGAACCGTGCTGCCCGAGTCGCTGACGGGCGAACTCGACACTTGATCCTGGAGGACTGATTGAGAACCGCCGTCGCTGGCCTATTACTTTTTGCCGGCCACATCCTGAATGCTTTCACGCTGTTGGCGGCAATCGTCTATGCCTTGGGCTGTATCGTCTGGATGCATGCACCGGTCGTCGATGTCGTCCGACTGACGGCCATGGTCGCACTGCCGTTCATCGGCATTGCCTGGCTGTGCAGGAAAGCAGGCCGTCGTCTTCGCGCCGGCCCCGCTGCTGCCGCACCGTCGGCCGTCGAAAAGTGGCTGCTGGCCGCCGTCGGCATCGCGACGCTCGCTGTCATCGGCACCGTCGGGCGCACCGGGCTGAAGGCGTGGGAATGCAGCGCCGATCAGGAGCGCAACCCGGCCGCCTATCTACCGCGGAAAGATGGCTTCAAGCGCGTGTGCGAAGGCGATCTTGCGCGTTTCGACATCGCGTTCACCTCCCTCGCACGCGCCACGCGCAAGCTGGCATTCCCGCCGGTCGACCTGACGCACACGCCCTTCGCCAGGCTGGAAAGCCTTGGCGGCCGGGCCGAGTACGTCAACGACGTGCCTTCGCGCCTGTACCGCGGTTTCCGCCTGCCGGACGGGCATCGGCTGACGTTGTTCGAACACGATATGTCGGCCGACGGCAGCACTTCCTGGCGGCGTCCCGAGGACGAGCCGGAACGCATCAACGGCCTGCCCGCACGATTGGGCGTGTTCGAGACTGCGTCCGGCGCGGCGGTCTCCCACCTGTCGTGGCGTGAGGGACGGCGCGCTTACGAGCTGTGGATCGAGGCCAACGTGTTGCGCGAGCCGCTGCGGGACCAGTTGTTCGCGCTGGCGGCATCGCTGCCGAAGTCCGTGCCGGGCTGTCCCAACGAGCCGCCACCGAAGAAGATGGCGTTCGATGCCAACGGCGATCCCATCGACGACCCCATGCCCGCCGTGTTGACGGTGGCGCAGATGGACGCCATGACCGGCGTGAGCAAGCGACCATGCAAGTAGGGACGCCCGCCGCCTGCTACACTTGCGCCTCCCGTACCTCCACCATCCGATCAAGCATGAAACGTAGTTCAACCGGCGGCCTCGTCTACTCCACCGAAAGCGGCCGCATGTGCCCCGATTGCCGTCATCCCCTCGCCGATTGCACCTGCAAGGCAAGCGCCAAGGGCGCTCCCGTCGGCGACGGCGTCGTGCGCGTGTCGCGCCAGAGCAAGGGCCGGGGCGGCAAGACGGCCACGCTCGTGAAGGGGCTGGCGCTCGATGCCGTCGCCCTGGCGGCGCTGGGCAAGCAGTTGCGCACGGCCTGCGGCACGGGCGGCACCGTGAAGGATGGGGTCATCGAGGTGCAGGGCGACCACTGCGACCTCGTCATGCAGTTCCTCGACAAGCAAGGCCACAAGCCCAAGCGCACCGGCGGCTGATCCGCATAGCGCGGACAAAGCGCGTGACAAAGCGCGCATTTTCGGCCATGCGTTCCCGATAAGATGAGCGGGTTTTGCCGCGCGAGCGGCGCATCTCGAGGAGTCACGCCATGTTCGACCGTATCAAGCGCAGTTTCGCGCTCGTCCACGCCAGCATCCAGGTGCTGCGGCAGGACAATCGCCTGCTGCTGTTCCCCATCCTGTCCGCCGCGGCCCTGGTGCTGGTGATCGTCGCGTTCGCCCTGCCGGTCTTCGGCCTCGCCTCCATCGACGGGATCGGAGAAGGCGACCTGTATTCGGCCGCGTTCCTGTTCTACGTCGTGCAGTACTTCGTCATCTTCTACTTCAATGCGGCGCTGGTCGGCGCCGTCATGATCCGGCTCGACGGCGGCACGCCGACGCTGGGCGACGGCCTGCGCATCGCCAATAGCCGCTTCGGCGCCCTGCTCGGCTATGCCGTCATTTCGGCGACGGTCGGCGTCATCCTGCGTGTCATCCAGGAGCGGCTCGGCTTCGTCGGACGCTTCGTCGTCGCCGTGATCGGCGCCGGCTGGGCCGTCGCGACCTTCATGGTCGTACCGGTGATCGTGGTGCGCGACACGGGCGCGGTCGGCGCGATTTCCGAAAGCACCGCCCTGCTCAAGCGCACCTGGGGCGAAAACGTCGTCGGCCAGGTGGGACTGGGCGTCGCGTTCGGCGTGATCTATTTCGGCCTGGCGACCGCGGCCTCCCTGCTGGCGCTGCCGCTGCTGACGACCCTACGCGCCGCCAGCCCGGCCGCGTTCGTGCTGTTCGCCGCCCTCGTGGTGCTGGTCTTCCTGGCCTGCATCCTGTTCCACGCCACGCTGTCCGGCATCTATTCGGCCGTCCTGTACCGCTACGCGTCCGACGGCAACGGCACGCCGGGCTTCGACCAGTCCGTGCTGGCGTCGAGCTTCGTGCAGAAATCCAAGTAAGTCCAACTAAGCCCAAGTCAATGCGCGCACGGCTCAGGCGACGCGCGCGCGCCGCTCGACCTTGAACACGGACACGGCCTGCGCGAGCCGCGCGGCCTGTTCCGCCACGCTCGTCGATGCAGCCGCCGACTCTTCCACCAATGCGGCATTGCGCCGGGTGATGCCGTCCAGTTCGACCATGGCGGCATTCACCTGGGCGATGCCGTGGCTCTGTTCGCGCGAGGCGGCCGTGATGCCGTGCATGATGGTCGCGGCATCCTTCACGGCGCCGACCACCTCGCGCATGGTCTGGCCAGCCGCACCCACCAGCGCGCTGCCCTGTCCCACCTTGTCGACCGAATCGTCGATCAACGCCTTGATCTCCTTCGCGGCCGTGGCCGAGCGCTGGGCCAGCGAGCGCACCTCGCCCGCGACGACGGCGAAGCCCCTGCCCTGCTCGCCCGCCCTGGCCGCTTCGACGGAGGCGTTCAGCGCCAGGATATTGGTCTGGAACGCAATGCCGTCGATCAGGCCGATGATGTCGACGATGCGCGTGGCCGAGCTGCTGATCTGGCCCATGGTCGTGCCGACCGCCTCGACGGCATCGCCGCCGCGGCCTGCCACGCTGGATGCGGCGCCGACCAGTCCGTCCGCACGCACGGCGCTATCCGTGTTCTGGCCGGCCGCCGCCGCCACCTGCGCGAGGCTGGAGGCCGTCTGTTCCAGGCTGGCGGCCTGCGCTTCCGTGCGCCGCGCCAGGTCCTCGTTACCGGTGGCGATGTCGCGCGTGGCCGATTCGATCGACGTCACGCTGTCGTTGACGTCGCCGACCACGGCCGTCAGATTGATGTTGAGTTGACGCAGCGCCAGCAGCAGGCGGCCCATCTCGTCGTCGCGCCCCCGCGGCGGCAGGTGCGACAGGTCGCCGCCGGCCAGTGCGAACACCGCCTGCTGCGCCTGGCCCATCGGTCCGACGATCGACGATTGCAACTCATGCCAGGCCAGCAGCGTCAGGCCGGCCCCCAGCGCGGCCAGCAGCCGCCAGACGAGATCCTCGGTGACGCCGGCAAGCGCCAGCAGCAGCGCCGCCTGGCTGCCCAGCATCAGGCCCAGGCGCCGGCCCAGCGGCAAGGCGCGCAGGGACAGCAGGCGCGCCAGCAGGCTGGTGCCGACGGTCTTGCCGCGCCGGATCGCCAGGCCGCCGGCGCGGTCTTCGCGGAAGCGCCGGTATAGCTCCTCGGCGGCAGCGACCTGGTCGCGCTCCGGCCGCGTGCGCACGGACATGTAGCCGATCGTGAGGCCGCGTTCCTTGATCGGCACGACGTTGGCGACGACCCAGTAATAGTCTCCGTTCTTGCGGCGGTTCTTGACCAGCCCCGTCCACGGCTCGCCGGCCTGCAGCGTTTCCCACAGGTCGGCAAACGCCTGCGGCGGCATGTCCGGGTGACGCACGATGTTGTGGGCCTTGCCGATCAATTCTTCTTCCGTGAAACCGCTGGCTTCGATGAAGTTCGGGTTGACGTAGGTGATGCGTCCCTTCGTGTCCGTCTTCGACACGATGGATTGGCCCTGTTTGAGGTGATATTCGATACCGGTGACTGGCAAGTTGGTGCGCAATGGAATTCCCCTGGATTTTTCCGTACAGCAATTAATTTGTCTCAAATTGTAGGGGTCCCCCTCCTGGTTCACATTTGATTTGGATCAAAAATACCCCAAAAGAGTGCGGAAATGTGTCGGTAATCCAGCCGGCCTCCAAAATCGCGTACGATGCGCGCATGTGCTTGTTTTCCCTCACCGGTACCCTCATCTGCAGCCGTCGATGAACGATATTTCTACGCTGACACGGCATCCCGATGTCCTCTACGGTCCGCACCAGCCCGAGCTGCTGCGCGGTGAAATCCTGGCCGACCTGCTGGAAAGCAGTGCGCGGCGTGCGCCCGACCAGCTTGCGCTGGTGACGAGCGAGCGCAGCCTGACCTACGGCGAACTCGATGCACTGGCCGACCTCGCCGCCTCGCGGCTGATCGCGTCCGGCATCCGGCCCGGCCACATCGTCGGCCTGTGGATGCCGCGCGGGATCGACCTGCTCGTGATGCAGGCCGCCATCGCCAAGGCCGGCGCCGCCTGGCTGCCCGTCGACGAGGACACGCCCGTCGAGCGCCTGCTGGTGTGCATGGAGGATGCCGGCTCGCCGGCGCTCGTGTCGAGCGAGCGCATGCGCGAACGTCTCGGCGAGATCGTCCAGCCCGTGCACATGGCAGAGCATCTGCTGGCGCCGGCGCCCGAGGGCACCGTACTGCAGCGGCGCGGCGAGGTGCCGGGCGATGCGCCGGCCTACGTCATCTATACATCCGGCTCGACGGGCAAGCCGAAAGGCATCCTGATCGACCAGCGCAGCATCTGCCATTTCCTGCGCAGCGAGAACGAAGTGCTGGGCGTACGTGCCTCCGACCGCGTGTACCAGGGTTTCTCGGTCGCGTTCGACATGTCGTTCGAGGAAATCTGGATCTCCTACCTGGTCGGCGCCACGCTGTGGCTGGGGCCGAAGGAAACGGCCGGCGATCCGGAAGCGCTGCCGCGCCTGCTGCTGGAAAACGGCGTGACGGTGCTGCACGCGGTGCCGACGCTGCTGGCGCTGTTCGCCGAGGACGTGCCGAGCCTGCGCATCATCAACCTGGGCGGCGAGATGTGCCCGGAAACGGTGGTCGAACGCTTTTCGCGTCCGGGCCGCCAGATGTTCAATACCTACGGCCCCACCGAGGCGACCGTCTCGGCGAGCCTCGCGCGCCTGGAGCCGGGCAAGCTGATCACGATCGGCACCCCGCTGCCGAACTACGGCCTGCTGGTGATCTCGACGGAGACGGACAAGGGCCTGCAGATCCTGCCGCGCGGCGACACGGGAGAATTGTGCATCGTCGGTCCCGGCCTGTCGGCCGGCTACCTGGGACGTCCCGACCTCACGGCCGAGAAATTCCTGGCCAACCCATGGAGCGCGGGGCCGGACGATCCGCGCCTGTACCGCACCGGCGACCTCGCCCGCATCGAGCCGGACGGCCAGGTCGTGTGCCTGGGGCGCACCGACGACCAGGTCAAGATTCGCGGTTTCCGCGTCGAGCTGGGAGAGATCGAGGCGGTGCTGGCACAGCAGGAAGGCGTCGGCACCACGGCCGTGCTGCTGCGCAAGGACGACGGCATCGACCGCCTCGTCGCCTACCTGGTCCCGGCCGCCGGCAGCCTGGATGAGCAACTGAGTCCGACCACGCTGCGCCGCGCGCTGGCGGAACGGCTGCCGCCGTACATGGTGCCGAGCCGCTTCGAGACGCTGCACGTGATGCCGCGCCTGACCTCGGGCAAGATCGACCGCAAGGCCTTGAAGGCAATGGCCCTGAGCGCGCCGCTGCCCAGCGACCCGGCCGAATCCGATATCGCGGAGACGCCCGGCGAGGAAGCGCTGTTCGCCGCATTGGCCGGCCTGTTCCCGGGCCAGCCCGTCCGCCGTGAACTGGATTTCTTTTCCGACCTGGGCGGCCACTCCTTCTTTGCCGCGCGCCTGGCGACCGCCTTGCGCGCCGACCCGCGCTTCGCCCACGTGACGGTGCGCGACATCTACCAGCAGCGGCAGATCGGCGCGATCGCCTCCAGCCTCGACCAGGCCGCCGGTACGGCCGCGATCGAACCGGACTGGACGCCGCCACCCGCCGGCCGGCGCTGGCTGTGCGGCCTGGCGCAACTGGCGACGCTGCCGGTGCTCGTCACGCTGCGCATGGCGCAGTGGCTGGCGCCGTTCTTCACCTATCACTTCTATACCGGCGATCCGGGCGACTCGGTGGCGCGCGCCATTGCCGCGTCGCTGGGCGTGTTCCTGCTGGCGACGCTCGCCGAATTCGTGTTCGCCATCGTGGGCAAGCGGCTGATCGCGCCGAAGCTGCAACCGGGTTCCTATCCGTTGTGGGGCGTGACCTATTTCCGCTGGTGGCTGTCCGACCGCCTCGTCGAGGCGGCGCCCACCTACCTGCTGGCCGGCTCCTCGCTGTACGCGTGGTGGCTGCGCCTGCTGGGCGCGAAGGTCGGGCGCGACGTCGTGATCGGATCGATGACGCTGCGTGCGCCCGAGCTGCTGACGCTGGGCGACAACGTCAGCATCGGCAACGGCGTCAATTTCGAGAACGCCCGCGTCGAACGGGGCCGCCTCATCCTCGGACCGATCCAGCTGGACGACGATGCCTGCGTGTCGTCGTACGCGATCCTGGAAGGCAATACCCGTGTGGGCCGGCGCGGGCACCTGGAGGGCCAGTCGGCACTGCAGGACGGCGCGAGCGTGCCGGATAGACGCGTGTGGTGCGGCTCGCCGGCACGCGATGCCGGCGCCTTCGATCCATCGACGCTGCCGCCGCGCCCCGTCGCCAGCCGCGCGCGCCTGATGGGCGAAGGGCTGTTCTTCGTGTTCGGCATCCTGCTGGTGGCGACCGTGTTCTTCATGCCCGTGTTCCCCAGTTTCGTGCTGATCGACTGGTTCGACGAGCGCGGTGCCCTGCCCGGCTTCCACCAGAATTCCATCTGGGGCCAGCTGGCGCGCTACTTCGTGCTCGCGCTGCCGGCCAGCGCCGTGCTGATCGCCCTGACGATGCTGGTGTCGGCGGCGATCCGCTGGGGCTTCCTGCCGCGCCTGCAGCCGGGCCGTTCGGCCGTGCACAGCAATACATACTGTAAAAAATGGCTGGTCAGCCATATCCAGGAGTCGAGCCTGAACGTCCTGCACGGCATCTATGCGACCGTGTTCGCGCCGTTCTGGTACCGGCTGCTGGGCGCCAAGGTCGGACGCGACGCCGAGATCTCGACGGCGCTGGGCGTGGTGCCGGACATGCTGACGCTGGGCGACGAGACCTTCATCGCCGATGCCGTCATGCTGGGCGACGAGCAGATCGACGGCGGCTGGATGACGATGGAAGCGACGGTCGTGTCGAACCGCTCCTTCGTCGGCAACGGCAGCTACATCCCGGACGGCACCGTGCTGCCGGAAGGGGTACTCGTCGGCGTGCACACCCACGCCCCGCGCAGCGAGCGCATGACGAGCGGCGATACCTGGCTCGGCTCCCCGCCGATCCACCTGCCGGCACGCGAACAGGTCAGCGGCTATCCGGACCATCTGACCTACCGTCCCTCGGCGCTGCGCCGCCTGGGACGCACCTTCGTGGAGGGTTTCCGTATCGTCGCGCCGCACGCGCTGGTGATCGCCGTCGGCTATACGGTGGTGCTGGACCTGATGCCCCTTGCCGGCGCCGGCCGCTGGGGAGAGGTGCTGTGGGACCTGGCGCTGATTGGCCTGGCCTTCGGCATCGGCAACTTCCTGTTCGTGCTCGCCTTCAAATGGCTGCTGCTGGGGCGCTATAAAAAACGCGCGGACCCGATGTGGACGCCGTTCGTGTGGCTGTCCGAAGGCGTGACCAATATGTACGAAGGCATCGCGGTGCCGAACTTCATGCGCTACCTGCGCGGCACGCCGTGGTTGCCGCTCGCGTTCAACCTGCTCGGCTGCCGCATCGGCCGCGGCGTCTACATGGACACGACCGACATCACGGAATTCGATTGCGTGACGATCGGCGACCACAGCGAACTGAACGCCCTGTCCTGCCCGCAGACGCACTTGTTCGAGGACCGCGTGATGAAGATCGACCAGGTGGAGATCGGCAGCAAGGTCTATATCGGCCCCCGCAGCGCCGTGCTGTACAGCGCCCGCGTGGGCGACAATGCCCGCATCGGCCCGCTGACCCTCGTCATGAAGGGCGAGCACATCCCGGCAGCCACCGGCTGGAACGGCTTGCCGGCCGCGCCGCAGCGCGTGTGACGATGATGATGATGACGATGACGACGCCCGTGCGCTGGTGGACGGCCGCTGGCGGGTTCGACCCCGCCATCGGCAGGCGCGCGGACGGCGTCGTCGGCGTCGTCGGCGTCGTCGGCGTCGTCGGCGTCGTCGGCCAGGCCGACCGTGATGCGGCGCGCGTCGCCATCCGCGCGGCGCTGCACGCGGCGCTCGTGCAGGCCACCGGTGCGGCACCGGATGCCGTCGTGCTGCATGCCGCGCAGGGCGCGGGCGAGGCGCCGTACGCCATCGTCGGCGGCACGCGCCGCGTGCCCGTTGCCATCAGCCACGATGGCGAGATCTCGCTGGCGGCCTTCCGCTTCGACGGCCCGGTCGGCATCGACGTGATGCAGGTCGTGCCCGTGCCGGACTGGCAGGCGGTCGCGCGCGACTATCTTGGCCCGGCCGTGACGGCGCGGCTGGCGGCCCTGCCCGGCGACGCGCGCGACGCCGCCTTCGCACGCGCCTGGAGCGAACGCGAGGCGCGGTTCAAATGCCTGGGCTGGCCATTGCGCGAATGGGATGCCGCCGACGACACGGCATTGCGAACCTGCTCCTGTGTCCCGCTGGCCGTCCCGGTCGGCTATATCGCGATGCTTGCCTCTGCATGATCCATCGGCGCACCGCCGCGCACCTGATGGCCGGTTTTTGGCTTGGCGCCCTGCGCACGTCGGTTAGTTGCAGAATCGGACAGCACAGTACCCTGCGCCCGTGTCCGGCACGATTCCGCGTCGCTTGCAATGCAGGTAAGATTGCAGGATGGATAATCTGACCCATTCCGTCGTCGGCCTCGGTGTCGGCGCGCTGATCGATCGCAGCCTGCCGCCCGAACCCGACCTGGCCGGCGAACACCGCCGTACCCGCCTGCTGCTGACCGTCTGCTGCCTCGCCAGCAATTTCCCCGACCTGGACCTGGTGCTCACGCCGTTGCTCGACGCCCCGCTGGGCTACCTGCTGCACCACCGCGGCCACACGCACACGCTGCTGGCGGCCATCGGCGAGGCTGCGCTGCTGCTGGGCCTGACCTGGCTGCTGTGGCCGGCCGCGCGCCGGGTCTTGCGCGACAGCCGCCATGCCCGCCGCGGCGCCCTGTTCGCCGCCGGCGCCGGCTTGCTGCTGCACCTGGGCATGGATGGCTTGAACGTGTACGGCGTGCACCCGTTCTGGCCCTTCGACGCCAACTGGTATTACGGCGACCTCGTCTTCATCGTGGAGCCCGTGTTCTGGATCGCCTTCGGCATGCCGCTGGCCGCGATGGTACGAAGCACCTGGACGCGGCGGCTGCTGCTGGCCGCGATGGCGCTGGTACCGCTCGGCTTCACGCTGGGCGGCTATCTGCAATGGGGTTCGCTGCTCGGTCTGCTGGCGCTGGGCCTGGTGCTTGCGTGGATCCAGCGCCGCGTCGCGCCGCCGGCCGTGGCAAGCCTCCCTGGCGGCATGGCAGCTGCCGATACGGCCGACAGCGCGGCCGGCACCGCGGCGGGCACGCGTGCACCGCCCGGCCGGCCTACCCGCCGGCGCGCCGGCCTGGCCGCCGGCTTGGCGGCATCGCTGGCCTTCGTCGCCGTCCAGGGCGCGGCCATGCAGGAAGCGCGCGGCACCATCGCGGCCCGGTTGCAGCAGATCGACGCCGGCGAACGGCTGCGCGACGTCGCCCTGTCCGCCTATCCGGCCAATCCGCTGTGCTGGTCCTTCGTCACCGTCGGCGAGAATGCCGCCGCGGGCAGCTACCACCTGCGCCGCGGCCTGATCAGCATCGCGCCCGGCCCGGCGCCCGTGTCCTCGTGCCCGGCACCGATCGCCGGGCAGGCGAGCGCGGCCGACAGCGCCGTGCCGGCGCTCGCATGGCAATCGGACGAACGCCACGACCTGGCCACGCTGCGCACCCTGGCGCGCAGCGATTGCCACGTCAGCGCCTGGCTGCGCTTCGCCCGCGCGCCTTCGCTGACGAACGCGCTGACGGACGCGCTGGCGACCGACGTGCGCTGGGGACCGCCCGGCAGCCGCAACTTCTCGACCATGGACGTAGCCGCCATGGCGCATACGGCCTGCCCGCATCCTGTGCCGGGTTGGGGCATGCCGCGCGCCGACCTGCTCAGCGCGCCCTGACCTCCGTCTGGGTCCATCGCCCATCGTGGCGGCGTCACGCCGCCGTCCGGGCGCCCTTGCCCGCCGTCGCGATCACCCGGCGGAAAAAGTCCAGCAAGGCCGGCACGTGGGTATCGAAACAGAACTGCATGCGCTGTTCCCAGACCCGTTCGCGGAGACTGCGCATGCGCTCCCCGTCGCGCAATTGCGCCGCCAGGTCGTCGACGTCGCGGTGGAAGATGCCGATGCCCATGCCGCGCACGAGCGCCTGCGCCGCCACCGCGGCGCCGTCGTTGTCGCGCTGGATCATGGGCAGGCCGGCGGCTGCGAGCGTCGACGCGCGCGCAGGGATGTTCAAGTCGTCCCAGTCGGCGCGGCGCAGGTCGCCCTCGTTGCGGCTCGTAACACAATGCAGCCAGCCGGCGTCGTAGCGCGAGAATTCCTGCACCCAGCGGTCCTGCGCGACGTGGCCGTGCAGGTGCAAGTGCTGCGGCACCAGCGTCCGCGCGCGGGCGATCCATTCGCGCCACTGGCCCTGGGTAAAGTCGCCATAGAAATGCAGGTGGATGCCGTGCGCGGCCAACGCGCCGACGTCGGGCGGATGCAGGCCGATGGGCCGTCCCGGCACCACCGTGTGCAGTTCGCCGTCGCGCGCCGACAGCAGCGCCGCCGCCGGCGCATCGAACCAGTCGCGCTTGGGCAGGTCGCCGTCGAGCACATGGCAGGGCCGCGCCGTCGCCAGGCCGGGCGCGGCCAGCTCGAACCAGTCGCGCGCCTCGGCACTGCTGAAGATCCGGCCATCGGCGCGCCGGTACAGGTCGACGAGCTGCGGCCAACTGCCTTTCTCCAGGCAGATGAACGGCCCTTCCTTGAAATGCCAGACGAAGGGAATGCCCGGGGTGGCCTGCAGCACGGCGTGCGCGAACGGCACGGCCTGCCAGTTCAGCAAGGCATAGATGAGATCGGGCTGCAGCTCGCGCAGCGCCGTGCGCCAGTCGTCGCGCGGCAGGTCCTGGACGTGGCCGCAGGCCAGCGGCCCCACGCTGTTGAAGCCGTATGGCGTGTCGGTCCACAGGCCGTACAGCGCATGCCCTGCTCTTCCAGCGCCAGCACCCGTTCCGGGTTGTAGGCCAGTTCGCCGACCAGCAGGATCTTCAGTCCGTCCGCCACGCGCGGAGTCGGCGGGCGGGCACGCAGGCGCCGGTACAGTGCCGCTTCGTCGGCCGGGTCGCCCGTTGTCGTGTGAAAGCGCAGGGGCGTGGCGACGCGATAGTGGCGGCGGAAGGGATTCAGGCCGCCCTCCGGCTCGCGCATCAGGCGGTGACGTTGCAGCGGATGCGCCACCCATTCGCAGGTCGCGCTGCCCGTGCCGACACAGGCGCCCAGCGCGCGCAGGCGCAACCAGTAAAGGCGCTCCAGGTCGTCGGATTCGAGTTCGGCGCGCTCGGTCCAGCGCAGGGCCACGCGCCTGTGCATCACCTGCACCAGTTGCAGGCCCGCCCCGGGCGCCTCGCCTGCATCCCGGTACTTGTAATGGTGGCGCAGGCCGCTGAAGGCCAGCACGGCCGCGGGCGCGGCATCCAGCGCGGCGGCCAGTTCCCGCAGGTGCGCCGGGTAGAACAGGTCGTCGGCCGGCAGGTAGGCCAGCAATGGTGCCCGGCTCGCGCCGATCGCCACGTTCAACGCCCGGCCGAGGCCGCCGTTCTCGTCCAGCCGCAGGCAGCGGATGCGCGGGTCGCGCAGGTAAGGCGCCAGGACTGCCTGCGTGGCGTCGCGCGAACCGTCGTCGACGACCACCGCTTCCCATTCGGTCAGGGTCTGGGCCTGCAAGCTGGCCAGCGCACGGGCGACGAACGCCGCGCCGTCGAAGACCGGCACCAGCACGCTGACGCGCGGCTGTGCCGTCTCGACCGGATGCCCGTCCGCGCCCACGTCCATTCGTCTCTCCCTCCTCGAACATGCATCGAGCATAGATGCCAGGCCGGGCCGCCCTTTGCGCGGCGTCAGTCGTGCGCGAGCGCACGCGGGCGGGACTCAGTCAGCGGGACGGCGGCGGCGTTGTACAATTTGCCGATGAGCGCCCTGCCCATCATCGATACGCCGCGCACCGTCATCACGGTGCCTTCGCCCGACTGCGCGCCGCTGCTGCAGGCCTACCGCATCGCCAACCGAGCCCACCTGGCACCGTGGGAGCCGGCGCGCACGCCCGCGTACTTCGAGGGGGAAGCGGCGCGCCAGCGCCTCGTGCAATCGCAGGCCGAGGCGCACGCCGGCACCGCCCTGCACTTCATCGCCTTCGCCCGGTATGGCGGCGAGGTCGTCGCGACCTGTGGTTTCTCCAACATCATGCGCGGGGTGTTCCAGGCCTGCCACCTCGGCTTTTCCGTCGCCGCAGCCCACCAGGGCAGCGGACTGATGCACGAGGTGGCGGCCGCCTGCATCGCCCACATGTTCGACCACGAACGCCTGCACCGCATCATGGCCAGCCACATGCCCGCCAATGCGCGTAGCGGCGCCCTGCTGCAGCGCCTCGGTTTCGAGCGCGAAGGCCTGGCGCGTTCCTACCTGCGCATTGCCGGCCGCTGGGAAGACATGGTGCTCACTTCCCTCATCCGTCCCGACTGACCTTGTACTGCCCATACCGGCACGATACTGGCAATTGACTCCAAGTCATGCCTAATTTCTATTACGAAATAATGTTCCGCTGTGCTTTTGTAAAAGTTACGGTGCTTTTGTGACCGATCTGTGGTTATTGAGCACTATTTCGTAGCAGAACTACCTGATAGACTGCTGGGTTTCACCCGTCTGCAATAAAACCTCACCAACAATCACGCAGACGGTAGCAGAGGCGCGACCAGATATCGTGCTTCAGTAGCAGAAACATAATAACAATGGGATTGTTCATGAAAAAGCAACAAGGTCGCACGGCGCCGCGCGTGCTCGCGCTCGCCATCTCGGGCATCGCCTGGGGTGCCCAGGCGATGCCGGCGGCAGGCGAGGACCAGGCCGCCATCCAGGAAGTGATCGTCACCGCGCAACGTACCGCCGCGCCGGCATCCAGGACGCCGGTGGCAATGAGCGTGCTGGACGGCGCGCAGCTCGACAAGGCCGGCCTCGACACGCCGGGCGACATCGCGGATCGCCTGCCGAATACCTACCTCCAGAATTCCTACGACGGCCTGCGCATCACGATCCGCGGCATCTCGAGCTCGGACAATACGGAAAAAGGCGACCCGTCGGCCGCCTTCATGGTCGACGGCATCTATATCGCCCGTCCGCAAAGCCAGAACGTGTCGTTCTACGACATCGACCGCGTCGAGGTGCTGCGCGGCCCGCAGGGGACACTGTACGGCCGCAACACGACGGCCGGCGTCGTCAATGTGATCAGCAAGGCGCCCGTGTGGCAGCGCGAAGGCGCGGTCGGCGTCACCGTCGGCAACTATGCCACGCACAAGGTCAACGCGATGCTCAACCTGCCCGTCAACGACGTGCTGGCGCTGCGCGCCGCGCTGACCTGGAACGAGCACGACTCCTATCTACGCAACGGCACGGGCACCAGCCGCAAGCTCGGCCTGGACCGCGACGACCGTGCCGCGCGCCTGTCGGCCAAGTTCAAGCTGGGCCAGGACGCCGACCTGCTGGTACGCTACGAGACCAGCCGCGACGACACCAACAACGACGCCGCCGTCCCCGACACCAATTTCTATAGCGGCATCCCGAGCGGCCAGCCCGCATGGAACGGCGACAGCACCGACCGCGTGCTCACGAACCGCTTCGTGCCGTTCAATGCGCCGACCGAACAGGGTTACTCGCACAAGAAGACGTCCAGCATCTCGACGGAGCTGAACTGGAACCTGGGTCCGGTGACCCTGTCCTGGCTGGGATCGCACCGCGACTACGAACACCAGTACCTGTACAACTTCTATTACCGCGTCGCTCCGAAGGTGGCCCTCGGCGTGCGCCAGCACTTCGACGGCGACTACCAGCAGGACTCGCACGAGCTGCGCGTCGCCACCCGCGGCGACGGTCCGCTGCAGGCGCAGGGCGGCGTGTACTGGTTCCGCGAGGAAGCGAGCGACCTGTACAACTTCCGCGACCTCGAACTGGCCGGCCTGCCGCCGTACTACGTGTTCCAGAACGACCCGGTCGAATCGCGCAGCAAGGCGCTGTTCGGCCAGGCCAGCTACCGCATCGTCGACGGCCTGCGCGCCACCGCGGGCGTGCGCTTCACGGACGACGACAAGTCGCGCACAGGCACCATCGGCTACCAGCGTACGGCAAACTACAACGCCGCCACCGACCTGCGCGAACTGAACGTCGGCAGCATCTCCAGCAACAAGACCACCTGGCGCCTGGGCCTGGACTACGACCTGGCACCGTCCACGATGGTGTACGGCTCGGTCGCTACGGGCTACAAGTCGGGCGGCTTCAACGACGGCTGCGTGGCGGGCGCCAGCGCGAACGGCATCGGCTGCCCGGCCGGCAGCGCCGTGCCGGCCGACAGCCTGATCTACCAGCCGGAAACGGTGCGCGCCTACGAGGCGGGCCTGAAGACCCGCTTCTGGAACAACCGCGCGAGCCTGAACCTGGCCGCGTTCCACTACGACTACAAGAACCTGCAGCTGTCGGCCGAGGCGGTCGTGAACGGCAAGCCGCGCTACGAGACCGTCAACGCGGGCGAAGCCAGCGTGCGCGGCCTGGAGGCGGACGGCCAGCTGCTGGCCACCGCGGCCGACCGCTTCACGTATTCGCTGACGCTGCTCGACGCCCACTACACCCACTACGCGCCGGACGGCGTGCACTCGTGGGCCGGCACGAAGCTGGACCGCACCCCGACCCGCACCGCGTCGCTCGGCTACGAGCACCGCCTGCACCTGGCGGGCGGCAGCCTGGTCGGCGCCGTCGGCACCCGCGCCAGCTCGGGCTACCTGATCTCGGTGCCGTCGCAACAGCTCAAGTTCCGCGTCCCGGGCCATACGGAATCCGACCTGCGCCTGGGCTGGGAACCGGACGGCGCGCGCTGGAGCCTGCAGGCGCGCGTGCGCAACCTCGAGGACAAGGTCCGTCCGCTGACGATCAGCGGCGCCGGCCTGACGGTGCCGAGCAGCCCGCGCACCGCGGACGTGCGTTTCGACTACCGCTTCTTCTGATCCCGACCGGACGGCGGCCGCGCGGGATGCGCGACCGCCGTTCACCATGCAGTCCCACTTGCACCAAGGAGCCATCGCCATGACCTCGCTGCTGCATCGATCTTCGCGCATTCCCAGCCTCGCCGCCTTTTTCCTGCTTGCCGCCTTCCTCGTCGCCCTCAGCGCGCGCGGCTATACCGAGACGACGCCGCTGCTGGTGGCGAGCTCGCTGCTGATGTTCGGCTGCTGCTGGGCCAGCGCGATCCACCTGCTCGGCAGCCGCGCGGCGCTGGCCCTGGTGCTGATCGCGATGTCCATCGGCTGGCTTGCCGAGCAGCTCGGCGCCACGCTGGGATGGTTCTTCGGCGACTACCATTACACGGCCGTGCTGGGCCCGCGCCTGTTCGCCGTGCCGGTGGTGATCCCGATGATGTGGTTCGCGCTGTCCTACTGCGGCTACGTGATCGCGAACCTGATCGTGTGGCAGGCACCCGATGCCCCCGAAGGTTCGCGCGGCATGACGGTCCTGATGGCGCTGGTCGGCGCGATGGTGGTGACCTGCTACGACCTCGGCGTCGACCCGTACATGGTGTACGTGCTCAAGGCCTGGATCATGGCGCGTACCGACGGCTGGTGGTTCGGCGAAACCATCGAGGGCTTCGCCGGCTGGATGATCGTCTCGTTCGCCATCGGCCTGGCATTCCGCCTGGTGCTTCGACGTCGCCCGGCGGCGCCGTCGCACCCGGCCACCACGCGCCACGTGCTGGTGCCCTTGTCCGTGTACGCCGGCCTGATGGTGTTCCAGGTCTGCCTCGGCCATCCCCACGAAGCGCGCACGATCGCCCTGTTCGCCATGGGCTTCCCGCTGCTGACGGCCGCCTGCGGCCTGCTGCGCTGGCGCGCCGCCCGGCGCCAGGCCACGGCGGCATGGGGCGGCGGCGCGGCCACCACCACGCCCGCCCCGCTGAAGGAGGTCGCATGATGCGCGACGAACTGCCGCTGGCATCGGACAATCCGTCCCTGCGCGCCGACCCGCTGGCCGACGCCACCATCGCACGCGCCCTCGGCCCGGTCGGCGACGCCGGCCCGGACCTGGCCGCCATCGGCCTGCTGAACGCCGAGATCGCGCGCTGGGAACACAACCGCGACCTGGACGGCTGGCGCGCCAGCCCCGGCCTGCCCGCGCACATGGCGCAGGCGCTGGAAGACTACGTGGCCGCAGCCCGCGTGCTGCCGCCGTGGGCCGACGTCGACGCCATCGCGCGCGCCGAGAACCTGTTCATGGACATGAGCATGGCGTCGTGCACGCTGCTGTTCTGCGCCAGCCTGCCGCAGTGCTACGTGATGCCCGACCTGGCCGCCGTATTGCACGCGGCCGGCCAGCTCGAACGCCATACCGACTACCGCGTGCGCTCCACCGCCGCGATGATCTTCCCCGTGATGCTGCGCGGCGGCCTGACGGATCCCGATGGCGGCGGCGTGGCGCAGGCGATCAAGGTGCGCCTGATCCACGCGACGATCCGCCACCTGATCCTGCGCGGCGACGCCGCCGACGCCCTTGTCGCGCCGCGCCGCCTGCCGCGCATCGCGCCGCGCGGCGACGGCCTGTACCAGACGCTGTACGCGCGCGGCTGGGACATCGACCGCGTCGGCCTGCCCTGCAACCAGGAAGAACTGGCCTATACGCTGCTGACCTTCAACTACGTGTTCGTCAACGGCATGCGCGACCTCGGCATTCCCGCGGACGCCGAGGACGAACTGGCCTACCTGCACGCCTGGAACGTGCTGGGCCACGTGCTCGGCATCGAGCGCGGCCTGATGGCGGACACGATGGACGAAGCGCGTGCCCTGTTCGACGCCATCCAGGCCACGAACCGCGAACACGCCAATTACAAGCTCAACGACCAGCCCGACCCGCGTCCCGCGCTCGCGGCCGACCTGGTGGCGGCGCTGCAGCACTACATTCCCCTGCGCCTGCTGAAACCCTTCCCCGTGCTGCTCACGCGCCACCTGTGCGGCCCGGCCGCATCGCGCGACCTCGGCCTCACCCAGCACGTGTCGCTGCCGGCGCGCCTGGCGTTCTCCACCGCCGCCGGCCTGGTGCGCACGATCGACGCCGTGGCGCGCCAGGCCGTTCCCAACTTCTCGCTGTCGCGCCTCGCCTCGCGCGTGCTGGGCTACCACCTGACGGCGCGCCTGCTGATGGACGAGACGCGGCCGCTCAGGCTGCCCGACGCGCTGCTGAACAGCGTCCAGGAGACGATGTGCACCTGGCACACCGACCCGCGCGCGCCGCGCTGGGTCGGCAAACTCGAACAACGCTTCACCGCCGGCCCGGACAACGCCGCGGCCGCGGCGAAAGGATAAGCACGATGCCCGTAGTCCCCCTGTCCATCGTTACCCTGCCCGGCGCCAGGCGCATGCGCGCCGCGCTCGCCGCCATGCTGTGCCTGATCGCCATGCTGGTGCTGGCGGCGCCGCTGCGCGCCGCGCCCGCCAGCGTCCCGGTCGCGTCCAGCCCCCCGGTGGCGCTGGACGGCCACGCCACCCACGTCGACGCCTGGCCGGCGGTCACCGTGCTGCACGATCCCGCCGGCGGCCTGCAGGCGGACGCCGTGCTCGCCGCGCCGGAACGTTTCGCGGCCCCGCAGGGCGCGTATGCGACGCTGGGGATGGTCAAGGGGCCGGTCTGGCTGCGCCTGCCGGTGCAGGTGGGTGCCGGCGACGATGGCCACTGGGTCATGAAATTCGACTTCGGCCTGCTGAACCGGGTCGACCTGCACGTCGTGCGCGACGGCCACGTCGAGCGCCACCTGGTGGCGCAGCGCGACGTCCCGCCGCAAGGTTCGCTGGACGGTCCGATCCCGGCGTTCTCGCTGAGCCTGGAACCGGGCGCGCGCTACGAGATGCTGGTGCGCATCGACACCAACGCGCCCAAGATCATGCCGGTGGAGTTCGAGAAGCCCGACGTCTTCTTCCGCAGCGCGCTGGCCGAACAACTGCTGCAGGGCGCCCTGATCGGCCTGACCGTGTGCCTGCTGCTGTACAGCCTGGCCCAGTGGGCCAATCTGCGCGACCGCCTGTTCGGCGCCTACGCGCTGCTGGTGGGCGGCATGGCCCTGTACAACACCGCCTGGTTCGGCCTCGGCGCCCACTACATCTGGGGCGGCAACGAATGGGCCACCATCCACGTCACCGGCATTGCCTCGCTGCTGGCGGCCTGCGGCGCCTACCTGTTCGTGCGCAGCGTGCTCAAACGCCCGGGGCGCGACCGCAAGTTCGGCATTGCCATGCACGTGCTGGCCGCGCTGTGCATCGTCAGTGCCGTCGCCTTCGGCTTCGGCCTGATCGCGGACGCGGCGCTGGTCGCGATCGTTGCCTCGCTCGGCATCCTGCCCAAGCTGCTCGGCCTGCCCGGCTCGATCTCGCGCGCGCGCCGCGGCGACGCGGTCGGCATCTATTTCCTGCTCGGCTGGGGCATCAGCTTCGTGACCTCGGTGATCCTGGCCGAGGTGATCAAGGGCCAGGCGCCGGCGAATTTCTGGACCATGCATGCGCTGCAGTTCGGCAGCGCCTTCGACATGGTCGTGTTCATGCGCATCCTGGGCCTGCGTACCAAGGACATCCAGGCGCAGATGCAGCGCGCCGAGGCGGCCACGCGCATGAAGTCGGAATTCCTGGCCAATATGAGCCACGAGATCCGCACCCCGATGAACGCGATCATCGGCATGAGCCGCCTGGCGCTGATGGCCGATCCGAACCCGAAGCAGCGCAACTACCTGGGCAAGATCCTCGGCGCCGGCGAGCACCTGCTGGGCGTCATCAACGACATCCTCGACTTTTCCAAGATCGAGGCCGGCCGCATGACGGTCGACCGCGTCGCCTTCGAGCTCGACGAGATGCTCGAACACCTGGCCAGCATCACGGCGATCAAGACGGACTCCAAGCGCGTCGAACTGATCTTCAGCGTGCCGCGCGGCGTGCCGCCGCGCCTGGTCGGCGATCCGCTGCGCCTGGGCCAGGTGCTGATCAACCTGACCAACAACGCCGTCAAGTTCACCGAACAGGGCGAGATCGTCGTCGCCGTCGAGGTGGTGCACAGGAACGGCAGCGAGGTGATGCTGCGCTTCTCCGTCAGCGACACCGGCATCGGCATGGATCCGGCCCAGCTGGCGCGCCTGTTCCAGTCGTTCACGCAGGCCGACAATTCGGTCTCGCGCAAGTACGGCGGCACGGGACTGGGCCTGTCGATCTCGAAGCACCTGGTCGAGCTGATGGGCGGTACCATCCAGGTCAGCAGCACGCCGGGCCTGGGCAGCCGCTTCAGTTTCACCGTCCCGCTGGGCATCGCCGACGCCGCCAGCGCCCCCGCCCCGCTGTCGGCCGCCGCGCTGCAGCGCATGCGCGTGATGGTGGTCGACGACAGCGCCAGCACGCGCGCCGCCCTGGTCGAAATGCTGGCCGGCTTCGGCATCCAGGCCGACGCCGTGCCCTCCGGCGAGGAATCGCTGGCGCGCCTGGCCGCGGCGGTGGACAGCGGCGCGCCCTACCAGGTGGTGCTGATGGACTACCTGATGCCCGGCTGGGACGGAGTCGAGACGATCCGCCGCATCCGCGCCGACCGCCGCTTCCCGGCGCCGCCAGCGATCCTGATGATCAGCGCCTATACCCGCGAAGGCGTGCTGCAGCGCGAGGGCGACCTGCCGCTGACGGGCTTCCTGACCAAGCCGATCGGGCCCGCCCTGCTGTACCACAGCCTGGTGCAGGTGCTGCGCCCGGACGCGACGGCGGACGGCCAGGCGCCGGCCGGCGCCGACAAGATGGTATCGGCCGCCGAGCTGGACCGCCTGGACGGCGCGCGCATCCTGCTGGTCGACGACAACGCCAACAACCGCGAGGTCGCGCTCGACTTCCTGGCCGCCGCCAGGATCCGGGTCGACGTGGCCACCGGCGGCCTGGATGCCGTGCGCATGGTGCGCGACCACGACTACGACCTGGTACTGATGGATATCCAGATGCACGGCCTGGACGGCTTGTCGGCCACGCGCCAGATCCGCGCCATGCCCGGCCGCGAGACGGTGCCGATCGTGGCGATGACCGCGCACGCGATGGCCGGCGACCGCGACAAGAGCCTGGAAGCGGGCATGAACGACCACGTGGTCAAGCCGATCGACCCGGACCTGCTGTTCCGCGCCCTGCTCAAATGGATCGACCCGGCGCGCCTGCAGGGCCGCGACCTGCCCGGCAC
>CAUSCY010000079.1:0-21907 GCA_963529995.1 uncultured Massilia sp. | reverse complement strand
TACCAGCAGATCAAGGCCCTGATCACCCAGAGCCTGCAGTCGGGCGAGTGGAAGCCGGGCGAACTGATTCCCAGCGAAGTCGAACTGGCCGCCCGCTACAAGGTCAGCCAGGGCACCGTGCGCAAGGCCATCGACGAACTGGCCGCCGAGAACCTGGTGGTGCGCCGCCAGGGCAAGGGCACCTTCGTCGCCAGCCACAACGAGGCGCGCGCCCACTTCCGCTTCCTCAAGCTGATGCCCGACGAGGGCGTGCCGCACCAGCCGGGCCACGAATACCTGGAGGTCAAGCGCATCCGCGCGGCCGCCGAAGTGGCGCGCCTGCTCGACCTCAAGTCCGGCGACGCCATCGTCTATATCAAGCGCCTGATGACGTTCGACGGCGCCCCGACCATCCTGGAAGAGCTGTGGCTCCCGGGCCAGCTGTTCAAGGGCCTGACGGCCGAGCGCCTGGCCGAATACAAGGGCCCGATGTACGGCCTGTTCGAATCCGAGTTCGGCACGCGCATGATCCGTGCCTCCGAAAAGATCCGTGCCGTGGCCGCCGATGCCGGCGCCGCCGGGCACCTGAAGGTCCCCGAGGGTACGCCGCTGCTGTGCGTCGACCGGACCTCGTTTACCTATGGCGACAAGGCAGTGGAATTGCGTCGTGGATTGTACTTAACTGCGCAGCATCATTACCAGAACGAATTGTCATGAAGAAGATTTGCGCTAGGTCTATGCTTGGTGCAGTAAGTTGATGTTGCGATTACAATGAGTTGGTTTTGGGAAAGCGACGAGGTGCCCGATCGGCGCGTTCTCCCCGAGATCCGGAGCCCCCACGCAAAGGATATTGGAAGGTCACAAAATCGGCGAAATGCGGGTTTGATAACTTAAGTAACAATGGAGGTGTTCCAAATGTCCGAAGCCGTGAGAGAGGCCCAGAAAAAGGGTCGGCCGGTAATTCGTAACGTCGATTTTGGCGACATTACGTACCGCGGGTACTACAAGCAGCCGCCCTCGGCGATCGTCTCGATCCTGCACCGCGTCAGCGGCGCCGGCCTGTTCCTGTTCCTGCCTTTCCTGCTCTACCTGTTCGAGCAGAGCATCCGCTCCGAAATCTCGTTTGCGCATTTCGCCGGCATCGTCAGCCACCCGCTCGCCAAGCTGATCATCCTGGGCCTGTCCTGGGCTTACCTGCACCACTTCACCGCAGGCATCCGCCACCTGTTCATGGACAACCACATTGCCCTGGACAAGGATGCATCGCAGAAGACCGCGCGCTGGGTACTGGTCATCAGCCTGGCCCTGACCGTGCTGGTCGCTCTCAAACTGTTTGGAGTGTTTTAAATCATGGCAACCCCCAAGAACATCGGACAGCGCCGCCTCGTCGTCGGCGCCCACTACGGCATGCGCGACTGGCTGGCCCAGCGCGTCACCGCGATCGTGATGGTGATCTTCACCGTCATCCTGCTGGTCTCCTTCCTGACCGGCCAGAACTTCACCTACGAAGGCTGGGCCGGCCTGTTCGCCCGCCAGTGGTTCAAACTCTTCACCCTGGTCACGTTCTTCGGCCTGTACTACCACGTGTGGGTCGGCATCCGTGACATCTGGATGGACTACATCAAATCGGTCGGCCTGCGCCTGACCCTGCAGATCGCCACGGTGCTCTGGCTGCTCGCCTGCGCCGCCTGGACTGTGCAAATTCTCTGGAGCGTGTAATCGTGGCAGCAATCAAGAACGCAATTCCCACCCGTCACTTTGATGTGGTCATCGTCGGCGCCGGCGGTTCCGGCCTGCGCGCCGCACTGCAGTTGTCCGAAGCCGGCCTGAACGTGGCCGTGCTGTCGAAAGTCTTCCCGACCCGTTCGCACACCGTCGCCGCACAGGGCGGCATCGGCGCCTCGCTGGGCAATATGAGCGAAGACGACTGGTACTGGCACATGTTCGACACCGTCAAGGGCTCGGACTACCTGGGCGACCAGGACGCCATCGAATTCATGTGCCGCGAAGCACCGAAGGTCGTGTACGAACTCGAACACTTCGGCATGCCGTTCGACCGCAACCCCGACGGCACCATCTATCAACGTCCGTTCGGCGGCCACACCGCCAACTTCGGCGAGAAGCCGGTGCAGCGCGCCTGCGCCGCCGCCGACCGTACCGGCCACGCACTGCTGCACACGCTGTACCAGCGTAATGTCCGCTCGCGTACCCACTTCTACGTCGAATGGCAGGCACTGGACCTGGTGCGCAACGCCGACGGCGACGTGCTGGGCGTGATCGCGCTGGAAATGGAAACCGGCGACGTCATGATGCTGCAAGCCAAGACCACCGTGTTCGCCACGGGCGGCGCAGGCCGCATCTTCGCCGCATCGACCAATGCCTTCATCAATACCGGCGACGGCCTGGGCATGGCGGCACGCGCCGGCCTGCCACTGCAGGACATGGAGTTCTGGCAGTTCCACCCGACCGGCGTGGCCGGCGCGGGCGTGCTGATCACCGAGGGTGTGCGTGGCGAAGGCGGCATCCTGATCAACTCGAACGGCGAACGCTTCATGGAGCGCTATGCGCCGACCCTGAAGGATCTGGCGCCGCGCGACTTCGTGTCCCGCTCGATGGACCAGGAGATCAAGGAAGGCCGCGGCGTCGGCCCGAACAAGGACCACGTGCTGCTGGACCTGCGCCACATCGGCGCGGACACCATCCGCAAGCGCCTGCCGTCGATTCTCGAGATCGGCCACAAGTTCGCCAACGTCGATGCGACCAAGGAACCGATTCCCGTCGTCCCGACCATCCACTACCAGATGGGCGGCATTCCGACCAACATCCACGGCCAGGTCGTCGCACCGGACGGCACCGGCGGCCAGAAGATCGTCAACGGCCTGTACGCGATCGGCGAATGCTCGTGCGTGTCGGTGCACGGCGCGAACCGCCTGGGCACCAACTCGCTGCTCGACCTGGTGGTGTTCGGCCGCGCGGCCGGCAACCACATCGTCGGCCAGAACCTGAAGGCGCAGGGCAACCGCACGCTGCCGGGCGACTTCGCCGACTACGCGCTGGACCGCCTGAACAAGCTGGAGAACTCGACCGGCGGTGAAAAGGTGCAGGACGTTGCCAACGCAATCCGCGCAACGATGCAGAAGCACTGCGGCGTGTTCCGCACGCAGGCGCTGATGGACGAAGGCGTCAAGGAAATCATGGCACTGGACGAGCGCCGCAAGCACGTGTCGTTCAAGGACAAGTCGAAGGTATTCAACACCGCGCGCATCGAAGCGATCGAGCTGGACAACCTGATCGAAGTGGCCAAGGCGACCGTCATCTCGGCAGCGGCCCGCAAGGAATCGCGCGGCGCCCACGCCCACAGCGACTTCGAACAGCGCGACGACGAGAACTGGATGAAGCACACCCTGTTCTTCTCGGAAGGCAACCGCCTCGACTACAAGCCGGTCGTGACCAAGCCGCTGACGGTCGACACGTTCAAACCGAAACCCCGTACTTTCTAATATATTTTCCCGCGGCCCGCCTGACGGCGGGCCTGAATGGATAGGTAAAAAATGGCACGCACAGTCCAACTGAAGATCTACCGCTACGATCCGGACAAGGATTCGAAGCCCTATATGCAAGACATCACCGTCGAGCTGAAAGACACCGACAAGATGCTGCTCGACGCACTGCAGCGCATCAAGGCCGACGTCGACGACTCGCTGGCGCTGCGCCGCTCCTGCCGCGAAGGCGTGTGCGGTTCGGACGCGATGAACATCAACGGCAAGAACGGCCTGGCCTGCACGACCAACCTGAACGAGCTGACCCAGCCGATCGTGCTGCGTCCGCTGCCGGGCCTGCCGGTCGTGCGCGACCTGATCGTCGACATGACCAACTTCTTCAAGCAGTACCACTCGGTCAAGCCGTTCCTGATCAACGAGTCGATCCCGCCGGAGAAAGAGCGCCTGCAATCGCCGGAAGAGCGCGAAGAGCTCGACGGCCTGTACGAGTGCATCCTGTGCGCGTGCTGCTCGACCTCGTGCCCGTCGTTCTGGTGGAACCCGGACAAGTTCGTCGGTCCGGCCGGCCTGCTGCAGGCCTACCGCTTCATCGCCGACTCGCGCGACGAAGCCACCAACGCACGCCTGGACAACCTGGAAGACCCGTACCGCCTGTTCCGCTGCCACTCGATCATGAATTGCACGGACGTGTGCCCGAAGGGCCTGAATCCGAACAAGGCGATCGGCAAGATCAAGGAATTGCTGGTCCGCCGGGCGATCTAAGCGGCAAACCGATATGCGCCGTACGCGGCGCGTGTCAAACACGGTGGGCACATGGTGCCCACCCTACGGGATCGCATGCGTAGGGTGGGCATCACATGCTCACCAAGCAGACGGCGTATCCGCCACGAATTGCGTATATTTTGGCGGTATTCCACCCTAAATGTTGCAATAAATACAGTAAAACTACCGTACTGTCGCCAAACGACAGCCGGAGTATAGTGTTGACCCAACAACGGACTCTAGAGTGATAACGCATCAATCCGACCCCGCCAACCGTGCCCGCCTGCGCTGGCGCGCACGCCGTGGCCTGCTCGAAAACGACCTGATCCTCACGCGCTTCCTCGACGCGCATGAGGAGGAATTGACGGACGACGACGTCGATGCGCTGACCCGGCTGCTGGACCTGGCGGACAATCCGCTGATGGACCTGCTGCTGGAACGCACCGAGCCCGAAGGCGAGGTCGACCGGCCGAACGTGCGGGCGCTGCTTGCGCGCTTGCGGCAAGCGTAAAAACGAACAAGTTCGTTTTAAATTTCGTAGACCCACCTCCCAGATAAGGAAGTGCCATGAACATCTCTGATACCAAAGCCACCCTGTCGTTCTCCGACGGCAGCCCGTCGGTCGACATGCCGATCTACAAGGGCACCATCGGCCCGGACGTCATCGACATCCGCAAGCTGTATGGCCAGACCGGCAAGTTCACCTACGATCCGGGCTTCATGTCGACGGCAGCGTGCCAGTCGGCCATCACCTACATCGACGGCGACAAGGGCGAGCTGCTGTATCGCGGCTATCCGATCGAGCAACTGGCCGTCAACTGCGACTTCCTGGAAACCTGCTACCTGCTGCTGAACGGCGAACTGCCGACCGCCGAGCAGAAGGCCACGTTCACCGACAACGTGACCAAGCACACGATGGTCCACGAGCAGATGCAGTTCTTCTTCCGCGGTTTCCGTCGCGACGCGCACCCGATGGCGGTGCTGGTCGGTACCGTCGGCGCGCTGTCCTCGTTCTACCATGACTCGCTGGACATCAACGATCCGAAGCAGCGCGAGATCTCGGCGATCCGCCTGATCGCCAAGCTGCCGACCCTGGTCGCCATGGCGTACAAGTACAACGTCGGCCAGCCGTTCATGTACCCGCGCAACGACCTGTCGTACAGCGCCAACTTCATGTACATGATGTTCGCCAACCCGTGCGAAGAGTACAAGGTCAACCCGGTGCTGGTGCGCGCGCTGGACCGCATCCTGACCCTGCACGCCGACCACGAGCAGAACGCATCGACCTCGACCGTCCGCCTGGCCGGTTCGTCGGGCGCCAACCCGTTCGCCTGTATCGCCGCCGGCATCGCCTGCCTGTGGGGCCCGGCACACGGCGGCGCGAACGAAGCCGCTCTGAACATGCTGAAGGAAATCGGCAGCGTCGAGAACATCCCGGCCTTCATCGAGAAGGTCAAGGACAAGAACTCGGGCGTCAAGCTGATGGGCTTCGGTCACCGCGTCTACAAGAACTTCGACCCGCGCGCCAAGCTGATGCGCGAAACCTGCCACGAAGTGCTGGAAGAGCTGGGCCTGCAGGACGACCCGCTGTTCAAGCTGGCCATGGAACTGGAAAAGATCGCCCTGAACGACGAATACTTCGTGTCGCGCAAGCTGTACCCGAACGTCGACTTCTACTCGGGCATCGTGCAGTCGGCCCTGGGCATCCCGGTCTCGCTGTTCACCGGTATCTTCGCGATGGCGCGTACCGTGGGCTGGATCGCCCAGTGGAACGAAATGATCGCCGATCCGGAACAGAAGATCGGCCGTCCGCGCCAGCTGTTCGTCGGTTCGCCGGTGCGCGACGTGCCGGGCATCGACAAGCGTTGATGGTCGGCTGCATGGTGGGCATGTAATGGCCACCCTACGAAATCGACCGTAGGGTGGGCACCATGTGCCCACCATGCATGACCGCGAAAATGAAAAGGCCGCCGGAGCGATCCGGCGGCCTTTGTCGTTATCGTTGGCGGTGAATTATTGTTGGTAGTACGGCTCGACCGTGCCCTTCAGCTTGATCAGCATCGGCTTGCCCTTGCGGTCCAGGACCTTGCCGGCAGCGACCTTGATCCAGCCTTCGCTGATGCAGTATTCCTCGACATCGACACGGTCTTTGCCGTTGAAACGGATGCCGACCGGATGCTTGAAGACTTCCGCGTCGTGGTGCGGGCTCTTCGGGTCGATGGACAGGCGGTCGGGCAGGGGTGGGAGTTGAGTAGTATCGTTCATGGCCGAATTATCCATCATTCCGAGTTTGTGCGCGAGCGTGATGAAGTCGCTCATGCGTACCGTGTGGACGCGGTCGCGACTTTTGCTTATCCTGATTCCAAGTGTTAACTTAAACTTGGTCCCATGCCACAGTCTACTGGCAACCCACCGTCCAGCGCACCGTCCAACGCGCAGTCCAACATCTACCGGATTCCGCGGCGCTTCAACTGGACGTTCGTGATCGGCGGGTTCGCGCTCGTCACCTTCGTCCTGATGGCCTGGCGCCTGGGCGGCGCCTTCGCCGATTCCCAGGCCTACCTCGACACGGTGCGCTGGCTGCGCGGCGACCTGCCGCAGGCGGCGCTCCAGGCGCCGTTCTCCTATCGTCTCGCCGTGCCGGCGCTGGCCGCCTTGCTGCCGGGCCAGGCGAGCAGCGTGTTCGGCCTGCTGAACTGGCTGTTCGTCGCCGCCACCGCCTGCCTGGCGACGGCGACCGTGCGGCGCATGGGCTTCGGGACCCAGCGCGCGCTGGCGGCCGGCATGCTCGTCATGCTGTCGCTGCCGGCCGTCTGGTATGCGCCGACGACGCTGGTCGAGCCCGGCTCCATCTGCATGCGCATGCTGTTCGTGTTCGCCGTGCTGACCGCCAAGCCGCGCCTGGCCCTGGCGGCGGCATTGGTGGCGACGGCCGTCAGCGAGGAAAACATCCTGTTGCTGGGCTGGCTGGTGGCGACGCAGCGCGTCGGCCGGACGTCCGGCACCGTCGCCGTCGTCGCGACGCTGGCCTGGCTGGCCGCCGTGCGCTGGTGGATCGAGGCCGGCGTGCCCGGCGCCGGCTGGCCGGATGCCGCCGCCATCGCTGCCCGCTTCGGCGACTGGAAGGGCTGGCTGTCGCTGCTCGGCTGCGCCGGCATCGTCGTGCCGCTGGCGCTTGCCGGTCTGCGCCGCGCGCCGCCGCGGATCGACGCGCTGAAGCAATTGCTGCTGCTGATGCTGGTGCCCACCTTGCTCGCCGCCGTGTTCGTGCGCATCGACGGCAGGCTGGCCTGGGGCCTGTATCCCTTCCTGCTGCCGTTCGCCGTCGCCGTCGGCATGCCGCGCCATGCGGAGCACCAGCCGGACGTGCGCCAGCTCAGGACGGCGCGCCGCGCCTGAGCGGGGGAAGCTCGACGGGCGCGACCTGCGCCATCAGCGCCGCGACCCAGTCGACGAAGGCACGCAGGCGCGGGCTGACGTGGCGGTGCGGCGGCCAGGCCGCGTACAGCGGCATCGGCGCGATGCGCCAGTCGGCGAACAGCCGCACCAGTTCGCCCCGTTCCACGGGCCGGCGCGCCATGTATTCCGGCAGCCATAGCGCCCCCAGTCCCGCCACGCCCGCCGCGACGTAGGCATTGCCCTCGTCGAGCGCCAGCGCGTAGCGTCCCTGGACGCTTACCGTCTCGCCGTCGCGCTCGAGCTGCAGCGACAGTTTGCGGCCCGTGCTCGTCCAGCGGAAACCGACGACGCGGTGCGGTTCCCGTTCCAGCTCGAGCGGATGCGCGGGCCACCCGGCGTGCTCCAGGTAGGCGGGCGACGCATAGACGCCGAGCTGCAGGTCGGCCACGTGGCGCGCCGCCAGCGACTGGTCGGCGAGCGGTCCGCCGCGCAGCACGCAGTCGACGTTCTCGGCGATGACGTCGACGGGACGGTCGCTCACACCCATGTCGAGCTGGATGTCAGGATATCGCGCATAAAAGCCCGGCAGGGCGGGCACCAGCACCATGCTGGCCAGCGGGCTCGGCACGTCGATGCGCAGGTAGCCGCGCGGCGCCGTGTCGGCGCTCGGCAGGCGCGTCTCGGCATCCTGCAGGTCCGCCAGCAGGGCCAGCACGCGTTCGTAGTAGACGGCGCCGTCGGCCGTCACGTTGACCTTGCGCGTCGTCCGGTTCAGCAGCTTCACCCGCAACCGCGCTTCCAGCTGCTGCACGAGCTGGGTGACGGTCGTCTTGCTCATCTGGAGCGTCACCGCCGCCTTGGTGAAGCTGCCCGTTTCCACCACGCGGGCGAATGCCGTCATCGCATCGAATCGGTCCATCGTCTCCCCTCGCTATTGTTTGGATTATACAAATAGTGATAGCTTCATTTGCTCGTTTATCGTCGCGCTGAAAATGATCAAAGTCATCCCATCATTCACGAGGAGCACATCATGAACACCCGCGACGTCGTTTTCCCGCCTAGCCGCCAGGCACTGTACGAGAAGAACCGCTATTCGCCGGCGATCCGGTCCAACGGTTTCCTGTTCGTCTCCGGCCAGGTCGGCAGCCTGCCGGACGGTTCGCCGGAACCTGATCTGGAGGCGCAGGTACGCCTGGCGTTCGAGAACCTGAACGGCATCCTCGCCAGTGCCGGCTGCAGTTTCGACGATGTGGTCGACGTGACCGTCTTCATCGTCGATCCGGCATCGAAGTTCGAGACGATCTGGAAGGTCGTCGGCGAATACTGGGGAGAGGCGCCGCACCCGACGCTGACGGGCATCGGCGTGACCTGGCTGTACGGCTTCCAGTTCGAGATCAAGGTGATCGCCAAGCTGCCGGAGTCGGCGAGCCAGGCGCTCAGCTAGGCGCTCAAATAGGCGCGCACCAGGCGGCGGAACTCGTCGAGCAGCGGCTGTTCCAGCGGCCCGCCCTGCGGCAGCTGGCCGACACCCTTGAGCAGGTGCAGCAGGGCGGAGGCCATCGGCAGCCGCCGTCCCGCATCCAGGGCGGGCAGGGCGGCGGCGAGCAGGTCGCCCAGATCGGCCAGCATGGCTTCGCGCAATTGCTGCCGGCTCGCTTCCAGCTCGCGCCCGTCGATCAGCGCCAGTGCTACGCTACGCTGCGTGCGCAGCTCCAGCATGAAGTCGACGAGGGCATCGGCCAGCTGGGCCGGCTGCAGCGGCGGCGCATGCGCGCGCAGCGCGGCCAGCCCGCCGGCAAGGCGCTCGGCATAGGTGCGCAGCAATGCGTCCGCTACCGCTTCCTTGGAAGGAAAGAAGCGGTACAGCGAGCCGATCGCCGTCGCGGAGCTGGCGGCGATCTCCGTCATGGTGACGGCCTCGTAACCCTTGTCGAGGAAAAGCGTCGTCGCCGCCTGCAGGATCGCGGCGACGCGCGCGTGGCCGCGCTGGCGCTTGGGAGCTGCACCCTGGGCTACTCCCTGGGCCGCCCCCTGGGGTGCCGCGTGACCGGTATCCGATGGCGATGATGTCATGCCGGCATTATAGGCCGGGCTCGTTGACTTATGCGAGGCCATCCTCTACTATCTTTTGCGAGGATATCCTCGCATAACCGCCGGGATACCTGAACCATTTTTCGGAGCCCCCATGACCCAGCTGAACCCCAAGACCACCGCCCTGGTGATGATCGACCTGCAGCACGGCAACGTCGTGCGCGAACTGGCGCCGTATCCGGCCGACCAGGTCGTGGCCAATTCCGTGCGCGTGGCCGACGCCTGGCGCGCCGCCGGCGCCACCATCGTCTACGTGCGCGTCAGCGTCGGCGAGTTGACGCCCCACGTGACGGACCGCGCGCTGCCGGGCCTGAAGGTCGTGCCGCCGAACCCGAGCGACATCGTGCCGGAAGCGAACGTGCAGCCGGGCGACTTCGTCGTCACCAAGCGCCAGTTCGGCGCCTTCCACGCAACCGAGCTGGACCAGATCCTGCGCCGCCGCGGCGTCAAGGACATCATCATGACGGGCATCGCCACCAATATCGGCGTCGAGTCGACGGCGCGCGTGGCGCACGACCTGGGTTACGACCTTGTATTCGTGGAGGACGCGATGACGTCGATCGGCGACGGCAACCACGAGTTCGCCGTGCAGAACGTGTTCCCGCTGCTGGGCCGCGTGCGTACCACCGAGGAAATCGTGACGGCGGCCAAGCAGGCCTGAGCGGATCGCTGATCGACCCGCTGGTCGATCCGATTTGCAAGCGTGAAAACCTTCATGGCGTGTGCATGTCGTGACATCGTTGGCAAAAATGTACACTACGGCGATCCGTGCGGCACAGATCGCACGAGACCGTTACATTTTGTTATCTGATATGCATGTCTCGATATTTAGGAAAGGATCGCCCATGAAGTCGTTCTTCCTCGCCTGCTGCCTGCTGGTGGCTGCCATCTTCCCCATCGCCGATGCCGCCGCCGTCTCCCAGGTCGATCCGCGCCTGGTCAAGCAGGTCAACGACTTCGTCGACAGCTGGCACGACGATGCCGCGCACGGGCGCCAGGCCTATTTCGACAAGATCGCCGCCGACGGCGTGTACATCGGCACCGACCGCAGCGAATTGTGGAAGCGCGATGCGTTCAAGGAATGGGCGAAAGGCTACTTCCAGGACAACAAGCCGGCCTGGACGTTCCGCGCCACGCGCCGCAACGTGTATGCGTCGCCGGACGGATCGCTGATCTGGTTCGACGAACTGCTGGACACGGAAAACCTGGGCCACTGCATGGCCAGCGGGGTGATCCGCAAGACGGCCAAGGGCTTCGAGATCGTGCACTACCAGCTGTCGATCGCGGTGCCGAACCAGATTGCGAACCAGGTGACCGGTCTCGTGAAAGCCGCTGAAGCCGGCGCGGCAGGGGCGAAGTAATCCGATTGATCGGGCGGTGATGGTGGGCATCACATGCCCACCATGAGTGGACGCACATTAAAACAAGGACCCGGTCACCGGCCCCTGTTCTTCCACTTTCTTCTTCGGCTCCTTCGGCGCCGCCCACGCCTTCATGTCCTCCGCCGGGAACGGCCGCAGGAAGCTGCGCGCGGCTTCCGGGCTGCGGCATGCGAGCCAGTCCTCGACCTCGTGGGGCGGCAGGATCACCAGCGAGCGCTTCTCGTCGCCCGGCTTGTGGAAGCGCCGCATCAGCGGATGCTCGTCCGCATTGATGGTGATCTGGGTGAAGGAACTGCTGACCTGGCCGTCGGCCTCGGCCCACTGCCGCCACAGGCCGGCCACGTAGAACAGCGCGTCGTCCGCCATGCCGATGCCGAAGCGCTCGGCGCGGCCGCTCTCGTAGTTCGGTTCATAGAAGCATTGCATCGGCACCGCACACAATTGCGCCCGGCGCCAGGCCGGGGCATACGAGCGCTTTTCGCCGAGCGATTCGGCGCGCGCATTCATCGTGTCGAACGGTTTGACGCCGGGCGGAATATGGCGGCGCGGCACCATGCCGTAGCTGGCCAGGTCGAGCACGCGCCGGCGGTCCTGGTCCAGGCGCAGGATCGGCGCCTGGTAATCCTTCCAGGTCTCGCTTGGCCAGTCGAGGTCGCGCATCATGTCACGATGCAGATCGACGAGGATGCCGAGCACCATGTCGAGTTGTTCGGGCAGCGGGGGACGGTAATTGACGCACATGGCGGCATGATAGCAGCGGCATGGGCCGGTATGCTAAGGTGGCGCCTTCTTCCACCGACCATGCCGATGCAGTGAGCAATACCACGTCTTCGCCTTCCTACGTTGGCCGCTTCGCCCCATCGCCCAGCGGCGTCCTGCACGCCGGCTCGCTCGTGGCCGCGCTGGCCAGCTACCTCGACGCGCGCGCCCACCACGGCACCTGGCTGATCCGCATCGAGGACATCGACGAAGGCCGTAGCGTGTCCGGCGCGGCCGAGGAGATCCTGGCCCAGCTGCACTGGCTCGGCATGCATTCGGACCGCGAGGTCGTCTGGCAGAGCCGGCGCAAGCACCTGTACCAGGCCGCCTACGACAGCCTCGCAAGTCACGCCTACCCGTGCGGCTGCAACCGGCGCGAGATCGCGGATTCGCGCCTGGGCTTCGCACCCGACGGCGCGGCGATCTATCCCGGCACCTGCCGCCATGGGCTGGCGCCGGGCCGTAGTGCGCGCAGCCTGCGCCTGCGGGTGCCGAGCCCGGACGGGGGGCAGGACGAGATCGTCTTCACGGACCGCTTCGCCGGCACCGTGCGCCAGACGCTGGCGAACGAGTCGGGCGACTTCGTGCTCAAGCGCGCCGACGGCTACTGGGCGTACCAGCTGGCCGTGGTCGTCGACGATGCCGAGCAGGGCGTGACGGACGTCGTGCGCGGCGCCGACCTGCTCGATTCGACGCCGCGCCAGATCTACCTGCAGCGCCTGCTGGGTGTGCCGACGCCGCGCTACCTGCACGTGCCCGTCGTGCGCAATGCCGACGGCGAGAAACTGTCCAAGCAGACCGGCGCCCCGGCCGTGCAAAGCGGCGGCAGCGAGGCCGACGCCGTGGCCGCACTGGCCACGGCGGCCGGCTTCCTCGGCCTCGGACACATCGAGGCCGGGTCGCTGGCCGCGTTCTGGCAAGCAGCCGTCCCGGCCTGGGCCAGGCTGCTTGCCGAACGCGGTGCCACGCTGCCGCCCGCTGCAGGCTAAGCGCTCAGCCCCGGCTCAGGCTGGCGCCGGCGCCGGTTCATCCACAACAGCCCGGCCAGGCCCGTGCCCAGCATGGCCCACTCGGCCGGTTCGGGGATCGGTGCGGCGACCAGGAAGCCGCGGATCTCGCCGTTCGGGTAGGCATCGGTGTGGATGTTGACGTACGCCTCGTTGGCGTTGATGCCTGCCAGCAGCGCCGCCGCGGCGCCCGACGCCGTACCGCCGTACGCCGCCAGGAAGGCCGGGTCATAGCTCGCCTCGTCGCCCAGGCTGAAGGCTGCCGAGTAGTCCCCGCCCGTCACGCCGGTCGGGAAACCGGCGAACGGCAGCGCGATCCCCGATGTGCCGGTGAACGCGTCGTTGGTGCAGCAGTGGATGTGGGCGGCGGTGGCGGTGCCGAGCAGGTCGCGGAACGACAGGTCGACCAGCAACTGACGACCGGGGATCTCGACCGCGATGGTGGCGTTGCCCGGCGAGGCGTTGGGCGGAGCTTCCAGCGCCCCGACCGCGACGGCCTGGAAATTGGTCCCTCCGCTCTGGGCTAGTGCAGGGACGGCCAGGCTCGACGCGGCCGCCAATGCAAGGATGGGTAGAACACGTTTCATGGATACCTCCTGTTGAACATGAACCTACGCGCACCCCGTCCTGGGGTGCCATCCCAACTTAGCACCGGGTGTCCGGCCGGGTTCACACCATACGGCTGAGATAATGCCTGCTGGAGAGTATCAGTAAGAAACGGAGCAGCAAACTCAGGTGCGCGGCGGATCCGTCGCCGGCGGCCGCTTCAGCACGGTGATGCTGCCGTCGGGCTCCAGGAAAGAACACTGCATTTCGTGGCGGGCGCAGTCGGCCTGGCGCAGCGACTGCTCGATGTCCAGCTGGCCGACGCGATTGCGCTTGCAGACCTTGTCGAAGAAGACGCCGTCGCGGCCGATGAGGACCGCCTCGCCCTCGAACAGCGACTCCATCTTGCGGCTGTTCGCGGACAGCAGGCCGATGCTGCCATTCAGCACGATGAGTGTGGCCGCCAGGATCAGGCCGCCGGCCAGGGAGTCGTCGCCGCCGGACAGGCCGTTCGACACGGCTTCCGACAGCAGCATGACGACCAGCAGGTCGAACGGCGTCAGTTGGCTGACGGTGCGCCGCCCCGACAGGCGCACCATGATGAGCAGGGCCAGGTAGACCAGCGCCCCGCGCACGATAAATTCCCACCAGGGAAGATCCATGTCGAACATAGTCACCTCTGCAAGATAGTGATTGCGATGAGGCGATTGTAAGGACGTCAAGGCCGCTTGATTGTTCGCCAGGGAACACAGTGCTGACCAATGTTATTGAATGACGTCAAGGGGTTTAAGCTTTTCTACTGCTGCGTGCCTGCCGCTGCGCAAGTTCAACTTCGTAGTGCTTTAGTGCGCTTTGATACGTGTGAGCGGCTTTTCAAGGATGTAATACCGATTTCGCTCGAATGACCGTTGTCGATAAACGTTCGACGGTTTACTGCTGTGAACGAAGTTCACGACTATATTTTCACGGGATCTAGCTACTAATTCCTTGTCGCATTATAGTGAGCGGCCTTTCGGCAGTTGATTAACTCTACGGTAGGCCGAAATATAAAATTGAAAATTTTAGAAGGTGGCGCGGAATGCCGCAATATTATTGTACTAGATCTTACGTCTAGCATTTTCTTAAACATTGCTTGATTTAAGAACTTGGAAGATTCGAAGCAGTGCTGCACATTTTCACCCATAAGCATAATCTTCAATAATGAGCCTCAAAGGCTTTTTTTGGAACTATGAGTTGACGTTGATGTTTTGTGCGGTTTCAACTGCAGTAGGCTTGCAGCCTGTTCCTGGATCACTCTTGAGCGTTCTGGTTCGATGAGTTTTTTTGCTAGCCACTCATATTCGTTTATTAGAGCGGATCTGCGTATGCGATTGGCGAGAGCATGCGGATCTTCTATCAGCGCATAGTTGTCAGCCCTGTCATAAATGTCATCTTCTTCGAAGAGGTCGAGAAACCTCATCAACCCCTCATCATTAGCGCAGATTTGTTCTATCAAGTCATATGTTTCTCGATATGCGAAGTTTAGCTGCGCTAATCGGTAAAGAATCGAATGAAAACGCGGTTCGTCTAACAGCGTGCCGTCTGTAATCGCTTGCCGGACGCGTTCAGACCACCGCGTGATAGTAGCATCGACCATGCCACTATCCGACACTAGCTGTAGTTCCGGGGTTCTGGCCATCTCTGGACGAATCACCCACTTTCCTTGTTCGGCAGCGGCATCAAGAAGCACTTTCTCTGCAACCGACAGTGGTGCGGTCATCGCCAGCGTGAAACAGCGATTTTTTAGATTCAATGCAGCTTTCCTAATAAGTCGAACTAATACCTTTGCAAATACGTCGCATAGTTCTCGTGTAAATTTGGAAGCGGCTTTAAGCGCACAGGCGCGCTCAGCAATGACTCGGCAGCTTTCCGCTACGTCGGGTTTTGCACAAGAAGGAAGATAGTTGTCGATCCACTCGAGCAGAAAGATGAGTTCAGCTGGATCGTCTTGCGATAAAGCTTCTTCCAGACGCGCGGGGTTACGCAATAGTTCGTGCAGGACGCGTACTTCCGGCACATTCTCTAATGACATCATGCGGAAATATCGTGCAAGGCGGTCTGGATCGGCGAGGCGTAGTTCATGTTCTGGTACATACGCCCGATGGTCCGATCTTTTGCCAAACAGGAGATCACAAGCTTTAGTCGCGATTGTCCTGTCGGGTTCTTCTTCGGGCATGTACTTCGCCCAGCTAGGCTCATCCGTATCCTTTTGTCTCTCTTGCGCCATCCAAGAAGCCCAGTCAAAGTCATCCTCGTCAAGCTCGGCGTCACCTCAAAATGCGTAACCAGTGAAGGCCGTCGGGTGACGATGCACGTTTTCTCGAATCATCGGGAATCGTTGCGATAGGGCTTCGAAAACGATGACATCGGTAACGTTTACTTCGTGCCTCGTTGAAGGCAGACTCAGCGTAAGGCGGTTCATCAGACGCACGATGTCCCTTGGAGTTCGCGCCAGCTTCGCAAGAGCTCCGATTGCCTTATCGTAATTATTGGCTTCAAATTCGTGTAAGTCGATTTGAAGCGTTGAGAAGAGAATTTTCGTTTGCTTATCCGCAAAGTCGCGCAACTGGTATCCGAACAAAGGGGGGATAGGATATGCAACTTGGACGATTTTTTCAAGATAAGCAAGGCCTGCATTTGCGACGCCGTTACCTAAAGCTGTGGCAACGATATTACGGTCGTAAGCGAGTAAATAAGTTGTCCTTGGAAAGTCGGCGACTGCCTTGATTGCCTGGACGACACTTCGAATCTCTTCAGCAGGTAACCGGTCGACATCATCTACAATTACGATTATGGTACGGTCGAGGTCGCGCAGGGCTTCGACGACCTCGGCCTTTCTTTTTGCGAGATCTAAAGTAGGGATCAACTTTTTTGCGTCCTCTAGAACGTCCCGTGCTTCGGTGACGTGCTCTGCCGCTCCCTCAGCAAATCCTCCGACGTCGTCGGCAATATTGCCAAGGGCCGCCGCACCGGGAACATACTTGAGGTACCGAAGATGCTTGAGATGTCTGAGTAAGCCTATGTACCCGAGCAGTTTCTCCCCAGCCTTCAGCGCTTTTTCAGGTGCTCCCGAGTTCACGTTAATGGACGCAGCAATTTGCGTGACTAGTGCATCCACGAGCGCTCCGGTGTTACTCACCATCCACGGGTTGAAATCAACGACCACTGGGTGCGAAGCTGCATCGCCGAAGTCGGGAAACGCCTGCTTCACAAAGCCAATGATTGAACTTTTCCCGCTGCCCCATTCACCTTCGATTCCTACTACCAATCCGTGGTCGGCGCTGACCGAAAGAAGTGCTTTGGCAAGGTGCGCGGCAAATTGCGATCGGCCGAGAGTATCCAGCTTTGCTGGCTGATCAGAAAAGTATGTAGTCATAGATGTCTTGGTGCGAGATGAGCGGAAGACAGAGATTATGCCTTCGCCCTTGTTTACCGCCACCTACGCCCTCGGGCCGGAGCGAGCCAAGTTCGAACGCACGACAAAGAATAACCAGGTCACTGGCGAGTGTCTATCTCAGCCGTTGCATCGTTCCGGGTGCGCTGAAGCGGTTGCCTTAGGGGGCATCGCTCGGTTCTGGTTACTAGGGCTAGCCTGGTCTGGCTGGCGTGATTCCCATGCGCGGAAAGCGCATTCGTACTTTTCCCGTGCAATCTGGTACATGTCGAACACGCAGTGCACGCAGCCGCTGGCGCAGCAGTCTTCCAGCTGCGGTTCCCTGGGCGGCTGCGGGCGCGGGTCGAGGGTGTCGTTCGGGGAGGGATCGGGGGCGGACATGGGCGCCAGCATAGCGCCTGCACCCCGCGGCGTCGAGCTCAGCGCCCACGCCCGTCGTCATGCGGCGGTGGCGGTGGCGGCGCGGGATGTGCCGGCGGGGCAGGCACCGCAGGTGCCGCGGGCGGAGGCGGCGGTGCGGGCGGCCCGGGCAGCGCAGGCGGCGCAGGCGGTGCGTTCATGGCAGGCGGTGCCGGCGGCGCGGGTGGAGCGGGCGGTGCAGGTGGCATTGGCGGCGTGGGGCAGGGCCGCTCGTCGGCCTTGCAATGGAACCTGGTGTGGACTTGCCCGGACGCCGCGGCGGCCGGCAATGCGTAAGCCGCCAGCGCGGCGAGCAGCGGAAACATGACAACGGTTTTCATGCGATTCTCCTCATGTGCGGCCCGCGCGATGCGGCAGGCCATGGACGCATCATGCGCACCGAATGTGGAGAAACAATGGAGCCTGGAAAATCCGGGATTCAGGGATCGAAGCGGTAGCCGACGCCGTAGATCGAGCGGATCGGCTCCACGCCGGGCAGGGCGCCGTCCAGCTTGCGGCGCAGGTTTTTCACATGGCTGTCGATGGTGCGGTCGGACGCGTCGAGGGGAGCGCCGCCCTCGCGCGCCAGGTCGAGCAGCTGGGCGCGCGAAAAGACCTGGCCCGGGCGGCGCAGCAGGGCCGCCAGGATGCCGTATTCGGTCGGCGTCAGGTCGAGCGCCTTGCCGTGGGCGAGGATGGCGTGCGCCGCCGCGTCGATGGCCAGCATGGGAACCGACGGTGGCGGGCCGGCGCGGCGCAGCACGGCCTTGATGCGCGCCATCAGTTCGCGCGGGCTGAACGGCTTGCACAGGTAGTCGTCGGCTCCCGCTTCCAGACCCAGCAGGCGGTCGATCTCTTCCACGCGCGCCGTCACCATGATGACGGGGACGTCGGCCTCGGCGCGCAGGGCGCGGCACAGCGCCAGGCCATCCAGGCCCGGGAGCATGATGTCCAGCACCGCCAGGGCCGGCGGATCGCGGCGCAGCGCGGCTAGCGCCTCGGCGCCGTCGTGGAACACCTGCGCCGCGTAGCCGGCCGCGCGCGCGTAGTCGGCCACGAGTTCCGCCAGTTCCGGCTCGTCTTCCACGATGGCGATCTGCAGGGGATTCAAGCGGACTCCGTGACATGGCGCGCCAGCGGCACGACGATGGTGGCGCGCAGGCCATGCAGCGGCGAGTGCGAGAAGTGCAGGCTCGCGCCTTGCGCGTCCAGCAGGCGGCGGCACAGCGCCAGGCCCAGGCCGGCGCCGCCGTGGGCGCGGCTGCGCGAAGCGTCGACGCGGTAGAAGCGATCGGCCAGGTGTTTCAGCGCGCCGTCCGGCACGCCCGGCGCGCTGTCATCCAGGTGCAGGTGCAGGCGCTGGCCGTCGTCGTGCGCGTGCAGGCGCACGCGGCCGCCGGCCGCCGTGTAGCGCAGGCTGTTCTCGAACAGGTTGTCGAAGACCTGACGCATGCGGTCGGGATCGGCCAGCACGGTGGCGTCGCCGGGTGCCGTCCCCAGGTCCAGCGCCAGGCCCGCCGCGCGCAGGCGTTCGCCGAACACGCCGGCCTGGCCGGACGCCAGTTCCCACAGGTCGAGCGGCACCAACTGGCAGTCGAGGGCGCCGACGTCGGAACGGGCCAGCGCATACAGCTCGTCGATCAGCTTGGTCAGCGCGAGCACCTGGCGCAGCATGGCGTCGATATTGGCGGGGTTGGCGCTGCGTACGCCGTCCTGCAGCGCTTCCAGCTGGGCGCGCAGCACCGCGAGCGGGGTGCGCAATTCGTGCGAGGTATCGGCCACCCACTGGCGCCGCGCGGCTTCCGCGCCTTCCAGCCGTTCCGCCAGCGCGTTGAAGTGGCGCGCCAGTTCGCCCAGTTCGTCGCTGCGCACGGCGGGGAGGCGCGTGTCGAAGCGGCCGTCGGCCAGGCGCCGCGCGCCGCCGGCGAGGTCGCGGATCGGACGTCGGAAGTGGCGCGCCAGCAGCGTCGCCGCGAGCGCGCTCGCCAGCACGGCGGCCGCCGCGATGGGCCACAGGCTCTTGCGCAGTTGTTCCAGGAACGCATAGGCCATCGCATCGCTGGGGCGTGCGCCGCGCGCCACCGCCAGGTAGCCGACCGTGCGCCCCGCGACCTCGACGGCACGGCGCGCCAGGCCCTGCGCCGTGCCGGCAGGCGGCTTGCGGCCGGCCAGCCAGGCGCCGTCGGCATCGAGCAGCGTGATGCGGTTGGGCAGGGGCAGGTCGAATTCGGCCGCGGCGGCAGGCGGTGGCGGCGGAAACACCTACAACTTCCCCGTGTCGGTATCCGTGCAAACGACCGGCGACGGCGGTGCCGCCACGCAAGAAGACACCACGCAGCTCGGCAAGGGCATTCAGCAGGCAGCGAAGACCGAGGCAGAAACCGCAATTGCCAAGGGCCTTCAGCCTGGCGGTTCAATCTGGCGAGTCATCAACGGGAGGTAACCATGGCGATCGAGACATTCACCTGGGCCACCCAGCACGGGGAGGCGCCCGATATCACGTATCGGGTGCGCACCTCGCAGTTCGGAGACGGCTATAAGCAAGAGGTCGGGGACGGCATCAACAACAAAGTCGATGCCTATCCGATCACCCACACGGGCAACACGGCCACAGCCCTGGCCATGATGGCCTTCTTCGACCGTCACAAGGGCGCCAAGGCCTTCCTGTGGACCACACCACTGGGCCAGCTTGGCCTGTTCACCTGCAAGAACCCAACTCCTACGCCCATGGGCGGGGGCGTATTCAAAGTGACAGCGACGTTCGAGCGCGCTTTCCACCCGTAAAGGTCAATCCATGTCGCTGATCAACGCTATCCAGACTCTTGAGCCCGGCAACGAAGTCATGCTGTTTGAATTGGACGGCAGCGATTACGGCGCCGATGTACTGCGCTTCCACGGCCATGCGATACCGCATACGGCTGCCGAACTGCTGGCCGCCGGCAGCAACGCTGACCAGCTGCCGGCCAAGTCGATCTGGTGGAAGGGCGAAGAGTATGGCGCCTGGCCAATGCAGTACGAGGGCAGCGAGGCGAACGGCGACGGCACTGCAGTACGGCCAAAGCTATCGGTTGGCAACGTCAATGGGCGGATCACCGCTCTATGCCTGGCCTTCGAGGATCTGCTCGAGTTCAAGCTGACCATTCGCAATACGCTGGCCGAGTTTCTCGACGCCGTGAACTTCGAAGGCGGCAACCCCACGGCGGACCCCACCCAGGAATCGATCGAGGTCTGGTATGTCGACCAGAAAACCAACGAGGACGGCGAGACGGTCAGCTGGGACTTGGCCAGCCCGGGCGATGTGGGCGGAGAAACTATCGGTAGACAGATGACAACCCTGTGCCACTGGGCGCTAACCGGCGGGTACAGAGGTCCCGACTGCGGCTACACAGGGCCGTACCGGGACAAGGATGGGAATCTGACAGATAACCCTGAGAACGACATACCTGACGGAACGCTGGGCCGCTGCTGCATTCCCCGCTTCGGCGAGGGAAACCCCTACCCATTCGGTGGATTTCCCGCTGTGTCACTCGTTGCCCGGAGCTGAATATGCGCAAACACATCATTGCAGCCATCCAGGCGCATGCGGCCGCGGAGTACCCGAAAGAGTGCTGCGGGCTGGTACTGGCCGTGGGCAGGGCGCAGAAATACTTCCCGTGCCGAAACATCGCCACCGAGCCAAACGAAGAGTTCCGGCTCGACCCAGAGGACTACGCCGCGGCAGAAGACCAGGGTCAGGTGATCGGCATCGTTCACTCCCACCCGGACGCCACCAGTCGCCCTTCATCGCGTGACCTGGCGATGTGCGAGGCCACGGCCTTGCCTTGGCACATTCTGTCCTGGCCCGAGGGCGACCTGCGCACGATCACGCCGACCGGCAGCACGCCGCTGCTCAAGCGCCCGTTCGTACATGGCGCCTGGGACTGCTGGCAGGTCTGCGCTGATTGGTACCAGCGCGAGTGGGGCCTTGAGTTCGAGGCCTTCCAGCGCGCTGATGGCTGGTGGGAGAGTGAAGACAGCGCCAGCTTGTACGAGGCGAATTACGCCGCAGCCGGATTCGAGCAAGTCGACAGCCCACAGCGCGGCGACATGATCGTGATGGAGGTCGGGCACACGGCGCATCCGAACCACGCGGGGATCTACCTGGGAACTGACCCGGCGCTGCCAGGCGAAGAGTCGGGCGTGTTCGGCCCCGGGCCTTTCGTCCTGCACCACCTGTATGGCCGGCCGTCAGAAGTGATCGTCTACGGCGGCCCTTGGCTGCAGAGAACCCGCCTAATTCTTCGACACAAGGAGGCCCGATGAGCGCCATCGTTTATTCGCCAATGACCACCATCAAACTGTCCGGCTCGCTGGCTCAGAAGTTCGGCAGGCTGCACCGGCGCCAGGTTGGCTCGGGCGACACCTGGGAGAGTTTCCGGGCGCTGAAGGCAACCATCGACGGATTCGAGGAGGAGATCCGCCGCCTTGACCGCCTTGGGATGCGCTTCGCCATCTTCCGCAACCGTAAAAACGTCGGGCCGGACGAGTTCGGCATGGGCGGGGCCAGGGAGATCAGGATTGTCCCTGTCGTAGAAGGTAGCAAGCGCGGAGGCATTTTGCAGATTGTGCTGGGTGTCGTGCTGATCGCAGCCAGATACTTCGGCGCGCAGA
>CAUSCY010000078.1:0-22403 GCA_963529995.1 uncultured Massilia sp. | reverse complement strand
TCGCGGGAATGACGATGCTTTTTTCGCGAATAATATTCCGGACACCAGTGCGCCTTCGCCGGGACGACGGGCTGGTAGTGCAGCATGAATTGCGTGCCATTCTCTCGACCAGTCAGAAACACGCCAGGTCATCGAAGGGTCGCACCCGGCATCATGCCGATCGATCCCAGCCACTTCTCCGCCACGTCCGGCCACTGCGTACTGATGTCCTTCGTACGCCGCACGCCGAACGCATGCCCGCCATGCGCATACACATGCATCTCGACGGGCACCTTCGCTTCCTGCAGCGCCAGGTAATACACCAGCGAATGCCGGATGTCGTCGACCGGATCGTCGCTCGCCGCCACGATCAGCGTCGGCGGACCATCGGCGCGGACCTTGACGGCCGGGTTCAGTTTCAGTCCCGGCCCTTCCCACAAATGCCCCGGATAGACGGCAATGGCGAAGTCCGGCCGGCTGCTCTCGCAGTCGGCCGCATCGACGGACCGGTAGGCGCGCTGGACGTGGTTGCTGACGTCCGCCACCATATGCCCGCCCGCCGAAAAGCCCAATACGCCAATCCTGTGCGGATCGATGCCGAACTCCTTCGCCCGCGCGCGCAGCAGGCCGATCGCGCGCTGCGCGTCCTGCAGCGCGTAGGGCACGTCCGGAATGCGCCGGCAATTGCAGTCGTCCGACCAGTAGGGCCCCGAACCCGGCACGCGGTATTTCAGGACCACGCAGGTGATGCCTTTCGCCGTGAGCCAGTCGCACACTTCGGTGCCTTCCAGGTCGATGGCCAGCCGGAGATAACCGCCGCCGGGGAAGACGACGATCGTCGTCCCCGTGTCGGTGCCCTTTGCGCGGAAGATGCTCATGGTCGGGCGCGACACGTGGTCGACCATCGTGTAGGGCCGGCCGGCGATCCGCTTGTCCTCGCTCCCGTATGCCTCGTGCCCCCCGAACGGCGAGGGCGCCGGCGGTTCTTTCGGCCAGAGCGGCAGGTATACGGCATCGCCGCCGGGTTCCCAGGGCTTGTCCTGGCGCTTATCTTGGCCATTATGCAGCTCTTGCGCGCCGGTGCCCGCAGCCAGCGCGGCTGCGAGCAGCATGAAGCAGATCCATCGTTTCATCGTCACATCCCCCGTTCAAACAGCATTACAGCGATTGTTCCCACATCAGGCGCCACGTCGTGCGCGTGCGGTAGATGGTCGTGCGGTCGACGGGGCCGGCGCCCAGGTAGGCGAAGCTTTCGCGGTAGTCCTGGTGCAGCAGGTCGGATGCGGACAGGCGCAGGCGCGATGTCGCGTTGCGCTTCCAGACGGCGTACAGGTCCAGCTGGCGCTTGATGCCGTCGTCGCTGAGGAACAGGGCGCCCGGGCGGCTCGTGACGGGGCCGCGGTAAGTATAGGTGCCGCCTGCGTCCAAGCGGCTGCCCTTCGGTGTCCAGTCGATGCCGAGATTGCCGCTGTAGGCCGGCTGTCCCTCGATGCGGTTGTCCGGCCCCGGTATCGCATCCACGTGCGACCAGTTGCGCGCCAGGTTCACGCGTGCCGACAGCGGCCCGCGCGTGCCCTTCGCTTCGAACTCGATGCCGCGCACGGTCGCGCCGCCCGTGTTGTCCGGCGTGGAGATCCAGACGTCGGCATCCTCGTAGGTGCGGTACAGCGTCACGTCGTGGATGCGCTTCTGGAAGACGCTGACGCTGACCATGTCGTCTTTTCCAATATACCGTTCCCATGCGAGGTCGATGCCCAGCGCCAGTTCAGGCCGCAGGTTCGGGTTGCCTTGCTGGTCCGGGTTCGTCGGACCGTTGTTGTTGTCGACCGTGTAGCGGCGCGGCATCAGCTGCACGATGTTCGGCGCTTTATACGTGCGGCTGACGGCCAGGCGGAACTGGTCGCGCGGGCCCGTGTCGCCCTCAAGCCGCTGCGGCTTGAACAGCGTCTGCAGGATCGGGCTCCAGGCGCCGGCATCCACGTCGACGGCCGCATGGGCATTGCCTTCGCCCGTCGTATCCAGGTCTTCGCGGCGCAGCCCCACATAGGCGCTCCAGGCGGCGTCGATGTCCCATTCGTCCTGGACGAAGAAGGCGGTCCTTGCGACCGTCGCGCGGTAGTCCTCGTCGCTGGCCAGCAGCAAGTTGCCGGCGGCGTCCACCTGGCGTTCGTTGCGGTATTCGGTGCGCTGCTTGCGGCCGACCTCCCAGCCTGCCGCCAGCGCGTGATTGCGCCACAGGGGTTTGCGCCAGTTGCCGTTGAACGTCCATTCGCGCTCGGTGGGCCCGGACGCGACGCGGTTCGTCTGCAGCAGCGCGTCCTGCAAGTTGGATCCGCAGTAGACGAAATCGGCGTCGCTCTGCGTGCGAAAGCCGGACAGCTTCGTCGACAGGCGCGCGCCGCCATCGAGCTTGCGCGTCCACGTCACGTCCGCATAGGCCTGCTGGGGATCCGCCCGGTAGGTCTGCGCCGCGTGCGGGAATTCGGTGGGGCTGCCGACGAGCGTCGTTTCCGTCTCGCGCTTGGCATTGTCGATGCGGCGCTTGCGCACATAGGCTTGCGACGTGACGGTGTCGCGCGCATTGGGCGTCCACGACAGGCGCGGTGCCAGTTCCAGCAGGTCGCCCACCTGGTGGTCGAACCAGGCCGTGCGCCGCAGCAGGGCGGGGTCGTCGCCCGTTTCCGTCGTGACGGCCGTGACGGGATTCGCGATGCGCCGCAGCGTGGCGGAGAGCGTGTAGGCCAGCGTGCCCGCGCGGCCGCTGTGCTGGGCGATGAACTGGGGCGCCGCGTAGCTGTCGACGACGGCGCTGCCCACCTTGATCTCGTTCGCGGCGCCGTCCTTGCCCGCGCCCGATCCCGCGCGGCGCAGGATCACGTTGATGGTGCCGGCCACCGCTTGGCTGCTCGTCTCGGCGGTGGCGGCGCGCGCGATCTCGATGCGTTCGATGGCGTCGGGGCTCAGCGACTCGAGCGAGAAGCCGCTCGGTGCCGGCAAGCCGTTCAGCAGGATCGCCACGTAGCCGCCGCCCATGCCGCGCATACGGATCGCGGCCGGCTTGCCGGGACTGGCGTCGACCGTGACGCCGGGCTGGCGCTTCAGGACGTCGGACAGCGTGGCGTCGCCATGACGTAGCAGTTCCTCGCGGCCGACGACGATGGACGTGGTCGTCGATTGCGCACGCTGTTCATTCGCGCTGGCGCTGATGACGACCTGCTGCGGGGGCGCGGTCTGGGCGTGCAGGCACGCGGGGCTGACGAACAGCAGGGCGGCGGCGGATCGGGTGTGGCGCATGGCGGCGGTCGAAGGAAATGCGGACCATGCGATTATTTACCATCTTCCACGCGGCCGGGCCGGCCTTGGGATGAACGTGCCGAACGCCGTGACGAAACGAGCCGTGACGAAACGAGTGGTGAGATCGTCGCCCCTGCGAAGGCAGGGGCCCAAGCTAGCGGGCCGAGTGGCGCAAGGCCCTTGGGCCCCTGCCTTCGCAGGGGCGACGTGCTAGCGTTGCGACGTTAATGGTTTCACCTACCGTGGGCAATCAGGCACACGCTGGCCATCCGCCGTTAGCGCGTCTGCTTGCCGATCCCGTATTCCCACGCCCCCAGCGTCTGCTCCGGCGCGCCCGGGAGCGTGTAGCGCTGCGCCGCATTCGACACGTTCACCACCACCTGCACCACGTTGTAGTCGAGGTGGCGGCGGAAGGCGAAGACCTTGTCGTTGCCCGTGTCGAGCACCTGCACGGCGCCGCCATACTGGCCGTTCCACAGCGCCGGGTTGTCGTGCTTCAGCTTTAGCAGCTCGGCGTAGAACGGCGCGTAGCGGTAGTCCTTCCAGGCGATCGGATCCTTCTCGAAGAACTGGATGCGCTTGTCCAGGCCCGACTCCTGGCCGCCGTAGATCAGGGGCATGCCCGGCAGCGTGGCGGCCAGCACGGCCATCGCCTTGAAGGCGGGGCCATACAGCTCGACGTCGCTGCCGGACCACGAATTCTCGTCGTGGTTGGTGGTGAAGCGCATGCGGTAGGCGCCCGGCGGGAAGGCTTTCGGCGGATGCTCGACGAAGGCCTTCAGGGCGCGCGCGTCGGCCTTGCCCTTGGCGATGTCCTTGAAGATGTCCTTCGTGTCCCAGCCGTAGGTCATGTCGAACGCGTGTTCGTGCAGCTCGGGCTTGTCGGCTTCGGCCAGCATGAACACGGGTTTCACGCGGTCCAGCGCGGCGCGTGCCTCGTTCCAGAACGGTGTCGGCACCTTGCCGGCGACGTCGCAGCGGAAGCCGTCGATGTCCGCCTCGCGCACCCAGAACAGCATCGCCTCCGTCATGCCCTTCCACAGGTCGCGGTTGCGCCAGTCCAGGCCCGTCACGTCGGTCCAGTATTCCGGTTCGGCACCGTCGGTATAGGTGACGGGATAGAGCTCGCCCTTGGCGTTCTTCAGGTACCAGTCCTTGTGCGCGACGGTCCACGGGTTGTCGAAGGCCGTGTGGTTCGCCACCCAGTCGATGATGACGCGCATGCCCAGGCCGTGCGCCTGCTGCACCAGCGCCTTGAGGTCGGCCAGCGTGCCGAATTCCGGGTTGACGGCCGTGTAGTCGCGTACGGCGTAGTAGCTGCCCAGCGTGCCCTTGCGGTTCTTTTCGCCGATCGGCTGCACGGGCATCAGCCACAGGATGTCCACGCCCATCTGTTTCAGGCGCGGCAGGTGGCGGGCGAATGCCTTGAACGTGCCTTCCGGGGTGTACTGGCGAATATTGACTTCGTAGATGTTGGCGTTGCGCGACCATTCGGCGTGCTGCATCGGGGCTGCGGCAGCGTCGGCGGCATGGGCGGGCAGGGCGCCCAAGCCGGCCATGCCGAGCATGAAGGCGAGTGTAGTCAGGGTATACGTCCGAGCCGGGGCGTCATCGTGATTGTCTCCGTTTTTATCGAGGTTGATTGGCGGTCGATATGCAGCTCTGACTGTAGTTTAGGTACATGAGCACGCTAAAAGCAAGCGTTGATCGGCTTTCCGGCAGGGGCTTACTGCAGAGAAACCAGAGACGATGGTTGTTGTAACGGCGACGTCGGAATTGGCCGACAAAAACGCGAGGTAAATATGCCCTCGATTTGTGCGATATTGGACAGATAAGACCGCCAAACCAGAGGATAACGTTAGCCTAAAGAGGAACTCATCATGAACAAGGCTTTCGTTGCGTGCGTTGCGCTGGGTGCTTATGCGACGCTCGCTTGTGGATACGCTTCCGCCCAGGACATCGCAGGCTCGGCCTCCGCCGGCGCCGGGGAACTGCACTACGTCGGCGAGACGCCGGGCGGACACGACATCGCCGTCTTCACGGGTACCCCGACGGCTACGACCCATGCCGAGTGGCCGGGGCGACAGGTGCCGCGCCGTGTCTACGAACGCCTCGGCGGCTTCGGTCCCGGCGACGGTCCGGGCAAGTTCACGCTGGGCCGCCAGTACAACCTCGAATACCTGACCCAGGCCGATGTCGGCGATCTGTTCCACACCGGCACGGCGGGGCAGGCCAGCAACCTCGTCAATCCCACCGGCACCCCCGTCAACAGCGACGTGCGCTATTACAGCAGCCGCATGAGCGGCGTGTCGACGGATGCATCGTGGACCGTCGACAGCCTGGGCGGCAGCTCGATGGCCAACCGCAACTGGGGCATGACGGTCGGCTACGACTTCGGCCCGCTGTCGCTGCGCGCGGCGCACCAGAACCGCCACGTGGCCCAGGTCCAGCTCTACAACCTGGTCGGCAACACGATGGCCGCCAAGAATTCCATCATCGCCGCCAACCTGCGCATGCGCTGGGGTACCGCGTACGCGGCCTATGCCGCCAACCGCGGCTGGGGCAATTCGCCGCTGTACAACCCGGACAATCCGTACAGCGCCGGCGTGGCCAGCACCTCGTCGACGGACAGCCGCGACACGCTGGCCGGCGTGGCCGTGCCGATCACGCGCCAGGTGACTTTCCTCGCCTCGCTCATCCACAAGAACGACCGCGACCTGGCCAACCGCGACGCCAACCAGTTCGCCATCGGCGCCAGCTACGTCGTGTCGCGCAAGACGGACTTCTACGCCGCGTTCTCGCACACGATCAGCACCAACAGCGCCGGCATTCCGATCGAGGGCGCGCAACGCCTGAACGGCAGCTCGGCGGTGAACATCGGCATGCGCCGGGCGTTTTGAGCCGGCGCGTCAAAGCGCCGGCAACTTTGAAGTCGCCGGCAATCTTCTTTCCTCGGGAAACAGCGCTGCGCCGCGAAATCGCGAAAGCGGGTAGCCTGTACTCGTATTCTTTTGGCATCACAATGGAGGACATTCATGACTGGCACGAGCACACTTGATCCGGATAACTTCCCGGAAGCACCAGACCGTAGCCTGGGTAAAGGCCACGGCATCGACTCGCTCGGCCCGAGCGATATTTCCGATTCCGGCAGCGACGTCGTCGGCGGTCCCGGCTTTGCGACCAACCTGGACGACGACCAGACCCTGGACCTCGACCGCGGCACGACCTCGGACGACGAGGAGAGCTTTGCCCACGACAGCGCCGGCCCGGACGTGGGCGACGCCAACTTCGATGGCGACAGCGACTTCGGCGGCACGGGCGAACGCGCCTCGGCGGGCCGCGACACCATCGTCAAGGACGGCGCCGACATCGACACCGACCACGTCGAATCGATCCCGGACCTGCCGCTGACGGACGAGGACGTCGATTTCCTCGGCAGCGAACCGCCACGCGGTCCGGCGCCGGGTAAATAACCTGCGGAAAGCATAAGAAAGGCCGGGACGCATGTGCATCCCGGCCTTTTTCGTATCCGTGCAAACGTGATGGTGGGCACATGGTGCCCACCCTACATGGGCGGAACGATCCGTATCGGCCGACCGATGCAAACGTAATGGTGGGCACATGGTGCCCACCCTACATGGGCGGAACGATCTGTACCGGCCAACCGATGCAATCGTAGGGTGGGCACCACGTGCCCACCATCACCGCGTCACGACCTCACGCCCGCCACGTCTTGCGCAACCCCGGCCGCCCCGCCAGCACCCATCCCGCCAACAACACGCCACCGACGAGCGCCGCCTTGAGCGACGCCGGCTTCAGCTCGAACGCCGTGTACGGGCTCGACTCGCTCACCTTTGCCGCCGAGCGGTTGCGCGAACGCAGTTCCTGTGCCGGATCGGACCCGTGCAGCGCATCCTTGCGGCCAGCACGGCTCGGCTTGTCCGACTGCTGCTGGTCGAACATGGTGCCGCGCATGAAGCGGTCCATGCCGCGCGGCAGCAGGCCGCCCAGCACCGAGGCCGCCTTCGCATGGCCGCCCGCGAACAGTTCGCGCTCCGGCTTGACGGCGGCGTGCAGGATCGCCTTCGCGACGATTTCCGGCGCATAGTTCGGCGGCGGCAGCGCCGGCTCGTGCTCCATGTAGTTCTTGGCGTGCTCGGCGAACGGCGTGGCGATCGCGGACGGCTTGATGAGGGTGACGGAGATCGGCGCGTTTTCCTTGTCCAGCTCCATGCGCAGCGATTCCGTGAAGGCCTTGATCGCATGCTTGGACGCCGCATAGGTGCCCTGCAGCGGAATCGAGCGGTCCGAGACTTCGCTGCCGATGTTGATGAGCGCGCCGCCGCCGCGCGTCTTCATGAGCTTGACGGCTTCCAGCGAGCCGTTCACGCAGCCCCACAGATTGGTCTGCATCACGCGTTCCATGTCGGCGAGCGGCACCTGCTCGTTGGTACCGTAGACGCTGCCGCCGGCATTGTTGATCCAGGTGTCGACGCGGCCGTAGCGCGCGATGGCTTCCTTGCCGATGCGTTCGACGTCGGCCGTGTCGCCGACGTCGGCGGCTACCGTCGCGACGTCCACGCCGCGCTGGCGCATCTCGTGCGCGAGGGCGTCGAGGGCGTCGCCGTCGCGGGCGACGAGGACGAGCTTGGCGCCGGCTTCGGCGGCCATGCGTGCGGTGGCGAGGCCGATGCCGCTGGTGGCGCCGGTCAGTACGATCACTTGCTGGTCGAGTTGCTTGAGTTTCTTGGCCATGATGGTTCCTTCATTCGTTGTCGGTGAGGCGGCCGGTGGGCATATGGTGCCCATCCTACGGTTGTACGGTCCATTGCGGATGCTGTTCGTAGGGTGGGCACGACGTGCCCACCGCGCACGCAGGCTTAGAACGCCCAGCGCAATCCACCGGGACGGCGCGCCAGCTTCCACGCACCGAACAGGGCGGCGCCGCCCACGAGCAGCGGCAGCAGCTTGGGCGTGCGCAGCGCGGCGGACGTGTACGCGCAGTGTTCGATGACGGGTTTCGACGCATCCTGGCGCTGGCGCAGTTCGCTGCGCGGATCCGGCTCGTACAGCGCGTCGCGGCGGTTCGGCGGGCTGGCCGACTTCGATTTCTGCTGCGCGAACATGGTGGCGCGCAGGAAGCGTTCCATCACGCCGGGCATGGCGAAATTGGAGCTCGACAGCGCCTTGGCGGCGCCGCCCACGAACACGTCGCGCTTCGGATGCTGGGCCGCGTACAGGATCGAGTTGGCCGCCAGCTCCGGCGCGTAGACGGGCTTCGGCAGCGCGGGTTCCTTGTCCATGTAGTTGCGGGCGTGCGGGACGAACATCGTTTCGATGCCGGCCGGTTTCACCAGGGTCACGGAGATGGGGGCGTTGTCCTTTTCCAGCTCCATGCGCAGCGAGTCGGTGAAGGCCTTCACGGCGTGCTTGGACGCGGCATAGATGCCCTGCAGGGGAATCGAGTGGTCGGACAGTTCGCTGCCCAGGTTGATGATGGCGCCGCCGCCGCGCGTCTTCATGTGCTTGACGGCTTCGAGCGAGCCGTGCACCACGCCCCAGTAGTTGGTCTGGAACAGGCGCTGCATGTCTTCGATGGGAATGTCTTCGTTGCGGCCGAAGATGGACACGCCGGCATTGTTGATCCAGGTATCGATACGGCCGAAGCGCTGCATCGCGGCCTGGCCGATGCGCTCGACGTCTTCACGCTTGCCAACGTCGGCGGCGACGGTCGCGACCTGGGTGCCGGTACGGCGCAGCTCGCTTGCCAGCTGGTCCAGCGCATCGCTGCTGCGGGCCGCCAGCACCAGCCGTGCGCCCCCTTCGGCCGCCTGGCGCGCCGTCGTGAGACCGATGCCGCTGGTGGCGCCGGTGATGACGACGACTTGTTCGTCGAGCTTACGTAGTTGCACTGCCATGACTTGCTCCTTCTCTCGGGTTGGAGGACGGCCGCCGGCACGCGACGTGCGTATCCGAACGGCCAGGCTTGATTAGACAATCGTGGCCCAGCCGCGGATTTCAAGTCATTTTTTACAAGATGGTGTTTGGGGCAAGAATTTGCAAGATATATAAACGCCGTCGCCCCCGCGCAGGCGGGGGCCCAATTTTGCATGCTGGTGCGAAAAATTAGGCCCCTGCCTGCGCAGGGGCGACGGTTTTTTGGCTAACTAAATTATTTACGGCCCGGCTGATAGATCTGGTCGAACACCCCGCCATCCGCAAAGTGCGCCTTCTGCGCCTTGGCCCAGCCGCCGGCCACTTCGTCGATGGTGAACAGCTTCACGTTCGGGAACTGCGCCGCGTACTGCTTGTTGAACGGCTCGACGACCGGACGATAATAATGCTTGGCGGCGATCTTCTGGCCTTCGGCGCTGTACAGGTATTGCAGGTAGGCTTCGGCCACGGCGCGGGTGCCGCGCTTGTCGACCACCTTGTCGACCACGGCGACGGGCGGCTCGGCCAGGATCGACACGGACGGGGCGACGACTTCGAACTTGTCCGGGCCCAGTTCCTTGACGGCCAGCAGCGCTTCGTTTTCCCAGGCGATCAGCACGTCGCCGATGCCGCGCTCGACGAAGGTGGTCGTCGCGCCGCGCGCGCCCGAGTCGAGGACGGGCACGTTCTTGTACAGCTTGGCGAGGTAGTCGCGTGCCGTTGCTTCGCTGCCGCCCGGCAGGCGCAGGGCGTAGCCCCAGGCGGCCAGGTGGTTCCAGCGGGCGCCGCCCGAGGTCTTCGGGTTCGGCGTGATCACGGAAACGCCCGGCTTGACCAGGTCGGCCCAGTCCTTGATGCCCTTCGGATTGCCCTTGCGGACCAGGAACACAATGGTCGACGCATACGGGGTGCTGCGCTGGGCCAGGCGCTGCTGCCAGTTGTGCGCAATCAAGCCACGTTCGCTGATAGCATCGATGTCGTAGGCCAACGCCAGCGTAACGACGTCGGCCTGCAGGCCGTCGATCACCGAACGTGCCTGCTTGCCCGAACCGCCGTGCGACTGCTTGATGGTGACGTTATCGCCCGTCTTGGCCTTGTACTGGCGCGCGAAGGCCTGGTTGAAGTCCTGGTACAGCTCGCGCGTCGGATCGTACGAAACGTTCAGCAGCGTGATATCGGCGGCAAAGGCGGCCGACTGTGCAAAGAGGACGACGGTGGCCAGTGCGGCAGTGATTTTTTTATGAAACATCGTTTTCTTTCGGGGAAGGGGAGCCAATAGAGTAGGTTCCTGCCGAGCGAAAGAAAACGAATGAAAACGATGAACCTTATGCAGCCAGCGATTTTCAACGACCCTTGGACAGGATCAGCAGCCAGCGCTTGAACAACAGCACTTCCACATGGCCCGGCTCGACGCCGGTATCGCACTCGATGATCGGGTTGACCGGGTAGAAGCGCTTGCGGAAGTCACGGGTCACGAGCATTTCGCGGCGGCCGAAGCGCACCAGGAAAGGCGTGGAAGCGTATTCGAGGCCGAAGGAGCTGTTCAGAGTGGTCATGATGTTCCCTTTCATCGAGTAAGGTGTGTTGTTTGTGTTGATCAGGTGAATCAAGAATAGCACAACCACTGTATAAATCCACAGTTACTGTATAAAAAAACAGTCCTGAAAAGAAATTGTGGTTTTTTTGCCAGCAAGCCACATGTAGAGCCCATGTCCATCACATCTGCCAATCTGCACCAACGTCTGCGCGCCTTCCTCACCGCGCGCTTCTCTCCCGAAGGGGAGATGGGGCTGCACCTCACCGTCGGGCTGTGCCTGATCCTGCTGGCCGCCTTCGTGTTCGGCGAAATCGCCGAGGACGTCGTCGAAGGCGACACCATCACCGTCATCGATGCCCACCTGGCGCAGTGGTTCCACATGCGCGCCCATCCCGTGTTCACCGAGGTGATGTTCTTCATCACGCACTGGAATGGCATCGTCGGCGCCAGCATCATGGGCGTGCTGCTGGCGCTGTGGTTCTGGCGCCGCGGCGCCCATTACTGGCTGCTCGTGGCCGTCACGGCGATCCCCGGCGGCATGCTCCTGAACGTCGCCTTGAAGCACGTGTTCCGGCGCGCCCGGCCCAGCTTCGACGAGCCGCTGCTCACGCTCACCACCTACAGCTTCCCCAGCGGCCACACGGCCGCCGCGACCGTGTTCTACGGCTTGCTGGCCTGCTACCTGGTGCGGCGCGTGCACGGGCGCGCGCAACGCATCCTGGTCGTGCTGGGGGCGTGCATGATGGTGGCGCTGGTGGCGCTGTCGCGCATGTACCTGGGGGCGCACTACCTGTCCGACGTGCTGGCCGCGGCGCTCGAGGGCGGCGCCTGGCTGGCCGTGTGCGTGACGGCCGTGGCCACGTTGCACCGGCGCCGCCTGGCGCGCGGCAAGCCGTCGTGGAGCGAACGCGCGCGGACCCAGGCGCGGGGCGGCGCATGAAGCCGGTACTGGTGATCGTCAATGGCGATGCCGGCAGCGGCCATGACGAGGAGGCGGCAAGCCGCATCCGCGCCGGGCTGCGCGATGCGGGACTGGACGCCGAACTGGTGCTGGCCGGCAGCGGCGACGAGATGATCGCGGCGGCGCGCCGCGCCGTCGAGGGCGGCGTGCGCCTGGCGGCGGCCGGCGGCGGCGACGGCACGATGAATGCGGTGGCCTCCGTGCTGGCGGGCACCGACGTCGTGTTCGGCGTGCTGCCGATGGGCACGCTGAACCATTTCGCCAAGAACCTCGGTATTCCGCTGGACCTCGACGCGGCGATCCGCAACCTGGCCGAGGGCCGGCAAAAGCGCGTCGACGTGGGCGAGGTCAATGGCCGCATCTTCCTCAACAATTCCAGCCTCGGCCTGTATCCGGACATCGTGCGCGACCGCGAGCGCCAGCAGCGCCGCCTGGGCCGCGGCAAGTGGCCGGCGGCGGTATGGGCGACGCTGGCGGCGCTACGCCGCTACCCGTTCCTGTCGATGCGCCTGAACGTGGGCGGCGAGCAGCTGGCGCGGCGCACGCCCTTCGTCTTCATCGGCAACAACCGCTACACGATGGAGGGACTGGCCATCGGCGAGCGCGAACGCATCGACGACGGCTTGCTGAGCCTTTATGTCGCCCAGAGTCCGACCCGCCTGGGCCTGCTGCGCTTCGCGTTCGACGCGCTGCGCGGCAAGCTGGGCGACCGCGACGACTTCGACGTGCTGCACGCCCCGGCGCTGGAGATCGCCACGCACCGCAAACATTTGCGCGTGGCCACCGATGGCGAAGTGACGGTGATGAACCCGCCGCTTCGCTATCGGGTGCGACCTGGCGCACTGACGGTGATGGTGCCCGCGTCGACAATGACGGGACCAAGCTGAAATACCACGTCATAAGACCAGAAACGGAAACCAAGACCATGCGTACACTCGTTCATCTTTCCGACCTGCACTTCGGCCGGGTCGATCCCGCCTTGCTCGATCCGCTGCGCGACCTCGTCCACCGCATCGCCCCGACGGCCGTCGTCGTCTCCGGCGACCTGACCCAGCGCGCCAAGTCCGAGGAATTCGAACAGGCCCGTGCCTGGCTCGACACGCTGCCCGACCCGCAGATCATCGTGCCGGGCAACCACGACATCTCGCTGTATAACGTGTTCCGCCGCTTCATGCTGCCGCTGGACCGCTACAAGCGCTACATCACGGACGACCTGACGCCCGTCTATATCGACGAGGAGATCGCCGTGCTGGGCCTGAACACGGCGCGCTCGCTGACGTTCAAGGACGGCCGCGTCAACAAGGAGCAGGTCGCGAAGATCCGCGAGACGCTGTCGGGCCTCGACCCGAAGATGACGCGCGTCGTCGTCACCCACCACCCGTTCGACCTGCCGGAGGGCTCGGAGGAGCGCGACCTGGTCGACCGCGCCGCCATGGCGATGGACGTGTTCAAGGACCTGGGCGTCGACCTGCTGATGGCCGGTCACCTGCACCTGAGCCACGCTGGCAACACGCAGGCGCGCTACAAGATCAGCGAGTATGCGGCGCTGGTGGTGCAGGCGGGCACGGCGACGTCGACGCGTGGGCGAGGCGAGGTCAATTCCTTCAACGTGATCCGCATCGAACCGCAGCGCATCGAGGTCGACCGCTACGGATGGGATACGGTGCACAACCAGTTCCAGGTCATGGCGACCGAGAAGTTCATGCGGGCGGGGAATGTGTGGACGGAGCAGGCGGAGGGCTTGTACGCGGCCGGCATTTGAGCCGCCGCACCGTCGCCCCTGCGCAGGCAGGGGCCTAATTTTTACGCGTTACCGATCCGCATGCAACATTAGGCCCCTGCCTGCGCAGGGGCGACGGGTGTTCGACGTCCGTCGCTTAAATCCAATACTCCCCCAGCCGCGCCACCGTTTCCTTGATCCGGTCCATCCACGGCCTGTGCCGCCACTGCTCCAGCTGCACTTCCTTCGAATCGCGCATGTCCTCGTAGAAGGCGCTCTCCATATCGTGCCCGAACGCCGGGTCGATCACGACCACGTTCAACTCGTAGTTGTGGATGAAGCTGCGCCGGTCGATATTCGCCGAGCCGATCGTCGACCAGGCGCCGTCGATCACGGCCGTCTTCGCGTGCAGCACGGCGATCTGCAGCTCGAAGATGCGCACGCCGCCGGCCATCAGCGGCTCGTAGAAGTTCTGGCCGGCGTAGCGGATCAGGCTGTGGTCGGAGACGCCCGGCAGGATCAGCTTGACGTCCACGCCGCGCTTGGCGGCGCCCACGAGCGCGTCGACGATCTGCTGGTCCGGCACGAAGTAGGCGGCCGTCAGGTGGATCGAGGCCTTGGCCTCGTTGATGGCCGTGACGAGTGACTTGTAGATTTCCGAGTCGCGCTCCGGCGTCGTCGCCAGCACGCGCAGGAACTTGTCGCCCACCGGAGCCAGCGGCGGGAAGTAGTCGGCCTGCGTCAGCTCGCCGCCTTCCTGGCGCACCCACAGGTTCACGAACGACCATTGCAGCGGCGCGACGGCCGGGCCCTCGATGCGGATGTGGGTATCGCGCCAGCCGACCTTGTCGCCGTTGATCTGCTGTTTCTTGTTCTTGGAGCGGAACAGCGAGCTGTTGGCATAGGTGCTGCTGATGTTGATGCCGCCCGTGAAGGCGACGCGGCCGTCGACGATCATCAGCTTGCGGTGGTCGCGGTTGTTCACCTCCCACTTGCCCTTGGCCTTGGCCGGGTTGACGGGGTTGAACACGACCACGCGGATGCCGGCCTGGCGCATGCGGTCGAAGAAGGCGGGCGGGGTGGTGAGGTTGCCGACCGCGTCGACCATGATATTGACCTGCACGCCGCTCTTCTGCTTCTCGATCAACAGGTCGGCGAATTCGGTGCCGATCTCGTCGGGGTCGAAGATATAGGTCTCGAGGTTGATCGAGCTTTTTGCCGTGCGCGCGGCGGCGATCATCTCGCGCATCGTGGCCGGGCCGTCGAACAGCAGCGTCACCTTGTTGCCCGCGATGAGCGGCACGCCCGTCGCCTGTTCCTCCATCACCGCCAGCGCCTTCAGGTCGCCGCTGGCATTGGCCCAGCGCCGCGCCACCAGCGCCGACGCCTTCTGCGCCGGCAGCGTGCCCTTGGCCGTGGCGATCGTGGGCGCCCCCTTGGGCGGCGCTTCCGGCTCGACATCGGGCAGCGTCTTGCACGAGACGACGGCGGCGCACAGGCCGAGCGCCATCAGGGCGGACAGCCAGCGCGCGCTGCGGTGTTCGCGCAGCGATCGGATCAATTGGGGGAACGGCGACGGGAGGTTCATTTGAGTCCTCTCTGGTGGACCGGATCCGGCGCGAGCGTCTCCAGATCGCGCGGACCGACGAAGAAATCGAGCGGCGCGCGGCGCAGACGGCGGCCGAGCGCGCGCAGCAGGCTGAAGCCGTGGCGGAAGCGGATCTTGCGGGCGCGCAGCGCCACCCACAGGGCCAGGCCGAAGCTGACGAGCAGGTTGACCATGCCGATCAGCGCGATGCCGAGCACCGTGATGCCGATCGTCTCCAGGTCGACGTTCTGTTCCAGGCCGACGAAGCCGATGGCGAAGTTGGCTGACGAGAAGGTCACGTGGCGGATGTCCAGCGGCAGGCCGAGCAGGAAGCCGATCGTGGCCGTGATGCCCATCAGGATACCGAACGTCATATTCCCCATCAGGCCGCCGAGGTTGTCCTCGACGTAGCGCCCGAACAGCGCGAGGCGGTCGCGCCCCAGCAGGCGGCGCAGCCAGCGCAGCTGCTCGACGCGGCGGCCCATGCGCGTGTACAGCGCCTTGTTGTCGTAGTAGCCGGACACGAGGCCCGAGACGAACAGCCAGACGCCCGCGATGGCCGCATGCAGCAGCGCCAGCGATTCCCACGGGTGGCTGTCCTCGATCAGGTGGCGCGCCTTGAACACGTTCACCAGGTGGCTGCCGAAGACCCAGTACCAGCCCATGGCGATCAGGTAGGCCACGGGGATCACGGTCGCCAGGTTGCCCAGCACCGCCACGATCTGGCTGCGGAACACCTTGTTGACGAGGGCCGCCATGCTGTCCACGTCGACCTGCTTGCGCGAGCCTCCCTGCGTGCTTTCGTGCAGGGCGGCCGCGATGCGCGCGGCCGTCATCGCAGGCTGCTTGGTGGCGATGGTGAAGTGCAGCACGTGCACGAGCATGAAGCCGATCGCGTAGTTCATGCTGTAGAGCAGGGCTTCGATCAGCGGCGCGCGGTGCATGTAGGAGATCAGGATCTTCACCAGCGCCATGAAGCCGATGATCACGCCCGCGCCGGCGGCCGAGGCGAACATGCTGCGCAGATCGGCGCGCCGTTCGGCGATGTAGTGCTCGCCCGTGCGGCTGGCGTTTTCCGTCACGTTGCGGGCCAGCAGGTCGATATTGTCGCGCAGCAGGCCGCGCACCTCGTACTTGGTGTTGTGCGCTTCCGCCAGCTCGTGCGCCAGCGCCAGCGCGGCAAGGCGGCGCGGACTCGCTTCCTGGTCGGCGCCTGCCGTCTCCCCGGTGACCTTGCTCAGGTCGACGCCCGGCGCGGCCGGCAGCGTGCCGCTCACATCGACGAGGAACAGCAGCTTGCGCAGGCGGTCGATGCTCTGCGTCAGGGCCACCAGCAGGTAGGTGAGGGCCACGGTGGTGCCGGAGGCCAGCGCTCCGCGGCGGATCTTGCCGACCACTTCCTCGCACTGGTCCAGCATCACGAGCAGGTGGCGCGCATCTTCCATCTCCTCGATCTCGCCGGCCAGCAGGCGTGCGTAGGCGTCCAGGTAGGCATTGGCCTCGATGTTCTGCATCAGGAACGGCGAGTCGACTTCCTCCATCTCGCGGCGCGCATGGATCAGGCGCGGCTCCAGGCCCAGCGCGCAGACGCGGGCGGACAGCGTGCGGATGGCGTCGAGCAGGCCGCGGCGCATGATGTTGCGGGCGCGCTTCGGGGCGTCGTCGGGCGTCCCGCCGGGCGGCGCGGCGGCGGCGATGACGTCGAACAGTTCCAGCCAGTCGGCGTTCGGCACGCCGCGGATCCAGACATGGTCGTCGTCGCGGCACAGCAGGCGGTCGAGGGTGTCCGATAAATACAGCTCGTCGAGCGCGGGCGGCAGCACGCGGTAGGCGATGCGCTTCTTGAGTTCCGTGAAGAAGCCGTCGTTGGACAGGATGCCCACGTCGGAATACAGGCTCGTATGGCGGCGCGTCTCCAGCAGCGTGACGAGGTAGCGGCGCAGGGCCCAGGCCTGGCCCGGATGGCCCTTGAGCAGCTGGCACAGCGTGCGCACCTGCGCGCGCGCATAGGCGACGTCGCCGGCGCGGCGCGGGCGCAGCTGGTCGACCAGGTCGACCAGCAGGTCGATGCGGTCGCTGTTCGGATCGAGGCGTTCTAGAATCTGGAGCATGGGAAGACTGGCAGCGAGGTAAGACAAGTGTAGCGGAGGAATCATCGGCGCATTGTACGGCAGCGTACTGAGCGGGGAGGAAGCGACACCGGCGGTCGCCATCCGCCGTCATTCCCGCGAAGGCGGGAATCCATACTGAGCTCTCGGAGTCGGTGTTTCTGAAATTCCCGGATGTATCCGAAATAGCGAATCCGGTCCTTCAGCATGGATCCCCGCCTTCGCGGGGATGACGGCCATAGCGGCGACGGGCGCTTATTTCGCGCCCGTCGGCTTCAAACTGCCGCAATCGGCACCCACCCACGTCCCCGTGACGTTGGTGTCGACGACCTGGCTATGTCCCTGCTGCTCGCTGGTCACGCGCATGTTCGCCCGGTAGCTGGTGTCGCTGACCATGACGATCTCCCCCTGGCCGCTGACTTTCGGCTTGGTGCAGGAAAACGCGATCGTGCCCTTGCCGCCGGACTGCTGGGTGAACTTCTGCGTGCAGTCGCCGTTCTGCATCGGGAATTCCTTGCGCTCGGCCATCTCGCGCGTCATGCAGACCTTGGTGCGCACGGCGCCGCCGCTGCCGATGTCGAGCTGCACGCCGTTCTGGCGCAACAGTTGCTGCATCTGGGCGCGCTGTTCGGGCGACATGTTCTGCATGGTCTGCTGGGCCGCGTTCATGGCCGACTGCACCTGCTTGTCCGGCGAGGTGAATTGGCTGGACAAGTCCCACAGGCCCGGCTTGATGGTCTGCGCGGCGGCGGGGAGGGGACACGCCGCGAGCAGGGCGGCGGCGATCATTGATGATTTCATGGGGTTTCCTTTCGATTCACGATGCTTCGCCATGGCGGCCCAGCACCTTGCGCTCCAGGTACAGCAGCAGGAGCACGGTCTTGGCGTCGATGATGCCGCCATTGTCGACGAGGGCCAGCGCGTCGTCGAAATCCATTTCGACCACTTCGATGTCCTCGCCTTCCTCGGCCTGGCCGCCGCCCGCGCCCGGACGGTTGTCCGGGTCGTACTCGGCGACGAACAGGTGATTGCGTTCGGTAATGCTGCCCGGGCTGACGAACAGCGACAGGGCCGGCTGCGGCGTGCCGATCGCGTAGCCGGTCTCCTCCAGCGCCTCCAGGCGCGCGCGCTCGGCCGGATCGGCGCCGTCCAGCACGCCGGCCGCCGCCTCCAGCAGGAAGCCGTCGTGGCCGTTCAGGCGGGCGCCGGGGCGGAACTGGCGCGTCAGCACGACGGTGCGGCGCGCGCGGTGGTACAGCAGCACCGAGGCGCCGCTGGCGCAGTCGTAGACCTCGCGCGTTTCCTGCTGCACGCGGCCGTCCAGGCGGCGCTGCTCGTAGCTGACGTTCTTGAGCGTGTAGTAATGGTCCGAGAGAATGTCTTCACGGACGATGCGGATGGGATCGTCGTCTGGCATGCGTTCTCCTGTAGCAGTTTATAGGAGGATACATGTTCGCAGACGAAAAAGCCGCCCGGTGCGAACCGGGCGGCTTTCAGGCAGTACGGTTCAAGCGATTACTTGAACTTGTAGGACGCGGTCAGGCGGAAGTAGCGGCCCATGCCGTTGTGCAGCTGGGTGTTGAAGCCTTCGTTCGGGTAGCGCGGATCGTACGGTGCTTCGGTGTCGAAGATGTTGCGCACATTGGCCGACAGCGTCCAGTCCTTGAAGCCCGTGTACGTATAGCCCACGTTGAAGGTCAGCCATTCGTCGACGTTGCAGTCCTTGCTGTAGTTGCTGAACTTCGGCAGGCCGCCCAGCTGGTAGGCATCCGCCGGCTGGCCCACGCCGTAGTGGCAGTACGGGACCGGGTAGGTCACGTCGTTGTCGTAGCGGCGCAGCAGCGAGACGGACGACACGTAGTCGGCCGACACGGTGACGGCGTGCACGTCGCGCGACCAGGTGCTCGACAGGTTGAAGCGGTGGCGCGGGATGTCGTTCACGGTGGTCGCCCAGTCGGACAGGCCGCCGTTGGTGCCGGTCAGGTCGTGCGCGATCTCGCCCGGACGCTCGATGCGCTTGAAGCGCAGCGTGTAGTTGTAGTTGAAGCGGGTCGACACGCGGCCCTTGTCGCCCAGGTTCAGGCGGTGCGCCACTTCGAAGTCGAGGCCCGAGGTCTGGGTCGTGCCCTGGTTGACGAAGGTGCGGTTGATCGCCAGCAGCTGGCCGGAGTTCGGGATCACGTTGCCGTTCGCGTCGACCAGGTTGTTGGCGTCACGCAGCGCCAGGTCCGGGAACAGTTCCGGGTGCTCGGCCACGTAGCCGGCCGACAGCAGGGCGGTCTCGTTGTCCTTGCGGATGTTGTAGTAGTCCACCAGGATGTCGAGGTTGCGGGTCGGCGCCAGGATGGTGCCGATCGACCAGCTCTTCGACTCTTCGTTCTTCAGGTCCGGGTTCGGGGTCGAGACCGACGAGATGCTGCGTGCGCAGTCCAGCTTGTCGGCGCCGTTGACCGGGTTCACGCCGTCCGGGCAGCGGACCGGGTCGACGAAGTTGTTGTTGAAGGTCTGCACGCCACCCGGGGACACCTGCGACAGCGCCGGGGCGCGGAAGCCTTCGGCGTAGCTGGCGCGGAAGGTGACCCGGTCGTTCACTTCCCACTTGGCGCCGACCTTCGGCACGAAACTGTGCGCGGTCGGGTACTTGTCGTAGCGGCCGGCGAAGTCCATCTCGAAGTTCTTCGTGAACGGCGTGCGCAGTTCGACGAAGGCCGACTTGACCATGCGGCGGCCGTTCAGCACGGAGTTCGACAGGCCGATGATGTTACCCGCTGCCAGTTCCGGATCCGAGGTCAGGCCGGTCTTTTCCTGGCGGATCTCGCCGCCGAAGGCCAAGCCGATCTCGCCGCCACCCAGCTTGCCGAAGCTGGTCGACGCCTTGGCGTCGAGCTGCTGGACTTGCGAGAAGCCGGTGTTGACGACGTCGCGCACGGCGTTCGGATCGGCGATGGTCGCGGCGATGGTGCGGTTCTCGGTCGCGATGCGGTCGATCACCGGACGGTACAGGTAGCCGTGGCCCGTGTCTTCGCGCTCGGTGCGGTTGTACAGGTAGGCGGTTTCCCAGTCCCAGTTGCCGACGGTGCCCTTCAGGCCCGTCAGGAAGCGGTAGGTCTCGTTGACGTTTTCCGAACCGCCGTCGGTGCCGACCATGCGGAAGGCGGTGGCGGTGTTACCGGTCGCGAACGGATTGTCCGGATGGCCGGCCGGCAGCAGCAACTGGTAGCTGCTCGGCAGGCCGCCCACGCGGAACACGGTGGTCGGGGTGGTCGAGGCGACGGTCCTCGGCAGGCCGACGTATTCGCGCTCGACGCGGGTGTAGCCGATCTCGCTGAACGAGGTCACGTTCTCGCCCAGCTTGAAGGTGATCTTCGACAGCAGGTTGGCGTCGTTGCCCTTGCTCTGCGCTTCGTAGTAGTCGTTGCTGTCGAAGTTGCAGAACTGGCGGCCGTACAGCATCGACGTCGGCAGGATGTTGTTGGCGGCGCTGCCGGTGATCAGATTGCCCTGGCAGCCGGCGGTACGGTTGACGATGTTGGCGTTGTTCGAGAACGCGGTCGAGTAGCTCTTGCTGCCCGGGGTGCGTTCCTTGAAGAAGAACGGCGAACCCGAGACGTAGCTGGCGTACGGGTTCAGGCGCGCATTCACGTCGGCCAGCACGCCGCGCTCGATGTCCTTGACTTCCTTGATGCCGGTCTGGCCGCGGTTCGACAGGTCGAAGCTGATGAAGGCGTTGTAGCGGTCCTTCTCCAGGTCGCCGAAACCGACGATGCCGTTGACGTTGTTGCGGTTGAATTCGCCGTCATCGTTGGCGGCGGTCGAGGCCGAGATCTCGGCGCCCTGGTAGTCGTCGCGGGTGATGAAGTTGATGACGCCGGCGATCGCGTCCGAGCCGTACACGGCCGAGGCGCCATCCTTGAACACTTCGACGCGGGCGATGGCCGAGACGGGGATGCTGTTCAGGTCGTAGACGGTGGACTTGCCCTGGTTGGGGTCGGCATAGGCGGCGGCGGCGATGCGGCGGCCGTTCAGCAGTACCAGCGTCGACGAGGAGCCCAGGTTGCGCAGCGACGCGGTCGAGGCACCTTTCGAGAAACCGTTGTCGTTGAACGTGTCGTTGGCCGAGCCCGAGCCGAAGGCCGGGATCGAGTGCAGCAGTTCGGCGACGGTGTTGGCGCCGGTCGTTGCGATTTCCTTGGCCGACATCACGGTGATCGGCGACGAGTCTTCCTTGGCCGCGCGCTTGATGTTGGAACCGGTGACGTAGACCTTCTGGACCGGCTCCTGGGACTGTGCCAGGACGAGTGCGGGCGAGGCCAGGGTGAGGGCGACAGCGAGCACGCTGTGCTTTACGGCGAATTGCTTAGTCAAAATCTCTCCAATGCTTGTGCAGTGAACCGTCGCCGTCCGTGGCCGGACGTCCCGGTTACCTTCTTTTATTTCCATCCGTACAGACGGAGGAAGGCCGGCATCAGATCATTGATCGTGGCAATCCGTCAAATATGCACCAAAAGAGTGTGTTATTTATGCAACGGGTATACATGGCTGTAATAACTGCACTGATTTGGTGCGATTTGACGCGATATGCATGACTTGCTTCAAACCGGGGTCAGAGTCCGATTTTTGGAAATAGCCAAAAAGAAAAAAGCCGGCAAGGACATCTGTCCAATGCCGGCTCTCGCGAGGCAAATGTTCTTGGGTTGTTGCTTAAATTCGCACTCTGACCCCGGTTTGCGGAACGTCAGCCCTGGGTTGCCGGTTCCGTCACGAAGATCTCGACGCGGCGGTTGCGGGCGCGGCCGTTCGGGTCGTCATTCGAGGCGATCGGTTCGCGCGCCGCGCGGCCCTCTACGGTGATGCGGTTGGCGGCCACGCCGCGGCCGGCCAGGTAGTCGCGCGCATGGCTGGCGCGGTCGAGCGACAGCGGCTGGTTGATGGCGTCGCCGCCGGTGCTGTCGGTGTGGCCGATGATGGTCACGTAGGTGGCCGGGTTCTCCTGCAGCGTGGTGGCGAAGCGGTCCAGGATGGGGCGGAAGTTCGCCTTGATGTCGGAGCGGTTGGTGTCGAACGAAATATCGCTCGGGATCTCCAGCTTGAGACGGTTGTCGGCCGTCTGCGAAACCTGCACGCCGGTGCCGCGCGTGGCCGCTTCCATCTGCTGGCGCTGCTGCTCCATGCGCTTGGACCAGATGTTGCCCACTACAGCGCCTGCCGCCGCGCCCAGTGCCGCGCCGCCGGCCGCCCGGCCGCCGCCGCCGCCGCCCGTGGTGGCGCCGAGGATCGCGCCC
>CAUSCY010000077.1:0-22784 GCA_963529995.1 uncultured Massilia sp. | reverse complement strand
GCCCTCGAAAGTGGACAATTTACTGTCCAACTTTCTTGTGGCAGTTCACCTTCGCAGGGGCGACGCTTTTCGTACTAGAACAACGCCGCAAACTCCCGCGCCACCCCTTCCGGATCCTCCGCCCGGTACACGCTGCTGATCGCCGCCACCAGATCCGCCCCGTGCCCCACGAGCGGCCGCGCGTTCTCCACCGTCATCCCGCCGATCACCACCACCGGCACCCGCAGTCGTTCCTTCGCCAGCGCGACGGTGGAAGGCGCCGTCGTCACCGCATACTGCTTCACCACCGACGGATAAAAGCCGCCGAAGGCGACGTAGCTCGCGCCGGCGTCCTGCGCCGCTTCGGCCAGCGCCAATTCGCCGTAGCAGGACGTGCCGACGATCTTGTCCGGCCCGAGCGCCGCGCGCACGGCCCGCACGGGCGCATCGGTGCCGCCCACGTGCACGCCGTCGGCATCGAGCTCCATGGCCAGCGCCACGTGGTCGTTGACGATGAATGGCCGGGCGCGGCCGCGGCACAGCCGGAGCAGGGCGGACGCCTGTTCGCGGCGCTGCGCGGGCGACGCCGTCTTGTTGCGGTACTGGACCAGGGCGACGCCGCCGTCCAGCGCGCGTGCGGTCGCGTCGAGCAGGCGCTCGGTGTCGGACCAGTCGGGGGTGACCAGATAGAGGCCTCTCATGGGATGTCCTTGTTCATGGGTGGATGCGGCGCGGGATGCGCTGGCCCGGCGCGATCGCATAGGAATCGGCCAGGGACTGGTTGCAGTGGCGCTGGCCGCGTTCGAGCGCCTGCGCGATGGCGTCGCCCAGCGCCAGGCGCGCGGCGATGCTGGAGGCCAGCGTGCAGCCGCTGCCGTGGAATTCGCCGGGCAGGCGCGGCCAGCGCCATTCGCGCGTGCCGGCGCTGCTGGTCCAGCGGTTGACGACTTCGCTGCCGTCGCCGTGGCCGCCCGTCACCAGCACGTGCGGGCAGCGCTGCAGGCGATCTCCCAGCGCCGCCGCCTCCGGCAGGTTCGGCACCAGCACGGTGGCGACGTCGAGCAGGGGTTCCAGCGCCTGCAGGGCGTCGCCGCGCGCGAGCGCATCGCCGTGGCCGCTGGCCAGCACGGGGTCGAGCACCACCGGCAGGTCGGGATGCGTCTCGCGCAGGTGGCGCACGACGTCGGCGATCGCCTCCGCATTCGCCCGGTTGCCCGGGATGCCGATCTTGACGGCGCCGATCGCCACGCTGCCCGCCAGCAGCCCGGCCTGGCGCAGCAGCAGCAGGTCGTCCACCGGCTCCATGCCGTGCACCCGGTTGTTGTCCTGCACCGTCAGCGCCGTCACGATGGGCAGCGCATGCGCGCCCTGGGCGGCGATCGCCTCGATGTCGGCGGCGATGCCGGCGCCGCCGGACGGATCGAGCCCGGCGAAAACGAGCACGCTGGGCCGGACCGGCGAGCGCAATCCGTTCGGCAGCAGCGCCATCACACGCGGCCCGCCATCGGGGAAGAAGGCGAGGCGGCGAAGCGGCGCGCCATGCGGCCGGCGAGATACGCTTCGCGTCCGCCCTCGACGGCCAGGCGCATCGCGCGCGCCATGCGCACCGGGTCCCGTGCGAGCGCGATGGCGCTGTTCATCAGCACGCCGTCGCAGCCCAGTTCCATCGCAATGGCCGCATCGGACGCCGTGCCCACGCCGGCATCGACCAGCACCGGTACCTGCGCCTGTTCGATGATCAAGGACAGGTTCCAGGGATTCAGGATGCCCATGCCGGAACCGATCAGCGAGGCGAGCGGCATCACCGCCACGCAGCCGATGTCTTCCAGCATGCGCGCCTGGATCGGGTCGTCGCTGCAATAGACCATCACGTCGAAGCCGTCGCGCACCAGCTCCTCGGCGGCGCGCAGCGTTTCCGGCATGTTCGGGAACAGCGTCTTCTCGTCGCCCAGCACTTCCAGCTTGACGAGCTTGTGCCCGTTCAGCAGTTCGCGCGCCAGCTGCAGCGTGTAGACGGCGTCCTTGGCCGTGTAGCAGCCGGCCGTGTTGGGCAGGATCGTGTAGCGGCTGGGCGGCACCGCGTCCAGCAGGTTCGGCTCGCCGGCGTGCTGGCCGATGTTCACGCGGCGGATCGCCACCGTGATGATCTCGGCGCCCGACGCCTCGGTCGCCTCGCGGGTCTGGTCCAGGTCGCGGTACTTGCCGCTGCCGACCAGCAGGCGCGAATGGTAGGTCTTGCCGGCGATGGTGAGCGGCCGGTCTTCGTGCATCGTATTCGTCATCGTGTTCTCCGTATTCTCAAGGAAGGTCAGCCGCCGCCGATCGCGCGCACCACGTCGACCTTGTCGGCCGGCTGCAGGGCGGTGTCCGGCCAGCACTGGCGCGGCACCACGCGGCGGTTGACGGCCAGCGCCAGCGCCTGGCCCGCGAGCCCCAGCCGCTCGACCAGGTCGAACAGGCTGGCGCCGTCCGGCAGCGGGTAGGGCGCGCCGTTCAGTTCGATCTCGAGCATGGTCATTCCGCCGCGCTGAAGTCCTTGCTGTACAACTCGGCGCCGCGGCGCATGAACTCGACGGCCTTCACCTGCATGCCGTGGGCGGGCGCGTCCTGGGCGGCGATGCCCTGGCCGGCCGCGTAGTCGCGCACTTCCTGGGTGATCTTCATGGAGCAGAAGTGGGGGCCGCACATCGAGCAGAAATGCGCCACCTTGGCCGAATCCTTGGGCAGCGTCTCGTCGTGGAAGGAACGCGCCTTGTCCGGATCGAGGCCGAGGTTGAACTGGTCTTGCCAGCGGAATTCGAAGCGCGCCTTCGACAGCGCGTTGTCGCGGATCTGCGCGCCCGGATGGCCCTTGGCCAGGTCGGCCGCGTGCGCCGCGATCTTGTACGTGATGATGCCGTCCTTGACGTCGTCCTTGTCGGGCAGGCCCAGGTGCTCCTTGGGTGTCACGTAGCACAGCATCGCCGTGCCGTACCAGCCGATATTGGCCGCGCCGATGCCGGACGTGATGTGGTCGTAGCCCGGCGCGATGTCCGTCGTGAGGGGGCCCAGCGTGTAGAACGGCGCCTCGTGGCACTGCTCCAGCTGCAGGTCCATGTTTTCCTTGATCAGCTGCAGCGGCACGTGGCCCGGCCCCTCGATCATGGTCTGCACATCGTGTTTCCAGGCGATCTGCGTCAGTTCGCCGAGGGTCTTCAGCTCGGCCAGCTGGGCTTCGTCGTTGGCGTCGTAGATCGACCCGGGACGCAGGCCGTCACCCAGGCTGAAGGCAACGTCGTAGGCCTGCATGATCGCGCAGATCTCCTCGAAATGCGTGTAGAGGAAGGATTCCTTGTGGTGGGCCAGGCACCACTTGGCCATGATCGAGCCGCCACGCGAGACGATGCCCGTCAGGCGGTTGGCCGTCATCGGCACGAAGGGCAGGCGCACGCCGGCGTGGATGGTGAAGTAGTCGACGCCTTGCTCGGCCTGTTCGATCAGCGTGTCGCGGTAGATCTCCCAGGTCAGCTCCTCGGCCTTGCCGTTTACCTTTTCCAGCGCCTGGTACAGGGGCACGGTGCCGATGGGGACGGGGCTGTTACGGATGATCCATTCGCGCGTCTCGTGGATGTGTTTTCCGGTCGACAGGTCCATCACCGTGTCGCCGCCCCAGCGCGTGGCCCAGGTCATCTTTTCCACTTCCTCGCCGATCGACGACGTGACGGCCGAGTTGCCGATGTTGGCGTTGATCTTCACGAGGAAGTTGCGGCCGATGATCATCGGCTCCGATTCCGGGTGGTTCACGTTGGCCGGCAGGATGGCGCGGCCGCGAGCGATTTCGGCGCGCACGAATTCCGGCGTGATCTCGCGCGGGATGCTGGCGCCGAAGGACTGGCCGGCATGCTGGCGGCCGATCAGCGCGGCCATGCGCTGGCCCGTCGGGCCGGCGGCGGCGAGGTTCTGCAGGTATTCCTGGCGCCGCAGGTTTTCGCGGATGGCCACGAATTCCATCTCGGGCGTGACGATCCCTTGGCGCGCATAGTGCATCTGGGTGACGTTGCGTCCGGCGAGGGCACGGCGCGGCTTGCGCTTCAGGTCGAAGCGCAGTTCGGCCAGCTTCGGGTCGTGCAGGCGTTCGATGCCGTAGGCGGACGTGGGCCCGGGCAGCTCTTCGGTATCGCCCCGTTCGGCGATCCAGGCGGCGCGCAGCGGTGCCAGGCCGGAGCGGATGTCGATGCGCGCTTCCGGATCGGTGTACGGGCCGGACGTGTCGTAGACCCACACGGGCGGGTTCGGCTCGGCGCCGAAGGAGGCGGGCGTGTCGGATTGGTGGATCTCGCGCATCGGCACCCGGATGTCGGGCCGGCTGCCGGGAACGTAAATCTTGCGCGAGTTGGGTAATGGCGCCACCGCCGCGGCATCGACCGTGGCATGGGCGGAGAGGAATTTCGGATCGGCGTTCAACGTGCACTCCTTTTGTCACTGTGGATCGGCGATCCAGCGGGAGGAGTGCGGAGTGCGGATGGACGGAGGGCGTCCACGCGGTCTCTGTAGCTTCCCTTCGCTGGCATTATCCAGATCAGGTTCGGAGGGTATTTCTCACCCGCGCCCGTGAAAGCGCAGGACCCCTAGCGTTATGCCGGCTTCCCTTGCGGGAGTCGACGGCGGCGAGTGTACGCCGGTTTTATTGGATTGGCAATCAGGCGCTGCCGTCGCTCCCGGACAGCATGGCGAGCAGGCTGGCGCGGCGCCGTTCGAGGTCGGCGATGCGCCGTTCGAGGTCGTCCAGGCGGCGGCGCTGGGCCGGCGTGGTCTCCGGACACATCGCCGCGCCCTCGATCAGGCGCATGCAGTCGGGGAAGCCGCGGATGTCGGCGATGCTGAAGCCGCTCTCGATGAGGCGCTGGATCTGGCGCACCTGGGTGACCGCGACGGGCGGGAACACGCGGTAGCCGTTGGCGGCGCGGCGCGATGCCAGCAGGCCGTGTTCGTCGTAGTGGCGCAGCGAGCGGATGCTGGCGCCCGTGCGGCGCGCCAGTTGGCCGATCGACAGGGGAGAGGAAGTGTCAGGGGCATCCATGGCGGTGTGCAGGTTTCGCTTGAGTCTCACATCGATGTGAGGGTTCAGACTAGCACATCCCATCATCGAAGGAGCGACATCATGCATTTCTCTACCTTGCGCGGCAGCCTGCGCGGCCTGCTGCTGGCAGCCCTCGTTGCCGTTTCGGCATTGGCCCAGGCGGCCGACCGCAACTACACCGTGACCGCGCCCGACGGCGTGACATTGGCCGTGCAGGAAAGCGGCAACCTGGACGGCCCCGCCATCGTGTTCGTCCACGGCCTGCTGGGCAGCCGCCTGAACTGGCAGGCGCAGCTGGACAGCCCGCGGCTGCGCGGCTACCGCCTGATCACCTACGACCTGCGCGGCCACGGCCTGTCGGGCAAGCCGGCGGATGCGGCGGCGTACCGCGAAGGCCGACGCTGGGCGGACGACCTGGCCGCTGTGCTGCAGGCCAGCCGGGCGCAGCGCCCGGTGCTGGTGGGCTGGTCGCTGGGCGGCGCCGTCATCTCGAACTACCTGGCGCTCCACGGCGATGCCGTCATCGGCGGTGCCGTCTACGTGGACGGCGTCGTCGAACTAGCCGCCGACCAGATCGTGCCGCATCCGGACGTCTACCGCGACCTCGTCTCGCCCGACCTCGCCACGCACCTCGATGCCCAGCGCACCTTCCTGGCGCTGTGCTTCGCGCGCCAGCCGGAGCGCGCGCTGTTCGAGCGGCTGCTGTCGAACGCCGCCATGGCATCCTGGGACATGCAGGCGGCCGTGCAGTCGCTGACCGTCGACCTGGGCGGACTGGCCCGAGCGCGCGTGCCGGTGCTGCTGCTGTACGGCGAGCGCGACGCGCTGGTCAAGGCGGGGCCGGCGATCGCGCGTGCCCGCCAGGTCAATCCGCGTGCGCGCAGCCTGCTGTATCCGCTGTCCGGCCATGCGCCCTTCGTCGAGGAGGCGAAGCGTTTCAACCGCGACCTGGCCGCCTTCGTCGACGCCGCGGGGAGGTAGTACGGCGGCCCGTTTGATGCGATACTGTGGAATCCACGCTCACCGACGACGTTTCAGGCATGGCCATCCTCACCCAGTTGTTTCTCTATCCCATCAAATCCTGCGCGGGCTTTTCCGTGCCGTCCGCTACGCTGCTCGAATCCGGCCTGCAGGCCCAGGGCGTGCACGACCGCGAGTGGATGCTGGTCACCGAGCAGGGCCAGTTCCTGACGCAACGCGAGCACCCGTGCATGGCCCTGATCCGGCCCCGTCCCGACGGCGACCTGCTGCGGGTGAGCAGCCCCGGCATGTCCGACTTCTGCCTGCCGCTGGCGCACGATCCGGAGGCAAGCGGGCGCACGGTGAAGATCTGGGACGACCTGGTCGATGCCGCCGACTGCGGCGATGCCGCCGCCAACTGGTTCACCCAGGCCGTCGGCGCCGCCTGCCGGCTGGTGCGCTTCCGCCGCGACGTCGTGCGTCCGACGAGCGTCAAGTGGACGGAGGGCGTGCCCTCGCAGACCCGCTTCGCCGACGGCTACCCGCTGCTGCTGATCGGCCAGTCCTCGCTGGACGACCTGAACGCCCGCCTCGTCGCGGCCGGCCGCGCGCCGCTGCCGATGGACCGCTTCCGCCCCAATCTCGTGGTCGGCGGCCTGCCCGCCTTCGAAGAGGATTACCTGGCCGAGCTGGCGCTCGACATGGCCACGATCCGTCCCGTGAAACCGTGCGCGCGCTGTCCGATTCCGTCCATCGACCAGCAGACCGGCATCGCGGGTCCGGACCCGCTCGACATCCTGCAGACCTACCGTGCCAATCCGCGCATGGAAGGCGCCGTCTGCCTGGGCATGAACTGCATCGTGGCGCACGGCGCCGGCAGCGAGCTGCATGCCGGGCAGGAGCTGGAAGCCGAATTGGCGTTTTGATGACCTTGTTGATCCTGCTGCACGGCGTCGGCGGCCAGCCGGCCGACATGGCGCCGCTCGGCGCACGCCTCGCCGCCGCCGGGCCGGACGTGCGCATCGAAGCGCCGCCGGCCGCCTTGCCCTATGACCTGGGGCCGCGCGGCCACCAGTGGTTCTCCGTCGACGGCATCACCGAGGACAACCGTCCGGACCGGATCCGCGCCGCGCTGCCGGCCTTCGTCGAGACCGTGCAGGCGCTGCAGCGCCGCCATGGCGCGGGCCCTCAGGACACCGTGCTGGCCGGCTTCTCGCAGGGGGCGATCATGGCGCTGGCCGCCTGCGCCGACGGCTGGCTGGCGCGCCACGTGATTGCCATCGCCGGCCGCTTTGCGCCGCTGCCGGAGCGCTGGGACGGGCGTACGGCCGTCAGCCTCGTGCACGGGCGCATGGACGGCGTGATGCCGGCGGAGCACAGCCGGCGCGCCGCCGAACACCTGGCCGCGCTGGGCGCCCCGGTGGCGCTGGACCTGGTGCCGCGCGCCGTGCACATGCTGTCGCCCGCCATCCTGGCCGCGGCGGAGCAGGCCTGGCGCGTTCCTCCCGCCTGAACTGGCATTCCGACAACGCTCGAGGCTGATTTCGTTTGCATTTACGCGCAGTTGGCGTAATGTAGGAATATTCCTATACGGAGGTCGACCGATGCACGAGCGCGGCGCCAGTGTGCGCGAACTGATAGCCGAAAACGATGCCTTGCGGCGCCAGCTCGCGAGCCTGCTGGACCAGGCCGAGAGCAACCACGCCATCATGATGCGGCACCAGGCCTTCGACCTCGAGATCGTCGGCGCCGGCAGCTTCCAGGAACTCGTCGCCACCATCTTCCGCCTGCTGCCCGTGATTTCCGACCTGGATGCCGTCACGCTGGCGCTGGTCGATGCCGATGCCGACATCCACACCGTGATGCAGAAGCTGGGCGTGGATTTCGATGCGCTGCCGGGACTCATCTTCCACGACTGCGCGGCCACGCTGGGGCACGACGTGATCGCCGGCCAGGCGCCCAAGCCGCGCCTGGGGCCCTATCATCCGGCCGTCCACCAGCACGCCTTCCCGCATCCGCCGGCGGGCCTGGCCAGCGTCGCGCTGGTACCGCTGCTGCGCAACAAGCGCCTGATCGGCAGCCTGAACCTGGGCAGCCGCGATCCGTCGCGCTTCACGCCGCTGCTGGGCACCGACTTCGTCGAGCACATGGGGTCGATCATCGCGATCTGCCTGGAAAACACGATCAGCAACGAGATGCTGAAGTACATCGGCCTGACCGATTCGCTCACGGGCGTCTACAACCGCCGCTACATGGACCGCCGCCTGGTCGAGGAAATCGCCCGCGCGCGGCGCCAGTCCTACCGCATCTCCTGTATGTACATCGACATCGATCACTTCAAGCAGGTCAACGACGCCCACGGCCACCAGGCCGGCGACGACGTGCTGCGCGAAGTGGCGGGACGCATCAAGGCCGAGCTGCGCATCTCGGACGCGCTGGGCCGCTTCGGCGGCGAGGAATTCGTGGTGCTGCTGATCGATGCGGACGTGGGCAGCGCCGGCGTGGTGGCCCAGCGCATCCGCGCCAGCGTGGCCAATACGCCGTTCGTGCTGCCGGACGGGGAGGCGCTGTCCGTATCGGTGTCGATCGGGGTGGCCACGCTCGACGACTTCGAGCGCGACCACGCGATCGAGGGCGTGGCGCAGCAGCTCGTCGCGCAGGCCGACCAGGCGCTGTACCAGGCCAAGGAAAACGGCCGCAACCGGGTGGTCGCGGCGGCGTGATCACGCCCGGACCAGGCGTCCCTCGGCACGGCTGACGGCGTCGCCGGTCCCGCGCAACACCACCACGTCGCCGGCCTGCAACTCGACCTGCGAGTCCGGCTCGATCCGGTCCTCTCCGCGCCGCACGGCCGTGACTTCGGCGCCCAACGCGTCCAGTTCCAGCTCCATCAGCCGGCGTCCGACGGCGTCGGCATCGTCCTTCAGCGTCACCGAATGCAGGTGCACGCCGGCTTCCTCGACGTCGGCGGCGGCATCGCTGGCGCCGTGGAAGAAGCCGCGCAGCGAGGCGTAGCGCTCGTCGCGCGCGGCCTGCACGCGGTGCACGACGCGGCGCAGCGGCACGCCCATCGCCACCAGCGCGTGCGAGGCCAGCATCAGGCTCGATTCCAGCGCTTCCGGCACCACTTCGGTGGCGCCCGCGCCCTTCAATACATCGAGTTCCCGGTCGTCGTGGGCGCGTACGATGACGGGCAGGTCCGGCGCCAGCTCGTGCACCAGGTGCAGCACCTTGAGCGCCAGGCGGGTGTCGGCGAAGGTGATGACGAGGGCGCTGGCGCGGTTGATGCCGGCCGCGATGAGCGCTTCGCGGCGCGTGCAGTCGCCGTAGGAGACGTCGACGCCGGCGCGGCGTGCTTCCTGCACCCGTTCCGGGTCCAGGTCGAGCGCGTACCAGGGCAGCTTTTCTTCCGACAGCAGCGTGGCCAGGCTCTGGCCGCTGCGGCCGAAGCCGGCGATGATCACGTGCTTCTGCGCCTTCATCGTGCGGCTGGCGATCTGGGTCAGCTGCAGCGACTGCAGCATCCATTCGTTGGACGCGATCTTCATGACGATCTTGTCCATGTTGGCGATGACGAAGGGGGCTGCCAGCATCGACAGCACCATCGAGGCCAGCACCAGCTGGATCACGAACGGGTCGATCAGCTTCGAGTCGGTGGCGAGGTTCATCAGCACGAAGCCGAATTCGCCGGCCTGCGCGAGGCCGAAGCCGGTGCGCAGCGCCACGCCGTCCGAGGAACCGAACGCCTTGGCCAGCGCGGCGATCAGCGCGAACTTCAGCGCCACCGGCACCAAGAGCAGCAGCAGGACGATCCACCAGTTGGCTAGCACCAGCTGCACGTTGAGCAGCATGCCGATGGTGATGAAGAACAGGCCGAGCAGTACGTCGCGGAACGGCTTGATGTCTTCTTCCACCTGGTGCTTGTACTGGGTCTCGGAGATCAGCATGCCGGCGACGAAGGCGCCCAGCGCCATCGACAGCCCGGCATGCTCGGTGATCCAGGCGGCGCCCAGCGTCACCAGCAGGAGGTTCAGCATGAACAGCTCCTGCGAGCGACGCTTGACCACCACGGTGAACCACTGGCGCATCAGCTTCTGGCCGAAGAACAGCAGCAGCGCCAGCACGGCGGCGGCCTTGAGGCCGGCCCAGGCCAGCGTGATCGCCAGCTCCTCGGCCGGCTTGGCCAGCGAGGGGATCAGGATCAGCAGGGGCACCACGGCCAGGTCCTGGAACAGCAGGATGCCGATGATGCGGCGTCCGTGCTCGCTTTCCAGCTCCAGGCGCTCGGTCAGCATCTTGGAGACGATGGCCGTGGAGGACATCGCCAGCGCGCCGCCCAGCGCCAGCGCGGCCTGCCAGCCTATCCGGAAGGCCGGCGGGAGGACCGATGCCGCGAAGGAGAGGGCGACGGTGGCGAGGATGGTCAGCGCCACCTGGGCCAGGCCCAGCCCGAACACGATGCGGCGCATCGCCTTCAACTGGGCCAGCGAGAATTCGAGGCCGATGGAGAACATCAGGAACACCACGCCGAATTCGGCCAGCGCGTGGGTGGTGGGGCCGTTGTCGGCCAGGTTCAGGGCATTCGGGCCGATCAGCACGCCGACCGCCAGGTAGCCCAGCATGGGCGGCAGGTGCAGCATCCGGAACGCGACCACGCCGAGGACGGCGCTGCCCAGGAGGAGCAAGGTGAGTTCGAGCCCGGAATTCATCGCGTCCTTAAAGGCGGAGGGCCTGTCAAGTGATGTTTTGTTACGTCTGGCAAGTTTCTTGCTTTCCCAATTCGGCTATACTTTGTTTATGAGTGTAACCGATGAAAAAATAATGCTGACAAGTTTTAACGAGACCCAGGCCCAGCGCGCGTTGGAACTGGCCCGCGCGGCCCTGGATATCGAGACCGACGCGCTGCGCAAGCTGTCCGCGCGCCTGGGCGACGACGACAGCGTCGCGCGCGCGGTGGCGCTGATGATGGCCTGCAAGGGACGCGTGGTCGTCTCGGGCATCGGCAAGTCCGGCCACATCGGCCGCAAGATCGCCGCGACGCTCGCCTCGACCGGCACGCCGTCGCTGTTCCTGCATCCGGCCGAAGCGGCGCACGGCGACCTGGGCATGGTTACCCCGGGCGACGTGATGATCGCCATTTCGTATTCCGGCGAGAGCAGCGAACTGGCCGTCGTGATCCCGGCCGTCAAGCGCATGGGCGTGCCCGTGATCGCCATGACCGGCAAGCCGGAATCGCGCCTGGCGCAGGCATCCGACGTGCACCTGGACGTTTCCGTCGAGAAGGAAGCCTGCACGCTGAACCTGGCGCCGACCGCCAGCACCACCGTCACGCTGGCCCTGGGCGACGCCCTGGCCGTGGCGCTGCTGGAACTGCGCGGCTTCAAGTCGGAAGATTTCGCCCTGTCGCACCCGGGCGGCGCCCTCGGCCGCCGCCTGCTGACCCGCGTGAGCGACGTGATGCGCAGCGGCGACGCGGTGCCGAAGGTGGCGCCGGACACGCTGCTGATCGACGCGCTGCTGGAAATCTCGCAGAAGGGCATGGGCATGACCGCCGTGGTCGATGCGGAGAACCGCCCGGTGGGCGTGTTCACCGACGGCGACCTGCGCCGCCTGATCGCCAAGGTCCAGGACTTCTCGAAGCTCGTCATCCGCGACGTCATGCACGCGAACCCGCGCCGCATCCATCCGGAGCAGCTGGCCGTCGACGCCGTCGCCGTGATGGAGGAATTCCGCATCAACCAGATGCTGGTGACGGATGCCGACGACAAGCTGGTGGGCGCCCTGCACATCCATGACCTGACCCGCGCCAAGGTGATCTGATGGTGACTCCGCTGGCACACATGGAACGCGCGGCGCGCGTAAAAGTCATGATCTTCGACGTCGACGGTGTGCTCACCGACGGCAGCCTGACTTATGGCGCCGACGGCGAAATCACCAAGACCTTCTTCGTGCTGGACGGCCTCGGCATCCAGCTGCTGAACCGCACGGGCGTGCAGACCGCGATCATCAGCGCGCGCACCTCGCCCATCGTGATCAAGCGCGCGGCGGACCTGGGCATCACCCACGTGTTCCAGGGCCAGCACGACAAGCGCATCGCCTTTGCCGAGCTGCTCGCCAAGACCGGTGTCACGGCCGAGGAGTGCGGCTACATCGGCGACGACGTGATCGACCTGCCGCTGCTCACCCGCGTCGGCTTTGCCGTCACGGTGCCGAGCGGCCATCCGGAAGTGCAGCACCGCGCCCACTACGTGACGCGGAATGCCGGTGGGCGCGGCGCCGTGCGCGAAGTCTGCGACATGGTGATGCGCGCCCAGGGCACCTACGAGCAGGCGCTCGCGCCGTATTTCGCATAAGGACGGACCGGACACGCCATGGCACCCGCAACCTACAAACGGACCGCGCACCGCTGGCGCCTGCTGGCGCTGATGCTGACCGCGGTGTTCTTCGCGTTCGGCAGCTTCTGGCTGGTGCAGGTCATGCAGGGCCAGGGCGACGATCCGACCCGCGTCAACCTGGGCAACGACCCGGACTACATCATCGACAACTTCAGCTTCGTGCGCATGTCGGTCGAAGGCAAGCCGCGCTACGTGATCTCGGGCGAACGCCTGACGCACCGGCCGTCGTCCAACACGTCCGAGATCGAGAACCCGGTCGTGCACAGCCTGGCGGCCGAGAAGCCGCCGATGACGATCACGGCCGACCACGCGCTCGTGAACCAGGACCAGAACCAGATCGACCTGACGGGCAACGTCGACATCCGGCGCCCCGGCAGCGGCACCGGCCAGCCGCTGCACATCCAGACCACGGCAATGACGTTCTTGCCGGACGAGGAGATCGCGAAGACCGACAAGCCGGTCAAGATGACGATCGGCGGAGCGACGATCGATTCGATCGGCGCGACGGTCAACAACGCGACCCAGCAGGCCCAGTTCGGCCGCGGCCACGCCACGTATCCGCCGCGCCAGCCGCGCTGAAGCCCATTCACCTGAGGACAACCATGAAAAAATTATTCGCCGCCGCCATCTTCCTGCTGGTGCCGCTGGCCGCCTCGGCCGAGAAGGCGGATGCGCTCAAGCCGATCAACATCCAGTTCGACAAGTCCGACGTCGACCAGGTCACGCAGAACTACATCGCCACCGGCAATGTCGTCATCACGCGCGGCACCATGGTGCTGAAGTCGGACCGCGCCGAAGTCAAGGAAGCGCCGGACGGCTACCGTACCTTCATCCTGATCGCCGCGCCGGGCAAGCTCGCCACCTTCCGCCAGAAGCGCGACGGCGGTCCGGACCTGTGGGCCGAAGGCCAGGCCCAGCGCATCGAATACGACGAGCGCGCCGACCTGGTGAAGCTGTTCTCCAAGGCCGTCATCAAGCAGCTCGAAGGCCAGAAGATCACGCAGGAGATGGACAGCGAGTTCATTTCCTACGACAGCCGCAAGGAAGTGCTGGTGGGCCGCAACGACCCGGGCGGCGCCGACGTGCAGGGCAAGGGCCGCGGCAGCATCACGCTGGCGCCGCGCCGCGCGCAGGCCGCTGCCGCGCCTGCAGCCAACGCCCCGGCTGCGGAGAAGAAGTGATGGAAGCGCGCGCAGACAACGTCGCCGTCGCCGGCAGCGCCACGAGCAGTGCCGGCACCAGCACGAGCGCCGGCGGCAGCACGCTGGTCGTCAAGGGCCTGCAGAAGAGCTACGGCAAGCGCCTCGTCGTGCGCGACGTGTCGCTGCAGGTGGCCTGCGGCGAAGTGGTGGGCCTGCTGGGCCCCAACGGCGCCGGCAAGACGACCTCGTTCTACATGATCGTCGGCCTGGTGCCGTCGGACGCCGGCACCATCGACATCAACGGCGAGGACGTCTCCAGCCTGCCGATCCACCGGCGCGCGCTGCTGGGCCTGTCCTACCTGCCGCAGGAAGCGTCGGTGTTCCGCAAGCTGACGGTCGAGGAAAACATCCGCGCCGTGCTGGAGCTGCAGCGCGAGAACGGCAAGCCGCTGAGCAAGCAGCGCATCGCCGAGCGCCTGGACGAACTGCTGAGCGAGCTGCAGATCGAGAAGCTGCGCGAGAGCCCGGCGCTGTCGCTGTCCGGCGGCGAGCGCCGCCGCGTGGAGATCGCGCGCGCGCTGGCGACCAACCCGCGCTTCGTGCTGCTGGACGAGCCGTTCGCCGGCGTCGATCCGATCGCCGTGATCGAGATCCAGCGCATCGTGCGCTTCCTGAAGGAACGCGGGATCGGCGTGCTGATCACCGACCACAACGTGCGCGAGACGCTCGGCATCTGCGACCGCGCCTACATCATCAACCAGGGCGCGGTGCTCGCATCCGGCCGCCCCGACGACATCATCGCCAACGAATCCGTACGCCGCGTCTATCTGGGTGAACACTTCCGAATGTAGGTATGAAACAGACGCTGCAACTCAAGACTTCACAGCACCTCGCGCTCACGCCGCAGCTGCAGCAATCGATCCGTCTGCTGCAGTTGTCCACGCTCGAACTGCACCAGGAGATCGAACAGGTCCTGAGCGACAACCCGCTGCTGGAACGGCTCGACGACCCGCTCGACCGCTCCGTGCGCCTGCTGGCCGACGGCGCCATCAACAGCGCGCCGGCAGCGGCCGAGGCGCCCGCGCAGCAGGCGAGCGGCGAGGACAGCGGCAGTTCCGGCAGCGAGGGTGAAGGCGAGGGTGGCGGCGGCGAGGAAGCGCACGGTGGCGGCGAAGGCGATGCCGACTGGGGCGAGGGCAGCCGCAGCGGCAGCAACAGCGGCGCCGACGACGAGGATGGCCGTCCGCAGTTGGAAGCGAGCCCCGTCACGCTGCGCGAGCACCTGATGGAACAGGTGCGCCTGTCGTGCTGCGCGCCGCGCGACTGCGCACTGGTCGAGCTGGTGGTCGATGCGCTGGACGACAACGGCTACCTGGAAGAATCGCTGGACGACATCCACGCGCGCCTGCCGCAGGAGCTGGAGATCGACTTCGACGAGCTGCGCACGGCGCTGGCCCTCGTGCAGAGCCTGGAGCCGGCCGGCGTCGGCGCCCGCAGCGCGGCCGAGTGCCTGGCGCTGCAGATCCGGCGCATGCCGAACGTGCCCCTGGTCACGCGCCGCATGGCGCTGACCATCGTCGAGAAATACCTGACCTGGTTCGCCCAGCGCGAATTCAACAAGCTGAAGAAGGCCCTGGACTGCGACGACGAAGACCTGCGCGAGGCGCAGAGCGTCATCCGCCAGTGCAATCCGCATCCGGGCGCCGCGTTCGCATCGGACGTCTCCGACTTCGTCGTGCCGGACGTGATCGTGCGCCGCGCCAAGGATGGCTGGAGCGTGCAATTGAATCCCGAGGTGATGCCGCGCCTGCGCGTGAACAGCCTGTACGCGCAAGCCCTCAAGGGCGGCAAGTCCGAGACCCAGATGAATGCGCAGCTGCAGGAAGCGAAGTGGCTCATCAAGAACATGCGCCAGCGCTTCGATACGATCCTGCGTGTCGCACAGGCAATCGTCGAGCGCCAGCGCAATTTTTTCTCCCATGGCGCGGTTGCCATGCGGCCCCTTGTTTTGCGCGAGATAGCTGATACACTAGGTTTACACGAGAGCACAATTTCTCGAGTCACAACTCAGAAATACATGCTGACCCCGCACGGCATGTTCGAGTTGAAGTATTTCTTCGGGAGTCACGTTGCCACCGAGGCGGGAGGAGAAGCATCCTCGACGGCAATCCGGGCTCTCATCGTGCAACTCACAGGAGCAGAAGACCCCAAGAACCCTTTATCCGACAGCAAGATCGCGGACATGTTGGGGGAGCAGGGAATGGTCATCGCGCGGCGCACCGTCGCCAAATACCGCGAAGCCCTGAAAATCCCGCCCGTCAGCCTTCGCAAATCCTTGTAGTAATCCACTAGCAGCAGCCAGTAGCAAGTTCTTGTCACACACGCTGCCATGATGCGCAGAACGCGCGCACTGCAGGCAGCGCTTCTTCAAAGGAGTGTGTATGAATCTCACTATCAGCGGACATCACCTCGATGTTACCCCGGCAATCCGAGAGTACGTACAGAACAAGCTCGAACGCATTACCCGCCATTTCGATCAAGTGATCGATACCCACGTCATCCTCTGCATCGACAATCTCACCGAGAAGGCCAAGCGCCAGAAGGCCGAGATCAATCTGCGCGTGGCCGGCAAGATCCTCCATGTCGCCAGTGCCGCGCACGATCTCTATGCCGCGATCGACATGTTGATGGACCGGCTCGACCGCCAGGTCATGAAGTACAAGGAGATGATGCAGGACTTCACGCACACGTCACCGAAACGCCTGCCCGATGCGGGCGGAGACGCCGAGCCGGCCACGGCTTGATCCCATAACGGCAACGTGAACAAAGGGCGCATCGGCGCCCTTTTTGCTTTCCGGGGCGGGGCTGTCGCGCGGACCGTGCCGCGCTAAAATGGGGTCCTGATTATTCCAACAACAAGAGACATGACCGAACACGTACTGACCCGCGTCGCCAACGGCACCGCCACCATCACGCTGGACCGCCCGAAAGCCCTGAACTCGCTGTCGCTCGACATGGTGCGCGCACTGGCGCAGGCATTGCAGGCCTGGCGCGACGACCCCGCCGTCGCTGCCGTCGTCATCCGCAGCAGCAGCGAGAAGGCGCTGTGCGCCGGCGGCGACATCCGCTTCTTCCACGAGGTCGGCCGCGCGACGCCGATGGGCGGCAGCGCGCTGCTCGAGGATTTCTTCACCGAGGAATACGCGCTGAACCACCTGATCCACTTCTATCCGAAGCCGTACATCGCGCTGATGGATGGCGTCGTGATGGGCGGCGGCATGGGCATCGCCCAGGGCGGTCCCGGCTGCGGCCTGCGCATCGTGACGGAGCGGACGAAGATGGCCATGCCCGAGGTGAACATCGGCCTGTTCCCGGACGTCGGCGGCAGCCATTTCCTCTCGCACGCGCCGGGCCGCCTGGGCCACTACCTCGGCCTCACCGGCGCCACCGTCGGCGCGGCCGATGCCTTGTACCTGGGCCTGGCCGACCTGTTCGTGCCGGGCGAGCGCATGGCCGACCTGCGCGCGCTCGTCGATGCGACGCCCGGCGCCGCGCTGGCCGACGCCATCCGCGCATTCGCTGCGCCGTTTGCGGGCCAGGCCGGCGCCGCCGAATTGCAGGCGCAGCGGGAACGCATCGATGCGCACTTCGGCGCGGACTCGGTGGCTGGCGTGATGGCCGCGCTGGAGTGTGATGCGGATCCGTTCGCGCAGAAGGCGCTGGACATGATGCGCCAGCGTTCGCCCCTGATGATGTGCGTGACGCGCGCAATGCTGAACCGCGCGGCCTGCCTCGACGTGGCCGATTGCCTGCGCATGGAGCGTTCGCTGGTGCGCCGCAATTTCGAACATGGCGAAGTGCTGGAAGGCGTGCGCGCGCTCGTGATCGACAAGGACAACGCTCCGCGGTGGAATCCGCCCACGCTGGACGAGGTGACGCCGGGGATGGTCGCGCGCTTCTTCGAGCCCGTGTGGCCCGATTACGCGCATCCGCTGCGTCATCTCTGACCACTTACTCCCGGAGCTCCCATGCCGCCGCGCTTTCCGTCCGCCTGGCAGGCCCGCCTGGATGGCTATCGCAGCGCGGACGAGGACGTCGGCTGCTCGGATGCCGATGTGTTCCGGCTCGATGCTGCCGATGGCCGCCCGACGCTCTTCGTCAAGATGGCGGAAGCGGGGCCGCTTGCCGAGCTGCGCGACGAGGCGGAGCGGCTGCGCTGGCTGGCCGGCGCCGGCATCCCGTGCGCGCAGGTACTCGACACCCAGCATGAGGATGGCCGCGACTGGCTGCTGCTGCTGCAGGCCGCGGCCTTGCGTGCACTGCACGCGCTCGATCCTGCCTCGTGTCCGTTTGACCACCGGGCCGCGCAGCGCATCGAACGTGCCCGCGCCCGTATGGAAGCGGGACTGGTAGACGAGGACGACCTCGACAACGCGCACCGCGGCCTGGCGCCGGCGGCGCTGTTCGCGCGCCTGCAGGCGCGGGCGCCGGCTAGCGAGGACCTGGTCGTGACGCATGGCGATGCCTGCCTGCCGAACCTGGTCGTCTACGCCGCGGGCGTGCGCAGCAGCTGGATCGATTGCGGCCGCCTGGGCGTGGCGGACCGCTGGCAGGATCTGGCGCTGGCCACGCGCGATATCGCGGACGAGTGGGGAGAGGAGTGGGTGGCGCCGTTCCTGCGCGCGTATGGGGTGCGGATGGACGAGGCGAAGTGCGGTTTCTACCGGCTGCTGGACGAGTTCTTTTGATGGTGGCGATGGTGGGCATGTGATGCCCACCCTACCGGATGCTGCGGCTGAACACCGGGGTCAGAGCCCTTTGAAAAGCAACACCGGGCTCTGACCCCTGCGCTGACCCCTAAGGTTGCTCGCGGTGCCGCACGACGACCCGTTCGGTGTCGGCGAAATAGGCGCCGAGGCGCTCGGCCATGTACACCGAGCGGTGCTGGCCGCCCGTGCAGCCCACGGCCACCGTCAGGTAGCTGCGGTTGTCCTTCTTGAACGAGGGCAGCCACTTGGCGATGAAGGCGCGGATGTCCGACAGCAGTTCGATGGCCTGCGGCTGCGCCTCGAGGAAGGCGATCACGGGCGCGTCCTTGCCGTTGAGGGGGCGCAGCGTCAGGTCGTAATACGGATTGGGCACGGCGCGCACGTCGAACACGAAGTCGGCGTCGAGCGGCACGCCGTGCTTGAACGCGAACGATTCGAAGAACAGCGTCAGCGGCGCGTACTCGACCTCGGCCAGTTCCTTGACCCAGGCGCGCAGCTTGTTGGCCGACAGTTCCGACGTGTCGATCACATGGCCCAGCTTCTCGATGGGGAGCAGGCGCTCGCGCTCTTCCAGGATGCATTCGATCAGGGTGCGGCGCGAGGCCGGATTCTCGCCCGGGCGCAGCTCGTGCGACAGCGGATGGCTGCGCCGCGTTTCCGAGAAGCGCGCCACCAGCGAATGCGTGCTGGACGTCAGGAAAATCACCTTGACCTGATGCCCTTCGGCGCGCAGCTGGGCAACCGTGGTCGGCAGCTCCGTCAGCGAGCGCGCGCTGCGCGCATCGACGGCCACGGCCACCTTGTTGCTGTCGTCGCCGTCGATGGTCTTGACGAGGTGCGGCAGCAGGGCCGGGGGGAGGTTGTCGACGCAATAATAGCCTGCGTCCTCGAGGACGTTGAGGGCGACGGATTTACCGGAACCCGAGATACCTGTGATGAGTAGGATGCGCATGCCGAGATGATAGCATCGGGCCGCGCTTACGTCTCTTCGCAGCGCCTCGCCGGCAGCCACTGCCACTTGTCCTGGACCTTGGCCAGCTTGACGGGCCACTGGGTGTCCAGGTTGCCGATGCATTGCGCGATCGCCGTGAATTCGCCGGCCTCGTTCCAGGCCGGCATGTGCAGCGTGGCGGCAAATTCGCCTTCGTCGTTTTCCAGCGGGATGTAGCTGTAGCCCGACCAGACGATGTTGCCGTCGGTGCCGTAGATCTTCCAGCGTTCGCCGTCCAGGCCGTCGGGCTGTTCGGTGGCCAGGTAGCTGCGGCGGTCGTGCGAGAACAGGACTTCCATGCCGCCTGGGCTGGTCTTGCCCGTGGCTTCGTCGACCAGCACGCCGGTGAACACGTCCTCGTCTTCCAGCGTCAGCAGGACGAATCCGCCGCGCCGGTCGCAAAAGGCGTGGCGGGTGCCGCTCAGGTCCTTGCCATACGGCGCCTCGTCGACGAAGCGCAGCGGTCCCGTCGCGGTGCGCACCGACAGTTCGTGCGCGCCGGCGCGCTTGACCACGCTCGGCGCCAGGCTGGCGATACGGCGCGCCTCGGCCGCGTCCTGTTCGCCGGTCGCATTGCAGCTGAGATGGAGATCGGCGGCGCGGGCCGTGCCCAGGCAGCCGAGGAGCAGAAGGGAGGGCAGAACGGAGAGCAGGGCGGTACGGGTGATGGGCATGTTCAGTCGCTGCTCATGGCCTGGCGTTGACGCTCCATGAATTCCTGCAGCGTATCGATGCCGCGCAGCTGCAGGATCGTGTTGCGTACGGCCGCTTCCAGCAGCACCGCGATGTTGCGGCCGGCCGCGACGGGAATCACGACCTTGCGGATCGGCAGGCCCAGCACGTCCTCGGTGGGGAAGTGGAACGGCAGGCGCTCGACCTCCTCGTCCAGTGCGCCGCGCTTGACCAGGTGCACGATCAGCTTCAGGCGCATCTTGCGCCGCACGGCCGTCTCGCCGAAGATGGCCTTGATGTCGAGGAGGCCCAGGCCGCGCACTTCCAGCAGGTTCTGCAGCAGCGGCGGGCAGCGGCCCTCGATCATGTTCGGGGCGATGCGCGAGAACTCGACGGCGTCGTCGGCCACCAGACCGTGCGAACGCGAGATCAGTTCCAGGCCCAGCTCGCTCTTGCCCAGGCCCGAGTCGCCCGTGATCAGCACGCCCACACCCAGCACGTCCATGAACACGCCGTGCATGATCACGCGCTGCGCGAGTTTCTTCGACAGGTAGACGCGCAGGAAGTCGATCACCTGGGCGGCCGGCAGCGGCGTCGAGAACAGGGGGATGTTCTTTTCGTCGCAGATGGCGAGGATGTCGGGCGGCGTGTCGAGGCCTTGCGCGATGATCAGCGCCGGCGGCTCGCCCGCGATCAGTTCGCCGATCACGTGGCTGCGCGAGCCCGATTTCAGGCGCTGGTAATAGTTCAGTTCCTGGTGCCCGAACACCTGGATGCGGCCCGGGTGGATCAGGTTCAGGTGGCCTACCTGGTCGGCGGCCGAGACGGCGTCGCCCGAGATCAGGCGCTCGCCGCCGGGAAAGCCCGCGAACCAGCCGAGCTGCAGGGTGTCGCGATTGTCGTCGTACAGCCTTTGGATGGTCAGCGGTGTCTGGAGCATGGACGTGTGTGCCTCAGCCCAGCGCTTGCAGGCTGGGTTGCCAGTTGATGATGCGCTCGTGGACCGATTTCGGATCCGGATCGGTGGCCAGCGCGGTGCGCACGGCTTCGTCCGAGAACAGTTCGGCGATCTCGGACAGGATCTCCAGGTGTTGCTGGGTCACGTGGTCCGGAATCAGGAGGAAGAACAGCAGCTTGACCGGTTGGCCGTCGGGCGATTCGAACGGGATCGGCTCGACCAGGCGCACGAAGGCGGCCAGCGGCGATTTCAGGCTCTTGCTGCCCTTGATGCGGCCGTGCGGCACGGCAACGCCATGGCCGAGGCCGGTGGAACCGAGGCGCTCGCGCGCGAACAGGTTTTCCGAGACGGTCGAACGGGCGATGCCGCAATTGTTCTCGAAGATCAGGCCGGCCTGTTCAAAGGCGCGCTTCTTGCTCGAGACTTCCAGGTCGAGCTGAACGTTCTCGAGCGAGAGGATTTTGCTTAGATTAGTCATGACACGCTTCTGTTGCGGTGCACCGCAGGTGCTTGCGAGCGGGAATTATAGGCCTGTTTTATGGCCGTGTAATTCGATTTTGCGCGCGATCGGCACCGGGTCTGCTCCCTGCCGGCAACCGGTGGACCGGGGGCGGGGAAGCGACGTTCGCAGGTGCGCAATTTCCGTTATGAAATCCCGAGTTCGAAGCACGATATATTCGCCCGGGGCCGGTTTTTTCGCTCTTTCTAGCGGAATCTTGTCGTTTCGAGCACGACGACGCTACGTCATGTGCTGTCGCCCGAAACGGACACTAGATGGGGTCTGTCGACGGAAAATCACCCATCCGGACGCATTTATTGACGTGCCGTGCGCAGATTCAGTGGCTTGCCGGTACTGAAATTGGCGCGCCAGGGATTGATGTCGAGGCCGCCGCGGCGCGTATAGCGCGCATACACGGCCAGCTTGCTCGGTTTGCACTGACGCAGGATGTCGGTAAAGATGCGTTCGACACACTGCTCGTGGAATTCGTTATGTTCGCGGAAACCGATCAGGTAGCGCAGCAGGCTTTCCTGGTCGATTTGCGGACCGGCGTAATGGATCTGTACGCTGGCCCAGTCCGGCTGGCCCGTGACGAGGCAGTTCGACTTGAGCAGGTGCGACACGAAGGTTTCCTCGACGCCCGCTTCCTCGTGGTTGGCCTTGAGCAGCTCCGGCGCCGGACTGTAGGTATCGATCTCGATGTCCAGGCGGTCCAGCAGCAGGCCGTCCAGCTCGCCCATCTTGAGCTTGCCGAAGTCTTCCGGCAGCGTCAGCGCCACGTGCACGGGCGCGCCGAAGGCATTCGACAGGTCTTCGCGCAGCAGCGCCAGCAGGGCGTCGGTATTGGCCAGGCGGGTCTGGTTGAAGGAATTCAGGTACAGCTTGAACGATTTCGATTCGACGATGTTCGGCGAATCGGCCGGCGCCGTGATCGTCGCGATCGCCACCTGCGGCTTGCCGCGCATGTTCAGCCACGACAGTTCGTAGGCATTCCAGATGTCGACGCCGAAGAAGGGCAGCGTGCCCGACAGGCCGAGTTCGTCGCGCTTTTGCTGGCGCGGAATCGGGAACAGCAGCTCGGGGGCGTACTCGGTCTGGTAGGCCGAAGTCTTACCGAGGGGCGATTGATCGGGAGTATTGGTCATGGTGTCATCTCGAGGTGCCGGGCGTGTCCGATGCCGTTCCGGCGGCGGCAAAGCGGCGTATCGTACACCTTTCCGGCATTTTCCGTGGGTCGAGTTCGCCATGACGCGGGGAGCACCGGGGTCAGAGCCCCTTGAACGACAACACCGGGCTCCGCCCCCTACGTAGATACCGTCTTGCCTGTCAAGCCGTCATATAGTTCGGATCATAAGGTTTC
>CAUSCY010000076.1:0-23053 GCA_963529995.1 uncultured Massilia sp. | reverse complement strand
TCCAGTTTCTCAAATCCAATCCGAATGAACAACCTATTGAAACATCACAACTAGCGCACGATGGCCGCCAGCGTCCGGAACAGGATGCGCAGGTCGATCCAGAACGAGCGCTCGCGCACGTAGCGCTCGTACCAGCACAGCTTGGCCGGCAGGATCGTGTCGAGGTAGGTGCGTTCCGGGTCCTCGGCCTGCGCCAGGATGGCGTTCTCGTCCTTGTACAGGATGGCCGCCCAGTCGGTAATGCCGGGCGCGACCGACAGCACCGTGCGGCGTACCTCGGGCGGCCAGCAGGCGACGTAGCGCGGCACTTCGGGACGCGGCCCGACCAGGCTCATGCTGCCGAGCACGACATTGACCAGCTGCGGCAGCTCGTCCAGCTTGCTGCGCCGCAGGAAGCGGCCGGCGCGGGTGATGCGCGCATCGCGGCCCGCGGTCAGCTGGGGGCCGCGCTCGGCCCCGGCGACCATGGTGCGGAACTTGAGGATCTCGAAGGGCACGCCGTGGCGCCCCACGCGCACCTGGCGGAACAGGGCCGGTCCCGGCGAGTCGAGCCGGATCCACAGCGCCAGCCCCAGCAGCAGCGGCGCCAGCAGCAGCAGGCCCATGCCGGCCGCGACGATGTCGAACAGGCGCTTGCTCATGTCGGCAGGCCGCGCAGCTCGGCACGCAGGGCAGCGATGACGCGGTCCTGGTCGGCATCGCTCATCTTCGTGTACAGGGGCAGCGTCAGCATGCGCGCGTAACAGGCTTCGGCGACGGGGAAGTCCGCCGCCGACAGGTGGCCGGCATCGCGCCAGTAGGGCTGGCGGTGCAGCGGGATGAAGTGGACGCTGGTGCCGATGCCGCGCCGCGACAGCGCATCGATCAGGGCGTCGCGGTCCAGCGTGGCTCCGTCCTCCAGGCGCACCACGTACAGGTGCCAGGCGTGGCTGTCTCCGGCCGCCTCGTCCGGCAAGGCCGGCAGGCGCAGCGGCAGGCCGGCCAGGCCATCCTGGTAGCGCGCGGCGAGATGGGAACGGCGGCGCGCGAAGCGGTCGATCTTGCGCAGTTGCTGGATGCCGATCGCCGAAGCGATGTCGGTCAGGTTGTACTTGAAGCCGGCGGCCACGACCTCGTAGTACCAGGCCGGGGTGCGCGAGGTGTAGCGGTCGAAGGCGTCGCGGCTGATGCCGTGCAGGCGCATCTGGCGCATGCGCGCGGCAAGCCGTGGATCGCGCACGGCGATCATGCCGCCTTCCCCGGTGGTCATGGTCTTGTTCGCATAGAAGCTGAACACGGTGGCATCGCTGTCCAGCGTGCCGACCAGGCGGCCGCGGTGACGGGTGGGGAAGGCGTGCGCGGCATCCTCGACCACGAACAGGCCGCGGCGGCGTGCCAGCGCCAGCAGCGCATCCATGTCGCAGGCGAGGCCGGCGTAGTGGACGGGGATGATGGCGCGCGTGCGCGGCGTGATGGCCGCGTCGACGGCCGCCGCCGACAGGTTCATGCGCTGCGGCTCGACGTCCACCAGCACGGGCCGGGCGCCCAGGTAGCGCACGACCTCGGCGGTGGCGGTAAATGTCAGCGTCGGCACGATCACGTCGTCGCCGGGGCCGATCCCCAGGCTTTCCAGGGCCAGGTGCAGCCCGGCCGTCGCGGAATTCACGGAGATCGCCTGCAGCGGCAGCGTGCCCGTGCCGGCCGCGCGATCGTGGGCGGCGAGATAGGCGGCGAAGTCGTGCTCGAACTGGCGCGTGACGGGACCGGTCGTGATCCAGCCCGAGCGCAGGCAGGCGACGACGGCATCGATTTCGGCATCGTCGATGTCGGGCAGGGCGAACGGCAGGAATGCACCATTCTCGTTCGCGCTTGCACCGATGGAGGGAATCGCTTGGTCAGCCATGGCTGTTGTCTCCTGCAAGGGCGTCCAGGAACCGGCGTCCCAGGACGGGGTAGGTGTAATGGGCGAAGGCATGGGCGCGCCCGCGCCGTCCCAGTGCGGCGCGGCGTGCGGGGCCCATGGCATGCAGGGCGAGGATGCCGTCGGCGACGGCTTGCGGGTCTTCCGGCGCGACGCTGACGCCGCAGCCCGCTTCCGCGACGGGGTCGTTGCCCGCCTCGACGGCGTGCAGCACGGCGCGGCCCGCCATCATGTAGTCGATCAATTTATTGGGCGAGATGCCGAAGCGGTACAGCGGCTGGCGCCGCCAGCCGATATACGCGACGTCGAAGCGTGCCAGCAGCGCCGGCACCTGGGATTTCGCGATCGCGTCGAAGAAATGCACGTTGCCCAGCCCGAGCGCGGCGGCCTGCCGTTCCAGCGCCGGCTTCTCCGGACCGCCGCCCACCAGGACGAAGGACACGGGGCCGTCGCGCAGCCGGGCGGCCGCCTCGATCAGCGTGCCCAAGGCGTTGGCGATGCCGTGCGTGCCCGCATAGCCGACCACCAGGCGGCCGCGCGCATGCAGCACGGCCAGCGTCGCCGCCAGCGGCGCCGGCAGCTGCGCCTGTGGCATCGGCGGTCCCGTCGGCCCTGATTCCCGCCACTCGTCCGGATCGACCCCGTTGGGCACCAGGTGCAGCTTGTGCGGCGCCATGCCATGCGCCTCGAGGTGGGCGCGCACCCGCGGCAGGATCGAGACGACGGCGTCGGCATGGCGGCAGGCGGCATCCTCGGCCGCCTGCAGCAGCAGCATGAACGGGTGGCGCGGCGAATGGCCGCCCAGCTCCATCGGCGACAGCGGCCACAGGTCGTGCACCTCGTACAGCAGCCGCGCCCCGGCCAGGCGGGCGATGCGCCGCGCCGGCCAGATGTCAAGCGGATAGGTACTGGAGGCGATCACGGCATCCGGCCGCAGCGTCGCCGCCAGGTGGGCGGCATTGCGCCACAGGCGCAGCACGAAGGCCAGCATATTGCGCACGCGCGCCGCCCCGTTGCCGCGGTAGGGCGGGGTAGCGAGCCACAGGTAGTCGATGCCGTCGATCTGTTCGAGCAGGCGCGGCCGTCCCTGCATGGGCGGGCCCTGGTGCCGCAGGTGCGATTCGGAGGCGGCGACGATGGTCACGCGGTGCCCCAGGCGCACCCATTCGCGCGCGAGGTAGTAGGGGCGGAATTCCATGCCGTGGCGTACCGAGCCGGCGTAGTGGTTGACGAGCAGGATGTTCATGTTCGCCACGCCAGTTCCTCGGCCAGCCGCAGGACGTTGCAGCGGGTGTTTTCCAGCCAGTTGGTTTCCCACTGGATCGGGTGGGTCAGCAGGCAGATGCGCTGGTGCCGGCCCAGCGCGTCGAACGGCGACAGCGGGTAGTAATACACGGGGTAGGGACGGTCGCTGATGTACAGGTCGAAATGGCGCAGCAGGTCGAGGTCGTAGGATTCGCATTCGATGCCGCAGCGGCGCCGCAGCTCGGGGTCGCGCAGCAGTTCGTGGTTGATCACCTTCAGGCGCCGGTTGGCGAAGTCGCCATGGCTGGCGACGGTCGTCATCGGCAGGCCGAACTGTTCGCGGATGCGGGTGAAATTGCGCACGAACAGTTCGCGGATTTCCGGGAACCGGGCGCGCACGTCGTCGCTGCGGCGCAGGCGGTGGCGCTTGGCGAAGGTCGCCACCTCTTCGTAGTGGTAGCTGGCCTCGCTGCCGGCCGCCTCGATGGCATGCATGAAGCCGTAGTCGAGCGTGCTCAGGCGGAAGTAATAGCTGGCGCCGACGCCGTGCTTGACTTCCAGGTCGAACATCTTGCGTGCCGTGCGCAGGTCGCTGTCGATGTCGTGGCGGTGCACCAATACACGGTCCAACCCGCGGTCCAACCCGCGTTCCAGCCCGGTACCGCCCTGGCGCATTGCCCGGTAGAAGGCGCGCACCGACATCTGGCGGTAGCCGGCCTGCGCGGCCTTGACGAGCAGCGCCTCGTACTCGCGCAGCCGCGACGGCATCAGGTAGTCCGAATACAGGCGCGTGCAGAGCTGGGTGAACAGGCTTTTCATCGCAGGCCCTTCAGCGCAGGCGGTAGGTCGCGTGGTAGGGCGCGAAACCGAGCATCGTCTTGAACTGCTGCAGTCCGGGCTGGGCCCCGAAGAAGGTGTCGTACATCACGTAGCGGACGTCGCGCCGGGCCAGCAGGCGGGTGACGATGTCGACCACGAGCAGGTGCATGATGCCGTCGTTGTTGCGCAGCCCCATCAATTGGGAAAAGGCGCTGAAATTGCCGTAGCGGGCGACGTTCGCGTAGGCGACCAGCCGTCCTTCCCGGTTCAGCACACCGTAGTAGCCCCAGTGGGGCAGCGACTCGAAGCGGGTCGTCTTTTCCAGGTAATGGGCATCCATCGGACGGCCCTGGCGCGTCGTCAGCGCCGTGTTGATCGCGTGGATCTCGTCGGCATGGTCGTTGCGGTCGATCTCGCGGCAGGCATAGCCGCGCGCCCGTGCCCGCTTCGCGTGCCAGGCGCCGTGGTTCTTGCCCTGGATCGCCTCGAGGTAGGCGCCGCCGGCCGCCGCCGGCGGTCCCGCGAAGCGCTCGAGGTCGATCAGGGCGGCGCCCAGCGTCTTGTTGCCGATGATGCGGTAGCGCGGGTGCGGCTTGCTGAAGTAGCGGTAGGTGGCCGCGATGTCGGGCGCCAGGCGGCTGTCGAAGCACAGCTCGGCCGGCGGCAGGCGCAACAGCTGGCGCAGCGTGGACAGGTGGCGCAGGACGTCCATGGTCAGCTCCCTGCGTGGCCGGCGGCCGGCGCGGCGTCGCAGGCGGCGGCGGGGCGGCCGGCCAGCACGCCGTCGTAGAACGCGGCCAGCTTGTCCGCTTCGCCCAGCCAGTTGTAGCGCTGCAGGACGGCGCGCCGGCCGTTCTGTCCCATGCGCCGGGCCGCATGCGGGTGGCGGCAGAAGTGGTCGATCGCGGCGGCGATCGCAGCCGGGTTGGCGGGATCGACGCACACGCCGCAGTCGTTGCCCTCGACGATCTCCTGCCACAGCGGAAAGCGCGACGCGATCACGGGCAGGCCGGCGGCCATGTATTCGAACATCTTGACCGGCAAGGCATCGAGGTAGTTGACGACGGGGTGCAGCGTGACCAGCCCGGCCAGCGCGCGCCGCATCACGTCACGCACGCCGGCGCGGTCGACGTGGCCCAGCGCCTGCACGCGCTGCCAGCCCGGCTGGCGCGCTACTTCGCGCGCCAGCGCGGGCTCGGAAAACGTGCCGGCCAGTACCAGGCGTGCTGGCGTCTGCAGCAGGGCGCAGGCCCGCACCAGTTCGCGGATGCCGCGGATGGCCGAGATGCTGCCGACGTAGCAGACTTCGGGCGCCTTCGCGTCCCAGTCGGCGACCGAATGGGCCTCGTGTGCGAATTCCTGCGGCAGCGGGTAGTTGTTGACGTCGACCACGTTCGGGTGGAAGGCTGCCAGCCGCGCACGGATCGTGGGCGTGGCGGCGACCAGGCCGTCGAAGCGCCGGCAGGCATGGCGCTGGTACGCATCGAAGGCGCGCGACAGCAGGCGCCGCGACACGCCGTCCAGGTAGGGCTTGGCGAGCAGCTGGGCCGGCACGTCCTCGTGCGAATCGAACACCACGCGGTGGCCCAGCCGCTTCAGGCGCAGGCCGGCCGGGATCAGCTCGGGATCGTGCAGGTGGTAGGCGTCGCCGTCCAGGCGCTGGGCGGCGGCCAGCACGGCGCGCGTCGTGCGCACGATGCGGTTCAGGCGCCCGGGCAGGTGGCCGGCGTCGACGATGCGGATGCCCTCCGCGCTTTCGTCGCCCAGGCCGTCGGCCACGACCAGCGTCACGTCATGCCCCCGTTCGCGCAGGCTGCGGCATTGCTTGACGAAGATCCGCGTGTCGTAGCGGGGATGGGCTGAGGTCAGGTGGACGATATTTGCCATGTTTCCTCTCGAACCGGTATTGCGAGTAAGCGCCGAGCGTGGCGCCGACCAGCATGTCCGTGAAGTAGTGGGACGACACCAGCAACAGCAGGGTCACGCAGGCGAGCGCGAACCCCAGGATGAATTCGGGGCGGCGCCGTCCCGCCAGGAACTCCTTGAAGAACATCGGGACCGCCGGCAGCGCCGTGAGCGCCAGCAGGTAGACGAAACCGAACAGGCCGAGGTCGACCCAGGCCGACAGCACGTTGTGCGAGTAGTAGCCGGGCGCGTAACTGGCGTAGGAGCCCATCAGCGGGTGCGCGGCGATGGTCTGGCGCGCGTACAGCGTCAGGTGGTGGCGCTTGTTGGCCGAAGTCGAATGCGACAGGTCGAGCAGTTCGAGGATGCGGTTGTCGGGCAGGGCCGCGACCAGCTCGTCCAGGTGGGCGGCCAGCAGCATGCCGGCCAGCACGGCGAGGCCGACGAACAGCAGCTTGTGGCGCGACCAGTACAGTTCGACGATGGGAATGGCGAACAGCAGCGCGGCGAATTCGCTGCGCGCCGTGTTCACGAACAGCGTGGCGGCGCCGGTCGCGTACAGCACCAGGCGCAGCGGCAGCGAGCGCGTGTAGGCCAGTACCGGCAAGAACGTGATCAGGTAGGAACGCGAAAAACCCTGGTAGGTGGCGAGGGCATCGGCATCCTTGGCCATGCCCAGCGGCCCCAGGTAGAACACGCCGTTCGTCGAGAAGGCGAACACGATGGCGCTCATCGCGGCCAGGCTGGCCAGGCCCATGATGCGGAACCGGCGGTGGCCGAAGTCGATCAGCGAGAACAGCACGAAGGTGTTCACCATGAACAGGATGCCCAGCACGTGGTGGGCGACGATCGTGCGGTTGGCGCCCGCGAAGGCGTTGACGGCGATGACGGCGAGGAAGTAGACGTTGAACAGTCCGTAGTGCAGGTCGATCGAGGACAGGCGGCGCGGATCGCGGCGCATGTGCAGCAGCCAGGCCAGCAACAGCGGCAGCATGCAGAGCAGCGAGATCGGAGAGAAATAGCCGCCCAGGAAGGCGCCCGTGGCACCCATGCCGAGCAGCGTGTGGTAATAGAAGAAGCCGGGAAACAGCAGGAAGAACGCCGCGTTCAGCAGCAGCTGCGCGCGCGTCGACGTGTTCTTCGTGGCTGTCATGTCGCGGGTCGCTTCCATGGCGTGGGTCGTGTTCATGCCGTGGCCAGCCGGTTTTGCGAAATCTGGTAGGACATGTGCAGGTACACGAGGTACAGGGCGGAATAGCCGATCGTGTACCAGAGCACGTTCTGACGCAGCGAGCCCGGCGCGACGAAGGCGCACAGCGTCACGAGGAACAGGGTGACCTGCCAGGCCAGGTCGACCTTCTGCTTGCCGGCCACGAAGAACACGTAGCTGAGCGGGCTGGCGATGAAGTTCAGGAAGCACAGGGGCGCCAGGATCTGCGCCAGTTCCCCGGCCGGCCGCCACGAGGCGCCGAAGACCCAGGCGAACAGGTCCGGCGAGAACAGCAGCAGCACGAGCGCCGGGCCGAGGCCCAGCACGGTCAGGGCCTTGAAGGTGTGGCGATAGGCGCGGCTGCAATGGCCCAGCGTCTGGAATTCGTGCACCGATTCGCGCTTGAACACCTCGAGCACCGACGCGGCCAGCAGCGATACGGGGGCGGCCAGCACGCGCTGCGTCAGCGCATACAGGCCCGCCGCCAGCACGCCGTGGCGCACGCCGATCAGGAACAGCGGCATCTGGCCGACGAAGGCATTGAGCAGGTTCGACGGCAGGGAATAGCGCCAGAACTTCTGGTGGCGCACGAGGTAGGCGCGCTCGGGCCCGTCCAGGCGCAGCGCCAGGCGCGGCCGGGGCGGGCGCAGCAGGATGGTGGCGGCGACGAGGCCGGCCGCCAGGCCGATCAGCTGGCCCGCCAGCAATCCCGCTTCGCCGGCGCCCAGCGACAGCAGCAGCAGCTGGGTCAGGGCGATCGTGGCGGCGCCGATGATCTTGGCGCGAGCCGCCTTGCCGAAGGCCTTGTGCGAGGTGGCATAGGCCAGCGTGGTCTGCGTATAGGCGGTCAGCCAGGTACCGGCGCCGACGATGGCCAGCGCGCCCCAGGACTGGTCGTGCAGGGCCGGCAGCCCCGCCGCATGCGCGGCCAGCGCGCACAGCGACACGAGCACCGCCGTCGCGGTGGCGGAATGGAGCACGACGGTGAAGCAGACGCGCTGCTGCTCCGCTTCGTGGTCGAGGATCATCGCCGTCTCCAGCCTGAGCGTGGCGGCGATGGCGGACACGGCGACGACGCCCAGCCACACGGCAAACGCGCCGAGCTCGCTGGGCGTGCACATGCGCGTGATCAGCGGCGCCGCCAGCAAGGGCATCGCCTGGGCGCCGAGCGCGCCGCCCAGGACGGTGCCGACGTGTTTCCAGTAGCCCGGCTGCGTCATGCCTGGACCGCCCGGGGCGCGGGCGCACCGTCGTTCACGGCCCCGTCGCGGACCGGCCGCGCCGCGCCGCCGGCGCCCACTGCATCGAGCAGGACCGTGCAGACGGTGCGGATGTCCTCGTCCGGCAGATAGGGCCCCATCGGCAGGCTGAGCACCTTGTCGCACAGCGCCTGCGCCACCGGGCAATTGGCGCCGGGATCGAGGTGGACGTAGGCCGGCTGCAGGTGGGCCGGCACCGGATAGTGCACGACGCTCGGGATGCCGGCTGCCTGCAGCGCCTGCTGGACGCTGTTGCGCTCTTCCACCAGCACCGTGTACTGGGCGTGTGCGCTGCTGCGGTCCCCGGGGCGTGCGACCAGGCTCACCCGGCCTTCCAGCAGCGCGTCGTAGGTGGCGGCGGCGCGGCGGCGCTGCGCCAGTTCCCAGTCGAACAGCTCGAGCTTGGCCAGCACGACGGCGCATTGCAGCGTGTCCATGCGGCCGCCGACGCCGATGCGGGTATGCACGTAGCGTCGGCTCTGGCCATGCACGCGGAGCTCGCGCATGGCGCGCGCCAGCGTGTCGTCACTGGTGAACAGGGCGCCGCCGTCGCCGTAGCAGCCGAGCGGCTTGCTGGGGAAGAAGCTGGTGCAGCCGACCGTCGACAGGTTGCCGCTGCGCGCCCCGCGGTAGGTCGCGCCGAAGCTCTGCGCGCCATCCTCGACGACGGCCAGCCCGTGGCGCTCGGCGACGGCATTGATTTCCTCCATGTCGGCCGGCAGGCCGTACAGCGAGACGGGGATGACGGCGCGGGTGCGCGGCCCGATGCGCTCCTCGATCGGGCTCGGGTCCAGGTTGCCCGTGCGCGGGTCGACGTCGACGAACACGGGAACGGCGCCCAGCAGCGCGACGACTTCAGCGGTGGCGATGAAGGTGAAGGGCGAGGTGATCACCTCGTCGCCGGCCTTCACGCCCAGCGCCATCAGGGCGACCAGCAGCGCCTCGGTGCCGGACGCCACGGTGATGCAGTGCCGCGCGCCCGTGTAGGCGGCGAGGCGTGCCTCCAGCTCGGCGACTTCCGGCCCCATGATGTACTGGCCGTGTTCGAGCACGTCCTGGATGCGGCGGTCGATCAGGCCCTTGGAGGCGCGGTATTGGGATTTGAGGTCGATGAATTCCATGGCGGGCGAATGAATGTGTGCGAACGCGGTTCAGAGTTCGAGGGTGGCGGGCAACTGGGTGCAGGCGCCGTCGAGGACGAGGTAGAGTTCCCCGGTATGGGGACAGACCGCCTCGCCGTTGCCGCTCAGGGGCAGCGGCAGGCGTTCGCCGAAGCGGCTGATCCAGCCGACCTGGCGCGCCGGCACGCCGGCCACCAGCGCGAAGTCCGGCACGTCGTGCTTGACGACGGCGCCGGCGCCGACGAAGGCGTAGCGGCCGACGGTGACGCCGCACACGAGGGTGGCGTTGGCGCCGATGCTGGCGCCGCGCCGCACCAGCGTGCGCCGGTACTGGTCCTTGCGCACGATGCCCGCGCGCGGGTTGTAGACGTTCGTGAACACCATGCTGGGGCCGCAGAACACCTCGTCCTCGAGCGTGACGGCGTCGTACACGGAGACGTTGTTCTGGATCTTGACGCCGTTGCCGATGACGACGTCGTTGCCGACGAAGACGTTCTGGCCCAGCGAGCAGCCGGCGCCGATGCGGGCGCCGCCGCAGACGTGGCTGAAGTGCCAGACGCGCGTGCCGGCGCCGAGCACGGCGCCCGCGTCGACGATGGCGCTGGGATGGACGGCGGCAGCGTCGTCCGCCTCGCGCGTTGCCTGGAGCCGTTCGTTCACGCTCATACCTCCAGCGGCAGGGCCACGCGGCGGCCGTCGCGCGCGGACTGGTAGGCGGCCACCAGCACTTCCAGCGACTTCAGGCCTTCGCGCCCGTCCGTCTCCGGCTCGGCCTCGCCGCGCAGCACCTTGATGACGTTGTCGTAGTACAGCGGATGGCCGAAGCCGTAGACCGAGGTGGTCTGGTAGCTGGCGTCGGCGACCAGTGCGTCGTCCGGATCGGGCCGCGCGAATTCCCACTGCTGGATCTCGTTGACGGCCACGCCGCCGATGCGCACGGTGCCGTGTTCGCCCAGCACCGTGATCGACCCTTCCATATTGCGCGGGTAGGTCAGCATGGTGACGTTCATCGAACCGAGGGCGCCGTTGCGCCAGCGCAGGCTGATCACGCCCGTGTCCTCGACCTCGATGTCGCGCGCCAGCGTGGCCGTGTAGGCCTGCAGGCTCTCGACGGGGCCGACGATCCAGTCGATCAGGTCGACGTAGTGGCTGGCCTGGTTCATGAACGCGCCGCCGTCGAATTCCCAGGTGCCGCGCCAGCGGGCGCTGTCGTAGTACTCGGGCGGGCGGGTCCAGAACACGTTCAGGTTGACCATGTAGATGCGGCCGAAGCGTTTCTTCTCGACGGCGCGTTTGAGCAGCTGCAGCGTGGCGTTGCGGCGGTTCTGCTTGACCACGAACAGGCGCACGCCGGCCGCGTCGGCGGCCGCCACCATGCGCTTGCCGTCTTCCCAGCGCGTCGCCATCGGCTTTTCCGTGACGACGTGGCGGCCGGCCGCCGCGATGCGGATGCTCTGTTCCGGATGCAGGCCCGACGGCGTGGTGACGACGACGGCGTCGGCGTCCGTGTCGCGCAGCATCTCGTCCAGGCTCCCGTAGGCGGCGGCGCCCGTGATGCCCGCGGCGCGGTCGAGCGCGCGCGCGTCGACGTCGCACACGCCCACCAGCTCGGCCCGCTCGTGGTGGCGCCGCAGCGCGTCGAAGTGGTTGTTGGCGATGCGGCCGCAGCCGACCAGGGCGAAGCGGACCCTGCGGTCGGTAATGGGCGGGGGATAGTGGCGCATGGTGTCTCCTCAAGCCTTGACGATGTTCGGCAGCGCGGCCGGATAGACGCCGCGGGTATCGACGATCAGCGGCGCGTATTCGCGGATCAGGTCGTAGTCGAAGGCGCTGTGGGCGGTGGCCAGCAGCACCACGTCGTAGGACGCGATGCTGGACGGGTCCAGGGCCACGCTCCTCAGGTCGAAACGGTGGTCGCGCATGCGCGGAAAGACGGGCACGTGCGGATCGGCATAGTCGACGTGGGCGCCCTTGTCGCGCAGGATCTCCATCAGTTCGACGGACGGCGATTCGCGCATGTCGTCGATGTCCTTCTTGTAGGCGATGCCCAGCACCAGCACGCGGCTGCCCATCACGGACTTGCCGCGCCCGTTGAGGGCGTCCGTGACCTTGCCGATGACCCAGTGCGGCATGTCGCTGTTGATTTCGCCGGCCAGTTCGATGAAGCGCGTGTGCACGCCGTACTCGCGCGCCTTCCAAGTCAGGTAGAACGGATCGATCGGGATGCAGTGCCCGCCCAGGCCCGGCCCCGGGTAATACGGCGTGAAGCCGAAGGGCTTGGTGGCGGCCGCGCGGATCACCTCGTGGATGTCGATCTGCATGCGGTCGGCGATGATCTTCATCTCGTTGACGAGGCCGATATTCACGGCGCGGTGGATGTTTTCCAGCAGCTTCGTGAGTTCGGCCGCGCGCGTGGAACTGACCGGCACCACGCGGTCGATCGCCGCGCCATACAGGGCGATACCCGCTTCCAGGCAGGCCGGGGTGGCGCCGCCGCACACCTTGGGGATCGTGCGCGTGTGGAAATCGCGGTTGCCCGGATCCTCGCGTTCCGGCGAGAACACGAGGAAGACGTCCTGGCCGACGGTGAAGCCGCGCGCTTCCAGGCGCGGCTTCAATTCCTCGTCCGTCGTGCCGGGGTAGGTCGTGCTCTCCAGCGACAGCACCTGGCCCTGGCGCATGAAGGGCAGCAGGGCGTCGGCCGTGCCGAGCACGAAGGACAGGTCGGGTTCGCGGTAGGCGTTCAGCGGCGTCGGCACGCAGATGACGAGGGCGTCCGGCTCGCCGGCGCGGGTGAAGTCGGTGCTGGCCTCGAAACCCTGCTCGCGGGCCCGCGCGATGTCCGCGGCGGCGATGTGGCGGATATAGCTCTCGCCCCGGTTCAGCTGCTGCACCTTGGCGCCGTCGATGTCGATGCCGAGCACGCGAAAGCCCGCCTCGGCATAGCGCAGCATCAGGGGCAGTCCGACATAGCCCAGGCCGACGATGCCGATCACCGCGCTGCGCTCGCGCAACTTGCGGGTCAGCTGGTCGAGAAATGCCGTCTTGCTTGCGTCGCGCATGGAGGTCCTCGTCGGTGGTTGCTGATCATTGGCTGCGGATGGCTGATGGATTGCGCCGGTGGACGTTGCCTTGCGCGTCAAATCCGGAACGGCACGAACTTGCGGATCAGGCCCAGGCGCTGCGGGGCGGGCACGGGGACCGGTTGCGGCGCCGGCGCGGCCGGCACGGGCTGCGGGTTGTATTCGGTGACGATGGCCTTGACCATCGATTCGATCATCGGCCGCTCGTGGGTCTCGCAGGCCATCATCAGGCAGGTGATGAAGGTGTCCAGCACGCTCGGGTGCAGCGCGCTTTCCTTCATGCGCATGATGCGCGGGTGCTCGCTGGGGAAGACTTCGCCGTCCGTCAGCAGCTCCTCGTGCAGCTTTTCGCCGGGGAACAGCCCGACATAACGGATCTCGATGTCGCCGCCGGGGTTCTGCGGCGTCTTCTCGGACAAGCCGGACAGGGCCACCAGCGTGCGCGCCAGTTCCACGATCTTGACGGGTTCGCCCATGTCGAGCACGAACACGTCGCCCCCCTTGGCCATGGCGCCCGCCTGGACCACGAGCTGGACGGCCTCGGGAATCAGCATGAAGTAGCGCGTGACCTCGGGGTGGGTGATCGTCAGCGGCCCGCCGCGCGCGATCTGGCGCTGGAACAGGGGGATCACGGAACCGGAGGAGCCCAGCACGTTGCCGAAGCGGACCATGCAGAAGGTCGTGTCGGCGCCGCGGGCCGCCGCGGCCTGGAAGATCAGCTCGGCGATGCGCTTGCTGGCGCCCATCACGTTGGTCGGGCGCACGGCCTTGTCGCTGGAGATCAGCACGCAGGTGTCGACGCCGTGCCGGGCGGCCTGGCCGGCGATGACCTGGGCGCCCACGATATTGTTGCGCAGGCCTTCGACGATGTTCGCCTCGACCAGCGGCACGTGCTTGTAGGCGGCGGCATGGTAGATCGTGTCGACGGCGCCGCCGCGCAGGATGCGTTCGACCAGGCCGGCATTGCACACGGAGCCCAGGTGGGCCTCGACGGGCACGTCGGGAAAGCGCGTGGCCAGTTCCTGGCGCACCGTGTACAGCGCGAATTCCGAATGGTCCAGCAGGTGCATGCGAGCCGGTCCGAGGGCGGCGATCTGGCGGCACAGCTCGCTGCCGATGGAGCCGCCGGCCCCCGTGACGAGGACGGTCTTGGCGCGCACGCAGCGGGCGAACAGGTCGAGGCGCGGCGGCACGGGCGGGCGGCCCAGCAGGTCCTCGAACTTGAGTTCGCGGATGCGCGCGCGGGACGGCGCCTTGTCGTCGGCGGCGTCCACCAGGCGGCCGAGGATCTTGGTGCCGACGCCGGCCTGGGTCAGGCGCTGGATGATGTCGCGCAGGCGCTCGGGCGGTGCGGTCGGCAGCGCGATCACGACGGCGCGGATGCCCATCGCCGCCACCGCGTCGGCCAGGCGCGCGGTGGGAAAGACGCGCAGGCCGGCGACGTTGCGTTCGGCCAGGGCGCGCTTGTCGTCGAAGAAGCAGACCGGGCGGTATTCGGCGCTGCCGCGCATGGCCCGCGCCAGGCGCGCTCCGGCGTCACCGGCGCCGTAGATGGCGACGATTTCGGCATTGTCGCGTATGGCTTCCTGATGGTTGCGCAGGAAATTGCGCATGCCGATGCGCGAGGCGATGACATAGGAAAAAACGATGAACCAGTAAATGGCCAATGCACTGCGCGGAAACCGTTCTTCCCTGATCGCGAACATGGCGATATAGGCGCACAGGATGGCAACGGCCAATGCGATGCCCGTCACGCTCAATAAGCGCTGGTCGATGAAGCGGATGACGGCGCGATATAAATCGGAAATGGAAAAGGCGGCGATGGTGACCACGGCCACCAATGCATAAGACGCCGGCCCGAAATGGGAAGCGAGCTTGAGGTCGCCGCCGCGCAACAGCATCGCGACCAGGAAGCAGCAGGGCAATGCCACCATGTCCGCCATGACCATCAATGCGATTTTCGTCCTGCGATGCAGCGAGACCAGCCTGCGACAGAATTGGCCAATAAGTTCGCCGATAAGTTGACCGATACGTTGACCGATAAGCGTCTGGTTTGACATGATCCTGAAACGCTGCATGGGTTGGCAAATGAAATCGTGACGACGAAATCCATTGGCGGATAGGCTTGAAAAGCTTTTCTTATTGATGAGAAATTATTTGAATCGGCGTGTAATGTGCCACTGTTTAGATCGCATATTGCTGAGTAAGTTTATTATCTCGGTGACTATGAATCGTGGGTTTGACTGTGCTCAACCGCATAGACGGAATTAATCGCGAGTTTCAATTGGGTGAAAATAGGAAATTGAAATGGCGTATTTAATTGAATGAAATAAATACGCCGGCGGATCGTGAAATCCCGGTGGCTATTGCAGGAGAAGCAGAACAAGCGGCGGGAGCCGGCAAGCGCGGCAGGGAAGGACAGGGAGGGAGACGCGTTCCCGGCAGGACGCCGGGAACGGTGGACGGCAACTCAGGCGCCGGGCCGGCCCGGGCGCGGCTGCGGGGCCATCGGCGGCACCACGACGTCGTCGTTCAGGCGCAGGAACTTGAAGCCGGCGAGCGTCGTGCCGTTCCTGCCTTCCTGGCGATTGCGCTCCTCGCGCGCCGCGGCGCGCGCGATGTAGGAAGCGAAGGTCTCTTCGCGCACACGCGGTTCGGACGAGTGCAGGAAGTGCGGCTGGCCGTCGGCGCCCAGCACCACCAGGCCCACGTGCGAGGCCCAGTATTCGCCGTTGCGGGTCGAGATCACGTTGACGAAATCCCCTTCGCGCAGCCGGCCCGCGACGGCCGCCACCTGCTCCTTCGGCACGTAGGCCTGGCGGCTCGATTCGACGGGGATGGCGGCATCCGTGTGGTGGCGCGTCTTCAGGAAACGTGCGCGGTCGATCGTCATCGGATAGGTGGGGCCGTCCGCGCCCGCCAGTTCCGCACTGACGTCGGTGACGAGCCAGCGGTTGGCCACGTTCCAGTCCATCTCCGTGTAGTGGTTGCGGGTGGCGACGCCGATCACGCCGTCGCGGTAGCGGATGCGCTGCAGCATCCAGAAGAATTCTTCCCACGATTGCGACAGCGCCATCGCATACGTGTGCTCGGCGAACACGACGCAATCGCTGTGGTCGAGGCTGAACATCGGCAGGTCGTCGTGCACCTGGAACGGGAACTCGCCCAGCAGGTTCAGGCGGTAGGGCTGGCCGATGTTCTTGCGGCCGATCGCCGCGATGCGCTTGCGCAGGTCCGGCTCCTGCGCATGGACCCACGCCACGTAGCGGTCTGCCTCGACGGGCGTCATCTGGTAGATCTGCTTGTGCAGGATCGTGTCGAGCGACACCGCGGCGGGCGCCGGCGATGGCGACGACGCGGTCGGTGCCGACGTGCCGGCGCAGCCGGACAGCAGGACGGCCGCGAGTAAACAGGTGGAGGGCAGGACATGGCGCATGGCGGTTTTCCCCGTGAAGACGAACCCTATGCTGGCGTGCCGCCGTGATGTTTTAAAAATGAAAATTGTTCGGTCGGCTATAAGTTGTTGTTATTCCTTTAAGGCAAACATTCCTTTGGGTTATAGTTTGTTCAACACTTGTCATTATTCAATGGCTTGACAGTCGTCAATACTGTATGCGCGGTGGGGATACACCTGCCCGAGAGAACGATAAAGATCACGAAGATCGGGAGAGAACATGCTGAAACAGAAGCCGCTGGCGGCCGCTGTCTCGCTGGCGCTGCTGGGTGCAGCCGCCGCGAGCCTGCCCGCGCTGGCCCAGGACGGGGCCGGCAGCACGCCGATGCAGACCGTCGAGGTGAGCGGGATCCGCGCCTCGATGGCCAAGTCGTTGAACGTCAAGAAGAATTCCGCGGCGAACGTCGAGGTCATCACGGCCGAGGACGTGGGCAAGATGCCGGACAAGAACCTGGCCGACTCGCTGCAGCGCCTCGCCGGCGTCGCCGTGCGCACCGACTACGACGAAGCGGAAAAGGTGGCGCTGCGCGGCACCAATCCGGACATGACCATGATCCTGTTCAACGGCCATGCGATCGCCGGCGCCGACTGGTACGTGGGCGACCAGGCCTCGGCCAGCCGTTCGACCAGCCTGTCGCTGCTGCCGTCCTCCGTGCTGAACCAGGCCCAGGTCTACAAGACCTCGCAGGCCGACATCGTCGACGGCGGCCTGGCCGGCACCATCAACGTCACCACGCGCAAGCCGCTGGCGGCCAAGGAAAAGATCTCGGGCGTGGCCAGCGTCGGCGCCTCCTACGTCACGCTGCCGGGCAAGACCGCGCCCGACTTCGACGCGCTGGTCAACTGGAAGAACGACGCGAACACCTTCGGCTTCTTCGTGCAGGGCTTCGCCAACAAGCGCTATATCCGCCGCGACTCGGTGTCGCGCCTCGCCTACGGCACCAGCAGCGGCTGGGACGTGATCAACACGGCGACGATGAAGGGCATCACCGACGCATCGCTGGCCGGCACGGGCCTGAAGGCCTCCGACCTGAACGGCGTGCGCATGCCGGGTTCGATGAGCACGGAATTCGTCGAGGGCGTGCGCGACCGCAAGGGCGGCATGATCTCGCTGCAGTTCAAGCCGAACCAGGACATCGACGTCAGCCTGACGGGCTTCCACGCCAAGATGGACACGAACAACTACGGCCGCCTGAAGGCCGGCGCCATCTACAGCATGTTGCTGGGCAAAGCCAACCTCGCCGACGGCACCACCGGCGCCAGCGCACTGCCGACGAATTCGAACGGACAACAGGTCTTCGCTTCCATTCGCAATCCGGTGATCGTCAACGAGACGACGATGTACGGCGACACGCTGCGCGTGCTGAAAAGCGCCGACATCGTGTTCCCCGACGGGACCACGCCGCAATACATCGGCAACTCGGAAGGCTTCTACCGCGACGGCGCCAGCGCCACCAGTTCCTTCCTCGACCTGGACGGCAAGTGGCGCGTCAACCAGGACCTGACGCTCAAGACGCTGTTGTCGACCACGCGCGGCGTCGGCAAGACCGAGGCCGACCAGGGCCTGACCTATGCGCGCTTCGGCACCGGCGTGTCGTACTCGCTGGGCGACGTCCACGATGCGCCCTACGTCAACTACCTGGGCACCAACGGCACGACCGACCAGCTGGTCGCCCGCACGATCTCGGGCCTGAAGTCGGTCGACAAGGAAAAGAGCGCGCAGCTCGACGCCGAATACCGTCTCGGCCATGGCGAGGGCCTGGGCTGGTTCCAGTCGGTCGAGAGCGGCGTGCGCTTCGCCGACCACCGCCGCGACAGCGAGCGCCGCTATCCGGCCTACCGCAGCGCGTCCCTGGGCGCGGGACCCGCTTCCTCCACGCCGTGGCCGGGCGACTTCGGCGCCGACCTCGGTGGCCCGGCGGGCTGGGACAACAGGGGCTACAGTTTCTCGCCGGACGACCTGAAGGCCTATTTCGCCGCCAATACCAAGGCAACCAGCGACGACTTCGAGCGCCGCATCTCGTCCGAGCTGCACGTGCGCGAGCGCCAGAGTTCGGCCTACGCGCAGGCGAACTTCGAGCACGACCGGTGGTCCGGCAACGTCGGCCTGCGCTTCGTGCAGACGCGCGTGAACGCCGACATCCCGACGCCGATTCCCGCCGGCGCCTGCGTGCGCGCCGCGCCGGGCCAGCCGGCGATTCCGTGCGCCGCCTATCCGGGCGCGATCACCAATGCGGGCGACCTGCAGCCTTACTACGACGACCAGGCGGCCACGCCGTTCAATCCGCTGGCCGGCAATACCTATTACTTCACGAAGAGCGACAAGCGTTTCAACAACTGGCTTCCGAGCCTGAACGTGCGCTACGAGATCCAGAAGGACATGCTGCTGCGCTTCGGCGCCAGCCGCACGATCGGCCGCCAGAACTACAACATCGTCGGCGCCGGCTTCGGTACCCCGACCTGCGATGCGGAGGGTTGCCGCGTGACGGGCCCGAACCCGGACCTGAAGCCGCTGACTGCGGACAACCTGGACCTGTCCTGGTCCTGGTATTTCGCGACCCGCTCGCTGGTCTCCGTGAACGGTTACTACTCGCGCATCGACGGCTACGCCAAGACGGGTGCCAGCGGCGGCACCACGATCGAGCTGTGGGACTCGCTGTCGCAGTCGCTCAAGACGTACGCGGTCAACACCTCGTCGCAGCAGGGCGCACGCATCGCCGGCCTGGAAGTGCAGTACGAGCAGCCGATCGGCACCACGGGCTTCGGCATCACCAGCAACGTGGGCCGCGCCAAGACCAAGGTCGACGACGGCCGTCCGATGGTGGGCGCATCGGAATGGACCGCCAACCTGGGCGGCTACTACGAGAACGACAGGATGTCGCTGCGCCTGGTGGCGAACTACCGCAGCGAATACGTGAACAGCACCACGGCGCCGGCGCCGACGGCCAACAGCCAGGGCCTGTCGACCATCAACGGCGTGCTGATGCCGTCGGCGCCGACGATGGCCGCGCCGGTGACGACGCTGGCCTTCAACGCCAGCTACAACCTGGCGTCGAACCTGACGCTCACCTTCGATGCGACCAACCTCACCAACGTCAAGCGCGCCTACTACCGCTACAGCGAGGAGAACAGCAGAAGCTGGACGTCAGCGGCCGCCAGTTCTACCTGAGCCTGAAGTACCGGTTCTGAGCGTCGCACGGCAACGCCAAAAGGGGCTGCGGCCCCTTTTTCCTTTTTTGCGAAGCCAACTTGTAGGACGGCATGCCGAGACGCGGGAATTTGTGCGGCAACTAACGGTCGCGTCGCCGGCGCGGCCTTACGATGGAGTCGTCGAGTGAGGCAGCAGCGATTTCCCCGCAGCTGCCGACTACCTCGACAGGTCAGCCGGTCGCCTCGAGGATCGGCACCAATTTCCGTGCCGGCGCCGCCTGGAGCGTGCGCCGCACACATCGGAAGCGGAGGTTGTCCATGTCTATCGCAATGACGAGCCATCCACCGAAGCACCTCGTGCGCGAGTATCTCGAACGCCGCGCCAAGGACCCTACACCCCCACCGACGCCGGAAGAAATCCGGCGCCAGCTGGGGTGGGGCATGCTGATGGATGGCGAGGACAAGACAGGCTCTCCGCGCTCCTGAACGGCATCGCTTTCATCACAGAGGAGAACACCATGACCGCCAAGATCGGCAGCAAGCACGTGGCCCAGCACCGCGGCAAGAAGGAACGCGCGGAAATCCGCAAGACCAATATCGCACGCGAAGCCGTCAAGCAGGCCGAAGCCCGCGCCCGGTACCGCAACCAGCCGAAAGGCCAGGCCCAGCGCGAGCAGTCCGCTGCCCAGCCTGCCGCTTGATCCGCGCACGGACAGGATCGCAAAAGCTCGCCTCGGCGAGCTTTTTTTTATCCATTCGCCGATCCCGGCGCCATTCACCGGCCCCGTCCCGCCGTTGGCCGAAAAGCGCTTCCCGCCGGCGCGGCGCTGCCGTATCGTTGCATCCATCGACAACGACAACGGAGCAACCATGAAAAGCGAAGCTTCCTACCACCTGCGGCGCCAGGTGCTGTGGGGCCTGTTGCTGGTCGGCCTGGGCGTGGCCTTCCTGCTCGACCAGATGGGGGAGCTGGAGATCAGCGAGCTGTGGCATTACGCGCCGCTGCTGCTGGTCGTCGTCGGCATCAACCAGACCATCGGCTACCCCAGCGCGCGCGAATTCTCGAACGGCCTGTGGACCGTGTTCATCGGGCTGTGGCTGTTCGCCGTGTTCGAAGGCCTGTGGGGCCTGACATTCGGGAACAGCTGGCCGCTCTTCATCATCATCACGGGCATCACGATGGCCGTCAAACCGATCGCCGAGCGCCGCTTCAAGGGAGGCAACCGCCATGAATGAGGACACCAAGGGCGCCGCTGGCGCTTCCGGCAGCGCCGGCACGGCGCACCCGTCGAGCCAGGTCATCCTCGGCCTGCTGGTGGTTGGCCTGGGCGTGCTGTTCCTGCTCGATAATCTCGATATCTTCGAATTCCGCCATGCGATCGGGTTCTGGCCGCTGGCCTTCATCGTCGCCGGCCTGGTCGCCATGTTCGGTAACGGGCCGCGCAGCGGCAACTATGTGGGCGCCGTGCTGGTCGGCGTGGGCGTGCTGATGATCCTCGGGCGCATGGGCTTCCTGTACGTCCGCTGGGATACGCTGTGGCCGCTGGCGCTGATCGCCTTGGGCGGACTGGTGCTGTACCGCTCCGTGGGACCGGGCCGGGTCGGCGGCGTCTCGCTGGCCAAGGGGCCGGACGGCAGCACGGCGAACGCCGACGACGTGGTCGACATCGTCGCCGTGCTGGGCGGCTTCGAGCGCCGCGTCGGCAGCAAGGATTTCCGCGGCGGCGAGATCACGGCCATCATGGGCGGCTGCATGCTGGACCTGCGCGATGCGGGGATCGTCAAGGAAGCCGTCATCAACGTCTTCACGATCTGGGGCGGCATCAACATCAAGGTGCCGCCCGACTGGACCGTGGTCCTGAACGGCACGCCCTTGATGGGCGGCTTCACGGAAAAGACGGCGACGCCGCCGGACGGCACCAGGCGCCTCGTGATCCGCGGTTACGCGATCATGGGCGGCGTGGAAATCCGCAACTAGTACACGACGCAGGACGCGGAACCGATGCAGGGCGTATTCTCCAGCTGGCGTGCGGCGCGGCTGTACCTGCTGGCCTGGCTGCTGCTGGGCCTCCTGTTCGCCGGCATGCTGGCGGCGGGCGGTGCCGGTTGGGGAACCAGTTTGCTGTTCGTCGTGCCGCTCGTGATGGCGTATGCGGTGGGTACCGGCTTCTCGGCCTACTACGTGTGCCGTGCCTATCCGCTGGGGCACAGGCATCCGCTGGCGATCGTCGGCGGCATCGGCGCGACCGCGGCCTGCGCGGCGGCGCTGTGGTGCGCGATCGGCGCCGCGTGGAACAGCTTGTTGAACGCGCTGGCGCCGTCCGGCGGGCTGGTCCTGAACGTAGCGCTGCTGGCCTCGATGTTCGGGCTGGGCGTGCTGCTGTACGGCCTGTCCGCCGCCGTGAACTACCTGTTGATCGAATCCGAGCGCGTGCGCCTGCTCGAGACCCAGCGCCTGCAGATGATGCTGGCGGCGCGCGACGCCGAACTGCGCATGCTGCGCGCCCAGATCGACCCCCACTTCCTGTTCAACAGCCTGAACTCGATCAGCGCGCTGACGGCGCTGGATCCGCTCGGCGCGCGCGCGATGACGCAGCAGCTGGCCGATTTCTTCCGCCACAGCCTGGGCCTGCATGCGGACCGCAAAGTGGCGCTGGACAGGGAAATGCAGCTGGTGCGACACTTCCTGGCGATCGAGCAGGTGCGTTTCGGCGCACGGCTGCGTTTCGAGGCCGAGGTCGATGCCGCGGCCGGCGCCTGCCTGCTGCCGCCCATGCTGCTGCAGCCGCTGGTCGAGAACGCGATCAAGCACGGTATTGGCCAGATGATCGCTCCGGGCCTGATCCGCATCGAGGCGCGCCGCGCCGGCTCGCTGCTGCGCATCCGCGTCGAGAACGACGTCGATCCGGACGGTGCGCCGGCCGCGGCAGGCGGCACGGGCCTGGGGCTGGACAACGTGCGCCAGCGTCTGGCGGCCAGCCACGGCCACGAGGCCAGCGCGCGCTGGGGCAGGGAAGATGGCCGTTTCGTGGTCGAGCTGGCGCTGCCGGCGCAGACGGAAGCGGATGCCGAAACGACGATGGAAGGGGCTTGAATGCGGGTACTGATCGTGGACGACGAACATCTGGCGCGCGCCGTGCTGCGCGAATACCTGGGCGCGCATGCCGACGTGGACATCGTCGGCGAATGCGCGAACGGCTTCGAGGCCGTCAAGGCGATCGCGGAACTGCAGCCGGACCTCGTCTTCCTCGACATCCAGATGCCGCGCCTGGACGGCTTCGAGGTGGCCGAGCTGGCCGGCAACAAGGTGCATTACGTGTTCGTCACCGCCTACGACCAGTTCGCGCTGCGCGCTTTCGAGGTGCATGCGATCGACTACCTGTTGAAGCCTTTCCCGCCCGAGCGCCTGGGCGCCGCTCTCGCGCATGCGCGCGAGCGGCTGCGCACGCCGCCCCCGCAGGCTTTCCAGGAGCAGGCCGGCCAGGCGCGGGCCGTCGAGGCGCTGGTCACGGAGGCACGCGTGCGCCACGGGGCGCTCGAGCGCATCGTCGTGCGCGACGGCGCGCGCGTGCATGTGATCCCGGCCGGCCAGGTCGACTACATCGAGGCGCAGGACGACTACGTGGCCATCTGCGCCGGCGGGCGGCGCTGGCTCAAGAGCCAGCGGCTGGCCGAGCTGGAAGAGCAGCTCGATGGGCAAGCCTTCCTGCGCGTGCACCGTTCCTACATCGTGCGGCTGGACGCCATCGTGCGCATCGAACCGTCCGGCAAGGACGGGCACTGCGCGCTGCTGGCGGACGACGTGCGGATCCCGATCAGCCGCAGCGGCTACCAGAAGCTCAGGGAGCTGCTGCGCTAGGTGTGAAGTTGCAAGAGGTTGTTTCGGTTAGTTGAGAGCCTGGACATC
>CAUSCY010000075.1:0-23580 GCA_963529995.1 uncultured Massilia sp. | reverse complement strand
TCCAGTTTCTCAAATCCAATCCGAATGAACAACCTATTGAAACATCACAGCTAGGCGCTTGCGCTTTCCCTTCCACGTGCCACCAGGCCGGCAGCAGCGCCTGCACTTCGGGACGGGCGAAGCGGTCGTCGATCAGCCACACGGTGCCGCGGTCCTGTTCCGTGCGGATCACGCGGCCGGCCGCCTGCACGACCTTCTGCATGCCCGGATACAGGTAGGTGTAGTCGTAGCCGGCGCCGAACAGTTCGTCCATGCGCAGCTTGACCTGTTCGTTGACGGGGTTCACCTGCGGCAGGCCCAGCGTGGCGACGAAGGCGCCGATCAGGCGATCGCCCGGCAGGTCGACGCCTTCGCCGAACGAGCCGCCCAGCACGGCGAAGCCGACGCCGCGTCCGCCGGGGACGAAGCGCGCCAGGAACTCGGCCCGTTCCGGCTCGCTCATGCGGCGCGCCTGCGACCAGGTCGGAATGTCCGGATGCTCGCGCTCGAAGCGCGCCTGCGCCTGCTGCAGGTAGTCGAAGCTGGAAAAGAACGCGAGGTAGTTGCCGGGGGCCTGCGCGTACTGGCGGCCCATCAGGTCCGAGATCGGGCCCAGCGAGGCGGCGCGCTGCTGGTAGCGCGTGGAGATGCCGCGCGCCACCTGCACGTCCAGCTGGCTCGCATGGAACGGCGAATCGACGTCGATCCAGGCCGTCGTCTCCGGCATGCCCAGCAGGTCGGCGAAATAATTCCACGGGCTGAGCGTGGCCGAGAACAGCGTGGTGGCGTGGGCGAACGCGAAACGGGGGCCGAGGAACGGCGCGGGGATCACGTTGCGGATGCACAGCACCGTGTCCCGTTCGTCCGCGCGCGTCAGGTCGAACAGCGAATGGGGGCCGAAGGATTCCGCCAGGCGCGCGAACTGCAGCGCGTCGAAATAGAACTCCTGCAGCGCCGGGTCGAGCGGCACGGCCTGTTCGGCCAGGTGTTCAGTGATCGCGCTGACGGCGGTGGCCAGCAAGTCGGTGAACTTGGGCGGGATCTTGTCCAGCACCTGATAGGGCAGGGGCGCTTCCTTGCTCACGCCGGTCCAGGCGCGGCCCAGCTTTTCCAGCACCTTCGCGACGACGGGCGGCGCCACGGCACGCGCGGCCCGCAGCGAGGCCCGTTCCAGGCCGGCGCTGTACATGCTGCGCGCACGCGACACCAGGTTGTGCGCCTCGTCGGCCAGCACGCTGACGCGCCAGCCGTTGGCCTGCGCCAGGTTGTACAGCATGGCGCCGCCGTCGAACCAGTAGTTGTAGTCGCCGACGATGGCGTCGCTCCAGCGCGTCATCTCGCTGCCCAGGTAGTACGGGCAGACGTCGTGCGCCAGGCCCACTTCGCGCAAGGTAGCGCGGTCGAGCAGCGGCGCGTCCAGCGCGGCCGCGCGGGCCGCGGGCAGGCGGTCGTAGAAACCCTTGGCCAGCGGGCAGGCGTCGCCATGGCAGGCCTTGTCCGGATGCTCGCAGGCCTTGTCGCGGGCGGAGAGTTCCAGCACCCGCAGCGGCAGGGCGGCGCCCCGTTTCAGCGTGGCGGCGGCGTCCAGCGCGAGCTGGCGGCCCGGCGTCTTGGCGGCCAGGAACAACAGTTTATCGAGTTCCTGCTTCGGCGCCGCCTTCAGCACGGGGAACAGCGTGCCGATCGTCTTGCCGATGCCGGTGGGCGCCTGCGCCAGCAGGCAGCGCTTGCCGGCGTTGGCGCGAAACACGGCCTCGGCGAGCTGGCGCTGGCCGGGGCGGAAGTCCGCATGGGGGAAGCGCATCGCGTCCAGCGCCGTGTCGCGCGCCGTGCGGTGCGCCAGCTCCTGTTCGGCCCAGGCGGTGAAACGCTCGCACTGGTCCGCGAACAGCGCGGCCAGCTCCTCGCGCGTGCGCATCTCGTTGAAGGACGTCTCCTGCTGGCTGCCGATGTCGAAGTACACGAGCGCCAGGTTGACGGCGGGCAGGTTCAGCTGCTCGCACAGCAGGTGTCCGTAGACGCGCAGCTGGGCCCAGTGCAGGTGGCGGTGGTTGGCCGGTATGCTGGACAGCTGGCCGCGGTAGGTCTTCACTTCCTCGATCAGGTTCTTGTCCGGATCGTAGCCGTCGGCGCGGCCGCGCACGTGCAGCGGGCCGTAGCTGCCTTCGAGCGCGACTTCGCTGCGGTAGTTGTCGTCGCGTCGCGCCGCCACGATCGCGTGGCCCTGGATGCCTTCCTGGGCCGTGGGCGAGGGCGTGAAGCGCAGGTCGAGGTCGCCCTGCTTGGCGGTGAACTCGCACAGGGCGCGCACCGCCACGGTGTAACGCCGCTGCTGCGCCGCGTTGGTATCGTTCATGCCGCCGCGCGCTCCCACTGCAGGTAGCACACGGTGACAGGCATGCCGTGGGCGGCGCAGTAGTCGATCCAGCGCAGCTGGTTGTCCTGCAGGCGGTCGCCGGGGCCCTTCACTTCGATCATGCAGTAGCGCCGTTCCTCCGGCCAGAACTGGATCAGGTCGGGAAAGCCGGTGCGGTTGTCCCTGACGTCGTCGAGGATGCGGCGGAACCACAGCTTCAGGTGCGCGGCGGGGATGCAGTCCAGCGCCAGTTCGATGACGTCGCGCCCGAGCCAGTCCCAGGACACGAACGGCGATTGCAGGCCCGCCTTTTCGGCGTGCGTGGCGAGGATCGCGGCGCGGTGGCTGCCATCGTCCAGCATCGCGAGGCAGGCGTCGAACTCGGCCTGGCGGCGGCGCTGGAAGTCGGCGCTGAACAGGTCCGCGGGGCCGCGGTGGAACGGGTGGAAGAAAGCGCCAGGGATCGCCGCGAACACGGCGCGCCAGCACAACAGGCCGAACAGCGTGTTTGCCAGGCTGTTCTCCACGTAGAACACGGGCGCGTCGTCGCGCCACAGGTGTTCCAGCACGACGCCTTCGACGCGCAGTTCGTTCGACGGCGGCAGCACCAGGTCCAGGCGCTCGACGGGCGTGGCGCGCCGTGGGGGCCCCTTCGGGTGGCCCAGCTTGCGCGCCAGGCGTGGGCCGATGCGCAGCAGGTGCTGGCGTTCGGCATCGCTTTCCGGCGCGGCGCGGGCGACCTCCAGCAAGGCATAGGCGGCGTCGAACTTCTCGTGCTTTTCGAGCACGCGGATCGCGCGGCCGCGCGCGCCGGGATAGCGGCAGTCGGCATACACGGCATGGGCGCGGTCCCAGTCCTTTTCCTTTTCGAACAACTGGCCGAGCTGGAACATCAGGCGCTCGCGCCGGCTGTCCAGCCAGGGATTGTCGAAGCCGCCGGCGGGTACGGCGGCGACCAGGTCCGGCAGGATCCCGGCGGCCGGCTCGCCCGCGTAGTAGCGCTCCTTGCAGGCATGCAGGCGCAGATAGTGTTCGATGTCGTCGCGCGTGCGGAAACCGCGCGACGCCGGCGAGAATTCGACCTTCTCGTAGCGGAACAGACCCAGGTCGGACAGCACGAACTCGGTCCAGTCCTGGCTCAGGTTGCCGAAGAAGAGCAGGCGCAGGCGGTCGCACAGCGGCTGCACGAGCAGGCGCAGCGCCAGGTCGGCGCTGGCCGGGAACCAGTGCGAGAACGGCCGCGCGTCGGCATGGCGCGGGTCGAGGCGCAGGGCGTCGAGCTGGTCGGCCTTGCGCGCGCTCTTGATGGCGCCGTCCAGCGCGAAGGCGGTCACGAGTTCCGGCTTGACCAGCAGGTCGAACAGTTCGTCGAGTTCGAGCGCCGGATCGCGTTCGATCCAGCCGGTGGGCAGCAGTGCATCCGCCGCCTCCACGGGACAGCCGATCTCGGCGTAGTTGAGCTTGCTGGCACGGAACAGCGTCCCCTTGCGCATCACGAGACGCACGAACAGGGCGCGCGCCGCCTGCGGCAGGGAGGGGAAGGTGGCGATGAAGGCGTGCTCCTCGTCGACCAGCAGGTCGGCATAGCGCTCGGCGATCCAGTCCAGCACGCGTTGGAAGTTGTCCAGGTAATAAAACTCGTTTTCCAGAACCCTGATCATTGCTTGTCGCTGCCTAAATCTTCGTCAAACCATCGCCAACTGTATCTTTGTACAGTATAGCCGTGGCAGGCCGGCCGCGCCCAGCGGTTTTGGCGCCGGGCGTGGTTTTTGGAGCGTTGTCGGTAGATGGTCTTGTCCGAACGGCAATGCGCCGGCGCGGCAGTTCGCCGTACCTTCGTTATATATTCACTGCTGTTCGGGCATCCGCGGGCCGCAAGCCTTGCCGGCGCAGGTCGCGTTGGCATGCTCGACGCCTGTCGCGTCGAGCGGGCGGGCCGCATGCTGGATGATGGCCGTGATCAGGGCGACGTCCATGTCGACGGCGGGCGCAGCCGGCTTGGACGGCGTGGCGCTGCGCTTGGGCCTGGCCGCCGCGCTTGGTCGGACCGCTGGCTGGGCGGGCTGCCGGTAGCTTGCGAGCGGGCGGGTGACGACGCTTTTCACGACGACGCCCTGGGCTGCCGCCGGAGCGGCGCTGGGGTGGCTGATGGTGGACATCGATGGCGCGGCGGACAGGGCGGCGGCCGTCGATGACGATGACGATGTTTGCAGGGATGGCGCAGCATCGCTTGTCGACTGCGGGGCGGAAACGGAAACGGAAACGGGAACGGGAACGGGAACGGGAACGGGAATGTCGGGCGGAGGCGCGTCCACGATGGCCGCGCCTCCGGCCGGCGCCGGAACGTCGGCGTTTGTCGCCGGCGGTGCCGGCTTGTCCGGCGCAACGGTCTCCGTCCCGGCATCCGCCGGCGCGGCCGGGGCTTGCGCGACGAGCACGGCCTTGTTTCCGCCTGCCGTCATTGCAGGCCGGTCGATGCCGTCGTGGGCCAGCCAGGCCAGCACGCCGACCAGCGTGCATGCGGCCGTGCCGGCCGCCACGTAGCCCAGCATGGCGGGCAGGGAAGGCAAGCGCCTGGACAGCGAGCGGCGCGACTTGCCATCGAGCATGGCCAGGATGCTGATTTCGCCGTTGGAGCGGCGCGACGAGGACATCAGGTTGGGACGCCTGGAGCCTGGTTGATTTTCATCTGTAGGGCGCACCGCGTTACTCCTAAGATTGGGAATTAATTCCAATTAGAAACAATGCGGAGAAACCGATGCTGATCTTCCTCGTATTCCTCTACTTTTGCCTGGCCTGCAGCGTGATCGGATTGGTGGTGTTCCCGGCCGGAAGGGCGTCGCTGCTGCAATTCCTCGGCGCGCTGCAGCGCCGGCTGCTGTGGCGTGCGGGAGGCTGGAGCCGGGCCGGCGGCATGACGGTGCGGGCGGGCTGGTCCGGCGCCGGGAGCGGCTGGCGCAACGTGCGCGCGTTGTTGCGGCGCAACCGCGTCTCCTGCGCGATCGGCCTGCCCGTGATCGTCGTGCCATCGCTGCTGGCGCTGCTGATGCGCAATCCCGACATGTTGCCGGGTTACGAGCCGGTGGAAACCGTCGTCGATCCGCAGGTGGCGGCCCTGCTCAAGGGCGAGCAACTGGTGGCGCCGGCCGCGCTGCCGCCGCTGGCGTTCACGACGCGCGAGGTGGAACTGGTGCGGCCGATGCTCGTCGATGCCAGCCGCAACTGGGGACTGCTGCACCCGGACTTCAACCAGCGCCTGCTGCTGGCCTTCAAGATCATGAAAGAGAAGCATGGCTACGAGATGGCTTTGCTGGAGGGCTACCGCAGTCCCGCGCGCCAGGACCTGCTGGCGCGCATGGGCACGCAGGTCACGAACGCCCGCGCGTTCCAGAGCTGGCACCAGTACGGGCTGGCTGCCGACTGCGCGTTCTGGCGCGACGGCAAGCTGGTGATTTCGGAGAAGGATCCATGGGCGATGCGCGGCTACCAGCTGTACGGCGAAGTGGCGGAATCGCTGGGCCTGACGTGGGGTGGGCGCTGGGCCATGATGGATTTCGGGCATACCGAGTTGCGCCTGCGCGGCGTGATGCGACGCTGAGGAGAAGGAGGGGAACGGCTGCAACATTGGTCCCAGCCATTGTCTCATCTCAAATTTTCGGCCAGGAAATAGTGCCAGACTAGCCGGCGGTATTCATTACTTCCGAGCGAACGCTATGGCCCGACTCTGGCAATTCTTCAGCGACAGGCGTGTATTGGCCGTGATCGGCATCGGATTGGCGGCAGCGTTGGCCGTCGTCGTCGTGCCCGAACTCGAATCGCCCGAGGAGGCGGTATTGTGGGCGCTGCTGCTGGGCCTCGTGCTGCTGGCGGCCTGGGGCGTGTGGCGCATCGTGCTGGCATGGCGGCGCAAGCGCGAAGCGGCGAGCTTGGGCGATGCGCTGGTCGCCAGCATGGGCAAGGACGGCGAAGGCGATGCCAAGGGCCAGGGCCGCGGCGACGCCGCCGTGCTGCGCAAGGGCATGCTGGAGGCGATCCACACGATCAAGACCTCCAAGCTGGGCCTGACGCGCGGCGCGGCGGCGCTGTACGAGCTGCCGTGGTACATGATCATCGGGAACCCGGCCGCGGGCAAGAGCAGCGCGATCAAGCACTCCGGGCTGACCTTTCCCATCCCCGGCAGCAAGGCGGTGCAGGGCGTGGGCGGCACCCGCAACTGCGACTGGTTCTTCACCACCGACGGCATCCTGCTCGACACGGCCGGCCGCTATTCCGTGTTCGAGGCGGACCGCAGCGAGTGGTTCGGCTTCCTCGACCTGCTGCGCCGGCACCGTCCGCGCGCGCCGATCAACGGCATCCTGATCGCCGTCAGCGTGGCCGAACTGGCCGGCGGCAATCCGGAAGCCGCCATCGAACTGGCCAAGAGCCTGCGCACCCGCGTCCAGGAATTGACGGAGCGCCTGGGGGTGCATGCACCCGTCTACGTGATGTTCACCAAGGCCGACCTGATCGCCGGCTTTTCCGACTTCTTCTATGACAGCGAACGCGGCGAGCGCGAACGCGTGTGGGGCGCGACGCTGCGCTACAACCGGCGCAGCACCCCGGTCGACGTGCTCGGCTTCTTCGATCGCCACTTCGACGAGCTGCATGACGGCCTGAAGGAAATGAGCCTGGCGAACATGGCCGGCAACCGCAGCGCGACGCCGCGCGCGGGCGTGTTCACGTTCCCGCTCGAATTCGCCGCGCTGAAGCCGCAGCTGCGCGGTTTCCTGGCCACGCTGTTTGAGGAAAACACCTGGCAGTTCAAGCCCGTGTTCCGCGGCTTCTACTTCACCAGCGCGCTGCAGGAAGGCGTCGTCGAGAACCTGTCGTCGCGCCGCGTGGCGGGCCGCTTCGACCTGGCGTTGCGTCCGGCCGCGCCGGTGACGGAAGAAAAGCCGGCATCGTCGGAAGAGCACAGCGGCTACTTCCTGCTGCAGCTGTTCCGCAAGGTGATCTTCGCCGACCGCGACCTCGTCAAGCGCTATACCAGCCCCGGCGCGGCGCGCCTGCGCATCGGCGTGTTCTTCGCCGCCACCGTGCTGCTGGGCGCCGCGCTGGGCGGCTGGAGCTGGTCGTACATGGGCAACCGCCAGCTGGTCGCGAACGTGCAGTCCGATCTCGACAAGGTCGTCAAGCTGCAGGCGCGCCGCGCCGACCTGCAGTCGCGCCTGGAAGCGCTGGACATCCTGCAGGACCGCATCGAACAGCTCGAGCGCTACCGCAGCGAACGGCCGCTGGCGCTGTCCTTCGGCCTGTACCAGGGCGAGGCGCTGGAACGCAAGCTGCGCGACGAGTACTTCGCGGGTGTGCGCGAGGTCATGGTGCTGCCGGTCGCCGGCGCGCTCGAAAGCCTGCTGGCCGAGATGAACGCCAACGCCGCCCAGCTCGACCCGAACGCCCGCGCCACGCCCGCGGCCAGGCCGGGCCAGGATTACCAGAGCGTCTCGGCCACCAACGTGGGCGATGCCTACAACGCCCTCAAGACCTACCTGATGCTGGCCGATAAGAGCCATGCCGAGCCGGGCCACCTGAACGACCAGCTGACCCGCTACTGGCGCGGCTGGCTCGATGCGAACCGCGGCGCGATGCCGAAGGAGCAGATGATCCGCAGCGCCGAGCGCCTGCTGACCTTCGTGCTGGCGCACATCGACGACCAGGCCTGGCCGCAGGTCACGCCAAAACTGAGCCTGCTGGACGGCGCGCGCGAGAACCTGCGCCGCGTGGTGCGCGGCACGCCGGCCCGCGAACGCGTGTACGCCGACATCCGCACCCGCGCCGCGACCCGCTTCCCGGCCGTGACGGTCGCGCGTATCGTCGGCGAGCAGGACCAGGCCCTGGTGGTCGGCAGCTATGCCGTCAGCGGCGCCTTCACCCGCGACGCCTGGGACAAGTACGTGCAGGGCGCGATCCGCGACGCCTCCAGCCGCGAGCTGCAGAGCAGCGACTGGGTCCTGAAAAGCGTGGCCAAGGACGACCTGACGCTGGAAGGCAGCCCCGAACAGATCCAGAAGGCGCTCGTCGACCTGTACAAGGCGGACTACGCGCGCGAATGGACCAAGTTCGTGCAGGGCGTGACGATCGCCGACCTGAACGGCTTCGACGCGAGCGTGCAGGCCATGAACCGCCTGGGCGACCCGCAAACGTCGCCGCTGGCCAAGGTGCTCAAGACCGTGCACGAACAGACCATGTGGGACGACCCGGCCCAGGCCAAGGTCGACACGGCCAAGCTGAAGCGCGGCCTGGCCGGCTGGTTCCGCGAAGTCGTGCTGCGCCAGGCGCCGTCCGGCGCGCGCCAGGCGGCCGACGCGCTGGGACCGCTGCCGGTGGGCGGCGTGCAGGCGGCGGGCCCGGTGGGGCGCGAGTTCGCCGGCGTGGCGCGCCTGGTCGGCGCCAAGGAACGCGACGCTTCGCTGATGACGGGCTACCTCGAAGCCTTGTCGAAGCTGCGCAGCCGCCTGAACACGCTCAAGAACCAGGGCGATCCGGGGCCCGGCGCCAAACAGCTGATGCAGCAGACGCTGGAAGGCAGCGGCTCGGAACTGGCCGACGCGCTCAAGTACGTCGACGAGCAGATGTTGACCGGCATGACGGATGCGCAGAAGCAGATGCTGCGCCCGCTGCTCGTACGCCCGCTCGTGCAGACCTTCGCGATGATCGTGCTGCCGTCCGAGTCCGAGGTCAACAAGACCTGGCAGGCGCAGGTGCTGGAGCCTTTCCGCACCACGCTCGCCGCCAAGTACCCGTTCTCGCCCGGCGCCCAGATCCAGGCCACACCGGCCGAAATCGGCCAGGTGTTCGGGCCGGAAGGGGCGGTGGCGAAATTCGTCGGCACGACCATGGGCCCGCTCGTGGTGCGGCGCGGCGACGTGCTGTCCAGCCGCACCTGGGCCGACATCGGCATCACCCTCGCACCGCAGGCGGTGAGCGGCTTCCCCGGCTGGATCGCGCCGCTCTCAAGCAATGGCGTGGCGGTCAACAACGGCGCCCAGTCCGGGCCGCAGACGGTGTTCCAGCTGCTGCCGCTGGCCGCTCCGGGCGTGACCGAGTACACGATCGAGATCGACGGCCAGCAGCTGCGCTACCGGAACACGCCGCCGGCCTGGGTGAACATGGTGCATCCGGGACCGCAGGGTGCGAGCGGCGCGAAGATCAGCGCCGTCACCTTCGACGGCCGCAGCGTCGAGCTGTTCAACGTGCCGGGCCAGTTCGGCCTGCAGAAGATGATCGAGGCGGCCGCCAACAAGCGCGTCGACGCCGGCACCCACGAACTGCGCTGGAGCGCGGGCAACGTCACGGTGGCCGTCAACCTGAAGCGCGTCGCCAGCCAGGAAGCCGCCGGCGACGCCCAGGCCAGCCGCGGCTTCAACGGCTTGCGCCTGCCGGATGCCATCGCCGGGCGCCAGGCCGCCGGCGCCGCCGTTGCTTCCGGCACCTCGCTGGCAGGCGCTGGTGCGGTCCCGGGCGCGGCGCCGGGAGCGGCGCAATGAGCCGCGCGCAAGCTCGTACTGCGGGCCGCATCGGCTACTTCGGCAAGCTGCCGGCGCACAGCGACTTCGTCAAGCAGGCCGAGGACCGAGCCGTGCTGGGCATGCTGGACGACTGGCTGGCCCAGGTCATGTCGCGACTGCCGCTGGATGCGCGCTGGAAGCTGAACTACGATGCGATGGCGCCCGTCAGCTTCGCCTTCGTCGGTCCGGACCGTCACCACGCCGTGGCCGGCCACCTGGTCGCCAGCCGCGACCAGTCGGGGCGGCGCTTTCCCTTCCTGATGATGCGCACGGTCGACCTGCCCGATCCGGCCGGTTTCGCGGCGCGCTGCCCCCTGGCTTTCGCCCCGCTCTGGCACTACCTGGAACAGGTGGCGCCGCGCGTGCTCGCCGCCAGCGATCCGGCGCAGGACCTGCAGGCGCTTGCCGATGCCCAGGTCGAGCTGGGCGAGCACGATGCCGCCTTGACCGAATTCCTGGCCGTGTCCACGGTCGGGACGCTGTCGTCCCAGCTCGCACTGGCGGCCGACCGCATGATCCTGGGCCTGGGCCTGCTGCTGCAGCCCGTCATGCACAGCCGTCCCGCGGCGCTGCAGAAAAGCCTCGTGCTGCCGCTGCCGGGGCAAGCGGCGCAGCGCCATGCCGTGGCCGCGTTCTGGCTCGAACTGGTGACGCCCTTCATCCGCCGCAGCGGCTTCGACCTGGCGCTGTTCCTGACCGTGGTGCGCGACCGGCCGGCGCTGGTCGTCGGCTTCGGCGGGGAAGCGGCCGGCACGCTCCATGCGCTGGTCGACCCGCATGTCGCGCTCGAGCACCAGGTGCATCTGGACGACAATGCCTGGATCGACGAGCAGCTCGGCCTCGACATCGACGTGCGCGCCCTGGCCAGCTACCTGGAGCAGCCGCTGCTGCCGCTGCGCACGGCGCGCGAATTGTTCCTGAAAACCTTCATCGGAGCCGCCGCGTGAATACCAAGATCCTGATCCTGTGCGCCGCCATCGCCGGCAATGTCGGTGCCCAGAGCGCACCGCCGGCTGCCGCACCCGCGGCCCCGATCGTCGTCTCCGGCACCGTCGGCGACGAGGCCGCGAAAGCCGCGCTGCTGGCGCGCCTGCGTACCGTGTACGGGCCCGATCGCGTGGTCGACCAGCTGGCGGTCGGCAGGGTGACGACGCCGCCGAACTGGAATGAGCATGTGGCGAAACTGGTCGGCCCCAACCTGAAGCTGGTCAGCCGCGGCCAGCTGCAGGTCGACGGCACCAACGTGAGCCTGCGCGGCGACGTCGGCAGCGAGGCCCAGCGCCAGCAGATCGCCGGCGAGCTGGCGCTGGCGCTGGATACCTCGTACACGGTCAACAACGGCTTGCGCGTGGCCGCATCCGAGCAGGGCATGCTGGATGCGGCGCTGGCCAACCGCATCATCGAGTTCGAGTCCGGCAAGGCGACGCTGGCCGATTCCGGCAAGGCCATACTGGACCAGATGAGCGCCGTGCTGCTGCGCCTGAAGGACAAGCGCGTCGAGGTGATCGGGCACACGGACAATGCCGGCTCCCGTGCCGGCAACCTGTCGCTGAGCCAGGCGCGCGCCGAGGCGGTGAAGACCTATGTCGCGGCGCATGGCGTCAATCCGGACATGATCGCGGTATCCGGCGAAGGCCCGGACCGCCCGGTCGCGGACAACCGCACCCCCGAGGGCCGGGCGCGTAACCGGCGTATCGAATTCAAGGTGGTGCAGTAAGCGACGTTGGCGGCGCTAGCCGGTAGCGTCGCCCCTGCGACGGCTACGGCAGCGTAATGGTCACATTCGCCGACCGCGGCGGCAGCTTGACCAGGTCGTTGTAGCCCGCCAGCTTCGCGTCCGCCTCGCGCGCCAGCGCCGTGTTGAAGCCCAGCCAGGCGCCCAGGCCGACGAGCACGAACACCCCGCTCAGCACCCACAGCGACAGATCGTTCCCCAGCTTGTGCGCGACCTGGTCGGGACGCTCCGCGTGCGGGGCGAAGCCGCGGCTCTTGCCGCGCATGCGCGCGATCTCGTCGCCCAGGCGCGCCGTCAGGTAGTTCAGCTTGTCGCGGGCATCGAGCGCGAAACGGCCCTCGAAGCCGAGCAGCAGGCACATATGGTAGACCTCGAGCGCCTGCAGGTGCACGCTGCCCTTGGCGCGCAGGTCTTCCAGGCGCTGGAAGAAATGTTCGCCCGCGAGCTGGTCGCCGAACAGGCGCAGTTGCAGGGGACGGGTCTCCCAGGCGTCGCGGACGGCGAAGTCGGAGCGCAGGATGATCTCGTCGACGGCCGCGCAGAACGCGTACTTGGCCGCCGTTACGTCCTCGGCCGGGATGCCGTGCGCCTTGGCATTGCGGTCGACGTCGCCGAGGAAGGCGGTCATGTGTTCGGCGAAGGCGTTGCGGTCCTGCGGGCCGGACCCGTTCTTCAGCAGGAACAGCGCGTAGAAGCCGTCGACCATGATGTCGACGAGGGAGGCCGGAGCGGCCTGGGAAGGGGCTGGCGCGGCGCGCCGTTCGACATGTGGAGTCATGCTGCGATCGCTATCAGTTCGAGTTGGAGGTCGCGGATCCCGTTCGGTACGTAGATCGAGATCGCCTGGGCTTTCAACATGCTGTCGTACAGGATGCCGCGGTTCTCCAGCACGAAGTAACAGGTGTCGGGGCGCACCGGCAGCGCGGCGGGCAGCTGGGGCGCGTGGGTCAGGCGCACGCCGGGCATGGCCGACAGCACCAGCTTGTCGACGTCCTCGGGGGCGCCGATCTTGAAGCGCAGCGGCACGATCTCGACCAGCTGCAGCGCGGGCAGGTCGGCCGCGACGCCCAGGTACAGCGTCGTGTGCGCGTCGATCTTGCCCGAGTCGAGCGTGCCGAGATGGTAGGAGGGGCGGTCGTTCGACAGCGCGATGGCGAAGTACTTCGAGGAGATCACCGTGTCCAGCAGTTCGCGCAGGATGCCGTCCAGGCGCGCGAACGGAGGGCCCGGATCCTGGTGCGCGTAGGCGGGCAGGTCTTCCAGCTTGGGGCCGCGCGAGAAGGTCATCAGGGCACCGGCCAGCGCCAGCATGTCGTGGAACAGGCGCTCCGGGTGCAGCTCGCGGTGCGCCAGGTAGTGGCTCAGCGTCGCATAGCCTGTGCTGACCGTGTGCAGCAGCCAGAACGAGGCGACGTCGCCGCCGCGCAGCTCGACGACGCTCCTGCCCGGCTCGCGGTAGTGGCCGTACAGTGCGTGTACCTTGGCCAGCAGCTTTTCCATCAGCCGCTGCAGGCGCGCGTGCAGGCCCGGCGCGCCGTCGATCGACAGGCTGGGGGGCGTGAATGAGGTGTCGATCTCGAAGCCGCCCGTGGCCAGGCGGTGCAGGCGCACGAGCGGAAAGCTGTCGTAGGCGTCCAGCGGTTCCAGGTCCGGCACCAGGCGCACGGTCTTGGTCAGGAAGGCCACGGGGGCCGGCGCCGCTTCGCTGTACAGGTCTTCGGTGTCGCGCTCGCGCTGGCCGTAGCGCATGGATGCGGGCACTTCCAGTGCGGTCGTGCCGCGCGGCGCGCAGTTGTCGCCGTGCGTCTTCAGCACCGGCAGGGCGGCATGAAAGGTGATCGTCTGCACGGACGGGGGCAGGTCGGCCAGGCGCGCCTGCAGCGGCAGCGCGTCAGGTCCCGGCGCGCGCACGATTTCCCCGTCCGGGAAGATCAGCGACAGCTCGACGATGCGCAGGATGTCGGCCTTGAGCGCGTCGCTGTCGAGCACGAGCCGGCGCACGCCCCAGCAATACGGGTGCAGGGCGGCTGCCGTCTCGCCCAGGCGTGCTTCGTGGTAGCGGTCCTGCTGCTGGAAATGCTGGGGGCGCAGGAACAGGCCCTCGCCCCACAAGACCTTCGCCGGGATGGTCACGGTGCGCTCCTTGGTGGTCACGATTTACTAGCTTGCGGGAAACTCCGTCGTTCTCATTGACAGCGCACAAGCGATAGCGGCTTGGCGCCGGCGCCGCCGGCAACTGCGCCCGCGCCGACGCTCATCGCGCACGCATGCATGCCGACGGTGACGCCGGCCCGCTCGGCATCGGCCGCCGCGAATGCCAGGCGCCAGCCTTGCGATGCCGGCGCGTGGAACAGGGCGACGACGCCGAGCTGGCCCGCCTCGCGCGGCATCGTTTCGACGAGGTCGAGGCGCTGGCCCGGCACCAGCGTCAGCTCGCGCACGGCAACCAGGTCGTCACCGAGCGCGGCGCGTTCCGCTTCCGGCGACAGGAAGGCCGCTTGCGGCAGGCGTTCGAAGGTATCGCGCTGGCGCAGCTGGTAGACGCGCACCAGCAAGGCCAGCGGCTGCCCGCGCGCATCGACGTTCAGGCGCGGCGCCGCATGCAGGTGCAGCGCGACCTTGCGTGGCGGTTGCTGCGCTTCCGGCAGCGGCGGCGGCTTGCGCAGGCCGGCGGCCTGCAGCGCGCCGTCGATGGGCGAGCCGGCACAGCCGCCGAGCAGGCACAGGCAGATCAGGACGGAAAAGGGCTTCATCGGCATCACCTTGCAAATGGGAATGAAAGCAAGGCACAGATTTAACGGCAATCCGCGTGGCCTCACCTGCGCCCGCGCAACGACACCTTCGACCATGCGCAATGTGACGGCCAAGAGAAGTTGACCACACGCAACTCTTCCCCGGAATCGCCTGCCGATAATGGCGTCTGATTTCAACCCGGGAGAGCCAGATGAGATTCCAACGCTTGATGCCGCCGGCGGTCGTCGCCTGTGCGGTACTGCTGTCGGCCTGCGCCAGCACCGGCCCGACGGTGGCCAGCACGAAGCCGGCCGGCAACGTTACCGCCGCGCTGGCCGAAGCCGATGCCGCCGTGATGGCCGGTCAGAACGACAAGGCCTATTCGATCCTGCAGAAGGCCAGCGCCAGCTTCCCCACCGAAAAGACCCCGTGGGTGCGCATGGCCCAGATGCGCTTCGACGGCGCCAACTACGGCGAAGCGATCGTCAATGCGCTGGAAGCGCTGGAGCGCGACCCGGACGACACGCTCGCCAACAGCATCGTCGCCGTCAGCGGCCTGCGCGTGACCAGCCGCGCGCTGGCGGACCTGAGCCAGAAGAACAACCTGACCGGCAACGTGCGTACGGAGGCGCAGGAACTGGCCAAGCTGCTGCGCGCGAACCTGAACGAGAACGAGCTGCTGCCGGGGAGCAGCCGCACGGCGGGCTCGCGCACCAGGGACACGGCGGTGAAGAAGGCCATCGCCGCGCCGCCGCCGGCCCGTTCCTCCGGCAGCGACCCGTTCGGCGCGCTCAAGTGAGCCGCGCGCCATCTTCCGACGAACCGAGGAGCCCACATGGCCAAGAATGAAAGCGTGCAGAAGCGCCTGCAGAAAGTGCGCGCGCCGCGCGTGCAGATGACGTACGACGTCGAGATCGGCGATGCGACCGAGAACAAGGAGCTGCCCTTCGTGGTCGGCGTGCTGGGCGATTTCGGCAGCGATCCGGACGCCGCCAGGAAGCGTCTGAAGGACCGCAAGTTCGTCAGCGTCGATGCCGACAATTTCGACGAGGTGCTGGACGGCGTGGCCCCGGTGGCCAGCTTCCGCGTGCAGAACCACCTGTCGGAAGAGGGCGGCGAGTTCGCCGTCCGGCTGCAGTTCCGCGCGATGGACGATTTCCGTCCCGAGGCCGTGGTGCAGCAGGTGGCGCCGCTCAAGGGGCTGCTGGAAGCGCGCAGCAAGCTCGCCGACCTGCGCAACAAGCTGGCCGGCAACGACAAGCTGGAAGACATCCTCAATGACGTGCTGACCAATACCGAGAAGCTGGACAGCCTGCGCAAGCCGTCCGGCGCGAAGGAGGAATGATGAGTGCGATCCTCGAAGCTGCACCCGCGGCACCCGCGGCAGCGCAGGCCGTCGAACTCGACACGGGCCTGCTGGACCAGATCGTCGAAGAGAGCCGCGTCGCCAAGTCGAGCAGCGAGCATGCCCGTGCGCGCGACATCATCTCCGAGCTGGTGAGCCAGGTGATGGAAGGGACGATGGTGATGTCGACCAACCTGTCGGCCACCATCGACGCGCGCCTGGCGGAGCTGGACCGCATGATCTCGGCCCAGCTGTCCGACATCATGCACGCGCCGGAATTCCAGAAGCTCGAACGCAGCTGGACGGGCCTGCACTACCTGGTGAAGAACAGCGCGACGAGCCCGAACCTGCAGATCCGCATGCTCAATGCGGGCAAGCGCGAACTGGTGAAGGACTTCCAGTCGGCGCTGGAATTCGACCAGAGCACGCTGTTCAAGAAGGTGTACGAGGAAGAATTCGGCAGTTTCGGCGGCGCGCCCTACGGCGCCCTGATCGGCGATTTCGAACTCTCGCGCCAGCCCGAGGACGTGTACTTCCTGGAGCAGATGTCGCACGTGGCCGCGGCCAGCCATGCCCCGTTCATCGCGGCGGCGGCGCCGGAACTGTTCGGCGTCGAGAGCTTCGGCGACCTGGGACGTCCGCGCGACCTGGCCAAGGTATTCGACACGGTCGAATACGCGAAGTGGAAGGCGTTCCGCGAATCGGAAGATTCCCGTTACGTCGGGTTGACGCTGCCGCGCTTCCTGGGCCGGCTGCCGTACAACCCGGTCGACGGCACCGCCACCGAAGGCTTCAATTTCGTCGAGGACGTGGACGGCACCGACCACCACAAATACCTGTGGTGCAACGCCGCCTATGCGTTTGCCACCAAACTGACGCGCGCCTTCGAGGACTACGGCTGGTGCGCGGCGATCCGCGGCGTCGAGGGCGGCGGCCTGGTCGAGAACCTGCCGACCCATACGTTCAAGACGGACGAGGGCGAGGTCGCGCTGAAATGCCCGACCGAGCTGGCGATCACGGACCGTCGCGAAAAGGAATTGTCGGACCTGGGCTTCATCTCGCTGGTCCACTGCAAGAACACGTCGTATGCGGCGTTCTTCGGTGCCCAGTCGGCGCAGAAGGCGCGCAAGTACGCCAACGAGGCGGCCAATGCGAACGCGCTGCTGTCCTCGCAGCTGCAGTACATCTTCGCCGTCTCGCGCATCGCCCACTACATGAAGGCCATGATGCGCGACAAGATCGGCAGCTTCGCCGCCGCCGCCAACGTCGAGGAATACCTGAACCGCTGGCTGACGCAATACGTGCTGCTGGACGATAACGCCAGCCAGGAGCAGAAGGCGCAGTTCCCCTTGCGCGAGGCGAGCGTGCAGGTGGCCGAGGTGCCGGGCCGTCCCGGCGTGTACCGCGCGGTGTCCTTCCTGCGCCCGCACTTCCAGCTCGACGAGCTGTCCGTTTCGCTCCGATTGGTCGCGGAGCTGCCGCAGTCGACCAAATCGTGATTCATCCATCAACCAACTGGAGTAAGACATGGCAATAGACGTGTACCTGCAAATCGACGGCATCAAGGGCGAGTCGGCCGACGACAAGCACAAGGACTGGATCGAGTGCAAATCGGTGAACTGGAAGGTGCTGCAGCCGAAATCCGCGACGTCGTCGACGGGCGGCGGCCACACGGCCGAACGCTGCGAGCATTCCGAAGTGACGTTCACCAAGCTGGCCGACCTGTCCTCGCCGGTCCTGCTGCAGACCTGCTCGTCCGGCAAGACGATCCCGAAGGCCAAGCTGGAATTCATGCGCGCCGACGGCCAGGGCGAACGCGTCAAGTACTTTGAGATCGAACTGGAAAACGTGCTGATCGGCTCCGTGCATCCCGGGGTCGAGGAAGGGAATTTCCTGACCGAGAACGTCGGCCTGAAATTCTCCAAGGTCAAGTGGAAGTACACGCAGCAGAAGATCGGCGGCGGCGCCGGCGGCAATACCTCCGGCGGCTGGGACCTGGCCACCAACAAGATCGTCTGACGTGCGCCTGCGCACGCCAACTGCGATAAACGTTCCCCTGCGCTCGTTGCCGGCGCCTTGCCGCGGCCTTGTGCCGCGGTCTTTTTTGGGAGCGCGACCATGACGGCCTGGCACAGCGGCCTGCTGGAACGCCTGATGGGCGAGCGCGCGCAGCAGGGCCAGAGCCTGGAAGCGCTCAAGGACAGCATCGTGCGCGAGCTCGAAGCGCTGCTGAACACCCGCGCCGGCCTCGCGCCCGGCCGGCTCGCCGCCTGGCCGCAGGCGCGCGCCTCCGTGCTGGACTACGGCCTGGCCGACTTCGCCGCCTTCAGCCTGTCCAGCAGCGAGGACCGGGCCGCGATCTGCGCCAGCCTGAAGGACGCGATCGAACGCCACGAGCCGCGCCTGGTCAACGTCAGCGCCACGCTGGAACCCGCTGCCAGCGGCATCAACCGCCTGTACTTCACGATCGATGCGACGCTGCGCTCGCCCGATGGGAATGGCGCGGGCGCAGGCGCGGACACCGTGCATTTCAACGCCGTGCTGCAGCCCTCATCCCTCCATTACACGATCGGCAAGGCCGGCCGGCCTCCCCGCGGCTAGCGTGCCGCGGCCGCTCATCGAAAGGACATCGACGATGGACATCAACCTGAAGACCCTGATCGGCAAGTTGAACGACACGACGCGCGCCGCCGCCACGCGCGCGGCCGGCATCTGCGTGGGCCTCGGCCAGTACGAGGTCGACCTCGAACACCTGTTCCTGGCGCTGCTGGAACAGCCCGGCAGTGACGTCGTCGTCGCCGCGCGCCAGGCCGGCATCAGCCTGACAGGGCTCGAGACCGATTTGCGCCGCGAAGTCGAGCGCCTGCCGTCCGGCAGCACGCGCACGCCCGTGTTCTCGCGCCACCTGCCGCTGCTGTTCGAGCATGCGTGGCTGATTGCGTCATTGGGCGATGCGCAACCGAATCGCATCCGCAGCGGCCACTTGCTGCTGGCACTGCTGATGGAACCGGGCCTGGCGCAACTGGCGCAGCGCGCGTCGCGCCACTTCGGCGCGTTTCCGCTCGAGCGCCTGAAGCACGATTTCGACAAGCTCACGCGCGGCTCCGACGAGGCGCCGGCGCAGTCCGAGCCGACGGCGGCCATGCAGCCGTCGGGCGACCCGGTCGGCGAGCTGCAAGCGCATGCGCCCGGCAAGACGCCGGCGCTGGACCAGTATACGACCTGCCTGACGGCGCGCGCGAGAGAGGGCAAGGTCGACCCCGTGATCGGGCGCGACGCCGAGATTCGCCAGGTGATCGACATCCTGATGCGCCGCCGCCAGAACAATCCGATCCTGACCGGCGAGGCGGGCGTGGGCAAGACCGCCGTCGTCGAAGGGCTGGCGCTGCGCATCGCCGAGGGCGACGTCCCCGACGTGCTGCGCGGCGTCGAGATCCATGTGCTGGACATGGGCCTGCTGCAGGCCGGGGCCAGCGTCAAGGGCGAGTTCGAGAACCGCCTCAAGAACGTCATCGACGAAGTGGGCAAAAGCCTGCATCCGATCATCCTGTTCATCGACGAAGCGCACACGATGATCGGCGCCGGCGGGACGGCCGGCCAGAACGATGCCGCCAACCTGCTCAAGCCGGCCCTCGCGCGCGGCGAATTGCGCACGGTGGCGGCCACCACCTGGAGCGAATACAAGAAATACTTCGAAAAGGATGCGGCGCTGGCGCGCAGGTTCCAGGTCGTCAAGGTCGAGGAGCCGGACGAAGATACCGCCTGCGCCATGCTGCGCGCGATGGCGCCGCTGATGGAACGGCACTTCGGCGTGCGCATCTACGACGATGCCATCGTCGATGCCGTGCGCCTGTCGCACCGCTACATCAGCGGCCGCCAGTTGCCGGACAAGGCGATCAGCGTGCTCGATACGGCCTGCGCCAAGGTCGCGCTGGGCCAGAAGGCCACGCCCGCCGTGCTGGAAGACTGCGTGCGCCGTCTGGAACGCCTCGACGCGCGCATCGCCACGTTGGCGCGCGAGGAGAGCGGCGGCACCGATCACGGCGCCGTACTGGATGCGCTGCACGGCGAGCGCGCCGCGCTGCAGGCCGAGCGCGAGGCGCTGCAGGGACGCTGGGAACGCGAGCAGGCGCTGTGCACCGACATCCAGGCCGTGCGCGCGCGCCTGGAAGGGCAGGGCAAAGGTGGCAATGGGGAAGGGGCGGCGGCCCTGCAGCCCTTGCTGGCCGACCTGCGCGCGCTGCAGGGAGAAGTGCCGCTGGTCCCCGTGCAGGTCGATGGCCACACGGTCGCGGGCATCGTCGCCGCCTGGACCGGCATCCCGCTGGGCCGCATGGTCAAGGACGAGCTGCGCACGGTGATGAACCTGCAGCACCTGCTGGACGAACGCATCCTCGGCCAACGCCACGCGAGCGGCATCGTCGCCCAGCGCGTGCGCACGGCGCGCGCCAACCTGGAAGATCCGAACAAGCCGAAAGGCGTGTTCCTGTTCGTCGGCACCTCGGGCGTTGGCAAGACGGAGACGGCGCTGGCGCTGGCCGACCTGCTGTACGGCGGCGAGAAGAAACTCGTCACCATCAATATGAGCGAATACCAGGAAGCGCACAGCGTGTCCGGCCTGAAGGGCTCGCCGCCGGGCTACGTCGGCTACGGCGAGGGCGGCGTGCTGACGGAGGCCGTGCGCCGCAATCCCTACAGCGTGGTGCTGCTGGACGAAGTGGAAAAAGCCCATGCGGACGTGCTGGAGCTGTTCTTCCAGGTGTTCGACAAGGGTGTGCTGGACGATGCCGAAGGCCGGACCGTCGACTTCCGCAACACCATCATCATCCTGACGTCGAACGCGGCGTCCGCCCAGATCATGCAGGCCTGCCTGAACAAGCCGGCGGCCGAACGTCCCCTGCCTGCGCAACTGGCGGAACTGGTCCGCCCGGCGCTGGCGAAGCACTTCAAGCCCGCCTTCCTGGGCCGCCTGGCCGTGGTGCCGTTCTATCCGATCGACGATGCCGTGCTGGCCGACATCATCCGTCTGAAGCTGGAGCGCATCCGCCGCCGCGTGGCGGACAACCACCAGGCCAGCTTCGACTACGACGCTGCGCTGGTCGACGCCGTGCTGGCGCGTTGCACCGAGGTCGACTCGGGGGCGCGCAACGTCGACACGATCCTGAATGGCACGCTGCTGCCGGAGATCGCCGATGCCGTGCTGGCACAGATGGCGGCGGGCGGCGCCGTCAAGCGCATCAAGGTCGGCGCGACGAAGGCCGGCAAGATCAAGTACGCGGTCGACGCGGCATAGGGAGGGCACCATGCTGAACCTGGAACGGCTGCTGGCGCCCATCGATGCGGGCCGCCCCTGTGGCGAGGACCTCGCGTTTTCCAGCGAGATCGATGCGATCGTGCGTGCGCGCCAGGCCGACGATCCGTCGATCGAGCAGGGCGCCTGGGTCACGGAACTGAAGGAAGCGGACTGGAAGTTCGTCGCGAAGCAGTGCACCCAGTTGATCGAGACGCGCAGCAAGGACCTGCAACTGGCCGTCTGGCTGGCGGAGGCGGGCGCGAAGACGGCTGGCCTGCGCGGCCTGGGCGACAGCCTGCTGTTGATCGCGCAGCTGTGCGAGCGCTGGTGGGAGTCGCTGTATCCGCTGCCGGAAGACGGCGGCTTCGAACAGCGCATCGGCAACCTGGCATGGGTGGCGGCGCGCATCGGCACCTGGCTGCGCGAGATCCCGTTGACGGAGGGCGCGGATGCGTACGCGCTGCGCGACGTGGAAGCGGCGCGCGTGCAGGGCGGCGATGCGCTGGCGCGACTGGAAACGGCACGCCAGCGGGGTTCGGCCGGCTTCTACGTGGGCCTGATGCGCGATTGCGAGCATTGCGTGGAAGCGCTGGCGCGGCTGGAACGCAGCGTCGATGCGCGCCTGGAAGCGGACGGTCCCAGCTTCGGCGCCGCGCGTTCGGCGCTGGAAGACCTGCACGTATTCCTCAAGCCGCTGGCGGCGCCGCCGGCGTCTGCCGCACAGGCGCTCGTGCCGGCATCGGGCAGCGTGCCGGCGCCGCTGCACGTGGCGGCGGCCACCGGGCCGCTGCAGACGCGCGCCCAGGCGCTGGCCCAATTGCGCGCCGTGGCCGAGTTCTTCCGCCGTACGGAGCCGCACAGCCCCGTCGCCTACCTGGCCGACAAGGCCGCGCATTGGGGCGAGCAGCCGCTGCACGTGTGGCTGCGCTCGCTGGTGAAAGATGAGACTGCGGTGGCCCACATCGAGGAGATGCTGGGCGTAGGGGAAAAGCCGACGCCCTGAACCAGCGTCGCCCCTGCGCAGGCAGGGGCCCAATGTTGCAAGCAGCGCGGCGACGCATGCAGAAATTGGGTCCCGGCCTGCGCCGGGACGACGTATCGATGCCGCGGGCTTATTGCGTCGCCTGCCCCGCCTTCTGCAACTGCGACGTCGCCTGCGCCACCTGTTCCTCCACGCGGCGCATCGCTTCGCGCGTCGACTGGGTCACCTGTTCGTAGCCGCGGAAGGCGTTCTCGATGGCCGCCTTGATGATCTCGACGGCATTCTCCTGGCCCGGCTTGACGTTCTGGGTGACGTCGTAGATCAGCGCGGACAGGGTGTTCTTTGCTTCCACCAGGTGGGTGTCGGCCGCCTGCTGGAATTCCTTCTGGATGTCGGCGATGATCTGGCGCAGCTGTTCGCCGTAGGCGCTCGCTTCCGATACGCCCGGCTGCATGCGGGCGGAGATGGCGTCGATGGCCGCCTTCGGGTCGGGCGCCTGGCTGAACTGGCGGCTGGCCGCCAGCGTGTTCTCCATCGATTGCTTGGCCGTCGCCATGTTCAGCGCCACGACTTGCTCGACGCCTTGCACGGCCTTGCTGGCCAGGGCGTTGAAGGTCTGCATCTGCAGGTCGAACAGCGTCTTCGTGGCGGACGCGAATTGCTCGGGATTGGTGAACATCGGTGTCTCCTTGTTTTATCGATCGAGTGCTGCGGCCGGGAACTGCTCCTTCTGTGTTATCTCTTGATTCTTGTTCAACGTTGCCGATTATTTAGCAGGTATCCGGAATTCGCAACGGGCGTCACGATACGGACCGCTGAATTTCACCCAGCCGGGCCCGAGCGCGGTCTGCGAACAGGCCAGCTGGCCATCGGCCTTGCTGCGCCACTGGTACCAGGGCGCGGGACCTGCCTGCGCCAGCGAAGTGGCGAGTACGGCAGCCATCAATACAGTACGGGAAAAGATGTGCATGGTCCGCCGAGCTTAACCGCTTGGGCGCACAAGTCAAGGATGACCGGGTTGACCTTGCCATCGTGGGAAGGTGTATGCTGAAGCCATGGACAAGGAAACGATGAATATCGGACAGGTTGCCAAGGCGTCCGGCGTGACGGCCAAGATGATCCGCCACTACGAATCGATCGGCTTGCTGCCGCCCGCGCGGCGCACCGAGGCCGGTTACCGGCTGTACGGCAGCCAGGACATCCGCGTGCTGCAGTTCATCCACCGCAGCCGCGCGCTCGGCTTTTCGCTGGACCAGGTCGCCGGCCTGCTGGCGCTGTGGCAGGACAAGGCCCGCGCCAGTGCCGACGTGCGGCGGCTGGCGCGCAGCCATATCGACGAGCTCGACCGCAAGATCGCCGAGCTCGAAGCGATGAAGCGCACGCTGGAGACGCTGGCGGCGTCCTGCCACGGCGACCAGCGCTCGGATTGCCCGATCCTGGACGACCTGGCCGCGCCGTGCCACTGAAGGGAAGGGACACGACAACGCAAAACGCCGCAATCCTTTTGCAAAGATTGCGGCGTTTTGCGCCGAAGAATCCGGTGGTCTCGAAGACCGGTAGCTTTTGGTGCCCACGGAGGGACTCGAACCCCCACACCTCGCGGCACATGG
>CAUSCY010000074.1:0-23892 GCA_963529995.1 uncultured Massilia sp. | reverse complement strand
AGGCGCCGATGTCCAGGCTCTCAACTAACCGAAACAACCTCTTGCAACTTCACAGTTAGCGACGATCGCATCAGATCAGCGTCCAGTACTTCATTCAGACCAAGGATGGCACTATCGAATGCCGTGCTATCGCAAGATGCTTAACGACCGGAATCTGGTGCAGAGTATGTCCCGCAAAGGCAATTGCTACGACAACGCTTCAATGGAAAGTTTTTTTGCAGTACTGAAAAGCGAATGCTTCTATAAACAGAAGTTCACTGATATCGGTGCATTGAAGGCGACGATCCGCGAATACATTCAGTACTACAACACAAAGCGCGTCAGCACGCGCTTAGGCGGCTTAACTCCTGTCCAATACAGAGCGAAGCACGCCCAAGCAGTCTAAAATCCGTGTCCAACTTTTGTGTGGCAGTTCAAGGCAGGGGCCCAATGTCGCGGCTGGTACGTAACTTGGACCCCTGCCTGCGCAGGGGCGACGTTGTTCATGCTTCGACGCGCCGCTCAGTCCTGCGGCCCCGGATCGTCCGGCGAGTCGTTCTCCCAATGCAAGGTCATCTCGCGCGGCGCGCTGCCCACCTTGACGGTGCGCTTGAAGGTCTTGCCCTCGGCCGCCGCGCTGATGCGGTAGGTGCCGGCCGGCAGCTTGGCATAGAACATGGGCCCGGTATTCGGCACGCTCAGCAGCGTCGTGCCCTTGGCGTCCGTGATGTCGAGCTGGACGTCGGAGCGAAAGGCGCCGCTTTGCCGGGTGGCAAAGGTCAGCAGCAGGTTGTAGTCGGCGCGCAGGGCGCGCATGGCGTTCTGCTCGTCCTGGCCGACGCCGCCGTTGATGTAATTGATGCCGTTCTGCTGCTGTGGTCCGGCCGCCTGGACGGCGGGGACGGCGAGACAGGCGGCTAGAACGACGGCCGCGGCGAGTGTGCGTTGCATGGCGTTCCTCCTCGATTGAGTCATATAAATAAGACAACGTCGATTATCCACCGATGAGTTCGCTGGAGGCGCGCGCTTGGCAGGCTGAAACATGGGTGTAATTGCAACATTGGCAAGTCAAGCATTTCCGGATTTCCGTTGCTAATTCGCCAGATGTAACATTGTCCAGGCCATTCCCGGCAAGTTGCCAAGCCTTAACTGTTATACTGACGCCCCCGCGCCTGCCGCATGGCTGCCGCGCGCGACAGCAGATTGGTAAGCCCTACGATGATCGACAACCTGGCCGGCGCACCCGCCGCCGAACCCCATTCCCCGGCGCTAGAAGAGCTCGACCCGCTGCAGGCCCACTTCCATCAGGGAGTGGCGCCGGACGAGATCGAGCAGGTCTATCACCTCAAGCGCGCCGCGCCCATGCTGCAGGCGTTCACGGCGCTGTTCCACGGCTCCCAGGACGGCGTCATCGTGCGCCTGCTGGTGCTGCGCGACCTCGCGGCCGACAGCGGCACCTCGGCCTTTTCGCGCGCCGACATCAACCAGAAGTTCGCCTACCTGATTCCGGAAAGCCTGGAGACGGTGCTGGGCCGCCTGCGCAGTCACGGCCTGCTGGCCTGGGATGCCCAGGCCGGCGTCTACCGCATCACGCCGCTGGCGCGCAACGTGCTGGCCGCCCTCGACACGCTGCTGGCCCTGGGCCAGCCCGAAGAAGACGAGGCCGAGATGGGCTTCCTGCTGTCGCAGGTGGCCGGCGCCCAGGCCGTGGGCGGCATCACCGTCGAACAGTTGAAGCACTTGCTGGGGCGCCTGGTCGAGCTGCACGAGGAATTCCGCGACGCCATCGCCTCCGGTTCCGAATTCCGCCTGCGCGCCTCGCAGGCGAAATGGCACACGGCGTGCGACTGGGTCGAGAAGGGTTCCGACATCCTGCGCGCCATCACCTCGGACGAGCGCGCGGACTTCGCCACGCACCGCGCCGCCCAGGCGATCGGCCGCGCCCAGTCGCAACTGTTGAACATGCAGGGCATGTTCTCGCGCGCGTTGAACCAGATCGAGCGCCAGCGCGTGCACCTGGGCCAGTCGGGCCTGTCGACGACGGACATCAAGCGCTGGCTGCTGGCGCACGAGGACCTCGCGAGCCTGGCCGAGAACGCGATCGACCGCCCGGTCGTGCCGCTGTTCACGACGCCGGCCGAGATGATCGACGTGGCCGAGACCGAACTGATGACGGAACGCGCGCCGGTGATGGCGCCGGGCGGCCTGCCGAACGGCGAGGACGCGCCCATGACCATCAACGACAACCCGGCGATGCAGGCGGAACTGGACGACTGGATCAAGCGCCTGTCCGACTTCGCCAACCTGGGCAACTTCCCCGTCATGTCCGAGGATTCGCCGCGCAGCGTGCCGATCCAGGAGTCGCTGCTGCCGGCCAGCTTCGCGGTGGCGTCCTACCGCGCCTCGCTGCTGCCCCTGCTGGGCGACGCGGCCGAGGCCAATCTACAGGGCGCGACGGCCGAACTGGCGCGCCTGCCCGTGAAATTCATGTCCGAGGACGAGATGGTGCAGCTGGACGACCCGCACGTCGCCGCCATGTCGCGCGCGACCCTGTCGCTGAACCTGGACGACCTCACCCTAGACCTGGAAAGCAAGACGCAAGATGAATGACGACGCACAAATCCTGATCGCGCGACTGCTCACGCACCAGACCCTGCGCCGCGACGACAAGATGGTCAAGCGCGCGCTGTCCGACGACACCTTCCGTGCCGACGTCGACAAGCGCCTGCTCGAGACGGGCCTCAAATTGCTCGACAACGTGTATGCCGACCACGTCACGCTGGCGCTGCACCGCAACGTCGAACCGAAGATCTTCGGCGCCAAGGACATCTGGCAGAACAATAATTTCGGCCTCACGCGCGACGGCGTGGCGCTGCTGGTCGTGCTGTGGGCGCAGATCATCCTGCCCAAGCGCGAGCGCCAGGAAACCCACCAGGCGATCGACGTCGACCAGTCCGACATGTTCGACAAGGACAACCCGATCCCGCGCGCCGAAGACACCTCGATCGGCATCTCGTATTCCGCGCTGCTAGCCGACTTCGGCGACAAGCTGGGCAAGAAGACCCGCATGGACATGAACCTGGGCCTACTGTCCAAGCTCGGCTTCATCGAGCGCCGCGGCGACGTGATCCTGGAAGGCCCGCTGCTGGACCTGTTGATGGACACCGACGTGCTGAAGGAACGCATCATCAACGGCGCGCTGGCCGACGTGTTCAAGCGTGCGCCGCTGGCCGCGGCGCCGCGCCGTCCTGCCACCGAGGCGGCCAACGACGCCGCCGCTGCCGTGGCCGAGCCGGCCGCCGATGTTCCCGGCACCGCCGCCGCCCCCGATACGACCGAAGGTTAAGAGACGCATGTTCCACATCAAATCACTCGAGCTGGTCCACTGGGACTACTGGCAGCGGATCAAGAACATCCCGCTCGACGCCAAGATCATCACCATCGCCGGCCAGAACGGTTCCGGCAAGACCACGCTGCTGGATGCGCTGCGCACCCTGTTCGGCCTCGATTGCTCGATGGGCCGCACGTATAAACACTATGCGCGCCACTCGGGCCAGCAAAGCGCCTGGATCCGCGCCGTCGTCGACAACAAGCCCGTCGGCCTGCAATTGTCGAACCGTCCGTTCCGCCACTCCGGCTTCTTCAGCGACGACGAGGTCACGCTGTTCTGCCAGGTGCAGAAGAACGGCGGCGACTGGAAGCGCCAGTACCTGATGCGACCGGGGAATATCCAGATCGAGGAAGTCACCGACGCCACCGACTGGCTGGGCGTGGAAAACTACCGCAAGCGCCTCGCGTCGGCCGGCCTGTCGCCGGCCATGTCGAAGGTGCTGGCGCTGGAGCAGGGCGAGACGGATAAACTGTGCGAATACGCGCCGCGCCAGTTGCTGGACCTGGTGTTCCAGGTGTTCGGCGACAAGGAGGTGCTGGACGCCTACGACGAAGCCAAGCGCCACCAGCGCGACACGGAAGGCGAGTTGAAACGCTTCGAGGCCGAGCTGGAAACCTCGCGCATCAACCTCGAAGGACTGCGCCTGCGCGTGGCCAACTTCCACCAGTTCGAGGACTTGAACAAGGAACGGCGCAACCTCGTCGAGGAAGTGCTTCCGAGCCTCGAATACCACGAGGCGCGCGAAAAGGCGGCCAATATCAGCCGCCAGCTGCGCGAGGCGAGGAAGCCCCTGGCCCAGGCCGACAGCATCCTGACCGAGAAGCGCAACGCGCTCGCGGCCCAGCAGCGCGCCCTGACCGAGGCGCAGCAGCAGGAAGTCAAGCTGGAGCAGGAAGCCACCGAACTGGCCGGCCGCCTGACCCAGTTGAACGGCAAGCTGAAGCCGCTGGAAAGCCTGCTGGAACAGAAGGAACGCCTGAACAAGCTGGCGGCGGATGCCGGCGCCGACATCGCCGAGGTGGCGAGCCAGCTCGAAGCCAAGGAAGCGGAACTCACGAAGAAAAAGGCCGAGCGCGACGCGCTGGCCATGCGCATCGCCGGCGAGATGTCGACCATCTCGGCGTTGCAGGGCAAGACCACGATGCCGGAGCCGGAAGCCCAGCGCCAGATGCGCCGGGCGCTGCGCGACGCGGGCATCCCGCACGCCATGCTGTCGGACATCGTCGAAGTGACGGATCCGAAGTGGCAGGGCGCCGTCGAGGGCGTGCTGGGCGGCTACGCGTCCGTCGTGCTGCTGGAGCGCGCCAAGGATGCGCCGGCCGCCTACAAGCTGGCGGAAAAGGAACGCTATCGCCACTTCATCGTGCCGGATTGCGTCGACGCGCCCGTGGTCAAGGACGACACGCTGTTGTCCGTCGTCCGTTTCAGCAGCGCGGCCCCGGGCTGGCTGATCGACCAGCTGGAGCGCATCGAGCGCGTGGAATCCGTCGATGCCGGCTTCAAGAGCGATGCCGATGAATGGATCACGCCGGACGCCTATCACCGCGAACGCCGCGGCGGCCGCTCGCTGTTCGTCGAACCGTCGCGCTACCGCTTCGGCGCGGCCGGCAAGACGCAGCGCCTGGAAGCGATCCAGAAATCGCTGCCGGCGCTGGAAGCGCAGGAAGACACGCTGACGCTGGCGATCAGCAAGCTGGCCTCGGAAGTGTCGGCGCTGCGCGTGCGCATCGCCGGCGTGGACGCGGCCAAGGAACTGTCGGCACGCCAGGCCGAGTTCGAGGAAGCCACGCGCGCGCTGGAACCGTTGAAGGCCGAGCGCCTCGAAGTGGGCGCGCGCCTGGGCGAACTGCAGGTCTTGATCAAGAACGCCACCGTGACGCGCACCCGCGCCGACACGGTGTGGCAGAACGCGCGCATGGCCCTGTCGGAAGCGGAAGCGGGCATGCGCCTGAACAACCGCCGCCAGATCGAGCAGCGCAGCGAACACGCGCGCGACCTGCTGGCGCTGCGCCGCAACTGGCGCCACGTGCCGCAAGCCTGGCGTAACCCGCAGCAGCGCGCCGCGCTGGTGGCGACGCACCAGAACGCGCACCAGGTCAAGCTGCGCATGAACACCCTCGACCACTCGCTGAGCCGCAACGACTGGGAACAGGACCCGACCGTGATCGACCAGTACGCGCGCCTGAACGAGCAGCTGTCCGGCCGCCAGAACGAGACGGAAGAACGCCGCTACCAGAACAACCGCGCCATCGAGGCGACGGCGAACGCGCGCGGCGCCTACATCGAGCGCCTGCGCTACACGATCAAGACCTACTCGAAGAACATCAAGGAGCTGGGCGAGCTGGCCAACATCGAAGTCACGGCCGACCCGGTGCGCCTGGAAAACGACGACGTGCAACTGGCCCAGGCCGGCCTGCACGTGCGCTTCAAGTTCGACGGCAAGGGCCAGATCGGCATGAACGACGGCGAAGCCTCCGGCGGCCAGCAGGTCATGAAATCGCTGGTGCTCCTGATCGGCCTGTTGAAGTCGGAAGAGGGCTCCGGCGGCTTCGTGTTCATCGACGAACCGTTCGCCCACCTGGACATCCGCAACATCCAGCTGGTCGGCGAGTTCCTGAAGAACACCGATGCCCAGTACCTGATGACGACCCCGCTGACACACAACACGGACGTCTACGACCCGTCGGACCTGACGCTCATCACGAGCAAGAAGAAGAAGGACGTGCAGTGGGCGCAGCCGATCTTCGTGCTGCAGCGGCGCAAGGAAGGGGAGGAGCCGAAGGCGGCGTAAGCGTGCTTCGCTTTCTCGGCGTGACGACGGCCGGCATTCCCTCGGGATGCCGGCCGTTCTGCTTTCAGACCCGGCCTTCGCCGAGCCGCATCACCAACGCCAGCAGCATTAGCGCATACCCGCACGCGACCAGCAGCACCGCCAGCGCCGTGCTGAGCGCGAGCGTACGCCTGTCGGCGCGGCCCGCCTTGCGCATGCCCAGCATCGGCGCCAGCGCAACGATCAGCGTCAGCGGCGCGATGCCCGTGAAGACGCCGGCGGTGGCGGTCAGGATCACGGCGCCCAGGTGGAACAGGATGAAGCGGCCGCGCGGGAAGCGCTGTACGCCGTCGGTCGTGGTACTCATCCTGCAAGCGCCTTGACGAGGTAGGCCGTGTCGCGGCGCAGGATCGATTCGTTGAAGCCCAGCGTCACCTTGCCGCCGTCGACCTTCCCGATCCGCACGTTGGCCGCGCGCAGGCGTTCTTCCAGGCCGGGCTGGCGTTGCGGCGCGATCTCCAACACGGCCAGGTTGCTGCCGTCGGCGACGCGTTGTACCTTGAAGCCCGGCGTGCGCTCCAGCGCCGCCAGCAGCCGGTCGCCGGCCGCGCGCACGCTGGCGAAGCGTTGTTCGGCGCCGTCCAGTGCGTCGAGGGCGGGCAGGGCAGCCTGCCAGGCGTGGTACAGCGTGCCGCCGAAGATGTGGCGCAGTTCGCGCGCTCGTGCCATCAAGGGCTTGGGACCGGACAGCACGCCACCGAACGGCGCGCCCAGGTATTTGTACAGCGAGACATAGACCGTGTCGAAGTGGGCGCAATACGGCTTCACGTCGAAGCCGGCCATGCCGCACATGAGCAGCAGGCGCGCGCCGTCCAGGTGCAGGCCGATGCGTTTTTCCTTTGCCTGGCGTGCGATGGCGGCGACCAGATCCGGGCGCAGCGTGGCGCCCTGGGCACGCCGCACGGGGCTTTCCAGCGCGATGGCGCCGACCTTGATCGGGTAGGGGCCGACCTCCGCGCGCTCGATGGCGGCGTCGACTTCGTCCAGCGTCGGCGCGGCGCGGCCGGGGGCGAGCGGTACGAGGTTGATGCCGCTGAGGGTCGTGACGGCATTCGATTCGTCGCGGTAGACATGGCTTTCCTGCTGTACCAGCGCGTGCTTCGCCTCCCCGCACAGGAGGCGCAGGGCGATGTGGTTGGCCAGCGTCCCGGTCGGCATGAAGACCGTGTCTTCCTTGCCGAGCAGGGCCGAGAACTTCGCTTCGAGTTCGGCGACGGCGCCGCCGGCCAGATAGCTGTCGACCGGCTTGGCGTGCTTGTCGATCAGCGCCTGCAGGCGCGCCGGTTCGGCGGCGGGGTTGCGCGGCAGCGCGTCGCCGGCCAGCACGACCAGCGTGTCGAAGTCGGTGACGGGGGCAGGAGCGGAAGATGGCGGCGTGCCGTATTGGGCGTGGGCGTGGCCCGCGGCCAGGCCGAGGGAAAGCGTCGGTACGGCGCCGAGGAAGCGGCGGCGGTTCAGGGTCATGGCGTCTCCGGTGGCGTTGGTACCGGGAAGTATAGGCCAGCCCGAGGCGGAACCGCCGGATCGATCACATGGTGCCGATTTCCTGGCGCTTCTGCCGGCGCCAGCGCATCAGGCCGAACGAGTAGGCGGCGAAATAGGCGCCACTCAGGCCCAGGCAGTACATGGTGACGGGGCTGTCGGTAAGGCGCGGGTTGGGCAGGCTGCTGCCCTGGTTCATGTAGATCTCGATGCCGAGGTAGATGATGCGCGCCACCAGCACCATGCCGACCAGGACGCCCAGGCGGCGGTCCGGCGTGAAGTAATAGCCTTCGTCGGTGTCTTCGAAGCGCGTGCGGCGCAGCCCGTAGCGGCCCAGCAGCACGCCCATGACGGCGCCACCGGCCAGGGCAATCAGGCCGTAGGGGCGGTCGAGCAGGCTGGCGGCCGGCACCAGCACGAGGGCGCCGAACACCAGCAGGCCGGTGTAGTGGCGCGACATGATCGAACGCTGGCGCGTCATCTGGCTCTTCAGGCGCGAATAGATGCGCCAGACCAGGACGGGGATGAGGATGATGAGGGCGAGGGTCGTGATGCTCATGCAGGGATAGTAAGCGATGCGCTGCGCTGGCGCCAGGACAGCAGGCCGTACGCGTAGCTCATGTAGTAACCGGCGAGGACGCCGAAGATGACGAGGGTCAGCGGGTTGCTGACGAATTCGTGGTGCTGGAAGGCTTCGGGGTGCTGGAACGCGCCCTCCTGGTAGAACCCCCAGGCGCGCCAGGCCATGCGGCCCATGAACAGCGCGGCCACCGCCAGGCCGATCGGCGCATGGGGCGTGAAATAGTAGTCGTCGTCGACCTGCTCGAAGCGGGTGCGCTTGATGGCGAGGCGGCCCAGCACGGCGCCCAAGGGCAGGCCGGCGGCCAGGGCCGCGAGGCCGAGCGGCCCGCCCTTGAGGCTGACGGCGCCCAGCACCAGTACCAGCAGCGGGAAGAACACGAGGGTGGTGCGGTGACGCCAGGTCTTCGAACGCTGGCGCGTCGTCAGGCGGCGGATGCGGCTGACGATCCGCCACAGCACGAGCGGGACGAGGACGGCGGCAACCATCGGCGTTGTCAACATGGCGGATCCTTTCTGTCGAATCCATCATTGTAATCCAGCCGGACGGCAAGCAAACGGCGGCCATGGTAGTGTTTTGGCATCATCTTGAGGAGCTTGCCATGTTTGCCATCGCCATCGAAGCGCACCGCGCACCCGATCCCGCGCCCGTCGAGGAGCCTGCCGAGGATCCGTTCGAGCCGGCCGATCCGCACCAGCCGCCGATCCGCACGCCGATGAACGACGAGCCGCCGGTGACCGATCCGCATCCGAGCATCGCCGCGCACCGTTATCTGCACTGATTCCGTCACGCCGTACCCGGCCCGTATTGATCCTTGCATCTGCAGAAACGACGATACGGCGATTGACGATCGGCCGAGATGTAGGAGGCCGCTGCATCCGAAACTCGCGCCGGTGATCGTGACGCTCCTGCGCGGCGTACCGGGTATCAGCAAGCCATGAGCCGGCGCACCCTGTCGACGTCGTCCTCCGTCGCCGGGTTGTAGACCACCATGCCCAGGTCGGGCCGGCCGTCGACCGTGAACGACGAGTATTCCATCGCGATGACGCCTGCCACCGGATGGCGCAGGTGCTTCGTGCCCTCGCCGAAACTGCGCACGTCGTTGTCGCGCCAGAAGGCGGCGAATTCCGGGCTGCGCTCGGACAGCTCGCGCACCAGGGCGTCGATGTCGGCGCGGGCTTCGGCGCTGGCGCTGGTACGTGCGGCGTCGGCGCGGAAGGCGGCCACGACGAAGCGCGCCACTTTTTCCCAGTCGATCCCGTTGCTCAGGCGGCCGCGCGCGCCGAAGATGCGGCGCAGGATGTTGCGCTCGTTGGCAGGGACGCTGCCGTAGCCGAACACGGCGTCGGCGGCGCGGTTCCAGGCGACCACGTCCCAGGTCAGCGTCTTGACGAAGGCAGGGCTCGTCGGCAGGGCATCGAGTACGCGCTGCACGCGCGGCGACATGCCGTCCCGGGGCCGGTACAGCGGCTCCGGCGGACGGCCCAGCGCCAGCAGGAACAGGTGGTCGCGCTCGGCCCCCGTCAGCATCAGGGCGCCGGCGATCCGTTCCAGCACCTCGGCGGACGGCGCACCGCCGCGGCCCTGTTCCAGCCAGGTGTACCAGGTGGCGCTGATGTGGGCGCGCTGCGCCACTTCCTCGCGGCGCAGGCCTGGCGTGCGCCGGCGCGCCCCCGGATAGCCCAGCGCCGCCGGGTCGATGCGGGCGCGGCGGTCCTTCAGGTAGTCGCCCAGCGGGTTCTCCTTCTCCCCAGTGCGTGCGATCGGCAGGTCCATCCTGTCAGTCCTTATACCAGTATAACGTCACTACTTTACCCCCATGGGGCCAGCCCCGATAGTAAGGCACATCCGCAACCAAAGGAGGAACACCATGCGTATTTTCGTTACCGGCGCCACCGGCTTCGTCGGCTCGGCCGTCGTCAAGGAACTGATCCAGCACGGTCACGAGGTGCTGGGGCTGGCACGCTCGGACGCCGGCGCCGACCAGCTCGCACAGATGGGCGCACAGGTGCTGCGCGGCGCGCTCGAGGACGTGGACGGCCTGCAGCACGGCGCGCGTTCGTCGGACGGCGTCGTCCACACGGGCTTCAACCACGACTTTTCCCGCTTCGCCGAGAACTGCGCGCTGGACCGGCGCGCCATCGAAGCGCTCGGCGCTGCGCTCGAGGGCACGGCGAAGCCGCTGCTGGTGACGTCCGGCATCGCCCTCGTCGCGCCGGGCCGCCTGGCTACCGAGCAGGACGCGCCGCATCCCGTCATCGAGGCGTTCCCGCGCGCTTCGGAGCACGCGGCCGAGGCGCTGGCCGCGCGCGGCGTGTACGCCTCCGTCGTGCGCCTGCCGCCGTCCGTGCACGGCGAGGGCGACCATGGTTTCGTGCCGATCCTGATCGGGATCGCGCGTGCCAAGGGCGTGGCGGCGTACGTCGGCGACGGCGCCAACCGCTGGCCGGCCGTGCACCGTTTCGACGCGGCGCGCGTCTACCGCCTGGCGATCGAGCGCGCGGCAAGGGGCGAGCGCTATCACGCGGTGGCGGAAGAGGGCGTGCCGTTCCGCGCGATCGCCGAGGCCATCGCGCGGCGCCTGGGCGTGTCGTCGGCCAGCGTGACGGCGGAGGAAGCGGCCGGGCACTTCGGCTGGTTCGCGCGGTTCGCGGGGATCGATGCGCCGGCGGCGAGCGGCTGGACGCGGGAGGTGCTGGGGTGGAAGCCGGAGGGGGCGACGCTGCTGGAGGATGTGGACAGCGAGCGTTACTTCCCGGCCTGAGAAAACGCAAACCGGGGTCAGAGTCGCATTTTTGGAAATTTCCTAAAACGCGACTCTGACCCCGGTTTGTGGTTAGTCAAACTTGGACCCCTGCCTGCGCAGGGGCGACGGCTTAGTCAAACGACCACGAATACAAGGCATCCAGCGCCGTATTGGTCCCCGTCTGCAGCTGCAGCGTGATGCGCGGATTGATCTTGTAGCGCAGGCGCACCACGCTCGATGCGGTGGCGGCGCCCTGTTCGAAGCTCAGGTACAGGCGCGAGGAGATGCGCTTGCCCACCGTGACCACGGTGTTTTCCAGGCCCGTGGCCTGGCCCGCGCCCTGGCGCACGCCCAGTTCGTCCAGGCCCAGCGAATTGGCCAGCTTGCTGGTGATGCCGCCGGTGCCGCCTTTGCCGCCCAGCAGGGCGCCGGCCGCCGCACTCAGCACGCCCGCTTCGCCGCCGGTCGCCGATTCCATGCCGTGGCCCAGCACCAGCCAGGACAGCTTGTCGCTGTCGGACACGTTCGGCGTCGAGACCAGCGTGGCCGACGGCGCCAGCGCCGTGCCGCGCACCTGCACGCCCGCTTCGACGTTGGTTTCGCTGAGCTGTTCGCCATCCGGGCGCTTGCGCACCGCGAGCACGTCGATCGACGGATTGTCGTACGGGCCGCTGAAGGTGACCACGCCGCGTTCGATCGACAGGCGCTGGCCGTAGGCGGCATAGGTGCCGCTGACGGTGCGCACGCTGCCGTTCAGGCGCGGCGGACCGTCGCCGACCATGCGCAGCTGCACGGCGCCGGCCAGGTAGGCGTCGGCGCCCAGGCCGCGGATGTGGAAGTCGTCGCCCAGGTCGGCCGTCAGGTCGACCGTCAGCGGCACTTCCTTCTCTTTCTTCGTTGCCGTCGGCTTTTGCGTGCCGCGGCCCAGCACGATCACGTCGTCCGACAGCGTGGGGCGGTCCTGCGGTGCGAATTCGACGAGGGCGCGGTCGGCGCGGAACTTGCCTTCGACGGCGAAGCGGGTCGCATCGCGCACGACGGACGCCTGGCCGCTGACGATGACCGTGCGGTCCGGGCGCGACAGCGCTTCCAGCTTGTCGGCCACCAGGCGCAGGTCCATCGTCGCCTGCGCGCCGGCGAAGCGCATATTGCCTTCCAGGCTCGCGCGGCCGCTGTTGCCTTCCAGGGAGAAGCGCTGCAGTTGCAGCTGGTCGCCGGCGAGCGTGGCGCGCAGGGTGCCGTTGCGCAGGCGCAGGCCCTGGTCCGGCCAGCGCACGGCCAGGCCTTCGCCGTTGATGCCGCCGTTCAGCAGCGGCGTGCCGACGGTGCCGCTGCCCGTCACGCTGGCGCGCAGGGCACCGTCGACTTCCAGGCCCGGCTGGCCGATCAGGGGCGAGACCCACGCGAGCGAACCGAGGTTGGCTTCGGCCGTGAGCTTCAGGGGGCTGTCGTTGTCGACCATGCCGCGGATCAGCTGGGCGGTGGCGTCCACCTTGGCATTGCCGACGCGGGTGCCGTCCACGCCCAGCTGGGCATGCAGGGCGCCGCCGGCGACGTCGGCGCGCAGATCGAGCGTGCGCAGGCCCAGCTTGACCGGCGCCGTGTCGCCCGCGATCAGGTCGCCCCCTTCGCGGAACACGTGCAGGTTGCCGTCCAGCGCGGGCACCGCGCCGGCGCTGCTCGGCGCGCGCAGGTCGAGCGCCCACTGCGCGCCGATGGTCAGGTCGCCGCGCAGGTTCTGGCGCACGGCGTCCGAGGCCTGGGTCAGGTAGTTGACCGGCACGCCGGTGGCGCCGCCGCGGCTGGTCCAGCGCGCGCCGTCCTTCTGTAGCGACTCGACCGTGATCGAGCCGGCCGGCAGGCGGATGGTGGCATTGGTGAACGCGATCTGCGCCGGATTGGCGAGGCCGGCCACGCCGCTGCCGGCAGGGGCCACGATGCGCAGCGGCGCCGGCGCCGCCAGGCTCAGGGCGTAGCGGCCGCGGTTGGTCAGCGTATCGAGGCTGCCCGTCCAGGCATTGTTGTTCCAGCCGCCGTGCACGGCGACGGCGGCGTCGAACATGTCGCTGCGCGCGGCCGCGCTGATCGTGTGGGCGCCGCGCGTGCCGGTGGACTGCAGGCGCGCGCTGGCGATGCGGGTCTGTTCGCCCGAGCCGTTGGCCGCGCTGCTGACGTAGTCGGCCACCTGCACGTCGACGGCCAGCGGGTCGGCGGCGCCGCGGCCGGAACCGAGGTTGGCGGTGGCGCGCACGCTGCCCACCGACTGGCCGGCCATGCGCAGCTTTTGCCCTTCCAGCGATGCCGTCAGCGATGGCGTGTCCATGGTGCCGGACAAGGTGCCGGAACCGCGCAGCAGGCCGCCGAAGTCGGGGCCCAGGGCGCCCAGCTGCGGCGCGTCGATGCGCCAGTTCAGGGTGTCGCGGCCGCTGCCGAACGCACCCTTGGCGGCGACCACGTTGCCGCCCAGGTGCAGGTCGACGTCGGCGTCGGACACGTGGCGTTTGTCGGCCGTGAGTTTCGCGTAGCCCCACAGCGGGGAATTCGACAGCGTCGACTGCTGCAGCGCCAGGTTGACGGAGCCGCCCATGTTGGCGCCCGTGCGTCCGCTGGCGTCGAACGTGCCGTTGATGCTGCCGGCCAGCGGCGAGCCGAAGGCGGCCGGGTTCAGGCGCTGCATGTCGCCCTTGGCGCGCACCTCGACGATGCGCGCGTCCGCGTTCCCGCCCAGCCAGGCTTCGCCGCTCGCGTGCAGGCGGCCTTCATTGGCCTTGCGTTCCTTCGCCACCCAGCCCAGGCTGCGCGCATCGACCTCGAAGGTGGTGCGCGGGGCCTGCATGGTGCCGGTGACGACGCCGTTCGCCTGCACGGCGCCGTACAGGTCCGAGCGCAGCGCGGCCAGCTGGCGGCCATCGACGCGCCACGACAGGCGTTCGCCCTGGCGCCCGAAGGCGCCGTTGAGGTCGATCGTGTTCTGGCCCAGCGCCAGGCTCGCATCGACGTTGTCGACGTGGGTCGCATCCGCCGTCAGCTTGCCGCGGCCGGACAGCGCCTGGTCGAACAGGCGGCTCTGCTTCACCGCGAAGTCGGCGTTCACCTGCCACTGCGGTGCCAGCGCGCCGGCCGCGTTCACTTCGGCATTGATGTCGGCCCGCGGGAAGTCGCCGAAGTCGGCCGGATTGAAACGGCTGGCGACGGCATTCACCTTGAACGGCTTCTTGTCGAGCAGGTTGGCGTTGCCCGTCACGCGCACGCTGCTGCGGCCGGCCGTCAGGCGCGCGTCGCGCACGGTCAGCACGTTGTTGTTCAGCGCCGCCTCCGCCACCAGGCGCATGCCAGCGTCGGAAAGGTTGATGTTCAGCGTCTGCGTGTCCTGGGTGTTCGCGATGCGCAGGTCGCCGGCGATTTTCGTCGGCTTCATGCTGGCCTGGATTTCGTGCAGGTCGAAGCGGTCCGTGTGCAGCGCGAATTCGGCGGTGCCGAGGCCCTGCTCGTTGGGGCCGCGCTGCACGCCGCCCTGGCCCGTGAAGCGGCCGGCCGCTCCCAGGTCGATCAGGACGTCGGAAATCACGGGCGCATCCAGGTTGCCGCTCAATTGGCCGTGCATGGCGCGCAGCGGCAGGCGCTGCTGGTCGAGCGTGCCGGTCGGGCCGTCGTTGCGCAGGTCGACGGTGCCCGCCAGGCTGCGGTTCGGCTCGAGCCGCACGGCGACGTTCATGTTCAGGTCCGCCGTCGGCAGCGAAGGGCTGAAGAAGCCCGGGTCGATATTGCGCGCATCGAGCTTGAACGCCTGCAGCGGGATGTCGGCGAACGGCGCCAGCACCAGCTGGCCGCTGCCCTGGGCGCGCGCGGCCTTGCCGCTGGCGTCGATGACGGTGCGTTGCAGGTCGCCGCCGGCATGCACGGTGAGCTGGGCGCCGAGGTTTGCCGGTGTCACCGCCGGAGCCGGTTCGCCCGGTTTCGCGGCCGGCGGAGGGGCCTGGGTCTGGCTCAGGCTCGCATTGAAGTCGAGTTTGTAGGGCAGCGTGTTGGCGATGGTGCCGTTGGCCTTGACCTGGCCCCACGGCGTGGCGGCGCCCGCGTAGTCGAGCTTCCACTGCTGCTTGTCGCCGTGCAGGCGTGCGCGGATGTCGTCGATCTCGGTCGATGCCCCCTTGTTGACCATGACCAGCTTGGCCAGGCGCGCATCCTCGACGGCGATCTTGAACGGCGGCGCCAGGCGCGCCGGCATCGTCGATTTCTCGTCCGTTTCCTTCAGCGTTTCCAGGCGCAGCGAGGCGGCGTACAGCTTGTCGATCTCGACGCCGCTGGACAGGAACTGCCACGGCTTCCAGTCGATGTCGATGGTGTTCGCCGTGATCAGCTGGGTCTCGGTGCGGAACACGATGCGGTCCACGTGCATGTGGCCGTACAGCGAGCCGGAGACGCCGGACAGCGTCAGCGCGCCGCCGCTGGCATTGGCGACGCGCTGGGCGATCATCTGCAGCGTCGTTTCGCGGCCCAGGTACCAGATCACGCCGCCCAGCACCACGACGGTGACGGCGGCGCCGATGGCGACGCGGCGCGGCCAGCGCCGCGGCTTGTGATCCGCCGGCGGTGCCGCTTGTTCGGAGGTGTTGTTATCGACTTCCATCAGAAGGTGAATCCCAGGGAGAAGTGCAGGCGGACCTTGTGCACCGCCTGGCCGTAGGCGACGTCGACGTTGATCGGTCCGACCGGGCTGCGCCAGCGCGCGCCGACGCCGTAGCCCGCTTTCGGTTTCAGGTCGCTGAAATTGTCGGCGGCATTGCCTGCGTCATAGAAGATGGCCGCGCCGTACGGCGGCTTGAACCACCAGTCGTATTCGGCGCTGGCCGTGAACAGGTAGCGGCCGCCCGTGATCGCGCTGGCGACGGGCACGCCGAGCTGCTGGTAGCCGTAGCCGCGCACCGAGCCGTCGCCGCCGGCGCGGAACAGGAACGTCGACGGCACGCCGGCCTTGTCGCCGGAGCCGACCGCGCCGAATTCGCCGCGCAGGATCAGCGTGCCTTCGCTGCCGACCGGCTTGTAGGCGAGGGCGCGCGTGTACAGGCGCACGAATTTTTCGTCCGTCAGGATCGGCAGCACGGCCGCGCCCAGCTGGACGTTGGCGATATAGCCCTTGGTCGGCGCGACCAGGCTGTCCAGGTGGCGCTTGGTGATCGAGAACGTCAGCGGCAGGCTTTTCACGCGCGTGCTCGGCGTGGTCTGGCCTTCCAGCGTGACTTGTTCCGTCAGCGCTTCCAGCTTCAGGCTGCGCTCCAGCAGGGGCGAGCCCCAGCTGCGCGTGGCCGAGATGCTGGTGGTGCGGGTGATCTGGCCCTCGACGTCTTCGCGGTCGAAGCCGCCGCCCACGCTGTTGCTGTAGCCGTTCGACGTGGTCGGCCAATAGAAGTCGGTGCGCGCCGCCTGGTGCTTCTGCTCGTACAGCACGCTGCTCTTGTTGCGCTTGCCGAACACGAACAGGTCGCCGTAGTTGGCCTGGGCGCGGGCGCCCGTGTTGGTCGAGAAGCCGACGCCCAGCGACACGTTCTTGCGCTTGTTTTCCGTCACGCGCACCAGCACGGGCAGCGTGGTGGGGACCGTGCTGGCACTCGGTTGCGGGCCCTGGCCTTGTGCCAGATCGCCGACCTGCTGCTCGACCACGCCGGACATGTCGGCGCTGACCTCGACCGTGGCAAAGTATCCCGTGTCCTGCAACTGGCCCTGCAGCCCCTGCAGCGCCGCTTCGCTGTATTCGTCGCCGGGGCGGATGTGGTTCAGGTTGGCGATCACGCGGGCCGGATAGCGCTTCAGGCCCTCGATCTTGAGTTCGCCGAAGCGCGCGTCCGGGCCGCTGTCGATGACGACCTTCAGTTGCGCCTTGCGCGTGTCCGGATCGACGGTCGCGTTGGACTCGACCAGCTGGGCGCGCGGAAAGCGGCGCTGGGCGATCTGGCGCAGCATATTGCGCTTGGCGGCCTCCCAGTCGGCGGTGCGGAAACGCGCTCCCGTGCCCATCGACCAACCCTGGCGCAGGCTGGCGGCATCGACCGGGGCGCTGCCCTTGTCGGCCGGGACGAAACCGCGCAGTTCGATATCGACGTCGCCGACGACCACCGGCTGGCCCGGTTCGACGTTGATGCGCACCACCGGCTTGGATCCGGACGTGTCCAGCGTGCTGGATACCTGCGGCGAGTAGTAGCCTTCGGTCGCGACCAGGGTCTTGATCTGTTCGGGAGCGACGCGGACCAGGCGCTGCAACTGCTCCATGTCGACGCGCGGATTGCCGCGCCAGCGCATCAGGTCGATGTTCCCTTCGATGAGCTCGCGCAGGTCGCGCGGCGCCTCGATGCGCACGTCGTAGTCGACGGCGCGCGAGGGCGCCTCCATCGGCAGCGGCGCGGCCGTCCTGTCGTCTGGGGTGGCAGCCGTCGCGGGCGCTTGTTGTGCCGGTGGCGGGCTGGACTGCTGTTCCTGCGCCCCGACAGTCGGGATCAGGCACAGCGCATTCACGCCCAGCACGATTTGTGCCAAAATTCGTGATTGCGCCGGCGTTTTCGCCTCGGTCTGCTCGGGTCGTACGGGAAACATGTCTCTCCATTCTGTCAATTCGCCGGGCACATCTTAACGGATTGTCAAAGCCCATGGCGGACGCTTAGTGTCAGCACAGTGTCAACTCAGCTCAGGAATATTTAACATGCACCAACCCGATACCGCCCTCGTCCTCTTCAGCGGGGGCCAGGATTCCACCACCTGCCTGGCCTGGGCCCTGCAGCGCTACGAGCGCGTCGAGACCATCGGCTTCGACTACGGCCAGCGCCATGCGATCGAGCTGGAAGTGCGTCCGACCGTGCTGTCCAAGATGCGCGCCATGTCGCCGCTGTGGGACCAGCGCCTGGGCGAGGACCACATGATCGACCTGTCGCTGATCGCGCGCATCTCCGATACGGCGCTGACCAGCAACGTCGCCATCGAGATGCAGGCCAACGGCTTGCCGAACACCTTCGTGCCGGGACGGAACCTGATGTTCATGACGGTGGCGGCGACCGTCGCCTACCGGCGCGGCCTGACGGTGCTCGTCGGCGGCATGTGCGAGACGGATTTCTCCGGCTATCCGGACTGCCGCGACGACACGATGAAGGCGCTGCAGGTGGCCCTCAACCTGGGCATGGCCACGCGCCTGAAGGTCGAGACCCCGCTGATGTGGCTCGACAAGAAGCAGACCTGGGAATTGGCGGAAGAGAGCGGCGGCGAAGCGCTGGTCGACCTGATCCGCTTCGACACCCACACCTGCTACCTGGGAGAACGGGGCGCGGCCCACGCCTGGGGCCACGGTTGCGGTACCTGCCCGGCGTGCGCGTTGCGGGCCCGCGGTTACGAGCAGTACGCGGCGCAGCACAAGAAGGGTTGATGTTGGGATGGTGGGCATGTGATGCCCATCCTACGGCTGGCGCCCTGCTAGCCGTTCGTATCGTAGGGTGGGCACCACGTGCCCACCATGCACGCGTCACACCGGCTGCGACATGACCCGGTTGCGGCGCGAGCGCGATACCAGCCACCACACGATCGCCACCGGCACCAGCAGCGGCAGCAGCAGCGGCGACACCACCAGCGCCAGCACCAGCGCACCCAGCGCCATGCCGCCCAGGCACAGGATGCCGACACCGGCGAACACCACCGCCAGCACCGCGCCCACGGTCAGCATGATCACGCCGGCGAGCAGCACGCCGCCGCCCGCGAACAGCACCGCCAGCAAGCCTTCCAGCGGGCCGTCGATGTCGTCGCCGTTGACGTGGAAGGCCATGTCGCCGTGCCAGGCGAACAGATTCCACAACAGCAGGGCGAACCCGAACAGGATGACGAATGCGGCGGTCTTTTTCATGATGGCTCCTCGTTGAAATCGTTGTGCCGTTCTTGCGTTTGTCGGCGGCATGGTCACAATGTATCTGTATCGGGCAGGCGCCTCCATCGACGTGCGACGGACTGCAATCCGGCGGGGCCGAACGGCGCGCCTGGATGACGAACGGCAGGGCGCGCGCGATGCGAAGCTGCCGGAAATCAAGCCTTGCAATGCAGGGCATGCGGTCTATACTGACAGCCTGCTCTGTCACAGGAGGTCCCATGCAACTGCTTCAGCAAGCGTGCCGGGCATGGTTCGACCGGGGCGGCCACAAGAGTCCGCCCTCGGCGCCGCCGGCCATCCCGCCCATCGTCATCAATCCGCATATCGATCCGCGCAACGCGCCGGCGGGCCGCCAGATCCCGAATCCGGCCATCGATCCGCTGCGCACGCCGCCCGGACCACCGATCGTCCCGCCGCGCGGGCCCGACCTGCGCATCATCTGAATCAGGCGAGGAATTTCAGGGGTGCGGCGCTTGTCCGGCAAGCGCTAATTCCCTATGATCTGGCTTTGGGCACGGCCCGCAGATCACGATGGAACCCATGAACGACGAAGTACACGACGACGACAACAACGACAACGACGGCGCCCCCATCCAGGAGGCACGCCTGTGGCAGGACAACGGCTGGACCGCGCGCGTCATCAAGAACGAAGACGACGAGGGCTGGGCCGTCGCCATGTACAAGGAAGGCGAGTCCGAACCGGCCCTCGTCGGCCCCTGGACCATGGGGCGCGACAAGAAGAATCCGAAGCCGCTCGACGTCAATGCTTTCCATACGCTGGTGAAGACGGCGTCGGAAGTCATCCGCCGCCACGAGCAGCACCTGCACGCGATCCTGCACAAGAGCACCGTGGTGACCGGCCCGGACGGCGAATTGAAGGTCACGCTGGACATCGTGCCGGACGAGGAACACCCGTACGCGCTGCTGGCCGCCACCGACGAGATGGGCGAGCAGGTGGCCAAGGTACGTGTCGAGGCCAATTTCAAGCTGTCCCCGGCGTCGGCCATGGCCTGGGTCGAGAACGACTTCCGCGCCCCGCGCTGATTTAGCGGCATTTCCGCGACAGCATGCTCCGGTGGGGCATGCGAGCTGCTAATATTTCCCTGACGCATTATTGTGCCGATAGGGGAACCATGGAAAGCCGTCTCGCCCGCCTGGAAGCCGTCCAGGCGATGCTGCTCGAGATCGGGCAGCTGTCCGCCAGCTGTACCGACATCACCGAATTCATCGGCGCCGTGCACGGCGCGCTGGGCCGCATCATGTATGCGGCAAACTTCTACGTCGCCCTGGCCGAGCGCGAGGACGGGACCGTGCGCTTCGTCTATTTCGTGGACACGCGCGACGAGGGCCCCGATCCGCAGGAACGCGTGAAGCTGGCTTCCCCCGAGCAGTCGCCGACGGCCTGGGTGCTGCTCAACAAGCAGGCCCTGTCGATGACGGCGGACGAGGAGCGCTCGCGCGAGAACGGCAGCACCTGGGGCACCGGCAGCGTGGCCGAGCACTGGATGGGCTGTCCGCTGCTGGACCAGCAGCACGAGGCGGTGGGCGTGATCGTCGTCCAGAGCTACCTGCCCGAACACACGTACAGCGTCGAAGACCAGGCACTGTTCGCGCTCATCGCCAACCACATCTCGAACGCGCTGCAGGGCCTGCAGAGCATGGACCGGCTGGAGCGCGCCGTGCAGGAGCGCACGCGCGCGCTGGCGCGCGAAGTGGCCGAACGCCGTCGGGCGGAGCAGGTACAGCACGCGCTGTACCAGATCGCCGATCTGTCCGCGTCCGCGCTGGAGACCGGCGAACTGGCGTCCAACCTGCACCGCATCATCGCCGAACTGATGGTGGCGAAGAACTTCCTGATCGCGCTCACGCATCCGGACACGGGCGAGATCAGCATCCCGTATTTCGTCGACGAGAAGGATGGCGAAGCGCCGCACAAGCGCTTCCCGTTCGGCATCGGCATGGTGTCGTACGTGCTGCAGACGCGCCAGGCGCAGCTGCACGATGCGGGCAGCTTCGCGCGCCTGCAGGCGTCCGGCAAGGTGCGCGAGCCGCTCGGCAACGTCGGCATCTCGAGCTGGATCGGCGCGCCGATGCTGGTGAACGACAAGGCCTATGGCGTGATGGTGGTGCAGAGCTACGACCCGACCATCGTGTATTCCAAGGCCGAGCTGGACCTGCTGGCCTTCATCTCCAGCCACGTGGCGGTGGCGATCGCGCGCATGCAGGCCGACCGCGCGATCCGCAAGGCCAAGGACAGCCTGGAAGCGCAGAACGCGGCGCTGAACCAGGCCCTGACCCAATTGCAGGAAGCGCAGTCGGAACTGGTGCGCCAGGAAAAGCTCGCGTCGCTGGGCCGGCTAGTGGCCGGCGTCGCCCACGAGATCAATACCCCGCTGGGCATCTGCGTCACGGCCACCAGCCACCTGGTGCAGGAGCTCAAGCTCACGCGCGAGGAGCTGGCCGACGGCACCATGACGGAAGACAGCCTGGGCTCCTTCCTCGACGTGGTCGACCAGTCGCTGCGCATCATGACCACGAATACCCAGCGCGCCGCGGCGCTGGTGCGCAGCTTCAAGCAGGTGGCGGTGGACCAGTCCTCGGACGACATCCGCAGCTTCAACCTGGGCGCCTACGTGAACGAGGTGCTGCTGTCGCTGCAACCGAAACTGAAGGGCCGCCCCGTGAAGGTGGAGGTGGATTGTCCCAAGGACCTGATCATGGAAAGCTTCCCCGGCGCCGTGTCGCAGATCCTGACGAACATGCTGATGAACTCCCTGGTGCACGGCTTCGAGCGCGAGCAGGCGGGCCATATCCGCATCCACGCTACGCTGGACGACGAGATGGTGGTGTTCGAATACGGCGACGACGGCGCCGGCATGGATGCGGACACGCTGGCCAAACTGTTCGACCCGTTCTTCACCACCAAGCGCGGCAGCGGCGGCAGCGGGCTCGGGGCGCACATCCTGTACAACCTGGTGACGGGGGCGCTGGGTGGCACCTTGCGCGTGGAGAGCGCGCCGGGCAAGGGCTTGCGGTATCACCTGCGCTTTCCGCGCAAACTCAAGAAACCGGCGTTGGTAGCCGCGTGACGGTGCCCACCCTACGTTGTCGCGGTCGTAGGGTGGGCACCATGTGCCCACCATGCGTCACCGGTTCACGAACAATTCCTTGTACCCCGTCGCCGGATCGTCCTCGCGGCTGAAGCGGTGCTCCGGCAACAGCATCACCAGCACCTCCGCCGTCGTGCGCACGATGCACCCCGGCCCCATGTGCCCGCCCGTCACGCGTCCGTCCGCATCGGAGACCACGATGTGCAGGTGCGGCCCGTCCGGCGACAGCGAGCCGCCCAGGCTGACGATTTCCAGGTCGCCGTGCAGTGCCGTGCAGTCCGGCCGGCCGGCGAAGCGGATCTGGGCCACGTTCAGGCTGCCGATGCCCTGCACGACGAAGGCGGCGGCCACGCCATGCTGCGCGGTGACCGCGGCGAGCTCGGCGCGCAGGTCGGCGCCGGGGCCGATGCGCAAGGGGAGCGGTTGCAGGGAAGCGGATGCCATGGCGTTCACTCCTGTCGGGCCAGGCCGGCCAGCAGGTCTACCAGTTGATCGATTTCGTAGGGCTTGGCCAGCACCTGCACGCCGGGAACGGCGACGCGCTGGTCGGTATAGCCGGTGGCCAGCACCACCGGCAGGTTCGGGCGGCGTTCGCGCAGGATGCCGGCCAGGTCGATGCCGCTCACCTTGCCCGGCATGACGATGTCCGAGAACACGACGTCGGCGTCGAGGCCCGCCTCGATCATGGCCAGGGCCTGGTCGCCGCCCGGCGCCACCACCACGTCGAAGCCGGATTGCTCGAGGCCGCGCACGACGGTCTCGCGCACCAGCTCGTCGTCCTCGACGAACAGCACGCGGCCGGCGCCGCGCGTCGCCGGTGCGCCCGCGCGCGACGGCGCTTGCGGCGACAGCGGCTGGCGCGAGCGCGGCAGGTAGATGTCGACCGTGGTGCCGGCGCCGACGCTGCTGGACAGGTGGAGCCAGCCCTGCGACTGGGTTGCGAAGGCATACGCCTGCGGCAGGCCCAGGCCCGTGCCCTGACCCGGTTCCTTCGTTGTGAAGAAGGGGTCGATGGCGCGCGCCAGCACTTCCGGCGGCATGCCGCTGCCGGTGTCGGAGACGCTCACGCGCACGTAGTCCCCCTGGGCGCCGGCGGCCCGCTCCATCGTCGGGTCTACTGCCACGTTGCGCACCGTGATGGCCAGGCGGCCGCCGTCCGGCATGGCGTCGCGCGCATTGATCGACAGGTTCAGCAGGGCCAGGTCGAACTGCAGCGGATCGACCGTCACCGGCCACACGTCCTCGGCGCAATCGACCTCCAGGCTGCTGCCCTGATGCAGCACGCCGCGCAGCAGCTGCAGCGAGCCGCGCACCTGCTCGGCCGGGTCGACGGTCAGCAGGCGCGCATCCTGCACGCGGCCGAAGGAGCCCAGGCGCGTGGTCAGCGCGGTGGCGCGGCCCACGGTGCGGCGGCAGGTCTCGATCAGCGACTGCACCTTGGGCTGGTTGGAGGTGAGGGCGGCCATCTGCAGCGCCGTCGTCAGGGTCTGCAGCAGGTTGTTGAATTCGTGGGCGATGCCGCCGGTCAGGCGTCCCAGCGCTTCCAGCTTCTGGCCGCGCATCAGGGCGATCTGGGCGCGCTCGCTGTTCGCCACCGCCTCGGCCACCCGCCGTTCGAGTTCGCCCTGGGCGCGCAGGATCTGGCGGCTGGCCTCGGCCATGCGTCGCGCCACCGCATCGATTTCCAGCACGCCCTGCGGCTCGTAGGCGACTTCGCGGCCCTGGCCCATCTCTTCGGCGGTGCGGCCCAGATATTCGATCGGCGCCGCGGCGCGCGGGGCCCCAACACCCCCCCCCGCCCCCGACACCCACACCCCCACCCGGAGGTTTTGGGCCCCGAGCCGGGGGGGGGGGGACGGGGGGCGGGGGCCCCG
>CAUSCY010000073.1:0-23909 GCA_963529995.1 uncultured Massilia sp. | reverse complement strand
CCCTCGAAAGTGGACAATTTACTGTCCAACTTTCTTGTGGCAGTTCAAGGCCGGGATCCAATGTTGTTGGCGTGGCGGCGCAACGACATTGGGCCCTGCCTTCGCAGGGGCGACGGGCTCACCGTCAGCGAGAAAGCTCAGTCGAATGGATCCTGGCCGGCTTCACGTTCCCCGCGCCGCCCATAGACCCAGTCCGCCAGCGCGGGCAGGATCAGCAGCGTCAGCGCCGTCGACGACAGGATGCCGCCGATGACGACGGTGGCCAGCGGGCGCTGCACCTCGGCGCCGGTGCCCGTCGCCAGCGCCATCGGCAGGAAGCCCAGCGATGCCACCAGCGCCGTCATCAGGACGGGGCGCAGGCGCGCCTCGGCCCCGTCGCGCACGGCGTGGCGCGCGTCGACGCCCTGCTCCAGCAAGCCGCGGATGAAGCTCAGCATCACCAGGCCGTTTAGCACGGCCACGCCGGACAGCGCGATGAAGCCGACCGCCGCCGACATCGACAGCGGCAGGCCGCGCAGCCACAGCGCCACCACGCCGCCCGTCATGGCGAAGGGAATGCCGGAAAAGACGACGAGGCCGTCGGCGAGCCGGTTGAACATCAGGTACAGCAGCGCGAACACGAGCGCCAGCGCGGCCGGCACGACGAGCGCCAGGCGCCTGGCCGCCGTTTCCAGCTGCTCGAACTGGCCGCCGAGGCCGAGCCAGGTACCGGGCGGCAGCTTCACCTGCGCCAGTTCGCGCCGCAGGTCGGCGACGAAGGAACCGAGGTCGCGCCCTTCCACGTTGGCGCCGACGACGATGCGGCGCTTGCCGTTCTCGCGGCTGACCTGGTTCGCTTCCGGCACCAGCGCCAGCGTGGCGATGCTCGACAGCGGGATGCTGTCCGAGCGCCCCTCCTTGGACGGCAATGCGATCGGCAGCCGGCCCAGCACCTCGATGTCGTTGCGCTGCCCTTCCGGCAGGCGCACCGTGATGGCGAAGCGGCGGTCGCCCTCGAACACGAGGCCGATGTCGCGGCCGCCCACCAGCGTGCCGAAGGCTTCCTGCACGTCGGCCACGTTCAGGCCGTAGCGCGCCGCCTTCAGCCGGTTCACCTGCAGGCTCAGGGTCGGCAAGCCCTCGGTCTGCTCGACCTGCACTTCCTGCGCGCCGGGCAGCTTCTCCAGGCGCTGGGCCACCTGGCGCGCCACCTGCGCCATCGCGTCCTGGTCGTCGCCGAACACCTTCACCGCCACGTCGCTGCGCACGCCGGAGATCAACTCGTTGAAGCGCAGCTGGATCGGCTGCGAGAACTCGTAGGCATTGCCGGGGATGCGCTCGGCCGCTGCCCGGATCGCCTCCACCAGCTGGGCGTGGGTACGGCGCGGCCGCGGCCACTGGCTTTCCGGACGCAGCATGATGAAGCTGTCGGCGGCATTCGGCGGCATCGGGTCGGTTGCCACTTCGGCCGTGCCGATGCGCGCGAACATGCGGTCGATTTCCGGGAATTGCGCCAGCAGCGTGCGCTCCAGCTGCTGCTGCATCTGCACCGACTGCTGCAGGCTGGTGCCGGGAATGCGCAGCGTGAGCAGCGCCATGTCGCCCTCTTCCAGGTTCGGCGCGAACTCGGTGCCGAGGCGCGTGGCCAGCAGGCCGCCCAGCAGCACGGCCAGCACGGCGAAGGTCAGCGCCACGGGGCGGTTGCGCAGCACGCGGTCCAGCAGCGGTCCGTACCAGCCGCGCGCACGCGCCATCAGCCGGTTCTCGCGCTCGGCCACGGGCCCCGTCACGCACAGCGCCACGGCGGCCGGCACGACCGTCACGGACAGCAGCATGGCCGCCGCCAGCGCGATCACGACCGTCATCGCCATCGGGTGGAACATCTTGCCTTCCACGCCGCCCAGCGCGAACACGGGCAGGTACACCGTCATGATGATCAGTTGGCCGAACAGCAGCGGACGGCGCGCCTCGCTGGCGGCGGCGGCGACTTCGGCGAAGCGCTCGCGTGCCCTCAAGGGCCGTCCCGCCGCGGCCTGCGCATGGGCCAGGCGCCGCACGCAGTTCTCGACGATGACGACGGCGCCGTCGACGATGATGCCGAAGTCGAGCGCCCCCAGGCTCATCAGGTTGGCGCTGACGCCCGCCTGCAGCATGCCCGTGAACACCATCAGCATCGTCAGCGGGATCACGGCCGCCGTGATCAGGGCGGCACGTAGGTTGCCGAGGAAGAGGAACAGGATCGCGATCACCAGCAGCGCCCCTTCGAGCAGGTTGTTGCGCACCGTGCGGATCGCCTTGTCGACGAGGACCGAGCGGTCGTACACGGGCAGCGCGTGCACGCCCGGCGGCAGCGAACGGTTCACTTCCTCGAGCCTGGCCCGCGCCGCGGCGGCCACGGCGCGGCTGTTCTGGCCGACCAGCATGAACGTGGCCCCGAGCACCACCTCGCGACCGTTCTCGGTGGCGGCGCCGGTACGCAGCTCGCGCCCCATCTCAACCTGGGCCACGTCGCGCACGCGGATCGGCGCGCCGGCACCGGCATCGATGACGATGTCGCGGATGTCCTCCAGCGAGCGCAATTGGCCCGGCGTGCGCACGACCAGTTGTTCGCCGCCCCGTTCGATGTAGCCGGCGCCGGCATTGCCGTTGTTGCGCTCCAGCGCCGTCGTCAAGCTCTCCAGCGACAGGCCCAGCGCCGACAGGCGCGCCATGTCCGGTGCGACCTGATATTCCTTCAGGTAGCCGCCGATGGTATTCACCTCGGTGACGCCGGGCACGCCGCGCAATTGCGGCGCCACGATCCAGTCCTGGATCTCGCGCAGGTCGGACGGCGTGTACGGCGTGCCGTCGCGCTTGCGCGCATTGGGTCCCGCCTCGACGGTCCAGGAAAAGATCTCGCCCAGGCCCGTGGCCGTCGGCCCCAGCGCCGGATCGATCCCAGCCGGCAGCGCGCTCCTGGCCTGCTGCAGCCGTTCGTTGACGAGCTGGCGCGCGAAATACAGGTCGGTGCCGTCCTCGAACACCACCGTCACCTGCGACAGGCCGTAGCGCGACAGCGACCGCGTCTGCTCCAGGTGCGGCAGGCCGGCCATCGCCGTCTCGATCGGGAAGGTGATGCGCTGCTCGACCTCGAGCGGCGAATAGCCGGCGGCGGCGCTGTTGATCTGCACCTGCACGTTGGTGATGTCGGGCACGGCGTCGATCGGCAGGTGCTGGTAACTGGCCACGCCCAGCACCGCCAGGCAGGCGGCCGCGAACATCAGCAGCCAGCGCCGCGCGATGGAAAAGTCGATCAGGCGCTGGTACAGCGACCGGTCCGCGGATTCAATGGTCATGGTCGGCCTCTCCCTTGCCCAGTTCCGCCTTGAGCAGGAAGCTGCCGGCCACCGCATGCGGCGTGCCGGCCGCCAGGCCCGCGACGATCTCGGTGCGCCTGCCGTCCGAGCGGCCCGTCGTCACCGTACGCGCCGCGAAACCGGCCGGCGTGCGCACGAACACCACCGTGCGCTCGTGGATCGTCTGCAATGCATCGTTGGCGACGGTGACGGCCGCGTCAGCCTGCCGGCCCATCAGGTCGACGTCCGCCAGCATGCCGGGACGCAGGCGCAGGCCCGGATTCGGCAGCACGATCCTGGCGACGGCCGTGCGCGTGGTCTCGCCCAGCACGGGACCGACGAAGGAAACGGTGCCCCTGGCCTCCTGCGCCAGCGCGGTGGCACTGACGCTGGCCGGCATGCCGACCACGACCTGGCCCAGGCTGTCGGCCGGCACGGCGGCCTCGATCCAGACGCGCTCCAGGTTGGCGATGGCGACGAGCGGCTTGCCGGGATCCGCCGCCATGCCCGCCACGGCGGGCCGTTCGACGACGATGCCGGCCAGCGGCGCGCGCACCGTCACGGTACTGGACGGCGCGCCGCCGTCGACGTTCAGCGCGGCCAGGCGCTGGCGCGCGGCCTGCTGCGCGATCTGCGCCTCCTTCAATGCGCTGTCGGCCGCGTCGAAGTCCTGGCGTGCCGAGATACCCTCTTCCCACAGCCGGCGTTCGCGCTCGCGCACCGTGCGCGCCAGTTGCAGGCGCTGGCCGGCCGCGGCGAGATCGGCGCGCCATTGCGCGACCTCGGGACTCGTCAGGACGACGAGCCTGTCGCCGCGTGCTACGGTCGCGCCGGGCGATACGAGCACCGACTGCACCATCCCCATGGCGGGAGCGGCGACGGCGACGCTGCGGTCGGCATCGGCCACGACCTGGGCCGGCAGGTGCAGGCGCTCGCCAATGCTGGCCGGGCGCGCAGCATCGACGGCGATGCCGTTGGCCGCGACCTGGGCTGCCGTCATGGCGATGACGCCGTCCTGCGCCACCGGAGCGGCACCGGTGTCGGCGTGGCGGTCGTCGTGGCCGTGGGCGTCCTTGTGCTGTTCGTGGCCGGTGTCCGGTTGCTGCGCTTGCGGACCTTGCGGCCGGCGCCACAGCATCAGGGCCGCCAGCAGCGCGGCGATCACGCACATCAGCGCGACCGCGGTTTTCTGCTTCTTGTTCATCATGGTGCTTTCGAAAATGGTTGTGCGGGTCCGGCCAGGCGTTCCAGCTCGGCCCGGGCGCGCCAGGCGTCGCGCATCGCCTGCCAGCTGCGCGAGCGCACCTGGAACCAGGTGCGCTGGGCGTCGAGCACGTCGAGGAAGCCGAACTTGCCGTATTCAAAACCCTTGAGCGTCAGCTCGTAGACGAAGCGCGCCTCGGGCACGACGTCGCGCTCCAGCAGTTGCGCCTCGCTGCGCGCCTGGCGGTAGCGCGCATGCGCCGCGCCCAGCTCCGCCAGCACCGCGCTGCGCGCCGCCTCCAGCTCGGCCTCGGCACGCGCGCCGCGCTCACGGGCGGCAGTGACCCTGCCGCCGTTGCGGTCGAACAGGGGCAGCGGCACGGCGATGCCGACGACGACCTGGCGCCGGCCGACCTCGTCGTCGCGCTGGCTGCCGACGGACAGTGTCAGGTCGGGGATGCGCGCCGCGCGTTCGACGTCGAGCTGGGCGCGCTGCAGCGCCAGCCGGCCCTGGGCACGCCGTACCTCGGCGGCACCGTCGCGGCCGCGCCGCAGCAGCGCATCCAGCGGTTCGGCCTCGGGCAAGGCGTCGGCATCGATGGGAGCGAGCGCACGCCCTCCTTCGGCGTCGCCCAGCAGCGCCGCCAGCTGCGCGCGCGCGGCGGTCAGGTCGGCGCCCGCGCGTTCGCCTTCCGCCCGCGCTTCGGCCTGGGCCAGCCTGGCCTTGGCCGCCTCGATCGGCGAAACCTTGCCGGCGGCGACGCGGCCGCCCGCGACGCCGCTGCTGCGGGCCGCCAGCTCGGTCGTCGCCTCGGCGATCAGGCGCCGTTCCTGCGCGGCCAGCACGGCGCAATACGCGTCGATGACGTCGGCACGGATCGTCTGCCGGCGCAGTGCCAGCTCGGTCTGCGCCAGCGCGAGTTCGCCCTCGGCCAGCTTGATGCGCGCGCCGCGCTTGCCGCCCAGTTCGATGGGCTGGTTGATCTGCACGGTCGTGGTCCTGCTGCCGGCCTGCTCGCCTTCGCGCAGCCAGGCCAGTTCCGGATTGGGCAGCCGGCCGGCCTGGTCGACGTCGGCTTCGCCTGCCGCCACGTCGTGGCCGGCGGCGCGCAGCAGCGGATGGCGTTCGAGTGCCAGCGCGATGGCGACCTGCAGGTTCAGCGCCGGACCTTGCGCGGGGTGTTCGTTGCTAGGCGCGGCGGCCATGGCGGACGGCGCGGGCCCGTGCGGCTGCGCGCTTGCGCCCCCGCACCAGGCCACGAGCGCCGCCGCCAGGACGCCAAAGCGCCTGGAGTGGATGTTCATGGTTGCTCCCGATTGTTGGATGGATCAGGCGTGCAGGGACATGCGGACCGGTGACGGTCCGTCGACTGACAGTCAGCTCATGTGCTGCACGCTAGGCGGCAGCGAACAGCCATTGGGGACGTTCGGGACGTCCCGCGGGGAAGGATGCGTAGGTGGGGAGCAGCACGGCGAAGGTATCCGCCCGCGCATGGGGGAAAGGCGCCGGCGTGTCGCTCGGCGGTGCCGCGGCCGTATGGCTGAACGAACAGGCCGCGCAATGCGGATCGGCCGCGCCGCTGCCGGCGTCGTCCGCCATGACCATAGCCAGGTCGGCGGCCGCGACAGCGCCGGCAAGCGCATGGTGACTCACGCCGGCCGCCGTCACCACGCAGCAGCGGTCCGCCGTCGCCAGCGCGAGCTGGAACGGATAGACGAGCAGCAGGAAGATGATGAACCAGCGGCGCATAGGGCGGCGAATATCGGTTGGCTGTGCGGTTTGATCGTACCGTTGAAACTCGGTTCAACCATGACATGATACTCGATCGCCCACCGTGTTAGCGCATGACATTTATGGTCATGCGCATGTTACGATTCTCCACCAATAAAAAACGGAGACGAACGTGAAGAAGAGCGGCATCGATACGACCCGGCGCCACGTACTGGCCGCCACCGGCCTGGCCATGATCTGGCCGGGCCTTGCCAGCGCCACCGCCGTTGCCACGACTGTCGCGGACCGCGACGGCGAGCGCGAACGCCTGGCGCTGTGGTACGAGCAGCCGGCCGCGCAGTGGGTCGAGGCCCTCCCCCTCGGCAACGGCCGCCTGGGTGCGATGGTGTTCGGCCGCCCGGCCCAGGAGCGCCTGCAGCTCAACGAGGACACGCTGTATGCGGGCGGTCCCTACGACTTTTCCAACCCCGGCTCACGCGACGCGCTGCCGCGGGTGCGCGCCCTCATCGATGCCGGCCGCTACATCGAAGCGCGCGACCTGGTGAGCGACGCCATGATCGCCAAGCCGGCGACGCAGATGCCGTATGGCGCGGCCGGCGACCTGCTGGTCGACGTGCTGGGACTCTCCGGTGCGGTGCAGTACCGCCGCTCGCTCGACCTCGACACGGCCATCGCCTCGACCTCGTTCACGAGCGGACGCACGCGTCACCTGCGCGAGAGCTTCGCCAGCGTGCCCGACCAAGTGGTCGTGCTGCACCTGCGCGCGACGGGACCGGACCCGCTCGACATCGACGTCGGCTACCGCCATCCGCAATACAAGGTCAGGTACGGCAATACGCGTTCGGGCAAGGACGGCGATCCGGTACTGCAGACGGGCGCCGCCTGGGACTTCCGCGAACCCCTGCAGATCGAGGACGTGCCGGCGAGCCTGTCCGTCGCGGCCGACGGCCCGCGCGCCCTGCTGGTCCAGGGCCGCAACGCCGACAACGCCGGCGTCAAGGGTGCGCTGCGCTACGCGGTGCGCGTGCTGGCCCTGGGCGACGGCAAGGTCACGGTGGAGGAAGGCCGCCTGCGCGTGCGCGGCGCGCGCGAGATCACGCTGCTGGTCGGCGCCGCCACCAGCTACGTGCGCCACGGCGACATCACGGGCGATCCGGTGCGCATCGTGCGCGGCCATACCGATGCGGCGGCCCGCAAGCCTTACGCGGCATTGCGCGCCGACCATGTGAAGGCGCACCAGGAACCGTTCCGCCGCCTGATGCTGCGCATCGGGAACGACGACGGTGCAGCGCGTCCTACCGACGCGCGCATTCGCGCCGCGCAAGAAGCGCTGGACCCGTCGCTGGCCGCCCTGTACCTGCAGTACGGACGCTACCTGCTGCTGTCGTCCTCGCGGCCGGGCACCCAGCCCGCCAACCTGCAGGGCATCTGGAACGAAGGCACGAACCCGCCATGGGGCGGCAAGTACACCATCAACATCAACACGGAAATGAACTACTGGCCGGCGGAAGCGGCCAACCTGCCCGAGTGCGTGGAACCGCTGCTGCGCATGGTCGAGGAACTGGCCATCAGCGGCGCCGTCACCGCGCGCCAGGGCTGGGGAGCGCGCGGCTGGGTCGCGCACCACAACACGGACCTGTGGCGCGCCGCCTTCCCCATCGACGGCCCGAACTGGGGCATGTGGCCCTGCGGCGGCGCCTGGCTGTGCCAGACGCTGTGGCACCATTACGAGTACGACCCGGACCCGGCCTACCTGCGCCGCATCTATCCGTTGCTGAAGGGCGCATCTCTGTTCTTCGTCGACACGCTGGTCGAGGACAAGGGCGGCCGCGGCCTCGTCACCTCGCCGTCGATCTCGCCGGAGAACGAGCACCACCCGGGCGTGGCGATCTGCGCCGGCCCGGCGATGGACCGCCAGATCGTGCGCGACCTGTTCGGCTGGACGCTCGCCGCGCACGGGCAGCTGGCGGACCCGGACACCGCCTTCGCGCAGACGCTGAAGGACATGCACGCGCGCCTGGCGCCGGACCGCATCGGCGCCCAGGGCCAGCTACAGGAATGGCTGGACGACTGGGACGCGCAGGCGCCGGAACAGCACCACCGCCACGTGTCGCACCTGTACGCCGTCTACCCGAGCGAGCAAATCAACGTGCGCGACACGCCGCAACTGGTCACGGCCGCGAAGAAGGTGCTGGACAACCGCGGCGACATGTCGACCGGCTGGGCCACCGCATGGCGCCTGGCGCTGTGGGCACGCATGGGCGACGGCGAACGGGCCTACGGCATCCTGCGCGGCCTGCTGGGTCCCGTGCGCACCTATCCGAACATGTTCGATGCCCACCCGCCCTTCCAGATCGACGGCAACTTCGGCGGCGCGGCCGGCATCCTCGAGATGCTGGTGCAGTCGTGGGGCGGCGAGATCCGCATCCTGCCCGCGCTGCCCAAGGCCTGGCCGGAAGGATCGCTGCACGGCGTGCGGGCCCGCGCCGGCCTCGTGCTGGGCCTCGACTGGGCTGGTGGCCGCATGCGGCGCCTGTCCATACGCGGCAAGCCCGGCCAGCGCGTGCGGCTGCATGTGGATGGTCGCGTCGTCGCGCTCGAGCTGGACGCGCGCGGCCAGGGGGCAATGCGCGCAAGCTGATTCCGGCACGATATCCACAGGGCGGGAGATATCCACAATTTCTGTGGAGAACAGCCTACCCCGGGGAGTGAAAGCCAGCAGGCATGCGGTGTTCGCTGGCGTGCCTGCGGATTAGGCAGGCGTCGTCCGTCATGCCGGCAGGCGCACCAGGGCATTCAGTCCGCCCTCCGGATGGTTCGACAGTTCCAGCCGGCCGCCATGCGCCTCCACCACGCTGCGCGCGATGCCCAGGCCGAGACCCAGGCCGCCGTCGTTGCTGTCGCGGCCATGTTCGAGCCGTACATACGGATCGAACAGGCTGGCCAGCGCATCTTCCGGCACGCCGGGGCCGTGGTCGCGCACGCACACCAGCACGTTCCCCGCTTCTTGGCGCACGCTGATCTCGGCGCGCGCGCCATAGAACAGCGCATTGTCGAGCAGGTTGCCGAGCGCGCGCTTGAGCGCCAGCGGCTTGCCGCGCACCGTCACGCCGGACGGCTGCCAGCCGACCGCGTGGCCGGCCAGCTGCGCGCTGCGTACCATGCGGCCGAGCAGCGCGTCGAGCTTGATCTCGGTGGGATTCTCGTGGATGTCGCTGTCCTTCACGCACTGCAGGGCGCCCTTGACCATCATGTCCAGTTCGTCGAGGTCTTCCTCGAACTCGTTGCGGAGCAGCTCGTCGTCCAGGAGTTCCGAGCGCAGCTTCAGGCGCGTGATCGGCGTGCGCAGGTCGTGCGAGATCGAGATGAACAGGCGCTCGCGATCCTCGATGTAGCGCCCGATGCGCTCGCGCATGGCGCTGAACGCGCGCGCCGTATTGACGAATTCCCGGCTGCCCGTTTCCGGCAAGGGCCGCGTGCCTTCGTCCTGGCCCTGGCCGAAGGCGCTGGCGGCATCCGACAACGCCGCCAGCGGCCGCGTGATCGAGCGCACCACCAGCAGGCACAGGACCAGCACCACCGCCAGCGACAGCGCCTGCGGCGCCAGCCGGTCCCACGTGAACGGGTCGCTGCTGCTCAGGAAGTACGGGTTGGGCATCAGCGCCGCCATGTACAGCCAGTTGCCCGGCTCGATCTCGGTCTGGATCACGAGGATGGGCGCGGGATCGGGCTGCAGCAGCAGCACGTGCTGCACCCAGGAGTTCGGCAGGTCGTTCAGGCGCACGTCGTGTTCCGCCACCACCAGCCGCTCGGGCCAGGCGAACGCCAGCCGGAATCCCGGCGAATGCGGCAGGTCGGCCTTGAGCGTCGAGAGCACGGTGGCGAGGACGTCGTGCGCCAGCGGATTGGGGGCAATCTGCTCGACCGGCACGTAGGCATGATTCAGGTTGACGAAGAAGCGCGTGCCTCCCATCTCGCGCAGCTGCTGGATGATCAGGGTGCGGTAGGCCGGCGGCAGGCTGCGGAAGAAGCGGATCGCGCCGGCCGCGCTGTGGGCCATGTACTGCGCCGCCGACTGCGCCTCGACCTGCGACTTGGCGCGCAGCTGGCCCGCCCAGATCGCGCTGGCGGCCAATTGCGTCACCAGCACGCCGGCCACCATCACCAGCGTCAGGCGGCCCAGCAGCGACGCCGGCCACAGGCGGCGCAACCGTTCGCGGAAGGGGCTAGGCACTGGACACGCTGACGTCGGCCGAGAACACGTAGCCGGCGCCGCGCACGGTCTTGATCAACGCCGGCTGCTTGCCGTCGTCGTTCAGGCGCAGGCGCAAGCGGCTGATCTGGACATCGAGCGAGCGGTCCAGCGGGCCGGCATCGCGCCCGCGCGTCTCCTCGCACAGCAGGCTGCGGTCGAGGACCACCCCGGGATGGTCGATGAAGCATTTGAGAAGCTGGAAATCGAGCCCGGTGAGCGCCACCTGGTTGCCGGCGCTGTCGATGACCTTGCGCTCCATCGCGTCCAGCGTGAAGCCGACGAAGCGGTAGTAGCGCGCCGCCGGCGTCTCCAGCGCGGTGCGGCGCAGGATGGCCTTGATGCGGGCCAGCAGCTCGCGCGGGCTGTAGGGTTTGGCGATGTAGTCGTCGGCGCCCAGTTCCAGGCCGACGATGCGGTCGGTCTCGTCCGAGCTCGCGGTCAGCATGATGATCGGCACATTCGAGCGCTGGCGCACCTGCTTGCACAGGGCAAAGCCGTCGGTATCCGGCAGCATCACGTCCAGGATCACCAGCGACAGCTGGTCCGCGTGCGCATGCAGCGCGGCCAGGAAGCTCTCGCCGTCGTGCGACAGGATCACCTCGTACTGGTTCTTCTCGAGGTAGGTCTTGAGCAGCTCGCGGGTCTTTTGGTCATCGTCTACGATCAGTATCTTGCGCAACTGGCGCTCCTTGGCTTCCTAGATTGAACATCCTGAACAGCGCGCCCAGGCGCCGTTGGGCCTCGGCCACGGGCGCACGGTCGTCGATGAAATAGCGGTGCACTTCGGCGATGATGGCATCGCGGCAGGCCTCGTCGGTGGCCATGCGGTGCACCAGGCTGGGCGCCTGCACGGCGGCCCCCTTGGCGAAGGTGGTCCAGGAGGCGCGTGCGCAGTCGTCCATGCGCGCCGGATCGGCATCGCGCCGCACCGGCACCCCGCCCTTGAGCGCATTGAAGTCGGCCTGTACGCCCGGCGTCACCAGCAGGCCCGCCATCTTCTCCTGGGCCGGCATGTGGCTGTAGTCGCCGGCGAACATGGCCAGCGTGTCGACGCTGTACAGATGATAGCGGCCCGTGCCCGGCGCCGCGGCGCAGCCGTAGTCGCGCGCCAGGGCCATGCCGTGTTCCGCCAGCTCGGACTTGGCCCAGTCGCCCATGATCATCATGCCGGCCTGGCCGCGCGCGAACCGGCGCACGACCTCGGTCCAGGGACGTTCGTCGAGCTGGCCGGCGATCCAGCCCTTCACGGCACGCAGGCGCTCCAGCGCCTGCGCGGTACGCCGATCCGCCGCCGCGGCCGGGCTGCGCTGCACGAACAGCGCGCGATAGAATTCCGGGCCGCTCTCGGCCAGCACCAGGTTCTCGAACAGCGCCGCCACCTGCCACGGTTCGCTGCTCTGCGCGAGCGGCTGCACGCCGGCCGCGCGCAGCCGCCGCGCGACCGCCTCGAACTCGACCCAGGTCTGCGGCGGCGCCAGCCGCAGGCGCGCGAACAGCGCGCGGTTGTAGTAGAGGGTATTCACGCGGTGGATCCCGAGCGGCACCGCGACGACGTGCTGGCGATGCTCGACCAGCGCGCCGATGGTGGGGAACAGGAAGCGCTTCCAGCTGCCGGCGACGGCGACGTTGTCGAGTTCCAGCAGCAGGCCCATGTCGGCCCATTCGGCGATCGACACGCCGATCATCTGCGCGGCTTCCGGCGCGTCGCCGGCCAGCACCCTGCCCTTGAGCACCTTGCCGGCGCTGAGGCCGGCGCCGCCGGGAATCGCCGCATCGAGCCAGCCGACGCGTTCATCGGAAAGGCGCGCGGCCAGCAGGTCGGCGGCCTTGCGCTCGCTGGCGGACGTCCACCAATGCAGCACCTGCAGGCCGGACGACGGGGCCGCCGGCGGCACCGGCAGCGCGGGGGCCGGCATGGCGCCGATCATCTGGGCGGCCGCGAGCGGCGCGCCGTTGCAGGCCATCGCCGCCAGCATGCCGAATACCCAGGCGCGCCGCCACGACGATGCGCGCGCGCGCAGACGCACAGGGAAGCAATCGAAGCAAGGCCGGGCCACTTTTCCTATCGACGCTGTCACGCCGGATTCCGCAGAAAAAACCGATTATAGCGAAGAGCGATGGCCGTCGATACATGTAAACGACGAACCCGGCCCCGCACCGCGCGAGGCGCGGGGCCGCCCTGGCTAACGCCGGTCGATGGTGGCGACCACGCCCGCGCGGCCATTGCGGTCGAAGGCGGCTACCCTGATCAGGCCGCGCTCCGCGATCGGTCCCGTTACCAGCTTGCTGGCCGCCGTCGGCGCGCTTCCATCCGTGGTGTAGCGCATCGTCATACCCGGCAAGACGTGGTTGACCAGCACGCGCCCGCCTTCCAGCTTCAGGCCCGGCGGCGCGATGCGGTAGGCGACGCCGCTACGATCCAGGTCCAGGCGCGGCAGCACCCGCTGGCCCAGCGCGTTGACGAAGCCGGACCAGGCCGTCCGATGCAATGCCTGCGCCCTGGCGGCATCGGGCTCGGTGGCCCAGGCGGGATCGGCGGCCCATGCGCGTTCCGCCACCGCCAACAGGCGCGGCATGACCAGGTAGTCGATCATGGCCGGGTCGCGCAGCGTCTCCGTGAAGATCGTGGCCTCGATCCCGCGCACGTGCCCCTTGCCGTAGTCCGTGAGACCGTCCTTCCCGATGCGCGCCGCCTCGGGCGCGTTCTTGAGGTAGTCGAAAGGAATGAAGTCGTAGACGTCGTCCAGTTCGATGTAGGCGCCCCAGTTGACGCCCGGCTCGTCCGGGTTGGCGTTGTACGACATGTCCATGTACATCTTGGTCACGGGCGCCAGCACGATGTCGTAGCCGGCATTCGCGAGGCGGTAGGCCAGGTCCTCGGCGCCGGTCGTGTTGTTCCACACGTAGGGGCTGAAGCCGCGCCGCGCGAAGTACGGATTCGGGATCAGCTTGTGGCGGCCGTTCAGCATGGTCTTGCGTGCGCCGATCTCCTCCCAGCCCGAGGTGAACAGGCCGCGCTTGCGCAGGATGCCGTCGACGCGGTCGTAGAAGTAGTCCCACAGGTCGGCGGTAGTCGCCAGCTTTTCCCGCGCCATGCGCGCACGGGCGGCAGGCGACTTTTCCCACGCGCCGTTCGGCACTTCGTCGCCGCCCATGAAGATGGTATGCAGGGGCACGCCGGCCTCCCGGTGCAGCGCCACGATCGCGTCCACCACGTGCTCGATGAAGGCGAAGCTGGATTCCAGGCCCGGATTGAGCACGTGGTCCATGTACATCTGCGGCGACCTGTACACGGAGCGGTCCTCGAAGTCGTTCAGCAGGTACTTGCCCGCATCCTTGTCGCCCGCCGCCTGCAGCCGCCGGTAGCGCGCTTCCATCGCCTGGATCGCGGCGCGCGCATGGCCCGGCATTTCGATTTCCGGCACCACCTCGATGTGGCGCGCCTGTGCGTACCTCAGGATCTCGATGTAGTCGGCGCGGCTGAAGTAGCCGCTGCCGCTGGCATCTTGCGGATCGGGCCCGGAGCCGTAGGCGGGCTGCAGATACTTGCCCGGCCTGGACGCATGGCCGCGCACGGCGCCGATCGACGTCAGCTCCGGCAGCCCGGCGATCTCGAGGCGCCACCCTTCGTCGTCGGTCAGGTGGAAGTGCAAGCGGTTCAGCTTGTAGCGCGCCATCAGGTCGAGCCACTTGAACACCGTCTGCTTGCTGTGGAAGTTGCGGGCGACGTCGAGCTGGAAGCCGCGATAGCCGAACCTTGGCGCATCGACGATCTCGGTTTCCTGCAGCACCGGCGCGGCGGTACCAGGCAAGGGCATCAGGTCGCGCAGCGTCTGCAGGCCATACGCCACGCCGGCGGCGCTGTTGCCGACGATGGCGATGCCGCTGTCGGCGCGGATGCTCAGGCGGTAGGCTTCGGGCGAGTCCTGGCCCGGCACCTTGCCCACGCCCAGCTTGATTGCCGGGCCGCCGGCCGGCAGGTCCGCCGGGAACAGCGACTGCGCCAGCGCCGCCTCGTTCTTCAACGCGGCCGGCGCATCCACGCGCGGCTTGCCCGCCAGGCGCAGCTTGCCGGCGCCCGCCTGCAGTTGCAGCGGCGTCGGCAGTACCGGCGGGATCGCGGCGGCGGGCAGCAGGTCAGCGCGGGCGTTGCGGCGGTAGGTGTCCTCCGGCGTGGTCACCCGCTGCGCCCCGCTATTGCCCTTGTCCAGCTGTTCCGGCCGCGTGACGGGCAGCAGCGCGAAGTCCTTGATCGCCATGCCGACGTCCGGCGCCGTGTCGTACACGAGGTAGGGGCCGGCGGGCGCGCGCGACAGTTTGATGACGGCGTCCGGGTGGTAGTAGACGATGTCCAGCGTCTGGCCCGGTGCGAGGCCGGGGAAGTCCGCGGTCGGACGCAGGCGGAACAGGCCGCCGGCGACCTGCTCGACGATCACCTTGCTCGGCAAGGCGCCCGTCTCGATGCCGTCCATGAAATTGAGATAGATCGACCAGCCCTGCGGCGGCAAGGGCTTGTCGTCCCTGTTCGCAAGGATCAGGCGCGCCTGCGTGCGCCCGTTGGGCATCTCCTTCGTGTACAGGTTGCGCTGCAGTTCCCAGCGCAATTGCAGCTTCGCGCCGGCGGCGACGCCGCGCGGCGCGGCCGCTTCGCTGCTTGCCTGCGCCTGCGCCTGCGCTGCCGGTGCCGCCAGTGCTGCCGGCACGAACCCAGCCAGCAGCAGCGACGCCAGCATCCATTTACCGTATCGTGTTCGATGCTTCAACAGTTCTCTCCCCTCGGATTATTTTTGCTGCGGCTTGTACCACCGGGCGAAGCCTTCCTGCAGCCTGGCGGCGGCGTCCTTCGGCGCCAGGCTGCCGTTCAATACCTGCGCATTGACGGTCCACAGTTCGCTTTCCATGCTGGGCTGGCCGCGGTTCAGCACCTGGGCATTGAAGCGGATCGTGGAAGCGCAGCTTGCACGCCAATCCGCCATCTGCTTGGCCACCGGGTCGCGCACGGCGATCAGGTGGTTCGACAGCGTGAAGAAGCCCGTCAAGCGGTCCGTATACAGGTCCGCGAATTCCTGCGAACCCACCCAGGCCAGGAAAGCATAGGCATCGTCCTTGTTCTTCGACTTGCGGTTGACGCCGAGGCCCAGGTCCATGTGGTCGGAAATGAAGCACGGGTCGCCCGTCCTGCGCACGGGCGGCGCGAACGCGCCCAGTTCCAGGCCGCTCGCCTGGCCGAAGCGGGCGATGTCCCACGAGCCGGCCGGATAGATCGCGGCCTGTCCCGAGGCGAACAGCGCCTGGCTGTCGGCATAGGTGCGGCTAGCCGCGTCCTTCCCGAGATAGCTGCCCATGCGCGCCTCGAACGCCAGGGCGTCGACGAACGGGGCATCGGTCAGGCGTGCGCGGCCGGCAATCAAGGCCTTGCGCCCCTGCTCGCCGCGCCAGAAATTGGGACCGATATTCGTGTACACGATCTGGCTCGCTTCCCAGCCCTCGGCCGTGCCCAGCGCCAGCGGCACGATGCCCGATTTCCTGAGCACCTCCAGCACGGCAAAGAAATCGTCGACCGTGCGCGGCGGCTGCAGGTCGAGCTGCTTGAAGATCTTCTTGTTGTACAGGAAGCCGTGGATGACGGAAGCCACCGGCATGCAGAAGGTGTCCTTGCCGTCGTCGGTCTGCCAGGCTACCAGCGACGTCGGCGCGAAGTTCTGCATGCCCGGCTTGCCGTCGAGCTTGTCCAGGTAGCCTTTGCGGTACAGGGCCAGCGACACGTCGAACGGACGGCACGCGACCAGGTCCCCCGCCGTGCCGCCGGCCAGCCGCGCCGCCAGGCCGGCGTCGTAGCCGGTGGGCGCGGTCGGCGCGAACTTCACGTCGATGCCCGGGTGCTTGCGCTGGAATGCGGGAATCAGGACCTTTTCCCACAACGCCTTGTCGTCCACGCGCCAGCTCTCGATGACGAGCGTGCCGGCGCGCGCCGGCGCGGCGGCCGCCAGTGCCGCACATACGGCAAACGGCAGGACGAATCGACACAGGCGGCGCAATCGCATCGTGGGGTCTCTCTCAGTAATGCGCGTAAGGATTCTTGCGCTGGTTCGCATAATACTGCCATGCGGTGCCGGCCACGCTGCCCGAACTGGTGAAGTCGGCATTGCCGTTCTGCGTCGCATACGGCATGCCGTGCAGCTTGTCGACCATATAGTTCAGCGACTCGGCGATGTCGTCCGCCGTGTTGCCCGCGCACGTCATCGTCGGTGCGCCCTGGCGCATGGCCATGATCGCACCGAGGCTGCCTTCGCTCCACACGAACGGCGCCGACGACGGCACGCCATCGTAGATCACGTCGTAGAAGCCGACGATGCCCGTGACCTTGCGCGACGGGTAATCGAGCTTGCCGGTCGCCGTGAAGTAGTCGCACATTGCCGGCAGCGCGGCCGCGAAGTTCTGGCCGGCGCTGCCCGTGTTCCCCAGCGCCAGCACGGACCACGAATAATTGTCGAGGTAGCGCTCGCTGGTATTGAGCGTATTGGTGTTGGCGTCGTAGCCGCCGAGGAAGCGGCTGCCGTTCCACAGGCTTTCCGACATGCGGCGCAGGTCGTTGGCGGCCGTCTGATACTGGCTTCCGCCGTTCAAGGCATAGTACTGGTGCATGCTCGCGTAAGCATCGAGCTGGTGTTCCAGCGCGAAGATGCGGGCGCGCCCGGCAACGTAATTGGTCGGCGCGAAGCGCAGGCCCTTCTGGCTGCTGCCGTTGACGGTGATGGACACCAGTTCGCCCAGCAGGTAGTTGTGCAGACGGGTGGACATGGCCAGGTACTTGGTGCTGTTGAACGCCTTCTGGTAGGCGTTCAGCGCCATGCCGAACCAGGCATTCGAGCCTGCGATGCGCATGTCGACGCCGGCATTGGCATCGCTGCCGTCCGTCCCGTACGCGAACACCCAGGCGCCGGACGCGCCCTGCAGCTTGGCCATGGCATTGATGACGAGGTCCGCGTGGGCCTGGTCGCCGGCCAGGCTGAAGACGATGACGGCCAGCGCCTGGTCGTACAGGAAGGCCGAATCCATGTCGCGGAAGCTGCGGACCAGGCGCCCGTCGCCGTACGGCCCGCCCTGGATCAGGGGCGTGTTCATCAGGCCCTGCAGACCGGCGATCTGGGCGTTGGCCGACGTCGTCGCCGCCGGGAAGTAGGCGGCCGTGAAGGCCGTCAGCGTGGCCGGGTCGACGGGCAGCGACAGCTTGGTGGCGGGCGTCGTGCGCGGGCTGCAGGTGCCGGCGGCGGCGTTGCAGTTGGATGCGGACAGCGGGTTGGTGCCGCTCGGGTACAGCACCAGTACGGCGCGGTCGGCGCTGCCGACGGAACGGGGCAGCGTGACGCTGAAGGTGCCGTTGGCGCCGATGGTCGCCACCGCGTCGCCCTGCCAGTAGAACACGTCGTTGTGCAGGAAGACGCCAATGCGGTAGTTCTGCACGCTGCCCGCCGCCAGCGTGTGCGTGCCGCTGAACACGGTCTGCGTGGCCGATTGCGCCAGGTTCGAAATGCCGAAGGTGACGGCCGGCGCGCTCGGCAACGGCGGTTCGTTGTAGGGGAAATCCAGGCCGGACCAGACGGGCCACGGCGACTTCTGGGCCGCTGCCGGCGCCACGCTCGCGGAGACGCCGGCGAGTTGCCGGCCCTGCACCTGGTCCGCCCCATCGCCACCGCATCCCGCCAGCACCAGCAGGCTCGCACCCACCGCCGTCGTCACACCGCCGTTCAACGCTTTCATCGTGCCACGCATCGCTGTCTCCTCGGTTGAAAACACGCTGCCGACCGCCGGCGGCGGCCGGATCACTCCATTACCACTCGGCGCCGACACGCAGGCCGAACATGCGCGGGTCGTTGTACTGGCCGATCACGTAGCCCGGGTCGACGACCCGCGCATTGTTCTTGGCAAAGACGTCCGTCAGGTTGTTCACGTACAGCTCCGCGTGCCACTTGCCTCCCGGCGCGTTGAGGCGCAGCGAGGCATCGTAGGTGGCATAGGCCTTCTGCATATTGCCGATGTGCGGGTTGTCCAGGTTCTGGATGCTGAAGTACATCTTGTCCTGCCAGCGGGCCGACAGGCGCGGCGTCAAGGAGTAGTCGTTCGGCAGCATGAACTCCTGCGACGCGTCGATGCGCGCCGTGTTGTGCGGCGCGTTCGGCAGGTCGTTGCCGACGACGTCGTACGGGAACTTGCCGATCAGCGCAGGGTCCGTGCCCGAGTAGCGCACGCAGGCCGGGACGCCGTAGGTCTCGCGGAACGGGCCGCAGGGCACGTCGCGCCAGGTCTGCACGTAGGTGGGATACGAGGTGACCTTCGCGCGCAGGTGCGAATACGAGAAGTTGACGTCGGCGCCCGTCCACGGCCGGTAGCGGCCTTCCAGCTCGAGGCCGGAGATCTTGGACTTCGCAGCATTCGTGGTGCCGTACAGGACCACGGCGTCGCAGGCCGGATTGGATGGCGCACACGGGATGGCCGGGATGATCTTGCCCATCTGGACGGCGCCCGTCATCTGCATGTCCTTGTAGCGGCTGTAGAACGCGGTGGCCGCGAAGGTCAGGCGGTTGTCCAGCATGCGTCCCTTGTAGCCGATCTCGAAGTTGGTCAGCGTCTCAGGCTTCCACGGCAGGAAGGTGTAGTGCGGTCCCGGGGTCATGTCCGCGCAGTTGCCGTTCAGGCCGCGCGCGCAGATGTTCTGCTTGTCGCTGAACCCACCTGCCTTGTAGCCCGTGGACAGCGAGGCGAACACGAAATCGCGCGCCGTGGGCTGGTAGCTCACGCCCAGGCGCCAGGTGAACTTGTTCCAGGCGTCGCGGTTGCTGCTGACATCCGGCACGATGTTCGGATTCAGGCCGGCGATGCCGTAGTAGGCGCCCATGCCGGGCTTGAGGTCCGAACTGTTGAAGTAGCGGCCGGGGACCGGCGTGTACTGGCCCTGGAAGTAGGAATACGGATCGTTGTAGGTGCCGGAATCGTAGAACTTGCCGTCCCGGTCCTCGCGCACGTCGCGGGTCATGCGGCCGCCCACCGTGAGGTTCCATTTCGGCGCGAACGCCCAGTCGACCTGGCCGAAGCCGGCCATCGAATCGGACTGGCGGTCCGTCTGGCTGTACAGGTAATAATAGGGTTGGCCCGGCACCTGCGTCATCGACGAGATGTCGTCCTCGCCGAACTCGATGGCGTTCTTCTCGTGCATGTAGAACAGGCCCGTCACGTAGCGCAGGCTGCCATGCTCGCCGCGCAGCTGCAGCTCGTGCACGGTGGTCTTGAACTTGGACGAATTGGTAAAGGTGGCGGTGTCGTTGAGCAGGCCACCGTAGATCTCGACGTCTGCGGCGAGCGGCTGGTAGCCGGCGTCGCCGTCGCGGATCTGGCGCCGCTTCTGCACCGCATACGAGGCGTTGTACTCGACCGTGGTGTTGGCCGTGGGCGTCCAGGTCAGGCGGCTGCGCCACGTGTCGATGCCCCAATGGAGCTCTCCCGGCACGTTGATCTTGACGTCCCACTGGCCGCCCGGACAGGCATAGGCGGTGCCGGCCGCCATGTGGCAGTCCTTCAGCGCGATGTCGCCGGCGCCGTTGTTCGTATAGCGCTCGTAGGTACCGCGCCATTCGAGCTGATTGTTGACCTTCCAGCGCGCCTGCAGGCGGGCCGCCCATTCGTCCTTGTTGCCGTAGGCGTCCTTGGCGCCGACGTGGCGGTTGTGGCGCTGGTCGACGTCCGGGATGATGTTGCCGGCCGCGTCGCGCGCCGGCGTGACGCCGAACTGCGGGAAGTCGGCGGCATAGAAGTCCTGCTGCTGGTTCAGGTAGCTGTCGCGCTTGATGGCCATCATCGTGGCGCGCATCGCGAAATTGTCGCTGATGGGGATGTTCTGCGCGGCCGTGATCTGGCGCAGGTTGTAGTTCCCTACCGTGAAGGTGCCGCTGCCGTGGGCGTCGTCGAATTCGGGCTTGGCAGGGATGATGTTGATGCTGCCGCCGGTGGCATTACGACCGAACAGCGTGCCTTGCGGGCCGCGCAGCACCTCGACCTGTTCCAGGTCGAACAGCAGTGCCAGCGCCGACTGCGGACGCGGCGTATAGATGCCGTCCACGTGCAGGCTCACGGCAGGATTGCCGATCTCCGTGAAGTCGTTGCTGGACACGCCGCGCATCGAGATCTTGACGCCCGAGCTGCCGTCGGTGGCGCTGCCCAGCTGCAGGTTCGGCACCTGCCCGCTCAGGCCGCGGATGTCGGTGATGCCCTTGCTCGTCAATTCGTCCTGCGTGACGGCCGTCATCGACACGGGCGTCTTGAGCAGCGAGGTCGAATGGCGCGTCGCGGTAACGATCACCTCGGGGATGGCGCCCTTGTCCTGCTGGCTGGCGGCGCTTCCGTCCTGCTCCTGGGCCAGCGCCGGCGACGCGGCATACACGCAGGCCCCGGCGACGGCGACGCTGATGAGTGTTCTTTTTGTGCTCGATACGGACATCTGGATACTCCTGGCTTTTGGATGAAAACAGTGGCCCACGCAGCGCCACGGTTGCGGACAGGTCTTGCGGATTGGTCGTGCTTGGAAATCGGTGGGGGGCGTCAGCCGGCGCCAGGCGGCGCGCGGCGCCAGCGGCGGATGGCATGACCGAACGCGGCATACCAGAGGATCAGCGCATAGCAGGGCAACAGCAGCCAGTAGGCGTCTTGCGGCGATGCGAGGTCGGACAGGCGTCCGTACAGCAGCGGCAACACGGCGCCGCCGCAGATCGCCATGACCAGCACGGCGGAACCAGCGGCGGTAAAGCGCCCCAGCCCGTGCAAGGCCAGCGGCCAGATGGCCGGCCACACCATGGCATTGGCAAGGCCCAGCAGCGCCAGGCACATGACGGTGTCGGGTACCGGCGCGATGCCGGTCCATCCCAGCAGCGCCTGTGCGATGCCGTGGTCGTGCGGCGAGCCGGTGGCCACGCCGACGGTGAACAGCAGGCCGGCCAGCGCGGACAGCATCAGCGCGCGTTGCTGCGACAGCCAGCGCGGGATCGCCACCACGCCGACCAGGTAGCCGAGCACCATGCACACCATCGTGTACGACGTGAGCACACCGAAGTTGGGCACGTTCAGTTCGTGGCCGTACAGGCCGATGGTGTCGCCGGCGATCACCTCGACGCCGACATAGGCGAACAGGGCCAGCGCGCCCAGCACCAGCTGCGGGAACTGCAGCACGCCCAGGCGTTCGACGTCATCGTCGCCGCTATCGGCATCGAGCGGAATCTCGCGCAGGCTGGAGAAGTGGATGAAGACCATGATCGCGAACAGCAGCCCCGCCATGCAGGCATACGGGAACACGAGCCGCTGCGCCAGCGTGGCGCGCATGGCATCGCGCGCCGCCGGTTCCAGCGTCGCCAGCGCGGTATGCGAGAAGCTGTCGATATCGGCCAGCATCAGCGAGGAAAACACGAGCGGCACCACGACCCCCGCCCCCTTGTTGAACAGGCCCATGATGCTGATGCGCATGGCCGCGCTCTCGCGCGGGCCGAGGCAGACGATGTAGGGATTGATGGCCGTCTGCATCAGCGTCATGCCGCTGGCCAGCGTGAACAGCGCAGCCAGGAACAATTCGTAGTGCGTGCTTTGCGCGGCAGGAATGAACAGCAAGGCGCCGACGCCCATGATGGCCAGTCCCAGCGTCATGCCCTTCTTGTAGCCGATGCGCCCGAGCACCGCGGCGGACGGCAGTGCCATGACGGTGTAAGCGATGTAGAACGCGAAAGTGACCCACAAGGCCTGGAAGTTGTTCAGGCCGCAGACGATCTTCAGGAACGGCACCAGCGAGCCGTTCAGCCAGGTGACGAAGCCGAGGATGAAGAACAACAAGCCGACGAACAGCATGCCGACCACGACGGTGCGGGTGGAATCGGCGGCGCCCTGCTTGGGTTGATCGACGCTCAGTTCCATGCTGCGGCGCCTCGTTCGTCGGTGACTGAAGCGGCGGTACCGGTCTGGAGAAGCAGTTGCATGGATGTCCCCTTGTTATCGATGATTCATCGTAGCAAGGGTGGGCGTGGATGACCAGCGCAGAGGCAAGAACGCATAACTATATGATTTTATTGGGAGTTGCGTCTTACAAGCTCGAGATCGCTTACATTTCTTTACAGAAGGCAGCCTTTTTGATCGAACAGCGGGGCCATGTCATGGGAGAGGCTTGCAAAACTTTACAAAACGAAGCGAGATATTACGGAAGTGTGACAGGAGAACCACAAAGCGCCGTTTGCAGCTGATATGACATGCCGAAAATAAAAAGCCCCTTCATAGGGCTTTTTGGTATTTTTGGCGGAGAGAGGGTCCGCCTCCGCCATATCCGCCATAGTGCGCTATCCCTCTGATTTTGCTATGATAAACCTCGTTTTATCATCCGCCTGAGTTCGCTAATTTCCGGTGAAATTCGGGCTCTTTGTGTGGGTAGAAGTGGGGGTAGAGATCGGCCAAGACAGTTGAGAAGCTCAGCGCATTAGCAGTGGCACGTGCCAGCGAGGCCAGCTACTACAATGATGGTGCAGGCTTGTATCTGCAAGTGTCGAAAGCTGGTACAAAGAGCTGGATCTTCCGCTTCCGGTTGGCTGGCAAGCAACGGGAGATGGGTCTCGGCGCCCTACACACTGTTAGCTTGGCGCAGGCCCGAGAGAAGGCGAAGGAATGTCGAGCTTCGCTGCTCGAAGGAATTGACCCGCTTGAAGCCCGCAATGCCGTGAAGCTCGAAGCTGCGCTCGATCGCGCGAAGACTGTCACCTTCGACCATTGCGCCAAGGAGTATATCGCCGCACATCGTGGCGGGTGGAGGAACAAAAAACATGCTGCACAGTGGGAAAGGACTATCGCAACGTATGCCAGCCCACTCATAGGGGCTCTGCCCGTCGCTGCGATTGACACAGCTTTGGTGGTCAAAGTACTACAACCGATCTGGCAGGAAAAGACCGAGACGGCTACGCGATTGCACAGCAGGATCGAAAACATCCTCGACTGGTCCACAGTGAGCAAGTTCCGCGTTGGAGAGAACTCGGCTCGCTGGAGGGGGCACCTCGATAACCTGCGTGCTGATCCGAACAAGATGGCACGAGTCGACCACCATGCCGCCCTGCCTTGGCAGGAAGTGGGTAACTTCATGGCTAAGCTACGCCAGCGTTAAGGAATCGCGGCACGCGCCGTCGAGTTTGGCATCTTGACGGCCGCCAGATCGGGCGAGATTCGCGGCGCTCGCTGGGATGAGATTGACGAAGGCGCCGCGGTATGGACAGTGCCGGCTGAGTGGATGAAGGCCGGGCGCGAACACCGCGTCCCGCTGTCGAGGGCAGCAACCTCTCTGAACCGCCCCGGCTTCCGTGGAGGCCGGTTAGTGTGAGTCAGGCCGGGATGG